>NZ_JACGUX010000079.1:0-599384 GCF_014076915.1 Colwellia sp. MB02u-14
CCGTCATCCTCAACACAACTCCGTCATCCTGAACACAACTCCGTCATCCTGAACACATCTCCGTCATCCTGAACACATCTCCGTCATCCTGCACTTGTTTCAGGATCTGTACTTCGAACCAAATAACAGATACTGAAATGAATTCAGCATGACGAAACTCGTGCAAATAATTATAATTCGGTCTATTTCCCATCATAAGTTTAGCTGTTTTATTGCCCTATTCCAGAAAATAAAGTGCTTAATTATTCTTCAATTTTTGGGCTAGTTTGGTTGCTTGTTTACACACTAAAGCATAAATAGAAAGCTGTGGATTAGTACCAATTGACGTAGGAAACACAGAGCCATCAAATACCCATAAATTGTCTAAATAATGGTATTTGCAGTCACTGTCGACTACGCATAATGCTTTGTTTTCACCCATAGCGAGTCCGCCCATAACGTGAGCACTTCCTACCAAGTTATTACTCACTTGATGCTCGAGTTGCTCAAAACCGACTTTAAAAGACTCAAAACTATCAAACCATTGGCCATGTTCGTGTGCTGGGCGTACTTTTTTTGCCCCCGCTGCAAACTGTATTTCAGCCATTGATAAGTAAGCGCGCTTTATGCCGTCAAATAAATAATCATTCATTGGATAATCTACAATCGGGCTACCATCATCAGAAAGGGTAATACTTGCTCCTTCGCTGTCCTCATCAAACCCATCACGCAACAACGCTAACATAGCGTGGGTATTGTTGAGCTTAGCCATATCATTTACATGGTTTTTACCGTGCCCCATTAACATGATTGATGACATAGCGGGATGTAATGGCGGCACTTCTAGTTTATAACTTAATGGCCCAGTAGCACCGTGTTGCCATTGAAAATGATCACTATAAATGCTTTGTGGCGCACCATAAAAGGGAGAGATTTCTTTATCAAATTGAGCAAAAGAAAAAACCGTTGGATGTAAAAAGGTTCTTTTACCAATACGGTTATTTGGATCAGGCGCATTAGAACGTAACATCAAGGCAGGACCATTAATAGCGCCGCCCGCGAGAATAATATAAGGGGCTTTCGCTATAATTTTTTTCGTCGTTTTTTGCTTATTATCATCAAGGGCAATACATTCTACACCCGTTATTTTTTTATCGGTGATAAGTAAGCGTTCCACTCGGGCTTGATAGAGCAAGGTAGCTCCGTGTTCAAGCGCATCAGGAATCGTTGTCACTAACATCGACTGTTTAGCGTTAGTTGGGCAGCCCATACCGCAATAACCTAGATTCCAACAGCCTTTGACATTGCGTGGAATAACTTTCCATGGAATATTGAGTTTTTCACAGCCCTCTTTTAATACCGCATTATTTTCATTAGCGCCTTGCCATGGCGCTATGCTTAAGCGTTTTTCCATTTGTGCGAACCATGGCACCATATCACGGGTGCTACAGCCTTTTACCTGGAAGGTTTTCTGCCAGTAATCAAGCGTTAATGGCGGTGTTCTAAAACTAGAGGTCCAATTGACAACCGTTGTTCCACCGACACAGCGACCTTGTAAAATACCAATGCCGCCATCTTTAGTGGCTCGTCCGGCACTTTCTTGATATAAATCAGCATACGCTTGTTGTTCATCCATTTTGAAATCACGAGTCGATTTTAATGGCCCCTCTTCTATCATCAAAACGTTTAAACCTGCTTGGGCTAATATTTCAGCGCTAGTACCACCACCAGCACCTGTACCAATGATTATAACGTCAGCAGTTATATGGTCTGTTTCAAGTTGATTAGCGTTTATAGTACGCTTAACGAGTGCTTTATTAGCAGCGTATGGATCACTAATACCACGAATTTCGGAGACTATTTTCACATTTTATTCCTGCGGTGGCACTATTTTAGGAGGGCCTGGATAACCCGCTTGTAAAAAATTTTCTGGTTGGATATACCAGCTCATCGTGATCAACTTACTTAAAGCCGCGTAACCGCTACGTTTTAATGAAAACATGCTTGTTTTCCAGCCTTGTAGAAAACTCTCGAGTTGCTCAGTTGATGCTAAAGCCCAATCACTAATAGGTGCGCCAGCGAGGTAACGCAATGTAAAAGAGGATAATAAATCAAACAGTTGTCGTAATTGCTTTTGGGAATGCTCATCTAAAGCGGCAATTTGTTTGTCAATAGCGGTTAATAACCGATGTTCGGCTTCTTTTTCTAATAAACCTGGGTAGTTAGCTGTTAACATGACCGGTGCAAGCACTAACAAGAATTCAGCATCAGCCACGTTAAGAAAATCAAAATCAGGTAAATCGTCCTCACTCAGTCTTGCTAGCGCAAAAGTAGATAAACTACTGCCAACGAACAAGACAGCACTGCCAAGCAAACTGACTTTAAAGAATTTCCTTCGACTTATATCCACAACGCCACCAAATTATAAAAGGTCACACCAACTGGTATTACCTGTTAATTATGATGAAAAGATAAAGGATAATAGCAACAAAGTCTAGAAGCTTATCTAGACGGACCTATTTTGATGCTTACGATTACCGGCTATGCCAATGATACGGTCTGACCTATCATCACAGTTTCATTTGCCTCAACGACATGTATGTTGGTATTTACCGCTTCTAAACACACAAATGCATTTTCAGCCCCGACATGAAGATCTTTCATTTTGTTGGCCAGTTCAGCGCCAGGATTCCATAAAACCCACTGCTGACAATTGGTTGACGAAACTTTAATGGTTCTTTGCCATTGCTTATCTTCGATTAAGCATGGTTGGTTAGTGTAATAAATACGATCGACTTCCCCACAGCAATTTTCTAAAGCAGCTAGCTGCTGTTCTTTACCCGTAACTTTGTCATCAAAGGGAAATTCAGCTAACGGCGCTATCTTGATATTTTCTGGCGTACTAACAGCAAAGTAACTGTGTAATGCCGCTGAGTACTCAAACGCCTTCGACGATAAGTTACTGATAAAGAGTCGTTGTTCAAATTGTTTAGAAAAAATTAACTGCTGTTTTAATTGATATTGATGAGGCCATAGCGGATGATCATTTAGCCCAGACAAGAACAAGGTCACGGTAACACTGTTTTTTTCAATGGTCACTTCATCAAACTGCCAATTCCGCTGACGAGCAAAGCCATGATTCCCTGCGGTTTCACCACTGGGCGCCTGATATGGACCAAACCAAGGCCAGCATAAAGGAATACCTCCACGAATGGCTGTTCCTTGCTCAAATATCGCATTTTCGCTTAACCAAAACACTGGTTGTTCATTAACTGGCTGCCACGCCAGCACTTGTCCACCATATAAACTTATTTTAGCGGTACCAGTATCATGGGTTATTTCCAACATGCTAATTTGTTTGGTAAGCGAGACTTGTTTAATTTGACCAAATTCATTTTCAGCAATAATAGATGTCATACAACCCCAAAGGTTTTCTATAAAGAAGTAAATGAATCATTATAGCGATAATACAAATAAGCGTCATCCTCAATACTACGCCGTCATCCTGAATACTACTCCGTCATCCTGAATACTACGCCGTCATCCTGAATACTACGCCGTCATCCTGAACTTGTTTCAGGATCTGTACTGACAATAACAAAGAGCAGATACTGAAATAAATTCAGCATGACGGCAAGATAAATATATTAAGCATAACGGCAAGAGAGTATGAAAATGCGAATCATAAATAAACACTCTCCGTCAACCTGAATACTACGCCGTCATCCTGAACTTGTTTCAGGATCTGTACTGACAATAACAAAGAGCAGATACTGAAATAAATTCAGCATGACGACAAGAGAAAGATATTCAGCATGACGGCAAGAGAAATATATTAGGCATGACGACACGGGAGTATGAAAATGCGAATCATAAATAAACACTCTCCGTCAACCTGAATACTACTCCGTCATCCTGAACTTGTTTCAGGATCTGTACTGACAATAACAAAGAGCAGATACTGAAATAAATTCAGCATGACGACAAGAGAAAGATATTCAGCATGACGACACGGGAAATAAATTCAGCATGACGAAAAAAACTAAGTAGCTAAATCCCTTTAGGAAAATTCAGCATCACAGCAAAAATGCTAAACAACAAAGCGCAAAAAAAAAGCATTAAACAAATGTTCGTTTAATGCTTTTCGCTATCGAATAACAAACTGCCAATAAAAGTTACTTCGTGTAACCTCTTGGCATATCACTTTCAGTGGTATAGCGTTTACGCAGTTTGTCTTGACGACTCTGCGTTGAGATTTCTTTACCGTCAATCCACATTTTATCAACTTTCGTACTAAGCTCAAAAGGGTCAGCACTCCATAAAACTAAGTCAGCTTTTTTACCAACGGCAATACGACCCGCATTAATATTAAAAGCATCGGCAACATTGGCAGTAACAGCGGCAAGTGCTTGGTCTTTAGTTAAACCATTAGCAATTGCATTACCCGCTTCGAAACGCAGCTGATATAAGTTATGTGCGTCGTTTATGGCTAAAGCGACATTGATACCTGCTTGGGTTAATTTCGCCGTATTGTCTAACGATGAATGCAGCGAATCAAAACTACTCGGTAAATTATCTAAAGCGCCAAATATAACCGGTACTTTCGCTGCAGCTAATTGCTCAGTAATTAATATCGCATCAGCACCGCCAGCAATCACTAAATCAAGATTAAATTCAGCTTTTAATTTCAGTAATTCGAGTAAGTCTGTGGCGCGGTCAGCATAAGCTACAAGCGGTTTATCACCGGTTAGTAAGGCATTGATAATTTTTGCATCACGCTTTAGTTCTTTCGGTTCTTTTTGCTTGTCGTCAGCTTTTTTGTCTTTTTTCGCTGTTTTAGCGTCTTCAGCAGCTTTGGTTAAGGATTTTTTGGCGTCTTCAAGCGTGTAACGCAATTTTTGTAAGTTTAGAGCGCGTGAACCGCTACTTTTCGCTCCTAAATCTATGATAACGGCATTTTCTTTAAGGTAAACACTGTCAAATTCGCCTGAGAGGTCAGTTACAAAGGTTTGCCCTTTGAACATACTATCACCACCGCTAGGCACTGAAACGTTACTGGTGATACCACCTTTGCGTGTATAAGGCACAACCGTTGAACGTGGATTAAAAGCGATTGAAGCATCAAAAGTAATGTCTGCTTTTTTATCACTAGCATCACGGGTTCTTGATACCGCATTTACCTCAACCAAACCTAATGAATTCATAGCACCAATTAAACCCGGTGTCAATATTTTACCCATCGCATCGAAGGTTACATCAGCATCAATTTTTTCAGGATTAATCGCAATAATTTTTCCGTCATCAATAACAACTGTGGCATTTGTTAAAACGCCCTGTTCAGTAACCGTATGGATAGTGGCATTGGTTATTGCTAAACTTTCTGCGTTAGCATGGCTTATTGCCGCTAAAGCAAGTGCAACTAACGAGGCTTTAAATAGCTTAATTTTTTTCATGATTACTGCCCTCCCTTTTTAGGTAAAGCCGGAACTTCAGCTTGCCCTAACATAAAGTCACTTGTTGCTTGATATTTATCATCAAAGCGGTCATACACTTTTGCACCATCAACAAAGACTTGTTCAGCTTGTGCATAAACACTAAAAGGGCTTTGATTCCAAAGCACCACATCCGCATTTTTCCCAACTTCTAAACTACCCGTTTTATCATCAATGCCTAAAGATTTAGCCGCATTTAAGGTGATCCAACGGATCGCTTCTGCTGGTTTTAAGGCAAAACCATTTTCGTTAGCACGGTACATGACTTTACCTGCTTCTTGGTTTAAACGCTGAATAGTACTGTTTGAGTCTGAGTGAACAATCGCACAAGAGTTTTTAACCGCGTTAACAACCGCAACGTTTTCGTGGATCATGTCGTAAGCTTCCATTTTGAAACCCCACCAATCAGGCCACATGGCTGCACAATTTCCATTCTCAGCTAATAAGTCAGCAATTTTGTAACCTTCAATCGCATGGTGAAAAGTCCCTGACGGGTAATTAAACTCTTTACCTAGATCAATCATCATCGCCATTTCTTCAGCTTTGTAACAATGATTATGAATTAAAATTTCACCGTCGAGCACACCACGCAGAGTATCAAGCTCTAGGTCACGTGCTGGCGCTAATGGATTTTTCCCCGCTTCGTAGTCACGGTCGTATTTTTCCCAGGCATGTTTATACTCAGTCGCTTCTGCCCAAGCCATGCGGTAACCTGCCATGTTACCCATACGAGTTGAGGGTAATATTTTACGGCTACCGTAAACACGCTTAGGGTTTTCACCACAAGCCATTTTTAAACCATAAGGCGCTTGTGGAAATTTCATGCCTTGCATCGTGTGGCTTGATACATTACGAAGCGTTACACCACGGCCACCAAATAAATTAGCAGAGCCAGGTAAAATTTGCATTGTAGTAACACCGCCAGCGCGGGCAGCATTAAAACCCGGGTCTTGTGGCCAAATACTATGTTCAGACCAAACTTCAGAGGTATTGGGCGAACTCATTTCATTACCGTCTGAGTGTGACTCAGCCGATGGGCTTGGATAAACCCCTAAGTGCGAATGCACATCAATAACACCGGGCGTAACCCATTTATCTGTTCCATCAATTTCAACAGCACCCGCAGCAGACAAGTTTTTGCCCACTTGAGATATTTTTCCATCTGTCATTAACACATCAGCATTATCAATGCGCTCACCATTACCAATTAATACTGTAGTATTTTTGATTAATGTTGTTTGCTTAGGTAATGGTTGGTAAGTACTCGGATAAGGGTTTTTATTAATAGACACTTTTGGGTCTTGCTGCTCAGACTCTAAACAGCCAGATAACGCGAGTGATACGCTAAGCGCCAACAACGTAGGCGTGATGCTTTGCTTGATATGCATTTAATGCTTCCTGTGCGGATTATTATTTTGGGTTTTGATGGATAACAATAAAATGATTTGAACAATACAGCAAGTGAACCTTAGCCAATTACGTTAAATGGTTACACATTTACGGTGAATGGAAAGTAATTAAGCTAAGTGGGTATTATTCGTGGGGCTGAAACGTCATGCTGAACTTGTTTCAGTATCTGGTCCCTACTCACTCCCGTGTCGTCATACTGAATTCATTTCAGTATCTGGTTTTTTCACTCCCGTGTCGTCATGCTGAATTCATTTCAGTATCTGGTCTTTATTCATTCCCGTGTCGTCATGCTGAACTTGTTTCAGTATCTGGTCTTTGTTCACTCCCGTGCCGTCATGCTGAATTTATTTCAGTATCTGGTTTTTGTAGAGCAAGTAAAGATCCTGAAACGAGTTCAGGATGACGGAGTAGTATTCAGGATGACGGAGAGTGGCTTGTTTATTATTCGCATTTATTCATTCCCGTGTCGTCATGCTGAACTTGTTTCAGTATCTCGTCCCTACTCACTCCCGTGTCGTCATGCTGAATTTATTTCAGTATCTGGTTTTTGTAGAGCAAGTAAAGATCCTGAAACAAGTTCAGGATGACGGAAAGTGGCTTGTTCACGATTCGCATTTGCTCACTCCCGTGTCGTCATGCTGAATTTATTTCAGTATCTCGTCTTTGTAGAGTAAGTACAGATCCTGAAACAAGTTCAGGATGACGTGTTTTTTCAGGATTACAGAGTATTTTCAAGACTAAAGAGTCTGTTGAGAATGATAGTATTAAAGCTCAAAGTCACCGAAATCAAGGTCAGTTGACGTATCTTGTTTGGCTTTTGATTGAGGGTCAAGTAATGAAGGCTGTAAAACTTCAGCGCTAGTTTGCATCACTTTGACTTTCGGTTTGGTATTTTTACGTTTTTTACGTTGCAAGCAGCGCTTAACGACTTTTTGCTTATTGTCAGACGTTAAGCTTATCCACGTTTGGCGTTCTTCACGCGTACGGTAGCAGCCAAGACAATTGCCTTTTTCATCAGACTGACACACACCCACACAAGGGCTGGGAACATCAAAAAACTCTAATTGCATAAAAACCTTCGGCCAAACATAAAAAGCCTATACATAATGTATAGGCTTGTATCATATTAGTCTAGTTTATCAGTAGCAATATGATAGTCAGGGTCTTCAATCACATTGATTTCAACTAAACTGCCCGCTTTGGTGAGCAACTTGGTACATTCACTACTTAAATGTCTTAAATGCATGGTTTTACCACGCGACAAATAACGGTCAGCTAAGGTATCAATCGCTTCAATAGCTGAATGGTCAACAACGCGTGAATTTTTAAATTCAACGATAATGTCGATACTTGCTTCGTCCATATCAAACTGCTCTAAAAAGTTTGAAACCGATCCAAAAAATAACGGTCCCTTAACATCATAAACGGTTGAACCATGCTCGTTAGTTGAACGATGCACAGTAACGTGTTTTGCATGTTCCCAAGCAAACACGAGCGCTGAGACAATCACACCCACAACAACAGCGATAGCAAGGTCAGAATAAACAGTAACACCCGAGACAAGAATAATAACAAAAGCATCCGCTTTAGGTACTTTGCCTAAAATACGAAAACTCGACCATTCAAAAGTGCCAATAACCACAATAAACATAACACCGACCAAGGCCGCCAACGGAATTTGTTCGATGAGACCTGAAGCAAATAAAATAAAGCCAAGTAATGCTAATGCCGCGGTAATACCTGATGCTCTACCTCGACCACCCGAGTTCACGTTGATCATTGACTGACCAATCATTGCACAACCACCCATCGCACCAAAAAAACCACAAGCGGTATTCGCTGCACCTTGTGCAATACATTCTTTATTGCCACGGCCACGAGTACCCGTTAATTCATCAATAAGGGTTAAGGTTAATAATGATTCAATTAAACCAATCGCCGCTAGCACGAGTGCAAAAGGAAATATTATTTTTAACATTTCTAAATCAAAAGGAACACTTGGAATACTAAATGTGGGTAAACCACCCGCAATAGAAGCAACATCACCCACTAATTTTGTATCAAGACCAACACCTAACACCAACAAAGTAACAACCACAATAGCCACTAAGGTTGATGGTACCGCTTTTGTTAATTTAGGAAAAAAATGAATAATGGCCATGGTTAAAATAATTAACCCTGCCATTGTATAAAGAGGGGTGCCTTGCAACCATTCTAATTCACCCGCTTCATTAGTGAATTTAAATTGCCCTAGCTGAGCGAGAAATATAACGATAGCTAAACCGTTAACAAAGCCGAGCATAACGGGGTGAGGCACTAAACGAATAAATTTACCCAACCTAAATATACCCGCGAGTATTTGTAACAAGCCGGTCAACACTACGGTCGCAAATAAGTATTCAACGCCATGAAGAGCAACTAAACTGACCATCACAACGGCCATTGCGCCAGTTGCACCAGAAATCATGCCTGGACGACCACCAAAAATAGAGGTAATTAAACCCACCATAAAAGCCGCATATAAACCGACTAATGGGTCGACACCGGCAACAAAAGCAAAAGCAACTGCTTCAGGCACTAGCGCTAAGGCGACGGTTAACCCTGAAAGAACATCATTCTTCAGGTTGGAAACTTTACTGGCATGTAATTCGAACATTGCACTCTCATTTTGTAAATAGTGGGGTGTAACCTAACGATGTCCTAATAATAGGAAAATTCAACGAGAAGCGTTAATTGACTTATTTGAGGGAATATCAAGGTAAAAGCGCGAGAATACTAATGATTTGCAGTTAAAAAGTCAATAACTAGCCAGTTTTCTGACTCGTTATTGACCTTATTTTAAGGCGACTTAATTGCTTGCGGTATTAAAACGTTTGATTAAGTTTTGACTTGAAGCTGACAGCATTGACATTTCGCCACCTTTGATTGCTGACAAAATACGGTTGCCTAATTGTTTACCGAGTTCAACACCCCATTGGTCAAAAGAATTTACCTGCCAAATAACCCCTTGCACAAAAATTTTATGCTCATAAAGTGCAAGCAATGCCCCTAAGTTTTCGGGGGTCATTGCTTCAAGTAATAACGTGTTACTGGGGGTATTACCTTTCATGGTTTTATGTGGCGCAAGTGTAGAAATTTCACTAGGTGTTAAGCCAGCAGCGTTAAGTTCATCGTTAACTTCAGTTAACGTTTTACCGCGCATTAACGCTTCACTTTGCGCAAAACAATTAGCCACTAAGACTTGATGATGCTCAGGTAAATGGCTCGCGCCTTTTAAACAGACAATAAAATCGGTAGGAATAATATCATCACTTTGATGCATTAATTGCATAAAAGCATGCTGACCATTCGTCCCCTCTTGACCAAAAACAGTAGGGGCGGTTTGCCATGCTAACTTCTCGCCAGCATTAGACACTGACTTACCATTACTTTCCATATCAGTTTGTTGAAGATAACCGGGTAAAGCCCGCAAAGAATGGTCGTAAGGTAATATAGCAAGGCTTGAATATTGCAAAGCATTACGATTCCAAATACCAAGCAGTGCCATTAACACCGGCATATTCTGCTCAAAGGGAGCATTTTGAAAATGCTGGTCCATGTTATAAGCGCCCTGCTTAAGCTTATTGAAATTTTCATTACCAATCACTAAAGCTAGCGGTAAACCAACGGCAGACCAAAGCGAAAAACGGCCACCCACCCAATCCCACATGGGTAGAATGTTTTTTTCTAAAACACCAAACTCAGTCGCTTTAACGATATTGGTGCTAACTGCAAACCATTGCTTTTCAATAATGTCAGAACAGGTTGAATGCTTAAGCATCCAGTTTTTAACCGCTAATGCGTTAAGCAACGTTTCTTGGGTGGTAAAGGTTTTAGAAATAACAACCACCAAGGTGGTATTAACATTCAGCTTAGCGAGTTTCTCTTCAACGGCAGCGCCGTCAACATTGGCAATAACATGGGCATTCAAGCCAGTGGTATGAAAAGTACTTAATGCAGAAAGCGCCACTTTAATACCGTAATAAGAGCCACCAATACCAATAGCGATAATGTCAGTGTACTTTTCACCAGAAGCTGAAAGTAACACTCCCGAGCTAATATCATTAACGATATCAGCCATGTGCTGCTCAGTTGCAATAACGTCGTCAGCTTGTGCTCCTAATATCGCTTGTTTTTTTTCGTTAGGGGCACGAAGAACGGTATGAAGCACGGCGCGCTGCTCAGTGTTATTAATTATATCACCTGAGAACTGCGCGTTTATTTTTTCAGCTAAACCTGATTCTTTTGCTAATTCAAAAAGCTGATTAAGTTCTGTTGCGTTAATGTTTTGTTTAGAGAAGTCGAGGTATAGACCGGCATTGCTGGTTGAGTAATGCTCAGCACGGCTTTCATCAGTAGAGAATAATGAAATAATTGCCCGAGACTTAGCCGCTTTTGAAAGCGCTGATAAAGAAGATATATCCATATGTATACTTTTCTTATAGTAAATTTAAAATAAGTGAAAGATCGTCATGCTGATACCAACACCGTTATTCTGTGGGATAAACGTCATCCTGATACCATCACCGACGCCCTGAACTCTACTCCGTCATCCTGAACTTGTTTCAGGATCTGTACTTATAACAACGAACACCAGATACTGAAATAAATTCAGCATGACGACAAAAGTGCAAACGAATTACCGTCACCCTGTGGGATAACCGTAATCCTGACACAAACACCGTCATGCGAGATAACCGTCATCCTGAACTTGTTTCAGGATCTATACTTGCAACAACAAAAACCAGATACTGAAATAAATTCAGCATGACGACAAAAGTACTAAACGATCACAGACTCTCTGATACCAACACCATCATCCTGTTGGATAACAGTCATCCTGAACTCTACTCCGTCATCCTGAACTTGTTTCAGGATCTGTACTTGCAACAACCATCACCGTCATCCTGAACTTGTTTCAGGAACTGTACTTATAACAACAAAGACCAGATACTGAAATAAATTCAGCATGACGACAAAAGTGCAAAAGTGCAAAAGAACAAAAAATAGTTGTTACTTCATCAACTCAGTTAAATAAGCTCTGAAATCATCAGCCAATTCTGGGTGACGTAAACCGTATTCAACATTCGCTTTCATGTAACCGAGTTTAGAACCACAGTCATGTGATTTACCTGTCATATGAAAAGCTTCAACCGTTTCTTTTTCCATTAACATGGCAATAGCATCAGTTAACTGAATTTCATCACCCGCACCAGGAGGCGTTAATGTCAACAAATCCCAAATTTTCTCAGACAATACATAACGGCCAACAACAGCTAAGTTTGATGGCGCGTCTTCCATCGCTGGTTTTTCAACAATAGCCGTCATAGTTTTTGATTCACCGGGGGCAAGTTCAACACCACCACAATCAACCACACCATAACTACTTACTTGCTCCATAGGCACAGGTTCAACCATAATCTGGCTGTAGCCACCCACTTCATCATAACGCGTTAACATCGCCGCCAAATTTTCAGTTGTCAAATCTGCTGTAGCATCATCTAAAATAACATCTGGAAGTACCACAACAAAAGGTTCGTTACCAATAATAGGACGGGCCTTCAATACAGCATGACCTAAGCCCTTCGCTTCACCTTGACGAACATGCAGTATGGTAACGTCTTTCGGGCAAATCGCTTGAATTTCATCAAGCAACTGACGTTTAACACGATTCTCTAAAGTAGTTTCTAACTCGAAAGATTTATCAAAATGATTTTCAATGGCGTTTTTTGAAGAATGCGTAACTAAAACAATTTCTTTAATACCCGCAGCAACACATTCATTAACAATGTATTGGATCATCGGCTTGTCTACAATTGGCAACATCTCTTTGGGAATAGCTTTAGTTGCTGGTAACATACGAGTACCTAGGCCTGCTACAGGTATTACTGCTTTTGTTATTTTGTTTTGCATTTTTATCCTTAAAGTATTAGTAATAACTTATTGTAAAGAGTCTTTAATTTATTGTCACTACTATTAAATAAGAAAGTAATCGTTCGACACAAAATAAAAAGCGATATCAGTTGATATCGCTTTTATAGTTATCTGATACTTCTTTATTTGTATTGAGCAGCTATCCAGTTTTGATAAGAGCCATCCATTACCGACTGCCACCATTGTTCATTATTCAAATACCAAGCAACTGTTTTAGCAATACCTGTTTCGAACGATTCTTTAGGCTGATAACCTAATTCATTATTAGTTTTAGTAGCGTCTATGGCATAACGTCTGTCGTGACCCGGTCGATCAGTAACATAAGTAATTAACGATGCGGTATTACTTTCTATTGCCGCTCTTGCTTGTGGAAAGCGCTCAGCAAGCTCAACGTTTTTAGCGAACTCTTGCTCAACTAGAACAGAAATAGCTTTTACAATATCAATATTCGCCCATTCATTATTACCGCCAATATTATAGTTCTCGCCTATGCGGCCATTTTGTAAAACTAAATCGATGCCATAAGCATGGTCTTCTACATACAACCAATCTCTAATTTGCTGTCCATCGCCATAAATAGGTAAGTCTTTATTATGCAAAATATTAGTGATCACTAAAGGAATAAGTTTTTCAGGAAAATGATACGGCCCATAGTTATTAGAACAATTACTGGTCGTAACATTTAAACCATAAGTATGATGATAAGCACGCACTAAATGGTCACTCGCTGCTTTACTCGCAGAATATGGAGAATTAGGTGCATAAGCAGTGTCTTCAGTAAAAGCTGGATCGGTTGCTGATAACGTACCGTAAACTTCATCGGTTGAAACATGATGGAAACGATGCCCATCAAATACAGTGTCACCATCTAACCATACTTTCTTAGCCGCTTTTAATAGACTATAGGTTCCCATGATATTGGTTTCGATAAAGGCATCAGGGCCAGTAATAGAACGGTCAACATGAGACTCAGCGGCAAAATGGACTAAAGTATCAATACTATTCTCAACTAACAGTGATTCAACTAAGGCTTGATCACAAATATTGCCATGTACAAAAGTATAATTTGGATTACTTTCAACAGACACTAAATTAGCCATGTTACCCGCATAGGTTAACGCATCAAGTACAACGACTTTATCTTCAGGGTACTTCTCAAGCCAATAGTGAACAAAGTTGGCGCCAATAAAACCAGCTCCGCCGGTAACTAATAATGTTTTCATATTTTAACTCTTTAATATTTTTTACTTAATGTAAGGTTTTAAAATTATTAACTTTCGTGCCGTTGCATATAACTCAGGAATGTTTGTTAAAAGATAGTCATCCTGAATTCATTTCAGGATCTCGTTGCTAAGATACTGAAACACAGTTTTATTGTTCCAGACTAAAGCTCAGTACCTACATCCATGTAGGCAAGTTCAGCATGACGAGAAAATCATCTTTTTTGTGAGCTCCTGAATGAACTTAATAGACACGTTAACTTTTAATGTTATTGATGGCTAAGAGCTAGCCTGCTAATTCACGCATCATATTCTCTAATTGTTTGCGCCAATGCACTAATTCACAACATGGCAGCGCATTAACAAAGCTACTTTTATCAAGCACACTGTAATGCGGTCGTTTTGCTGGTGTAGGATAATCTGCCGTGGTAATGGCATTAATGGGAATTTCTTTCTCTAACATGCCAAGGCTCAACGCTATTTCTTGAATGGCCACAGCAAAATCATACCAGCTTGCTACACCGTTATCTGTGTAATGATGAATACCCGTTACGTAATGCTTTGCCGCTTCAACACAAGCAATAGCTAAACCTTTAGCATAAGTAGGCGAGCCAATTTGGTCGCTAATTACACTTAATTCTGGCTTAGTACTCATGAGCTTCAACATGGTTTTAACAAAGTTATTACCATGTGTTGAATAAACCCATGATGTTCTGAGTACACATGACTTTTGTGGATAAAGTTCAAAAATCAGTTTTTCACCCGCCGCTTTACTTGCACCATAAACACCTAATGGGCTTATAGCATCATCAGGTAAATAAGGAGATCCTTTATCACCCTGAAAAACAAAATCTGTGGATACATGAATAAAAGGTATGGCAAGTTTTTTACAAACACTCGCCAAGTTACCCACATATTCACAATTGAGTTTTAAGGCATTTTCTTGATCAGACTCTGCAGTATCTACAGCTGTATAGGCAGAGGCATTTATAACAGCATCAGGCGCTAATAATTTAATTTGCTCTGTTAACTTTACAGGGGAAGACAAATCAACATCATTACGACCTAAACAGAAAACAGCTAACTCAGCATCTTGTAATTGTTGTATTTCCCATGCTAGTTGCCCTGAACGACCTATAACTGCTACTTTCATTTTACATCCATTGGTTTAAAACCACTTGTTAAAGCTCTTTCATTAAAAAGAAGGCGCATGCTCAAACGACAAACCAACTTTATCTTTTGCTGATAGGTTAGGAATAACACCATCAACAAGCGGCCATTCAATAGCTAACGCAGGGTCGTCCCATAAAAGTGACACTTCATGTTCTGGTGCGTAATAATTGGTACATTTATATACAAACTCAGCCGACTCACTCATCACATAAAAACCGTGAGCAAAGCCTTCAGGCACCCATAATTGCTTTTTATTATCACCCGACAACACTACACCAACGTGTTTGCCAAAAGTCGGAGAAGACTTACGCATATCAACAGCAACATCATATACTTCACCAGAAGTAACACGTACAAGTTTACCCTGTGTTTGTGTTAACTGGTAATGTAAACCACGTAGAATACCGTGTGATGATTTACTATGGTTGTCTTGCACAAAAGTAACATCAGCGACATTGGCTTTAAACCAATCAACACGAAAGGTTTCTAAGAAAAACCCTCGTTCATCTCCAAATACTTTTGTTTCTATAATTTTTACATCTGGGATACTAGTATCAATAACTTGCACTATAAACTTCCTGAACCGTTATTCTGAATTTATTTCAGAATCTAGCTAAATTAAAAATTAAACCGTCATTCTGAAACACAAACCGTCATTCTGAATTTATTTCAGAATCTAGCAAAATAAGCAGAAGCCTAAAAAACTCGCTCATCAATTAACTTCAACAAATACTCACCATAACCACTCTTACGTAGCGGCTGAGCAATTTCACGTAGCTTGTCAGCACTTAACCAACCATTGCGAAAAGCAACTTCTTCCGGACAATTAACTTTAAGACCTTGTCGCTTATCAATAGTAGAAATGAACTGAGCAGCCGCTAACAAGTCATCATGAGTTCCTGTATCAAGCCAAGCGGTGCCACGCCCCATAATCTCAACTTTTAATTCACCAGCTTGTAAATATTGGTCAATTACATCGGTAATTTCTAATTCGCCGCGCGGAGAAGGTTTAACATTTTTAGCAAATTCAACCACGCGTTCATCAAAAAAGTACAAGCCAGGTACAGCATAATTAGATTTAGGTTCTACTGGTTTTTCTTCTATCGAAATAGCAGTGCCTGCATCATTGAATTCAACCACACCGTAAGAGCCAGGGTTTGATACATGATAACCAAATACCGTGCCACCAGAAGTTTGAGCATTGGCGTTTTGCAGCGATTTTGATAAATCATGACCATAAAACATATTATCGCCAAGTACGAGTGCAGTAGAACACCCCGCTAAAAACTCTTCAGCTAATATAAAGGCTTGTGCTAAACCATCAGGGCTAGGTTGCTCTTTGTATGATATAGAAATGCCAAAATTACTACCATCACCTAACAAATTCTCAAAGCGGTGAATTTCTTCGGGAGTAGAAATAACCAGTATTTCTTTGATTCCCGCTTGCATCAATGTGGCGAGCGGATAATAAACCATAGGTTTGTCATAAATAGGCATTAACTGCTTACTAACAACCTTAGTTAATGGGTAGAGACGAGTTCCACTGCCTCCCGCTAAAATAATTCCTTTACGCATTTTTTTCTCCTGTCAATTATATGTGCATTATCTCTTTAGTTTGAGCCACCATCAAGCACATATTGATTTTTACTATGTATTTAAGCATCATTAACCACTTTTAGAACAATTATAGCTAATATAAAAAATATTTTAAAAGACAACGTCATCGGTTTTAAAATTCAACAACTAATCACAATGAAGTATGAATTCATATAATTAAAGGATAACTCAACAACAAATATAATACTGTGGGATGCAAATTCTTAAAACGCCACTATATGTCATAGAGAACTTTTAACGCAAGTAAGGCGATGTTTAGTAAGTAAAAATCGAAAAACACTACTAACATGCCAGTAAAAATGCTTAGAGAAAATAGATCTGTTTTGATGTTCTGCAAGATGTTGCATTTTTATTTTTGGATAAAAAACAACTTGTTCTCCTATCAAGTGGCTACGATAACAAATATCAATATCTTCACAATACATAAAATAACCTTCGTCAAAACCCTTTAATCGCGAATAATGAGATACTTTAAAAGCAAGGAATGAGCCAGCAGCCCAATCTACCTTTGTTGGTTTTTTTATTAATTTTTTATTGATAATAGAGGTATTAACCATACCTAAAAATGACCTCACAAACTGAGAGTAACTAGGAAAATTTCGTATCGAATTATCTGATATTGAATAATAAGGGTCTTTAAATAAGTTCACACCAGCTAAATTCACACTATCATTTATCATTAATTCAATTAAGTTATCTATCGCAGTATCGTCTGAAATAACATCTGGATTGAAAACTAAAAAGTAATCCTCATCTTTCATTGATAAATACTTTTTACAGTATTTATAAACTACATTGTTATTGTGTCCAAAACCAATGCCATATAAGTCATCAATATAACTAATTTTATTGTCCTTTAAATACGAGACTAGCCCTTGCTCATTTTTGTTGATTTTTACTACTACAGTATATTTTTGAGCTAATTTACTTAAGCAAGCTAATCTTTGTATTAACTTACTGTGACCATGCGAAACAACCGCTATGAAAATAGACATTCAAATTTAACTCCTGAATTGCATCAAATATTAATCAAAATTTGATAACACACTATATTTAAATAAGTACGTGGATAATATTAATTTCACTTAAATAACCAAAATCACTGTATCTATACAATATTTTGATTCAGGGAAATTAATAAAATTAAGCCTCGCTAATTATCAATGAAAAATAACATTAAAAAGTAAAAGTACGACTTCGTGATTTCGCCCATATGTCCGTGTAATCTAATGCCATTATGCTAATGAGAGACAACTAAAATATAAGTTTTCACAAGTAACTACTTAATTCCAAAATAACGAAGAACAAGAGAAGATAACAACCTGAATCGTTCGTGAATAATAGTATTTAGTACACGTGTGCTTTTTGATGACGTCGATGATGCATTACCACCATGTCGTCTATATAAAAGCATTGGCTCTATTATCATAATATGCTTACCTTTAATTAGACTTATTAATGACAACCATACATCATGCATTGGGATGTTTTTAGGGAATGGTAGAGCTATCTCAAGCACTTCACGTCTAAAAGCAGTACAACAACCGACAAATGTATTTTTAAATAAGTTTCTTACTAAGGATGAATTGTGGCCTATTAGATCAAATAATAAATCATTCTTATTCCAAGCAACTGAAAACTCATTTCTTTCATAAAGGTAGGCATTACTCGTTACTATAAATACTTCAGGAGTTTCAAATTCTTTAATAGTTTTAAGAAGACGTCCAGGTAGCCAAACATCATCTTGATCACATAAAAAAACAATTTCATTAGTACTGTTAATTAAAGAATTCTCAAAATTACATATAACACCTTTACCAGTTGCATTTCTAAATAACTTAATTTGATGATATTTTTTAGCATAGGCTTCTAAAATATTAAAGGTACCATCTGTAGAATTATCATCTGAAATAACTATTTCATCAAAATTTCTTATCTGGAGCAATATGGAATCCAACTGCTCTTTGATGAACTCATTGCCGTTATAGGTAGCAATACAGATACTCACACTAGTTTTCAAATCTTTACCCTCTCAAAAAAATATATAATAAATAAATATAATAAGACACCACAGAAAAGGGTAAATACCCAATACTCAACATCTGTTGCTATAATAAATCCAGTATTAGATAAATAATATTTAAGTGCTGACTTTTTATTAGAAGATAAACATAAATTCCGAAAATAGGAAACTATATAAGTAATTATAAACACATAAAAAATTGAAAGATAATATGGAAAAACCATTATTTGTAATGGCAAACTGAAATTAGATCCCTGAGCGAAGCTTGCTTCAAAGCCAGTAACTAATTCTGTAAGCTGCCAACCTACATTTTTTACACTACCAACTATTGGAGATATAAAAATACCAAAAGTAGATTTAACGTATGCAATAACACTCGACTCAATATTGTACGCACCATCAAATTTTAAATAATACTCAACACCATCAGCATTTGCTATAACTCGGTTTAATATAACATAGATAGGATCTAGTCCAGAATCATAGAAAGAAGTCACAAAAATAGCTATTAATATTGAAAAGCAAACTAGAATAACACCATAAAAATTTATTTTATTAAAAAAGGAAGCAGAAAAGTGTTCGTAAAAATAATAAGCAAACATACCTAGAGATAATAGAAATTGAATTAACGAGGAGCGCCCCCCCCCCAAAATATTAATGCTGAGTATAAGTACTATTACAAACGCGACGTAAAAAACAATTCGCTTATATATAAAAATTAATAAAAAAGAATAATAAAACAAAAAAATAGAAGTGGATGTTGATAAAATTCGCTCAACAGGGTTACGGCCTGTAAGATCTTGATACCGATATAAGAACCATGATATAGGAGGATTATTCAAGAAGTATTCAAACATGCTATATTTCGATATAAAAAATAACAAAGCCATAATAGCCCACAAAATAACGACTTTTCTATATTCTAAAAGCTCACCTACGTCTTTATTTCGATTTATATTTTGTATAAAAAGAAAGAGAAGAAATACATATAGAACCATAATCATTAAAAAATAAAAAGCTAAAGCAATATTATTATTTAGCTCAAAAATATAAGAGCACAAAAAACTGAAGAAAGTAGATATCCATAATAAATGGTAAACTAAAGGGTCTAAAATAGAAGTATATTTATTTTTGAACAAAATCAAAAAAAAAGAAAGAAATAAAATTAAAGTCAAAAAGAGTAATGATAGTTCATAGTTTCTTATACTAAACATTCTTCAACCAAAATTTCACTCTATATATTAGCTTCAAAATAAAAGCATATTTAGATGGGAGTAAGCTAGATCTCACAGCATTTGTTTCATAACGAATGGATAACAATGAGTTTGAATCACGGCTGATACCGTTTGGATCGCAAATTGCTGCAATTCCGCTAATCTTTAAAAATTTTCTTTTAGATAAAAATGAACGTAAGTTCAAGTGATAATCAGAAAATCGTTTGTAGCTCCGATCATAAGGATAATCGAGCAATAACTGCCTATTATAGATAATTGACTGATGATGAATAGTATTATGTAATAAAATTTTTAAATTATACATCGAATGAACTATGTGACCGTCTGTATATGCCACATCTCCGTAATATGCATCTATGTTTTTATTACATTTCAAAACAAAATTATTAAAAAAGAAATCTGAAAATATTACATCTCCTGCATTTAAAAAAAACACCCAATCATAACTTGCTAATTCAACGCCTTTTGTCATTGCGTCGTATATACCATCATCTTCTTCTGAAATGAATATAGATACATTATCAAACTGATTAATAATACTCCGTGTATTATCCATTGAGTTCCCATCAATTACGATAAGTTCATACTCAATCTCTAAATTATACTTCAAGCTTGCTAATGTAAGCTTCAAATCTTCGGCTGCATTATAACATACGGTAACAATAGAGATCATAGGGTCTGCTCGTAATATTGAATATGAGAATTGATAATAATTTCTTCTGAAAAATTTTCCTGATAAAAAGCAAGGCATTTATTATGTAGTTGCTTTGACTTATAAAAATTACTGTTAGTATTAATAAATGAAATGATTTCATCAACCTCATTAAAAATATATCCTGTAATATCATTTTTCACAATATCTCTTAAACCAGATGTATTAAAACAAATAACAGGTGTACCTATTGATATTGATTCACACGCAACAAGCCCAAATGATTCAATCTTAGATAAATTGAATACCCAGTCTGATTCGCTCATAATTTTCAGCATTTTCTGTTCGTCATTTATAATTCCAAGGATATTAACATTCTTGAATTTTACTAGACTTTCATGAAGTTCAGATTCTCCAAAGATATTGAAAATGATATTTTCATTACCTTTCACACTATCAATTATTTTGATTAAGGAATTAAATCCTTTATTACTGTTATTATAAAAATTAACAGAACCAATTAAAACATTCACAACACCACTATTAGAAATTCGAGTATCAGCAAAATCATTTTTTAGGGCTTCAGTCACCAGATTAGGTATTACCTTACAATTGTATCCTGAAGAAATAATTGAAGATAAAAATTGTTTTTTCATCCAATGACTTGGTGAAATAAAACTTAAATTATCTGGATAATGCTTAGCTTTGATATTAAGAATACATTTATCTAAATTACTTAGATTCAGCCCTAGATCATGATGATAAGTTGACAAAAAAGGCCACGAATCATGCAGAGTCCAGATGATATTACCTGATATTTTCTTAATATCGTATATACTGAGCATTTCCCCGTTAATCCAATGTAGATGAATTATATCGGCTTCGTAAGAGTTAATTATATTCACTAATTTATTAGGAAAAACATTTAGAGAGCGGTGAATATCTCTGCGTTTCCTAACAAATAAAGAATCCAACTTCAAAATTAATTCGCTGATTCTATTGATTATTTTAAAATATACATATAAAAAAATATTTCTTTCTGTTACCGAAAAAACAGAATTAACAGAAGAATGTTTGTTTATTACAAGTAAAGTAGAGTCAATTTTATTTTTAAGCAATAGCTTGTGAAGCCTTAAACAAGCGACTCCAGCGCCCCCTTCAGCGTCACTATAGGATATATGTAATATTTTCAATTAAAGTGCCTTTTAAGTTTTTTACGAAAAAAACTAGACGTAACAACTCTTAAATCGAGAAAATTTACACCATCACAGATAACCGTTGAAAATTTAAAATAAAATTTTAATAGAAAAACAAGTTGCCCATTTAGTTTTGATAATTCCCGAGCCTTAAGGTATTCGATATAACAAATATCATTTTTATCCCACCCCAAATCATTTGCAGTTAGACAATCTAACATTTTAAGGTAGGAGCTAGATAACTCGTCGGCTTTTACTGTTGAAGTTGTACCAACTCCAGCTCTATAAACAGGAAAGGCTCCGGGTACTTTATAAATTGATGAAACGTATCTAAGTAGCTCTAACTCATGCAGCCTATCTGCCCAAAGTCCAATATCAGTCCGATATGGTTTTATGTTTGAATAGAGTTTCCGACTAAAACCAACAAGCCTTGTAGAGTATTTATCCCTAAGCAACGACTTTAATGGGTTAAATCCATTAACAAAATCATTTCTTACAAGTTTAAGTCTTTGATCTAAATTGTATATGTATATATCTGGTGCGAGAACAAATGCCTCTTTTATAGGATCAATTTTATTTTCTAACATAACATTATTCATTGATCTTATCATACCCGGCTCTAGCCAATCATCGCCAGAAACAAAATGAATCAAATCGGATGTAGCAAGTTTCATAGCTATATTAAAGTTTTGAAATAAACCTTGGTTAACTTTATTTTTATAAAGTTTAATAACACCGGGATATTTTTTTATATACGCCTCAACCTGTTCAACTGTATCGTCACTCGAACAGTCATCACAGACTATAATTTCATCAGGTATAACATCATCTGACAATATTGAAGTTAAACACTTGCCAATATATTTAGAGTGATTATATGTGACACAAATAACAGAGTGTGTGAATTTTATATCATGCATTTTTAAACCAGTATTTTTTAGTAAAAAACAAAATAATTACACAATTTATAATACATGCAATCATATACGCGCTTGTAACAGATGTAATCGACTCGAACCGTGATAATAATAACGAAGAAATAAAGACATATAAAAAAGAGAATGTTAATTCCGATACAATTGAAGTTCTAACAAGTTTTTTTGCTGCCATTATCACAGCAAATACCCATGTAAAAACTCTAATCAAATCACCAGCTAATTGAAATAAAAGTGCAGAACTATCAGGAATAAAACTTTCTGAATACAACAAAGAAAAAACCAATTCTTTATAAAAATACACAAAAAGTATGCCACTAACCACTAGAGGGATTACCAACTTTAAAACCTTAAATATCTCAACTTTAATTTCGCTTATTTTAATTGAACTTATTACAGGTAACAAATATACATTCAACCCCATAATAATAAAAGTCAAATAGGAGTCTGATAGTTTGATAATGCCCTGCCACACACCTGCGACATCTATTCCTAAACTATAAATTATATTTGTTCTTATCAAAAATTGAGTTAATGGAATCGCTATTGCAGTAACGATAAACATTAAAACATAACCTTTAAAAACAGTAAAATCATCAATATTTTGCTTTAAATTCAACCAAGAGCATTTATAATAAACTATAACTCTTTTAAATTTATATATTATGTAAAGAAAACCTATAACCTGTGTGGCAAACATTGAGAATACCACAGCTTTAATACCATAAAACTCAGCACTAAAAACTGTAAGGCCTAATAAAAAAATGGCGATAACGCTATTAAATATTGCGATAAATCTAATGCGACCACGACCATTAAAATAAGAAAGTATTACGTTGTTAATACTGAATGAAAGCACACCAAAAAAAACAATTAAATAATCAAACAATGTTATTGAAAGATCAAATTCTTTAACTGTATAAGAAAAAAGAAACGGTGATAAGCACGCTACGGATATAGAAATAAATAAAGTGAATACAATAAGGGACTCAATTATTTTGCGACTATACTCAGCAGAATACCTAACCATAGCAGTACTAACACAAGAACCAATACCTACCGACATCAATATTATATTTTGAAGCTGTGAATATATGGCAATTCCATTAGTTCCAAACTGACGAGCAATTAGCTTCAATATTAATAATGTAACTAACATTTTAATAAGTACTGAAAAAAATGTATATGCTGCAGTGGAAGTTAATGACATTTTCACAATAAAAATTTATTCGCTATTCCGATAACGTCAGTGATATCTTTCTCCGTCATATTTGGTCCAATGGGAAGACTTAATAAATTTTGGTGCAAACTTTCACTTATGGGATACTCAAGGTCGCCCATAGATGAATATGCTTTTTGCTTATGAGGCGGTATAGGGTAGTGAATGGCAGTTTCGATTCCATTCTTGCTAAAATAACCTTTAAGCTCATCTCTACTTTGTGTTTGAATGACATATAAATGGAACACATGACTGCCATCTGGATGCCATACAGGCAATTTTATTTTAGGGTTATTAATTTCAGCACTATACCTAGTTGCAATATCTTGTCGTTTATTTATTTCACAGTTTAAATATTTCAACTTAACTCTAAGCATCGCCGCCTGAATTTCATCTAAACGACTGTTAATACCTTTGTATAGGTTTTTATACTTTTCGTGTGAACCGTAGTTTCTTAACGCTGAAATTGTAGCTGCTAGTTCACTATCATTTGTTGTAACCGCCCCACCGTCCCCTAGCGCTCCTAAATTTTTTCCTGGGTAAAAACTAAACCCCGCAGCATCACCTAACGAACCTACCTTTTTAGCTTTACCATCATTACCTATAGACAATGCGCCATGTGCTTGTGCACAA
This sequence comes from Colwellia sp. MB02u-14, assembly GCF_014076915.1. Taxonomy (NCBI): domain Bacteria; kingdom Pseudomonadati; phylum Pseudomonadota; class Gammaproteobacteria; order Alteromonadales; family Colwelliaceae; genus Colwellia; species Colwellia sp. MB02u-14. Next base: position 24,758 of record NZ_JACGUX010000079.1, read on the forward strand.
TCTTCAATAACTTTTAAATGATGCTTTTTAGCAATGGAATTTATTTCATCCATATCAGTAACCTGGCCGTATAGATGAACGGTTAAAATCGCTTTGGTTTTATCTGTAATGGCTTGTTCGATTAACTTCGGATCTAAGTTAAAGGTGTTGATATCTGGTTCGACTAATATTGGTACTAAACCATTTTCAGATATAGCTAATATTGACGCAATATAAGTATTAGAGGGAACAATCACTTCATCACCTTTATTCATCACACCAAGTTCGATATAAGCACGCAGAATCAGCACTAATGCATCTAAGCCGTTTGCAACACCCAAGCAATGCTCAGTTTCACAGTAAGTGGCGAACTCTGTTTCAAATTCAGAAACTTCTTTACCTAAAACATACCAACCCGAGTCTATAACACGAGCACATGCTTCTTTAAGTTCAATTTGATACTGTGCGTTTATTTTTTTTAAATCTAAGAAAGGGATCATATCTTAACTTCTCTTGCTGGATTACCGATAACAGTAGTATGTGGTTCAACACTTTTAGTAACAACAGAACCAGCACCAATCATTGCAAATTCCCCAACTATCACTCCAGGTAGTATGGTTGCATTTGCCCCAATCGATGCATTATTTCTTATTATTGTTTTTAAAAATTTTTCAGGGTATATTTTTGAACGAGGTGTTTTATCATTTGTAAATGTAACATTGGGACCAATAAAAACATTATCTTCAATGGTTATACCATCCCATATTTGAACGCCACTTTTAATCGTAACGTTATCACCTATAATTACATCATTTTCTATTAGACAATGTGAGCATACATTACAATTTTCACCAATAACTGCCTTTGCTAAAACCACACAAAACTGCCAAATATTCGTATTGTAGCCAATATTGGATGATTGTACATCTGAAAGGTTATGAATCATGTTTCACCATTTTAGTAAATTCTTCATAGTCTCTCACATAGTCTGTTTCATCATAAATAGAGTCAGCTAAAACCATTAAAACGCAATCTTCTGAAAAGTCAAACATTTCTCGCCATACGAATGACTCAATGTATAAACCTTGAGCAGGGTTATCTAAAAGCACCTCAATTTTTTCATTACCGTCGTCCAACAAAAACCGACAAGAGCCCTTAACAACAATAGCTAATTGTTTCAATTTTTTATGGGCATGAAAACCACGGCGAACTTTATCTTTAGTATTGAATACGTAATAAACACGTTTAATACTAAATGGTATGTTTTTTTCTTCTTCTAAAGAAACTAAAGAACCACGTTCATCACCATGACTTTGCAATTGTATTAATTTAATATCCATTATTTTTCTCATTATTTCACTAAGTCGAATAAATACTCGCCATAACTATTTTTCAACAATGTATTGGTAATACCTTCAATTTACTTAGCGCTTAACCAGTCCCGATCGAAAGGAATTTATTGAAGGCCAGCTATTTTGAAGTCTTGTCACTTTTCAACGATTTGTAAGTATTGCCCCGAATCCATTAAACTATCGTAAGTGCCCCTATCTAACCAAGAAAAAACCAACAGAGTAATACCACGTGTCAAATACTTGTTATTACTGCTAGTAACTTCATTTTCACCTAACCTCTGAACTTATCTTGGTTATTGACAAACCATTGATAAGACAGAGTTAATCCTTCACCTAATGAAATTGAATGTTCCCACCCTAATGATTTCAAACGTTCAACATTCATCAGTTTACGTGGTGCACCATCTGGTTTACTAGGGTCGAATTTAACTTCACCTGTAAAGCCAATAACTTTAGCGACGGTTTCAACCAACGTTCTTATTGTACAATCAACACCAGTACCTACATTAATGTGGCTTAACATAGGCTCTGTATTTTCATCATAGGTAGACTTATCTAAATTCATAACATGAATAGATGCATCAGCCATATCATCAACATACAAAAATTCACGCATCGGCTTGCCACTGCCCCATGCAATAACTTCTTTATCACCATTTAATTTAGCTTCATGAAACCGTCGCAAAAGAGCAGGGATAACATGACTATTTTCGGGGTGAAAATTATCATGTGCACCATAAAGATTGGTCGGCATGACACTACGATAATCTCGAGCATACTGTCGGTTATAGCTTTCACAAAGCTTTATTCCCGCTATTTTAGCTACGGCATAAGGTTCGTTAGTTTCTTCAAGTGTACCGGTTAAAAGAGCGGCCTCCTTCATTGGCTGCTCTGCCAATTTAGGATAAATACATGAAGAACCTAAAAATAATAATTGCTGAATATTTGCCAAGTGTGCGCTGTGTATCATATTGCACTGAATCATTAAGTTTTCATAAATGAAATCAGCAGGGTAAGTATTATTAGCAACAATCCCTCCCACTTTAGCAGCAGCTAAATAGACTTGTTCTATTTTTTCAGCTTGAAAAAAATCAACAACAGCTTGCTGGTTAGTCAAGTCTAATTCACTTCGTGTGCGAGTAATGATATTAGTATGACCACTTGCTTCAAGCTGACGAACAATCGCCGAACCAACCATGCCACGGTGACCAGCAACAAATATTTTAGTATCTAAGGCAAGCATACTCTTAACCCTGATTTTCAATTGACATAGCGACTTTATGACCGTGGGCTTTAAGTAGTGCATGTTGCTTTGCTTTACTTAAATCGTTCTGCACCATCTCAGCACACATTTCTTCTACAGTGATTTGTGGTACCCAACCTAATTTTTCTTTTGCTTTTGAAGGGTCCCCGAGTAACGTTTCAACTTCTGCTGGGCGGAAATAGCGTGGGTCAACACGTACAATTACATCACCAACAGTTAGTGCTTGTGCGTTATCGCCAGTGATAGCTTTAACTGTCGCTATTTCATCAAGACCTTCACCGGTAAACTCTAATTCAATACCCACTTCTTTAGCTGATAATGATACAAATTCACGTACAGATATTTGCTTACCCGTTGCAATAACAAAGTCATCGGCAGTTTCTTGTTGTAACATCATCCATTGCATACGCACGTAATCTTTAGCATGTCCCCAATCACGAAGTGCGTCCATATTACCCAGGAATAAACACTTTTCTAACCCTTGAGAAATATTGGTAATAGCGCGGGTGATTTTACGCGTTACAAAGGTTTCACCACGGCGTGGTGATTCATGATTAAATAAAATACCGTTACACGCATACATACCGTAAGATTCACGGTAGTTAACAACTATCCAGTACGCGTACATTTTAGCTACAGCATAAGGCGAGCGCGGGTGAAAAGGTGTTGTTTCTTTTTGTGGTATTTCTTGTACTTCACCATATAGCTCTGAAGTAGATGCTTGGTAAAATTTAGTTGTTTTTTCCATACCTAAAAATCGAATAGCCTCTAATAAACGAAGTGTGCCCATGGCATCTACATCAGCAGTATATTCAGGACATTCAAATGAAACAGCGACATGTGACTGTGCCCCTAAGTTATATACTTCATCAGGTTGAACATCTTTGATAATGCGCGTTAAATTTGAAGAGTCCGTCAAATCGCCATAATGCAAAAAGAACTTTTGATTATTTTCATGATTATCTTGATAAATATGGTCTACACGCTCAGTATTTAGCGAAGAAGCTCTACGTTTGATACCATGAACTTCATAGCCTTTTTCTAACAACAATTCAGCAAGGTACGAACCATCTTGACCTGTTACACCGGTAATTAAAGCTACTTTATTCTTTGTCATTTTTATTTCCTAAATTTAGTTTAAAAGATGTTATTTTCTTAACAGCTCTAATAATTCATTTGTTTTTTCTTGCATTAAAGCGACATTACCTTTCGCTTCAACATTGAGTCTAACTACCGGCTCAGTATTTGATGTTCTTAGATTAAAGCGCCATTCAAACGTGTTTTTAGCATCTATTTCTTTAAAAGATAAACCGATACCGTCTGTATAATCGATGAATATCGCCTGTTTTTCGTATTGCTCTAATACTCGTTCTATCGCTAACGTTGGATTGTCGAGTTTTGAATTAATCTCTCCTGAGCTAGGAAAAGCAGCAATACAATTTTTAACCATCGAAGATAACGTCTGCTTTTTAACTGATAATAACTCTGCAACTAAAAACCATGGGATCATACCACTGTCGCAATATGCAAAATCACGAAAATAGTGATGAGCACTCATTTCTCCGCCATAAACGGCATCTTCCTTACGCATTCGCTCTTTAATAAAAGCATGACCTGTTTTGGACATAATGGCTTCGCCATTATTTTCTTTAATTATTTGCTCGGTATTCCACGTTAAGCGGGGATCATAAATGATTTTTGTTGGTTTTTCACTTCCACCCGTATTTTTTTTCAAAAAAGCTTCAGCTAGTAATCCTACGATATAATACCCTTCGATGAATTCACCTGTTTCATCAAACAAAAAACATCTATCGAAATCGCCATCCCATGCTATCCCCATATCTGCATTATGCTCACGAACCGCTTTAGCGGTATCTTCCCTATTTTCAATCAATAGTGGATTAGGTATACCATTAGGGAAATTACCATCAGCTTCGTGATGCACTTTAATCAATTCAATTGGGATATTGAGCTGTTTAAACGCTACCTCTATTGCATCAACAACATGACCTGCAGCGCCATTACCCGAATTTACCACTAATTTAAGAGGGGTAATATTTTCAGGGGCTATGTATGTCATTAAGTGGTCAACATAAGCAGCCAAATTCGAGATTTGTGTATATTCCCCTTTTGGGGTTGCTTGCATAGTAGGACCGCTATTCTTCCAAGGTTGACTTTCAGCCAGCGCTTTAATGGCATTTAAACCGGTATCGCCACTTATTGGCTTAGAATCTTCTCTAACGAATTTCATACCATTATAATTCATCGGGTTATGACTAGCGGTTACTTCAACGCCGCCACACATGCCTAAATTTTTTGTGGCAAAATAGATTTCTTCGGTGCCCGTCATCCCTATATCAAATACGTCTACACCTTCATCCCGTAGACCGTCTGAAAACGATAGTTTTAATGATTGTGAAGTTAAACGAATGTCCCCACCTACTACAACTTTTTTAGGTTTCAGGTACAGAGCAAAAGCTCGCCCTATTCGGTAAGCTATTTCATCATTAAGTTCTTCACCTAGTTGCCCACGAATATCGTATGCTTTAAAACAAGTAAGTTCAGTCATATTCTTCTCATTAGCATTGGTTTACACGCGGCCATATCGATCTTCAAAACGAACGATATCATCTTCACCGAGGTATGTTCCTGATTGGACTTCTATTATTTCTAAAGGTAATTTCCCTGGATTCTCCAGCGCATGAACCACACCAATAGGTATGTATGTAGATTCATTTTCTGTCACTAAAAATGTTTTATCGCCATTTGTGACCTTTGCCGTACCTGACACCACTATCCAATGCTCAGCCCTGTGATGATGCATTTGAATAGACAATTTTTCACCGGGTTTAACCGTTATACGCTTCACCTGATAGCGAGTACCATTATCGATAGAATCATACTTACCCCAAGGACGATAAACTTCACGATGATTCTTAAACTCATCTCTACCTTCTGCTTTTAATTGTTCAACGATTTTTTTAACATCTTGTACTTTATCCTTGCTTGCAACGAGTAAAGCATCTTTTGTGTCAACGATAACTAAATTGTCGATACCAACCGTGGCAATTAATCTTTCACTGCCTTGAATTAAGCTGTTAGTGGTTTCGTGCATAATGCTGTCACCAATCACGGCATTGCCATTAGAGTCTTTGTTATTTACATCCCATAATGCAGACCAAGATCCAATATCGCTCCAACCTGCATCTAATGGAACCACAACCGCATCTGATGTTTTTTCCATTACCGCATAATCAATAGATTCGTCGGGACATTTTTCAAAGGCACCTTTATCTATTCGAATAAAGTCTTCATCTTTTGATGTGTTTGCCAAAGCACTTTCACATGCTGTATAAATATCAGGTCTAAATTGGTTTAACTCTTCCAAGTACCGACTTGCTTTCATTAAAAACATGCCGCTATTCCAATAATGCTCTTTCCCTTCAAAGTATTCACTGGCTATTTTTGCATTAGGTTTTTCAACAAAGGCATCGACTTGAAAGCCATGTTCATTAACAGATTCGCCACGTTTTATGTAGCCATAACCGGTATGTGCTTCGGTAGGTACAATGCCAAAAGTCACGAGTTTACCCGCTTCTGCTAGAGGAATAGCTTTTTCGACAGCATCGATAAAAGCGCTTTCATTAAGAATAACGTGATCAGCCGCTAAAATAAGGATGAGTGAATCTTTAGACTCAACAACTGTCTTTGAGGCTAATGCAATTGCAGGTGCTGTGTTTCGGCCAACCGGCTCTAGGATAATAGTGCCAGATTGATTGATTTCACGTAATTGCTCCGCAACGATAAAACGGTGCTCTTCATTACAAATAACTACCGGACGCTCAAGCGTTAAACCAGTAAGTCTCTGTAAGGTTTGCTGAAGCATTGTTGCTTTGCCGTTTAAGGCTAGAAACTGCTTAGGGAATAAAGAACGACTTAATGGCCATAATCTTGAGCCAGAGCCACCAGCCATAATAACAGGAGTGATCATATAAAATTTCCGTTTAAAATCATTTGATTTGAATTATGTTACTTATTTAAAGGAGCATCTGCTTGTTTATTTTCTTGAAAATACCATTTACTGTGTTTATGCACTTGTTCACTTTCAACGAGCTCTTTTTCAGCGAACCATTTGTATTTTGAATGTTGTTCAAGTGGTAAAGAAGCTAAATCACCCTTAAAAGTTATTTCATAAGCCAGTACTAGATAATGCGTTGAAAAATCATCTTCAGAAAAGTTATCATCATAAAAGTGCTGGTAGATACCTTTAAAAGTTGACTGTACGTTATCAAGCCCTAACTCTTCTTTTATGAGACGATTAAATGCAGACTCGAAACACTCATTTTTTAATATACGGCCACCAGGTACAAACCAATAGCCATTAGCCGGCCTATTAGTTCTTTTTCCTAGCAATATTTGACCTTCTAAGTTTCTAGCAATGAGGTCAATTGATACTAACGGGGTAGATTTAACGATTTTTTTGAATGTTTCAAAGGGTAACATGAATATTTTTCTTTATAATTTTTTTTGTGATATAACACAGCATTTACTGTTCACTAGTTCTAAACAGATAGGTAAAATTTCACAGGCCTAATCTCATATTATCGATACGCTAGTACACGCAATCAAAAAAACAGTAATTGCACCATATCAACTGTTAAATGAGATCAACACCAAATCTCAGGCAATTTATTTTCTTAAAAAAAATATTGTAGTGATAGAGACTATTTCTCTTAGTAAAATTGTCTCTAACATTTATAACCAAAGCACTAGAGAACTTTAAGTAACTTATAATCCATTCAACCAATAGGTTTATCTATTTTACTCTTTCAAATTTTGTAATTTTTCTGATTACCACGACATAACTGGCAAACATAAAAATAAAACCTGTCAGCATAATTACATCAGGTATAGCAAAATATTCACCCGCCAAACCAATTACAGACATTGCTACTGCAAAGGTAGAAATAATGACTAATGCTTGTCGTGTGCTATATCCAACACGTTGAAGTATATGATGAAGGTGGTCTCTATCGGGTTTAAATGGTGATTTACCATTTTTATAACGACGTACGACAATTGCTAACATATCCATTAATGGAATAGCACAAATCCATAGAGCTGTTACTGGGCGAAATGAAGCGTTATCATTTTGAGTCCCCATAGTAAGCAACCAAATAACACTCAAGCCAATGAACATACTTCCTGCGTCACCCATAAAAATTTTCTTTGACTTATTGACTAAACCCAAATTAAAAATCAAGTACGGGATGGTTGCTGTGGCAAGAATTAATGGGTAACTTATATAGTCAGTTTGTCCACTCATGATGAATAGAATAGCGATAGCCGTAAAAGTGTTAATGCTTAAACTACCGATCAAACCATCTATACCGTCAACCATATTAAAAGCATTGATAACAACAATAATACCGACATAGGTAAATATAATGCCTATAGGGCCTAGTGTTACATCACCTAAGCCAAACAAGTTACCTAAGTTTGAAATATAACCACCCACACCATAAATCATTAAGCTAGCGACAATAAGCTGCCCAATAATTCTAATACGTACTTTTAAGTCAAATTTGTCGTCTACCGCACCAATGAAAACCATCATTGCTGAGGCAATGAGGTACATACGAAGCTCTAAGGTATTCGGTAGCCATAAAAGGCTAGCCATGAGTACCGCTATAAAGATTGAAATCCCGCCAATAAGCGGAATATGTCCGGCATGCAATTTTCGTTCGCTGGGTTTGTCAACTAAGCCAACTTCTATTGCTACCGGTTTAAAGAATTTAATTGCGATAAAGGCAAAGCAAAATGCGGTAAGTGCAGAGATAAATACGTCCATTATAATTTCCTATTAGCTTGCGCTAAATTTTCTTCCTTAGTTTTAGTCGACTTATTGTTATTAGTAAAGTGTCTGATTAATACGATAAGTATCGACAATATACCCCCCAGCATTGTACCTAGTACTACAATTAATGCACGCTTTGGTTTAGCTTTGGTATCAGGTACTTGAGCAGGGTCAATCGTTTTTAAAACATATTCTGATGAAACCTTAGTTAGCATCATATTTTTTGTTTGCTCTTCAATCAATTGATAAAAAACAGTTTCCATGGCGCTAACTTCAGTATTTCCTAACTGTTTAGTTAAGTAATCAATTGATGATTGAGCTTCTTGTTCGTCTTGCTCACGCATAAAGTTATTAACGTCTGTAATTAACCAAACAAGCCATTTTTTTGCTATATCAGGTGAATAAAACTCAATATCGATATTCACTAATGATGTTGCTTTATCTTGTGAAATCGTTAATAAGCTTAAAAATCTTTGATAAGTTTGCCACTGAGATGGTTCAGGTGATTCAGTAGCTGAAACTTTACTGAGCCATTTTTTATTTTTACTATCATAAATTTCTTTATTAATAACAAGAGAGTCTGTTGATTTGTCCCAATTTTCACTAGCCATAAGCGGTACGAGCAGTTCATGTTTAGTAATAAATTTTTCTAAAAATGAGCGTGTTTTTATAATTTCAAGAGCAATTGCTGTTTTATCAGTTCCACCGCCACCTAAACTAATACCTGCAAGACTGGCTAAACCACCGAACTGCCCGGCAAGTGCACCCATTCCACCGGCAGAGTCTGATGAGGCTGGTGCTAATAAAATTGAAGCTTTATAGATATCAGGTTTTGATAAGGCAAAAGCAACAGAAGAAGCTCCGAAGATAATGGAAATAACGATGATAATATATTTCCCTGACCATATAGCTCGCCATAAATCTGCTAAGTCAATTTCATCGTCTGAGTTATTTTTTTCGGCAAGTTGTTGAGCCATTTGCTGAGAAAGCAAAAGCGCTTCTTGAGAAAAGGGTGTAGTGGATTGCTGAGTACTATTATGATTCGATTGATTCTGATTTGGCACTTGCAGATTTTCCATACTTAACTATTTGAATAACAATAGGACACTTCCCTATTAAAGCTTACGAATTATACTGTATTAAATTAAGTTATGTAAAGGTCAACACACAGATACTTGTAATAAAGTTGTTATCTTACTGTTCTTTTTTTTGTTTTTAGCAAATAAAAATTCATTAATGATTAATAAACATTCACTTTAGATAATTAACTATATGTGCAATTTTTTCGTTTAACTTAACGATTATCAAATAATGGGTTGTTTACTTTTTATATATTAATGCTTTTAAGTACAGATCTTGAAACGAGTTCAGGATGACGATATTTGGGTCAGAATAACGGTATTACATTCAGAGTGACGGTGCTTGTGTTTGGATAACGGGACATACAGGTAGAATTACGTAGTTATTTGTCGTCATGCTGAATTTATTTCAATATCTGGTTTTTTTTGCTTATAAGTACAGATCCTGAAACGAGTTCAGGATAACGGGACATACACTTAGAATTACGTAGTTCTTTGTCGTCATGCTGAATTTATTTCAGTATCTGGTTTTTTTTTGCTTCTAAGTACAGATCCTGAAACGAGTTCAGGATAACGGTAATAGGCTCTGGATGACGGTGGTGTCAGGCTGTCAATGCTTGTGTGTGGATAACGGGACATATACTTAGAATACGTAGTTCTTTGTCGTCATGCTGAATTTATTTCAGTATCTGGTTTTTTTTTGCTTCTAAGTACAGATCCTGAAACGAGTTCAGGATGACGGTATTACGTTCAGGATGACGGTGGTTGGCTCTGGATGACGGTGGTGTCAGGCTGTCAATGCTTGTGTCTGGATAAAGGGACATACACGTAGAATTACGTATTTCTTTGTCGTCATGCTGAATTTATTTCAGTATCTGGTTTTTTTGCTTATAAGTACAGATCCTGAAACGAGTTCAGGATGACGGTATTACGTTCATGATGACGGTGGTTGGCTCTGGATGACTGTGTGTCAGGCTTTCAATGCTTGTGTGTGGATAACGGGACATACACGTAGAATTACGTAGTTCTTTGTCGTCATGCTGAATTTATTTCAGTATCTGGTTTTTTTGCTTCTAAGTACAGATCCTGAAACGAGTTCAGGATGACGGTATTACGTTCATGATGACGGTGGTTGGCTCTGGATGACGGTGGTCTTGTCAAGATGTCGGTTTTGTTTAGGCTAACGTTAGTGAGTCTGGTTTACGTTACACATTAGAGAGCTAGGTGGACCTTTCTTTTATGAGGTATTTTATAATTCTTTACTCAAATCTAGCCAATTAGGGTTTATTTGTTCTATTAAATTTTCCTTCCAGGCCCTTCGCCAGTTTTTAAGTTGCTTTTCTCTTGTTATCGCATCGTACATCGTTTCAAATGACTCAAAATATACTAATTTATTCAGGTTATATTTATGGGTGAAGCCTAATGTAAGTTTAGATTTATGTTGATAGACCCTCTGAACTAGCTGACTCGTTACACCTATGTATAGTGTCGTATTTTTTATATTTGTCATTATATAAATATGCGGCTGTTTCATATTGACAAGCCTATTAGTAAATAAATTTTTTCGCTAATTTAGATATTTCAGGCCAATCATTGTTAATAAGAAATTGTTTTTCTTTTTTACTCCATTGTCTAATTTCACTTGCTATTTCTCTGGCTTCTTCTTCCGTTTTAAATTTCTGTTGATGTACGAGTTTAGCGGGTAAGCTTATATCATTGTCTAACAACAGCTTGTTATATTTGTCGTATTTAGCCAATACGATATCAAGTTCATCACAACAACCTGTGTAATAACGGCCGTCTACTGACTGTAATATATAAACATAGATTTGAGTATTCATATCACAAGCTCCTTTTGTTAACATAAAATTTACACTTATTCAGTGTAGTATAGCTTTAATACTTTGTCAGTTATCTATGATGAGTTTATTTTAGTGTCCCGTTTAGGCGCGTTGCCGCTTGTCGTCATGCTGAATTTATTTCAGTATCTTGGGTTTGTAGGTAAGTACAGATCCTGAAACAAGTTCAGGATGACGGGTACACAATCAGGATGACGGGGATGCGCGGCTACGATGGTGGGTAATCGCTAACTTGTTAATGGTGCAGAGTTCTTGATGATGGTGTTGGCTTCTTGATGATGGTGTTGGCTTCTTGATGATGGTTTTTGTTCAGAGTCACGGTATTTTCCTGCCCTTTTGTCGTCGTGCTGAATTTATTTCAGTATCTGGGGGTTGTAGGTAAGTACAGATCCTGAAACAAGTTCAGGATGACGGGTACACAATCAGGATGACGGGGATGCGCGGCTACGATGGTGGGTAATCGCAAACTTGTTAATGGTGCAGAGTTCTTGATGATGGTGTTGGCTTCTTGATGATGGTGTTGGCTTCTTGATGATGGTGTTGGCTTCATGATTATGGTTTTTGTTCAGAGTCACGGTATTTTCCTGCCCTTTTGTCGTCGTGCTGAATTTATTTCAGTATCTGGGGTTTGTAGGTAAGTACAGATCCTGAAACAAGTTCAGGATGACGGGTACACAATCAGGATGACGGGGTTGCTCGGCTACGATGGTGGGTAATCGCTAACTTGTTAATGGTGCAGAGTTCTTGATGATGGTGTTGGCTTCATGATTATGGTTTTTGTTCAGAGTCACGGTATTTTCCTGCCCTTTTGTCGTCATGCTGAATTTATTTCAGTATCTGGGGTTTGTAGGTAAGTACAGATCCTGAAACAAGTTCAGGATGACGGGTACACAATCAGGATGACGGGGATGCGCGGCTACGATGGTGGGTAATCGCTAACTTGTTAATGGTGCAGAGTTCTTAATGATGGTCAGAGTTCTTAATGATGGTCAGAGTTCTTGATGATGGTGTTGGCTTCATGATTATAGTTTTTGTTCAGAGTCACGGTATTTTCCTGCCCTTTTGTCGTCATGCTGAATTTATTTCAGTATCTGGGGGTTGTAGGTAAGTACAGATCCTGAAACAAGTTCAGGATGACGGTTTTATGTTCAGGATGACAGTAGTGGAGTCTGGTTGACGGTGTTGGTGTCAGGATGACGGGTGCACAATCAGTATTACGGGTTACGCTGCCACTATGGCGAAGTGCCTGTGCGTATTGGCCAAACGGGTTTATGTTTGAGCTTTGCATTCAACAATGTAAAGTCCGATAAAATCGGACTTTACTTATCTATTTTGTCATAAAATTAATATACCAAGGCATCGCTTTATCAATACCTTGTTGAATTTTAAACTCAGGTTCAAAACCTAATAAATTTTTAGCTTTAGAAATATCCGCTTGAGAATGTAAAACATCCCCTGCCCTGAAATCTTGATAAATTGCTGATTTATCATAATTTACGCCATTTGCTTTTAATGCGACTTTTAAGCTATCGAATAAAGTATTCAAGCTTGTTCTATCGCCTAAAGCCACATTATAAACTTGGTTCTTACCGGCATCATCTGCTGTAGCCGCTAATATATTTGCTTGTACCGCATTTTCAACAAAACAAAAATCACGGCTCGTTTCACCATCACCATTGATATATAAGTCTTGGTTGTCGATCATCGCGGCTGTCCATTTTGGGATCACGGCTGCATATGCTCCGTCGGGGTCTTGACGTTTACCGAATACATTAAAGTAACGTAAACCGGTTGCATTCAAACCATAAGTTTTGTTGAACACGTCAGCATATAGCTCGTTTACATACTTTGTTACGGCGTAAGGTGATAATGGCTTGCCTATATTTTCTTCTACTTTAGGTAATGCAGGATGATCACCGTAAGTAGAACTTGAAGCGGCATAAACAAAAGTACTGACTTGCTCTTCTTTTGCTGCGGTTAACATATTAACAAAACCGGTAATATTAGCAGCGTTCGTTAATATTGGGTCTGCAATTGAACGTGGTACTGAACCTAAAGCTGCTTGATGAAGTATGTAATTAACACCTAAAACTGCTTTTTGACAATCATCAAAATTTCGAATGTCACCTTTAATAAAGGTAAAATTTTCCCATTGCTCTGCTGAAACCTGAGACTGAACTTCGTTTAAGTTACGCTGGTGGCCCGTTGCAAAGTTATCTAAACCCACGACTGTTTGACCAAGCTTTAGTAATGTTTCAAGAATGTTTGAACCAATAAAACCAGCGACGCCAGTAACAAGCCATTTTTTGGGTGTTTGTTCGAGTTGAATTTTAACTTCGCTAAAACGAGACATTAGTTTCCTTTACTTATTTATTTTAAGACCCTGAAAAAAGTTCAGGATCATTATATCTATTTCACATGAGGGGTAGTTACTTAAAAGATAACTAACGCTACAAACGCATATCTACACTGTCTTTGGGGAGTAAGTATTTTAGGTCATAAAGAACATGGTTCTTTTTACCCAACTTACGAATATTTTCAGCACCTAGTTTTTTAAACTGGTCATGAGATACCGCTAAAATTATCGCGTCATAAGTATCGGCTTTCGGTGTTTGATTTAGCGACAGGCCATATTCATGTTCTGCAGCTTCACTTAAACACCAAGGGTCGGTAATATCGACATTTATATTATATTCTTTTAGCTCGCTAACAATATCAACAACTTTGGTGTTGCGTAAATCAGGGCAGTTTTCTTTAAACGTTAAGCCCATTACTAATACATTGGCCCCCTCAACTTGAATACGGTTTTTCAGCATTTTTTTAACCAGTTGAGAAACTACATAGGCTCCCATACCATCGTTTAAGCGACGGCCAGCTAAAATCATTTCAGGGTGATAACCCACCGATTGTGCTTTATGGGTTAAATAATAAGGGTCAACACCAATACAATGACCACCGACTAACCCGGGACGGAAGGGTAAAAAGTTCCATTTTGTACCTGCGGCTTCTAGTACTTCTAATGTGTCGATACCGAGTTTGTTAAAAATGATTGATAATTCATTAATCAATGCAATATTGACATCGCGCTGGGTGTTTTCAATCACTTTAGCCGCTTCTGCCACTTTTATCGAACTGGCTTTGTGTGTGCCAGCAATAATAATAGAGCGGTAGAGTTGGTCAACAAATTCAGCTATCTCAGGCGTTGAACCTGAGGTTACTTTTAAAATATTAATCACCCGATGTTCTTTATCGCCTGGGTTGATTCGTTCAGGTGAGTAACCCGCAAAAAAATCGGTATTGAACGTTAAGCCTGAAAACTGTTCTACAACAGGAATACACGATTCTTCTGTAGCGCCAGGGTAAACCGTCGATTCATAAATAACAATATCGCCTTTGTTAATGACTTTACCCAGCATTTCGCTGGCTTTAATTAACGGGGTTAAATCAGGTCGTTTGTGCTTATCAATCGGTGTGGGCACCGTAACAATGTATACATTGCACGTTTTTAAATCATCAACGGTGCATGAGTAAGATAACGCTTTAGTATGGGCAAGCTCTTCATCACTCACTTCTAGTGTACGGTCTGTACCACTTTGTAGTTCTGCAATTCTAGATTGGTTAATATCAAAACCTAAGGTTGGGTATTTTTTACCAAACTCTACCGCTAAAGGTAAACCTACATAGCCTAAACCAATTATGGCTAATTTTACTTCACTTAAATCGTTGATCATCTTTATTCATTCCATTTTGAATTTTTATAAAAAGCGTTTAAAGTCCACTGATCGCAGCAACTGCTACTGCGGTGTTGTACATAATGGTGGTTGCCGTTGTCCAGAGCGTTAAGCTATTCATGTACTCAGAATCGAGTGGCACTACAATAGAATCTCCTGGTTTTAAAGCGGAGTCGCTAGTACCCGCAAACCAATTACTTTCTTGGAGCATTCTGATACTGCCGTTTGACGAAATAATGTAAATTCTTTCATCGTCAGCGCGCTTTTTCAAGCCACCGCTTTGTGCAATATATTGTTCAACGCTTCGTGATGAGTCAAACATATGAGAACTATTAACTTGTACCTGTCCCATAACATTAACAGAGTCTTTCATCGTTGGAATGTAGAGAATATCGCCCCCTTCAACAGCAACATCATAATCATTACTCGCAATAACCCGTGGTAAGTTAATGACCAAACGCCCTACGGGTTCTACTTTAGTTAAATCAGCAAGAAGCGATTGTATTTCGGTGTAAGAGGTAACCGCACTATTGCTTGACAATGACTTCGTTGCCATTTCTATACGTAAGTCTGCACTCACTTTGATTAAGTTTTGTTTCTCTAGTTGTTTTAATTTCACCCGTGAAAACACTGAGCCATTGGGGTCAGCGAACGATGTTAAACCGCCCGCTTTCTTAATAACACGAGACAATTTATCGCCACGGCGAACGGTATATTTACCCGGAAAAAGTACTTCACCTCGTAACTCGATAACATTGTTCTCGCTCCAGGCAGGAATTCGATGTACATTTAAACGGTCTTTACTTTTTAGTATAATGTTGTCTTCATCGACTTGTTGAAGTGCGTTAGCAAGTTGAATGTTTTTTGATATCTTTACAGCACTCATACCATCCATTTCGTTACGCGTTAATTCAGCTCGCGATAAGTAAGCTGATTCTTTAACGCCGCCAGCCGCTCTAATTAAGTCATTAACACGTGAATATTTCCCGAGTGGATAAACACCAGGAAATTTAACTTCTCCGTCAACTTCAACCAACTGAATAGGTGTGCCAGCGCCAGCTTGTTGGCGTAGTTTATTGACAATAGGCACCAGTAAACGTTGACGAGAAAACAAAGCCATTTCACGAACATTGACAATATTTTTCGTTACGCCGCCACTAATGTCGTTAATAGATTGTTGAACCTCTTCATTAGCACTGTTCGCCACAAGACTATCTTTGCCATACTTATTCCAGAACTTTTTCCGTTTATCACTTTTAATGACTAAATTTCTTTCTTTCGCCAAGAGCTCTTCTTGTGTATAAGCAAGTTCATCTAATAAAAATTGCTCATCTGATAAGGTAATCGCACTTGAAAAAACAATAATTTTATCATTGGTATTTAGCTGAATATTATTTATAGAATTGTTATCAGCAAAAACTTCGGCTAAGTTAAACTGTAATATTTCAATATTGCGTGCGCTATCTATCTCTCTAACAATAATGCCGTAATTTAGGTCGGCGTAGGGCAGTAAGTAAGAGTCTGCATTACGGATAACATCAGATAATTGCTGCTGTTTATGCCACTGATATTTCCCAGGCCTGGCTACCGCGCCAATGAGGGTAATTGATTGACCATACATGTCTGAGCTTTTCAAAATGCGAATATAGTCACCTGGCTCAACGGCTTTTGCACTTTCATTTTTATTTGATAGGTCGATATTGATGATGCTTCGCAAGTTACTGCTATTATATCTTTCTACAGTCGCTGACTTAGGGTAGGCAGAAGGCAATAAGCCACCAGCCATGGCAATAACAGAATCAAAATTATCTTTTTCAGCTAATTCATAAATAGCAGGACGACGCACTTCACCAAATATCGATGCACTTGGTCCTTGAGCAGGAATTAAAACAACATCACCTGATTGTAATAAAATATCACTTGATGAATCACCTTCAATCAGTAGTTCATATAGATCTACTTTTTGAATAAGTTTACCGCCACGCTTAACTTCGATGTTCCTTAATGAACCAATATCACTTATACCACCCGCAGCAAAAATGGCATGAGTTACTGAAGACAAAGAACTAAGAGTATATGGGCCTGGTTTATAAGCAGCGCCCATGACTAAAACACGCATTGAACGCAGTTCGGTAAGACTTACCACAACATCAACGCCAATAATCTTTTGTTTTACTTTATTAACAACGAATTTTTTTAGCTCTGAAAAAGTGAGTCCTGCCACTTTTATTGGTCCAAAAGTAGGGAAAACCAACTCTCCTTCACGACTGACCGTTAAGTTCATTTCGCGGTTTTCTTTGCCAAACACTTGTACAGAGACTGAATCCCCTGTACCTAAGATATAACCTTCAGGAATAGCAATATCCATTACTGGCGAAAAAGTAGAAGGGGCATTTGCAAAAACGTCTAAACCGAAACGGGGAAGCTTTTTGAACAGATTATCTGCATTCTTTTGCTCATCTGATTCATTTTCATTTTGATTGTTCGTATTATCGCCGTTTAAAGCGCGTGGAATAATAGGGGTATTTACCGGTCCTTGTTGAGTGTTTTTTCCGGCTAATTGTGCTTCGATAGCACTGAGGTTAACCCCCATACTTTTAGCTAACACTTGTTGCTGAGATTTAGGTAGTTTTTTAAATTGTTCTATTTGCTGAGCAGACACCTGCTGTGCATATAAATTAATAGAGAGCGTAAAAAGTAAAGAGGCTGCTATAACATAGCGAATAATATTCATCATTGGCGCAATAAATTTCCTATAAATTCAAGATAAAAAGTTAGCTAAAAATTCTAAAACGTAAAGCAAGCAGATAAAATAAGTAAAAGGCAATAAATCAATATATTGCCTTATAAATAAACTGCAAAAATTAACATCTGGAGTTTATCAGCAACGACCTCTTGAATAAAGTAACTTTTTCTCCTTCAAAAAGTAAACGCATTCTGTATTAGCTTGCCTATTAATGGGTTGTTTTGTTTGCCAGAAGTAAACAATGGTAACTAAAACATTACATCTGCTTAATCAAATCTCGGTGCCAAACTATTGCCTTTCATAGCAAGCACAGGTATAACACACGCTGACTTTCGCAAATAAATTTGACAATAATTACAGCGCAAAGAACTTATTTCAATATTTTAAAATGTTTTTAGCGAATTAAAATAATAATATTTAACTGTAATTTACACTTATCTAGAGGATTTTTTTATGAGTACACCTGATGATACAGGTCTAGAGCATTTAGTTATGGGGACACCTGGTAAGGGTTCTTTTTTCGGCCATCCGGCAGGACTACAAACGCTGTTTATCACAGAAATGTGGGAGCGCATGAGTTATTACGGTATGCGTATGCTACTGGTCTTATTTATGACCGCCACCTTACAAGAAGGTGGTTTAGGTTTAACCGTTGCTTCTGCTGCTGCTATCTATGGTTTATATACCGGTAGTGTTTATTTTATGGGCTTACCTGGCGGTTGGATAGCTGACCGATTAATTGGTGGTCAAAAAGCAGTTTGGTACGGCGCAATTATTATTATGATTGGCCATATTATCTTAGCTATTCCGAATGACACCACCTTTTTTATTGGTTTAATCGTCGTCATTTTAGGTACGGGTTTATTAAAACCGAATATTGGCGCTATGGTGGGTCAATTATACTCAGATGAAGATGTTCGTCGTGACAGTGGCTATGCCATTTATTATATGGGCATCAATTTAGGTTCAGTTATTGGCTATGCAGTTTGTGGCTACTTAATGGAAAATGTCGGTTGGCATTGGGCGTTTGGCGCCGCGGCTATAGGTATGGCATTAGGTTTAATTCAATACAAAATGACTACCCCTAAGCTTAACGGTATAGGAGAAAAGCCTGTATACCCGTTATCAGTTAAAGCACAAAAAACAAGCTGGACAGTGATTGGCGTCGTTCTAGCAGTTATTGCTCTGGTAACTTTTGCTGTATTTCAGGGCATATTAACCATTAAACCTGTCACCGTTGCCCAGTATGTTGCCGTAGCATTTTCTTTAATATTTGTTATTTATTATGCGGTTATTTATTTTGGTAGCTCAATTACACCCAATGAGAAGAAAAAGCTTTGGGCGTTATTACTTATTTGTATTGCCTCAGCTTGTTTTTGGTCTGGCTTTGAACAAGCGGGTTCTTCACTCAACTTATTTGCGCGTGATTATACTGACCGTATAGTGGGATCATTTGAAATACCTACGGGTTGGTTCCAAATGACCAACTCGTTCTTTATCGTTTTACTCTCACCTTTTTTTGCCGCTCTATGGATTAACTTAGGTAAAAGAATGGTCAGCCCTTCTTACGGTATAAAGTGTGCTTTTGGTTTAATCATTATGGCCAGTGGTTTTATCGTGATGTTTTTTGCTGCGCAGTATGCGGCATCAGGAATGAAAGTAGCGCCTTATTGGTTAGTCGCCACTTACTTCTTGCACACCGTTGGTGAGCTTTGCTTGAGCCCTGTTGCATTAAGTGCCGTAAGTAAATTATCCCCTAAGCGTTTCGCTGGACAAATGATGGGTGTTTTTGTATTAACCTATTCAATTGGTAATATTATTTCTGGTTTGTTAGCGGGTAACTATGATCCAAATAACGTTGCACAAATTCCTTCACTTTATCTCCAAGTGAGCTTATTCAGTATTGGTATTGGTATCATTATTTTACTGGTTGGTTTCAAATCTAGATTTTGGGAAAACTTACCTGATGATTCAGAAGCATCTGCAACTAACGCAAATGGTTCAACGGCAACGACTAACGCTTAATTAACTGTTAGTCATCGTTAAAGTGATTTTGAAAAGCCAACATCTATTGTTGGCTTTTTTATAGCTAATTTTTACTGTAACTTACTTGTTGTCGTTAGACTTATTTTATAAGGGGTTAAATATCATGAAAACAAGAGATGTGCTTCGCCAAAAAATTCGCTATCAACGCAGTTTATTAAGCGCTGACCAGCAAGCAGAACAATCACTTTTATTATCGAAAAAACTCATTAAAGAAAAAGTAGTTAAAGGCGTTAAACACATCGCTATTTATTTAGCCAATGATGGCGAGTTAAATACTCAGCCTTTTATTGATTGGTGCTGGCAAAATAACATCGCTGTTTATTTACCCGTAATACACCCCTTTAGTCAAGGGAATTTACTTTTTTTACACTATACTGAAACGTCTGCTCTTATCAAAAATAAATATGGTATTTTAGAACCTAAACTTGATGTGCGACATATAATAACTGTTGCGAACTTGGATATAATTTTTACGCCATTAGTCGCCTTCGACCGATACGGCAATAGACTGGGCATGGGCGGAGGGTTTTATGACAGAACGCTTGCTACTTGGTATGCACAATATAAGCAAAACCAACAGACTAAACCGTTACCTATTGGCTTAGCGCATGACTGTCAAAAAGTTGATAACATTCCCAGTGAAACATGGGATATTCCCCTACTTAAAATTATCACCCCTACAATCAGCTATCACTTCGACATTTAATCATCTGCTGATATACTTCTCCCTAATTTCTCCTCGCTAATTAGGATTCACATGACACAAGATGAAATGAAGAAGGCAGCAGCCCTTAAAGCACTTGAATTTATTAAAAACGATACCATTGTTGGCGTTGGCACGGGGTCTACTGTTAATCACTTTATTGACGCCCTAGCAACAATCAAAGACGACATTGAAGGTGCAGTTTCTAGCTCTAAAGTGTCGACTCAGAAGTTGAAAGCTCATGGTATCGAAGTGTTTGAATTGAATGATGTGGGTAGCATAGATGTTTATGTTGATGGCGCCGATGAAATTACTGAATATCTGTCGATGATAAAAGGTGGTGGTGCTGCACTAACTCGAGAGAAAATTGTCGCGGCCGTAGCAAAAACATTTGTCTGTATTGCCGATGAAAGTAAGCAAGTAAAAGTGCTAGGGAAATTTCCACTACCGGTAGAAGTTATTCCGATGGCACGAAGCTATGTGGCTCGTGAATTAGTTAAGTTAGGTGGCGATCCCGTTTACCGTCAGGGCGTAATTACCGATAACGGTTGTGTAATTCTCGATGTACATAACTTAGAGATACTTGATCCTAAGAAACTTGAAAACGATATTAATGCCATTGTAGGGGTTGTTACTAATGGTTTGTTTGCACTACGTGGCGCTGATGTTTTAATTTTAGGCACTAAAGATGGCGCAAAACTCATAAAATAAATCTTTAGAGTTTATACACTATATGCTAATTTAGAAATCTAGCCATCTAAATGCTTTATAGATGGTTAAGGCAATGACCACTATAGTCCTACATGAGATATTAGACCAATGAGCAATAATTCATTAGCAAAAGAAAAAATTAAAATTTTATTACTTGAAGGCGTTCACCCTAGCGCTATTGAAGAGTTAAAAATGAAAGGCTACAGCAATATTGAATGTATAAGTACATCGCTTGCTGAAGAAGATTTAATCAAAAAAATTGCTAATGTCCACTTTATTGGTATTCGCTCACGCACTCAGTTAACCGATCATGTTTTAAGCCATGCCAAGAAACTCGCCGCTATTGGTTGTTTCTGTATTGGTACGAACCAAGTTGACATTAAAGCGGCTCAAAAGCGCGGTATTCCGGTATTTAATGCCCCGTTTTCAAATACCCGCTCGGTTGCCGAACTAGTATTAGGTGAAACTTTATTATTATTACGTGGTATTCCTGAAAAAAGTGCTAAAGCACATCGTGGTGTCTGGCATAAATCTGCGGCAGGCTCTGTAGAAGCTCGCGGAAAAACGTTGGGTATTATAGGTTACGGACATATTGGTACACAGTTAGGTATTTTAGCTGAAACCTTGGGTATGCGTGTTCGCTTTTATGATATCGAAACTAAACTTACCTTAGGTAATGCGAGCCAAGCACCGAGTTTAAAAGCTTTATTACAAGAAGCTGATGTAGTTAGTTTACACGTACCTGAAACGGTTCAAACACAAAACATGATGGCAGCAAAAGAATTTGCAATCATGAAAGACGGTGTTATTTTTATCAATGCTTCTCGTGGCACCGTCGTTGATATTGATGCTCTAGCACAAGCGCTTAAAAGTAAAAAAGTCGCGGGCGCAGCAATCGATGTTTTCCCTGTTGAACCCAAAGGTAATGATGAAGAGTTTATTTCACCCTTACGCGAATTTGACAATGTTATTTTAACACCGCACATTGGTGGTAGTACTAAAGAAGCTCAGTCAAATATTGGCTTAGAAGTAGCGAGTAAACTGGCTAAGTATTCTGACAACGGTTCAACACTTTCAGCGGTTAACTTCCCAGAAGTTTCTTTGCCAGAGCATACGGGTACGAGTCGTTTATTACATATTCATCGTAACCAACCGGGTGTCTTAACCCAGATTAACCAAGCCTTTGCAAAACACAATATTAATATTGCTGCTCAGTACTTGCAAACAGATGATAAAATTGGTTATGTGGTTATTGATATTGAAGCGCAAGATAGTGTGCTTGCATTACGTGAATTAAAGCAGATTGACGGCACAATTCGCGCACGTATTCTTCATTAGTATGCAGAGAATATAATATAAAAACAGCAACGAGACTTAATGAGTCTCGTTTTTTTATTTCCATATTAACGATCCGTCATTTGACCGCATAACAGAACCTATTACAGCCCCAATAATACCCAAAGGAACGAACTTGTTGTCATACTGAATTCAAAAACCTCAGATCTTTTGTAATTATCCATTCTCGTCATAGTGAGTTTATTTCAGTATGATTCCCGTCATGCTGAATTTATTTCAGTATCATTCTCGTTGTTAAGAAAGAGATCCTGAAACAAGTTCAGGATGACGGAATTGGACTTCATACTCACGGTATTTGGGTACATGCTGAATTTATTTCAGTATCATTCCTGTCATACTGAATTTATTTCAGTATCATTCCTGTCATGCTGAATTTATTTCAGTATCATTCCTGTCATGCTGAATTTATTTCAGTATCTGCTCTTTGAGTTTTTAAAGACGAGATCCTGAAACAAGTTCAGGATGACGGAATTGGGCTTCATACTGACGGCGTTTGGCTTCATACTGACGGCGTTTTAGTTCATTCTGATGGAGCTTGGGTTCATACTAATGGAGTTGATTTATGCTCATTGACAATATCTCTTTAGCTCAATTTAATGAAACGACGACACCTTCTGGATTAGCTAGTAGTAAACTCACTTTTTTTAACATTTGAACATTATTACCTATAAAATGTTTTACTGCTTTTGTCATCACTAATTTAACTTCTACCCCCCCCTCAGGGGTTAACGGACTATGAAGTTCTATTTTCTTTCCATCGTGTTCATAAGACATTTTAATTGGCTGCTCTAATATACGAATAAGGGTGCCAATAGGAATATTGTTATATAACCATTCAATATCATTGTCATACAGGCGAATACAGCCAGAACTTGCACGCATACCAATGCCAAAACGTTTATTGGTACCGTGAAGTAAATACTCACTGGTGCCAATACGTAGTGCATATTTACCGAACGGGTTATTGGGCCCTGCCGGAACTTCTTTGACCATTTCTTTACCATGCTCTGCAAAGTAACGAGCGCGCATTTCTTGTGTTGGTCGCCAAGTAGGGTCTTTACGTTTTTCACCAATAGTACTGGTTAAATGGGGTGTTTCGAGCCCTTCTCGGCCAATACCAACAGGAAATACATAGACTAATTTTTCTCCCTTAGGGTAATAATACAACCGCATTTCAGCAAGATTGATCACAATACCTTCACGTTTACCAAAGGGTAGAAGCATTTGTTTTGGAATGACGATGTCACTGCCTGGTTCAAGTAAAAAAGGATCTACATTAGGGTTAGCGGCGAGTAATGCGAAAAAGCCAACATTATAGTTTTCAGCTAACGCTTGAAAGTAATCGCCCTTTATTGCTTTGTGAATCACTTGCTCTCCGATCAACCGGGAATCAGAAGAAGGTAGATTATAAACACTCCCCCAACTTACAAAGGTTATGAAACTACTTAACAACATCCCGAAATTAACAACCCACTTCATGAAATTATCACCCTACTTATTATCTTCAACAACATGTTATGAAAATCTATACAACACTTACGATATTACAATAAAACGATTACGATTCATCTAACCAATAAGATTTCATCGTTAGTGCTATTTTTCTGGAGCTGTCTAACGCTATCAACAACCCTTCAACTTTACTTCCTTGCCATGAGACGAGTTTTTTGGGTTTCTCATCTAACGTTTGTAGCTGCTGGTGAATAATCCACAAGGTTTGTAATTCACTGATCCCTTGTTGAATATCCAACCAAGGCGTTCGATATTCCTTACGTTCATCTTCATCGAACAATAAACCAAACCAAGTTCCCGTTAATAAACTGCGATTCAATAACTTTGCTTGCGACAAGTATTCTTCTCTAGAGAGTGACTCTTTGTTTATGCTATTGGCAAATAAGACTGACATACTTTTCGTTAAGCTTTGCTTTGCAAAAGGTAATAACGCGTCATTAAGTTCAGATGGCTCAGTTAAAAGCATTGCCAGCAAATTAGCTTGCAGCGTATTAAAACGCATACCATGAAGTAGCTCAATGACATCATCACTGGTAGGAAGACGGCGTTTCTCCATTCTTAATTGTTCTACTAGTTGCTCACTGTAATTTAGCTTACGTCGATAGTTACCCGTTTTATTCGTGAGTTCTTGTAAATTAACGGCGTTATCAACCCACGAAAGTAAATGAACAAAATAACTTAACTCATCACGAATTTTTACTGAACCCTCAGGAAGATAGTCAGCAAAAAGCCAAAAACCATGACGAATTAACGCTAAGGTTTCAGTGACTTTTTCTAACTCTACTAAACTTGGCGCTGTTATATAATGTTCAATATGGTCATGTAAATGCGTCAAACAATGATTAATGCCTGTAGAAAATGCATTTAAAATAGATAAGCTACGGTCAATGGGCAAAGCATCAGTGATGGGCTTTTCATAGTTTGGCTTAGTATTTTTCCATAACCGATACCCCCGCGCTGCCTTGCTTTGGCTACTGGGTCTTACTGATACGACTGAAAATAGAAGTTTTGCAAGAAAAAGTAGATCTGATGTTGTGCCATTCACTAGCTCTAATTCAAGCTCACAAATTTTTTCACTTCTGCCATCACTACTAATATCACCTTGATCAAAGGCCACTTCTATCACCGAACCTGATAATAAAGTGACTAACCAAATAATTCGGGTAAAGTCTGTTGAAAAAAGCGGTATCAACGATTCTTGCAGTTGTGCTACTTTTTGATTAGGCGACCAAATATTGGCAGGGAATAAAGCCAGTTCAGGGAAATTATGACTGATGTCAATATTATACTCGGGTCGTTGATGCAAGCCTGCAATCACCACACCCGCAGTTTTTATGGTTTGCTCTAATTGGCCATCACAGCCTCTAATTCTAAGTCCCATATCATGATGGCGAAAATCTAAATTAGCTGTATCGTAGTAACAATTTGATAATTGCTTTGTTACGCACTTAAATGAAAGCTGTTGCTCGCTAAATAGCTCGGTAATCTTTTTTGGGGTATTATCACTCGTTACAAAATACTTGAGCTCAATTTCGGTAACCATATTCTTCCAATCAGTTTTTCGACATGTCAACATTCAGAGTTTACAACAGCAACATATGAAAACAAGTAGCGAACATTGCTTTGATCCAAAAATATCGATAATAAAACCTTTTTTACCAAAAAAACCTTAATGTTCGTAAACTTAACTTGCTATCAATCCTCCAAAGCCCTAGTATTTTGCTATTAATAATTCTCTAAACGTTAATGGTAGTTTCATGAAAATAATAAAAGCTTTATTGGTTGGCTTAGCCCTTAGTTTATCTTTCTCACTTCTTGCAGAAGACGCCGCCTCTAATCTTGACTCTGGATATATTTCAGACGACTTATTTATTTATATGCATTCAGGCGCTGGTAATAATTATCGCATTTTAGGCAGTATAAATTCAGGTACAGAAGTAAAGGTAACGGGCCAGTATGAAAATGATTACACAGAAATTGTTGATGATAAAAACCGCAATGTCTGGGTTGAAAGTAAATACATATCATTAAAGCCAGGTTTACGCTTTGTTATTGCCGAGCTTAACGAAAGACTCGCAAATACGACGAGTAATACAGACAGCATGTCTGAAGAACTTGCTCAAGCTAAAGATACCATTGAAAACCTTAGCAGTGAAAAAGCTCAGCTTAACAACGAAATAAGTCAATTAAATAAAACCTTGATGGTTACGCGTTCAAAATTAAAAGATCAAGATACTAATATCAAAAAAGAATGGTTTTTTAATGGTGCTATTGTATTAGTTATTGGCCTACTTTTAGGCTTAATTCTGCCAAGACTTGCCGCTCGCCGCAAAGGCTCTATGGATAATTGGAAGTAACGCTCTACTCCACTTTCCACTCAAAAAGCCATTTTATCATCGATTATATTTTCTGATGTTAAAGTGGCTTTTTTGTACGAAAAATTCAGTGCCGCGTTTTATCACTTTATCTATGACTTAAGGTAGTGACACCGATTTAGAGGGCGGGGATTACCATTGCCAATAGTTTAGTTTTTTACGCATTTTAAATTGTCTAAAAAAATCTATTGGTTTTTTATCTAACGGTAATGTACCAGATAATACTTCATCAACGGCATTTAAGACTCTAACTGAAGAGCTACCGTCATTGTATGGATGAGTCATTTTAATGAAATGTTTAATATGCTCCATTAATTGAGTCGGTTTTTGTAATGCTGTTTCAATGGTTTGCTCTAATAATTCAACATTGTCTATATCTAACAAATAATTTTCAGGCGCTATATTATTATAGGTCACCACAGGTTTACCTAATAATAAAAACATAATTAACACCGACGATGTATCACAAACCATAACATCCGCTTTTTGTAATAGTGGAATCACATTATCGTCTTCAACAAAAGATAAATGATCATTTTGAATTGATTTATATTGATTAACAGTTTCGATTGGCATTTTAGGATGGAACTGTACGAGCCAATTCCATTTACCTGTCTGACTGAGCCTTTTTACTGTGTCAAATAAGTGAGGAGCACAAGAAAGTTTTTTTGAGAAAGTTGAGCATAAAAGAATCGTCGGCTTATTTACTTTCTGACTTTCATCTTTTAAATATAAACGGTCTAGCGCACACCACCCAGTTTCAATGACTTTAAAATGTTTATGTTGCTTAGATAAAGCTAAAAAAGCCTCTGTGGTGCTTGGACCTTGAGTACAATAAAGATCAAAGCAATTTCTAATTTTAAAATGATCATTATTGCCTTTTTTATCAACTTTACCCGCATCAAAACCATGAAAGATAGCAACATTAATACCTGGTAAAAAAGTAGCAGCTATGTTTGCAGGATAAAAAATAGCCACTGGGTTATAGCTTTTTATTTCATCAATGGATGTTAATCGATATTCATCAACGCTTAGTAGGTCAGCGTTAACTTCTTTTCCCTCTATAAACCAAGCGACTTGATCGCCTCTCGCTAAAATAGCACTTTGCAAAGGTCGTAAAATAGCGTAAGCGTAATTTTGAGAAATATAAAACAAATAACGTTTTGCAGACATGAAACCTTCAACTTACCTAATAAAATAAAGACCTGTTAATTATCACCATTTTACCTATATATAACAGTGATGAAAACACGTATAATTTGATTTTTTGCGTTATTATACAATTTCCTTTATCAAATAAGATGAAACTGTAAAACTATTTAATGGATTTTTCCTAAAATGTTATTCTCTAAAACCATTTTTGCTGCGCTAACATTAGCACTAGGCATATCTTTAAGCACATATTCTCTAGCAGAGCCTTGGATAGACACTTCTGACATTTACTTAAAAGCTAACATTCAGTTACTAGCTGATACTGGCCATATTATTACCCCTGTAACAACTTACCCATTAATGTGGCACGATATTATTCGCGACATTAAAAGCATTAATCCAAAAAACTTAAACTCCAGTCAACAAAGTGCTTATTATTATATTATGCACCAATTTAAGCTAGCCAAAAAAAATCAAACACGTGTTAAAGCAAAGGTTGGATTCGAAAATAAACGATTCACCACTTTTGGAGACTATGTAAGCGATAAGAATAGTATCAGCATTCACTCAAGCTCTATGTTCGAAAATTTCGCAGCTAAGTTTGCACCAAGTTATACTTATCACCCTATTGATGGTGATAAAAAACGTTTAGATGGAAGCTATATTGCGGCATTTGTAGGTAATTGGGTAGTTTCATTAGGTCGACAAGAACGCTGGTATGGTCCAACGTGGGATACTAGCTTAAGTTTAACCAATAATGCCCGTCCAATTACTGCACTCGCTATTTCACGTAAATCAGCAGAACCCTTTATTATTCCATTTACTGAATTTGATATTCCATGGACAGTTACTAGTTTTATGGGAAAAATGGATGACGACCGCGTAGTCAAAAATACTTTACTGTGGGGATTCAGATTAAACCTAAAACCTTTTAAAAATTTAGAGCTAGGTATTACTCGATTAGCGCAATGGGGAGGAGATGGCCGCTCTCACAACCTTTCAATTTTTGGGGATATTCTTCTTGGCAAATCTAACTGTGGTATTGATGGTGTAGTTTGTGATGAAAACACACCAAATCCAGCAAATCAACAAGCCGGTTACGATTTCCGCTACAGTTTCAAGTTGTTGACTATTCCTGTGAGTTTTTACGGACAAAAGTTTGCCGAAGACGGTAGTGAAGGTACACTAAAATATTTTACCAAAGCACAACCCCAAGTCGGCTTTGACGCCCATCTGGCTCTTTTTGGTAAACCAAGTACCGTTTTTATTGAGGTGGCTGACAGTTTAGCTGATTGTGGAGAAAGAGATAATATTGGAGATTGCTATTATGAACACTCTAGTTATGCAACAGGCATGCGTTATAATGGTCGTTCGATTGGTAGCACTTATGAAAACGATTCAAAAACTTACGTGTTTGGTACTATTTCTCAGCTAGGTATAGATACTAGACTCACAGCCAAAATACGTTATTTAGATTTAAATTATGATAATCAGGACAAAGCTCCTGATAATCCTATTATCGGAAATACGGTAACCAGTATTGCAGAACAAGTGTGGATGATATCAAGCAGCATCCAACATGATTATAAAAACTGGCGTTTGACGCTAGCTACAGATATAAGCCATTCTACTTTTGATGATGATATAAGTAATGAAACAGACTTTAATGCCTCTTTTATGGTTGAATATAATCTGTAGTATGATGCGAGATAATAATTTTAATAAGGTAGGTTTATAATATGAGTTCTGTTGTTTACGTATCTGGTACTTTCGATTTATTCCATCGCAACCACTTAAAAATGATTGAATATGGAGCAGGTTTAGGCGGTACATTAATTGTAGGTGTGAGTACTGATGAATTAGTATGCAGCTATAAAAACCCTCCAGCAATACCTTTTGATGAACGTTTAGCAATCGTCAGTGCATTGAAATACCCTGATGTTGTTATTCCACAACGGTCATTAGAGCATACAGAAAGAGTAAAAGATCTTAATATTGATATATTCGTTATTGGTGATGATTGGAAAGGAAAATATGACTACCTTAGAGAACTTGGTGTTAAAGTTTTTTACTTCCCTTACGGCTCAGGTGTCAGTAGCTCAAATTTAAAAGTCCAAATAGCTGAACAATATAAAGAATTAATTACCAATTCTGATAAACATCCTAATCCAGATGTGAAAGTATAATGAAGTCTATTTTAATTACCGGTGGTGCGGGTGACTGGGCACAAAGCTTTTATCAGCAATTCAAAAATGAATATAATATTTCTACGCCAAGTAGAAGTGAAATGGATATAAGTAACGAATTAAGCATCAATAATTATTTCCAAAAAAACTCATTTGACATTGTTATAAATAATGCTGGCACAATCCATCCGAAGAGAATTTTAGAAAGCGATACTCATCTTTGGATTAATGATATACAAGTCAATTTAATTGGCACTTATCTCACCGCTAAAGCAGCATTAACCAAAAACTCTGACACTGTGATCATTAATATTTCATCAACCGCTGCATTTAATGCTTACCCTGATTGGTCATCTTATTGTGCTTCAAAAGCAGGTGTTGTCACCCTTTCTAAATGTTTAGCAAAAGATGGCTTTAATTCATATTGTTTGTGCCCGGGAGCAATAATGACAAAATTCAGAGATAAATTTGATTTACCAAACGACAATGTTTTAGCATGCGAAGATCTTTCAAAGCATGTGATTGATATAATGAATGAAAAATACACATCAGGTGATATTTTGTTTGTGCGTAAAGGTGAATTTATCTTAAATCCCAGCTAGATTATTAGTTTATGTCTATGAAAAAAAATAAGTACTTATTCTATATTTCACAAAATTACTCCTTTGAAATCTTGCGGCCTTTGCAGCAAGAAATTATAAAGCAAGGGAGTATAGTCGCTTGGTTTGTAGCTGGTGACGAGGTTGAATTAAATAACTTTCATGCCGAAGAAGTTGTCCTTAACACTGTTGATGATGTTATAAAATTTGACCCTGTTGCCTCTTTTATTCCAGGAAATGTGATACCAAGGTTTATTCCAGGAATTAAAGTACAAGTATTCCATGGTTTAGAATGGAAGAAAAAAGGCCATTTCGTTATTAGAGATTGTTTTGATCTTTATTGCACTCATGGTATAGCTACAACAGTTCGATTTCAGGAGTTAGCAAAAAAACACCAGTTTTTTGATGTAAAGGAAACGGGTTGGCCTAAATTAGATAATTTATTCAATACCCCTAAAGAACAATATTTCAACGACAAAAAGCCAACGATCCTTTTTGCTCCTACTTTTTCACCTTCTTTAACGTCTGCACCTTATTTGTTTGAGCAGATCACGGCTTTAGTGAATGAGAACAAATATAATTGGCTTGTAAAGTTTCATCCTAAAATGGATAAAAAATGGATTACGCTTTATTCACAATTTACATCAGACAACTTAAAAATAATAGAGTCTGCAAATATAAATAGCTTACTGCAGTCTGCTGATATCATGGTATCAGACACTTCATCTGTTATTGGTGAGTTTGCTCTATTAGGCAAACCCGTAATATCGTTAAATAATAGTCAACCCGGCAACTATTTAATTAACATTACTGAAGCAGAAGAATTGCCAAAGGCACTGCAAATTGCATTATCTCCTCCTAAAGTACTTTTAACGGCTATAAATAAATATGCAGCAGAGTTACACCCTTATTGTGATGGTAAGTCATCATTACGCATATTAGAGGCTGTTGAAGATATACAGTCAAACGGTAAGCAATCACAAAAACCATTACCACTAAATATTATAAGAAATTTAAAACAGCGAAAAAAGCTAAATTACTGGAAATTGTAAACGCCTTATATTAATTATGGTATTACTAAAATAATTTTTATTTTTTTAATTAAGCGACAAGATATTTACAAAGATATGATATCTTACATAGACAATAGATTTATCAAATACTTATCGATAAAAGTTGAGGCATGAACTTTGAAAAATCATGTGCAGATATTGAATTTTAACAAACATTCAAATTTGGTTATGTAAACGATGTTATAATATGGTGCTAGTGAATAGAGATTTACTATCTCAATTTTTATTTATTAGCTGATATTTTTTTATTCTTTTAAAAAAATAGGTTAATAAACTAAAAATTTCTATATACAGTAAACCCCACTTATTCGCGGGGTTTACTTAAAGTATAAAATTCTTTAAATTAGTTATATTCTATATCTGTCACAGTCCAAAATTGATCTTCGTAGCCTTCACATGTCCATAATTGTACATTTGCACCTGCTCCCGCTGATGTACCTCCAACATCTAAACACCTATTCTTTGCACCGTTAAGAACATTTCCTGCATTTCCAGGCCAAGCTTCCAATTTCCAAGTTTGATCTTCACTACGATAGCTAGGTGGTTCACAGGTATAGATTATGACACTATCATCTT
Organism: Colwellia sp. MB02u-14; assembly: GCF_014076915.1. NCBI lineage: Bacteria > Pseudomonadati > Pseudomonadota > Gammaproteobacteria > Alteromonadales > Colwelliaceae > Colwellia > Colwellia sp. MB02u-14. The sequence goes on from NZ_JACGUX010000079.1 coordinate 56,914, forward strand.
TACTACCTGTATGGCCTTTTGCATCTAGACACAAATTTGACTTTACATTTCTTATATTGTAATAACCTAGTCTTGCTTGTGATAAAGATACCGGCTGGCCAAATTCATTAGCAAAGTACCATCTTTGATCGTCGTAACCATCACAGTGATATAACTGTACACTGGTTCTTTTTTGGGCAGAATAACCTTTTGCATCTAAACACATACCTTTTTGAGCATTTGTTAGCGTAAAAGTTTCTGCTGCGGATACAATGTTTGACAATGATAAACAGCTGAATATTACAACCATTTGTATTACTTTTTTTAACATATTCCATTATTCCTTGTTAATATATGCCTACATCTTATAGACATTCAAATTCACGCATAAATTACCAGAATGTTACCGGCCTGTAAATAGAAGGTTAATAGGTAATAATCCAAAGTTTATTACAACTGCAAACTTTACAGAAATCCTGTTCAAAACACCTTAATGCTCGACTTTAAGCACTACTTTTGAAACTTTCTGATTCAGTAACTTAATTTCACCTTGAACTATTAAAAAACAAAAACATACCTACATCCTCATTTCGACACGAGTGTTTACTTTATTGAGATCAAAACGAAGAGGTATTGAAAATTTAAATTAGATATACCTAAACAGATGCGATTGCTAGGGTTAACCTTTGCATAAAAAGAAATTAGATATAGCACGCCTTGCCATCATTGATATCGACGCTAGATGAGTAAAAATGTCAAAGAGTTACCACAAGTAATAGTAAAAAAAACTAGGTTTTCTCTTACTACGATATATCGGATAAGATAAAATCAATGCATACAGTGAATGGCTAAGTTCAAACAACACATAATTAGTGACAAAGCACCTTATAAAATCAAAAGAATGGTCGATGATTTAACTCTATTCAGATAGGCTCCCTTAACCACCTTATATTAATTATGTTCACCATTATTCTTTTTAAATATTAATAATTAATTGACAATATTTGAGTAAATACGCTATTAATAGATGACTGTTTGCTCTTTCGAGCTAAACCAACCAAATAAGATTAATATAATGACAATAATTTTTAACATCACAAATGCTATTCGCATTAACCTCCTCCTCGCATTAACGGTGCGCGGATAGGTTTTTTATTGTTGTAAATTAAAGATAAACATTAAAACCCGCGCACATTACCGCGGGTTTTTTTATGCCTGTATTTGAGGTAAGAAGCGAATTTTCAGTACAAACAAATATTAAGGAATAAAACATGGACAGCAACGTAATTATTTTTGATACCACTTTACGTGATGGAGAGCAGGCATTAAATGCAAGCCTTTCAGTACATGAAAAGTTGCAAATTGCACTAGCCATAGAACGGTTAGGTGTTGATATTATGGAAGTTGGCTTTCCCGTTTCTTCTCCGGGCGACTTTAAATCTGTTCAACAGATTGCTCGAACAATTAAAAACTCCCGTGTCTGTGCCCTAGCTCGAGCTGTTGAAGGAGATATTCAAGCTTGTGCAGATGCATTAAAGGTAGCAGACCAATTTCGTATTCATACATTTATTTCTACATCAGATGTTCATGTTCAACAAAAATTAAAAAAAGATTTTGCCGATGTTGAAGCAATGGCGATACATGCCATTAAATTTGCCCGAAAATTCACTGACGATGTCGAGTTTTCTTGTGAGGATGCTGGCCGCACCCCTATCGACAATTTATGCCGTATGGTTGAAAACGCGATAAAAGCCGGTGCAACAACCATCAATATTCCTGATACGGTGGGCTATACCCTACCCAATGAATTTGGCGGTATTATTACCCAATTATTTAATCGTGTGCCAAATATTGACCAAGCGGTAATTTCGGTGCATTGCCATAACGATTTAGGTTTGGCGGTTGCTAACTCAATGTCTGCAGTACAAGCCGGGGCAAGGCAAATCGAATGTACTATAAACGGTATCGGTGAACGCGCCGGCAACTGTTCATTAGAAGAAGTCGCGATGATAATGAAAACCCGCCAAGACTTCTTAAATGTACACACTAATATCAACCATCAAGAAATTGCTCGCACCTCAAAGTTAGTCAGCCAGTTATGTAATATGCCCGTGCAGTTAAACAAAGCGATTGTTGGCGGTAACGCTTTTAGTCACTCGTCAGGTATACACCAAGATGGCATGTTAAAAGCCAGCAATACCTATGAAATTATGACCCCAGAAAGTGTCGGCATCAGTAAAACAAAATTAAACTTAACATCTCGCAGTGGTCGCCACGTTATTAAGCACCGCATGGCAAGTTTAGGTTATACCGAGACGGAGTTTGATTTAGAAGAGTTATACAGTGATTTTTTAGCGTTAGCCGATAAAAAAGGTCAAGTCTTTGATGATGACTTAGAAGCGTTGCACTTTAATATTCAACAACAGGGTGAAGAACAAGAATTCTATCATTTAGAAACATTAAACGTGCAATGTGGCGGTGGAGAGTTTTCAACGTCAAGTATTAAGTTAGTCGCAGGTAAAGAGAGCCATATTGTTTCTGAAACCGGTAATGGCCCCGTTGACTCTCTATATCGTGCCATTAAAAAAGCCGTTGATATTGACTTTGAGGTCGCTGATTACAAAATATCAAACAAAGGTGAAGGTGAAGACGGTTTAGGTAAAGCTGACTTAGTGGTTGCTTGGCAAGGCCGAAAGTTTCACGGCTATGGTTTAGCCACCGATGTTATTGACGCCTCAGCAAAAGCCTTGATCCACGCACTCAATAATATTCATCGTGCGATCACTATCAATGAAATGAAAAGCGAACTAAAAAATGAAGTACAAGCTTCGTTATAAATACACCAATAATAAGATTGACTAAAGGTATAAAAGACATGTCGAACATAGCAATATTAGCCGGAGATGGCATCGGACCAGAGGTCATGGTTGAAGCTAAAAAAGTGTTAACTACCGTTGCAAAAGCATTTGGTATTGAAATATTAACACAAGATTATGATGTTGGTGGTGCTGCCATTGATATTCACGGCAATGCCCTTCCTGATATTACCATGAAAGGTTGTGAACAAGCTGATGCGATTTTATTTGGCTCTGTTGGTGGTCCAAAATGGGCAAACTTACCCCCTTCGCAGCAACCTGAACGCTGTGCATTATTAGGCTTACGTAGCCGTTTTGATTTGTTCTGTAATATGCGACCCGCGACCTTACAACCCGCTTTGTCTTCGCTATCAACATTGCGCAGTGATATTTCAGAACAAGGCTTTGATATACTGGTTATTCGCGAGTTAACAGGCGATATTTACTTCGGTGAACCGAAAGGCCGCCGCGGTGAAGGGGAAGAAGAAACTGGCTTTGACTCGATGTTCTACTCACGCCGTGAAATTAAACGCATTGCTCATTTGGCGTTTCAAGCCGCACAAAAACGTAACGCTAAGGTAACCTCTGTTGATAAGGCTAATGTTTTAGCCACCAGTCAGTTATGGCGCCAAGTGGTTGAAGAAATTGCCGTTGAATACCCAGACGTAACTTTAGAGCATTTATATGTGGATAACGCTGCCATGCAACTGGTCCGTGACCCAAATCAATTTGATGTTTTATTATGCCCTAACTTATTTGGTGATATTCTTTCTGATATTTGCGCAATGATCACCGGTTCTATGGGCTTATTACCTTCTGCTAGCTTAAATAGCGACGGTTTTGGTATGTATGAACCCGCAGGTGGCAGTGCGCCTGACATTGCCGGAAAAGGTATTGCTAACCCTATTGCGCAAATTTTATCAGCAGCACTCATGCTACGTTATAGCTTAAATGAAAGTGCAGCAGCACAGGCGATTGAAGATGCCGTAGCAAGCGCATTAGACAATGGCATGCTAACCGCTGATTTACTGCCCACAGAGCAAAGACACCAGGCTAAGAATACCGCTGAAATGGGTGATTATATTTGCCAACAAATTATTGCGCGACAAAGTAGTGCACAAGATAGTGCTAATCAAAAAATAACAGAGGCATAACTGATGAGTGTTGAAAATTCAGCCACCACATTATATGAAAAATTATGGCAACAGCATGTTGTTGAAGAAAAAGCCGGTGAAACACCGTTACTTTATGTTGACCGCCATTTGATTCATGAGGTTACTTCACCACAAGCATTTGCTAATTTAAAGTTTCATAACCGCCCTGTTCGACATCCTGAGCGCACAATTGCCACCATGGACCACAACATTTCTACCCGTTCTATAGAAATTGATGCCGCGGGTGAAGGCGCAGCAAACCAATTAAGAACCTTAGAGAAAAACTGTAAAGAGTTCGGTATTGAGTTATTTGGCATGGGTCATAAGAACCAAGGTATTGTGCATGTAATAGGGCCTGAGCTTGGCTTAACCTTACCGGGCACAACAATCGTTTGTGGTGATTCACATACCGCAACACATGGCGCATTTGGTGCATTAGCCTTTGGCATTGGTACTTCAGAAGTTGAACATGTTTTTGCGACGCAAACCTTACGTCAAACTAAAGCTAAAACTATGAGAATTGAAGTTAATGGCCAAGTAGGCTCAGGCATTAGTGCGAAAGATATCATTTTAGCTATTATTGGCAAGACTGGCAGTGCTGGCGCTACCGGTTATGTTGTTGAATATTGCGGTAGTGCTATCGAAGCGCTGAGCATGGAAGAGCGCATGACCGTTTGTAACATGAGCATTGAATTTGGCGCGAAAGCGGGCTTAATCGCTCCCGATAAAACCACCTTCGACTATTTAGAAGGTAAAGAATATGCGCCAAAAGGTGACGTATGGCTTGAAGCGCTAAGTGACTGGAAAAACTTTAAAACCGATAAAGGCGCTAAGTTTGACACAGTATTAACGCTAAAAGCCGAAGATATTAAAGCGCAAATAACCTGGGGAACCACACCGGGACAAGTCACCTCGGTTGACAGCGTAGTGCCATCGCCCGATGACTTTACCGAACAAGTAGAAAAAGACTCTTGCGCCGCCGCATTAAAGTATATGGGCTTAACTGCGGGGACTAAAATTACCGATATTACCATTAATAAAGTCTTTATAGGTTCATGCACTAATTCTCGTATTGAAGATTTACGTGCCGCAGCAAGCGTTGTTGCAACATACCAAGCACAAGGAAAATCAGTATCGGTTAATGTTGACGCTATCGTTGTTCCGGGCTCTTATCGCGTAAAAGAACAAGCAGAAGCTGAAGGCTTAGACAAAGTATTTAGTAACGCAGGTTTTGAATGGCGTCTACCTGGTTGCTCTATGTGCTTAGGTATGAACGATGACGTTCTTGAAGCAGGCGATCGCTGTGCCTCAACCAGCAACCGTAATTTTGAAGGGAGACAAGGCCGTGGCAGTCGAACACACTTAGTTAGCCCTGAGCTTGCCGCTGCATCTGCAATTACCGGTCATTTTGTTGACTTGAATTCACAAGGAATATCATAATGGAAAAATTTACATCACATACTGGCTTAGTTGTTCCGTTAGATGCAGCAAACGTAGATACCGATCAGATCATTCCAAAACAGTTTTTACAAAAAACAGAGCGGATAGGCTTTGCTCCACACTTATTTCACGACTGGCGTTATTTAGATGTGTCAGGTCACGAAAAAAACCCTGAATTCATTTTGAACAAGCCAAAATACCAAGGTGCTAGTATTTTACTTACCCGTGAAAACTTTGGCTGTGGCTCAAGTCGAGAGCATGCGCCATGGGCATTAGAAGAGTATGGTTTCAAAGTTATTATATCACCGAGTTTTGCCGATATTTTTTATGGTAACTGTATCAATATTGGCTTACTACCCATAAAACTCAGCGATGAAGAAATTGAAACTTTGTTTAATAAAACAGCGAAAGAAAACATCGAATTAACGGTAGATTTAGTCAATAACAAAATTCACTGTGGTGAACTACGTTTCACTTTTAGTTTAGATAAATTTCATCAATATTGCTTGGAGCAAGGCATAGACAGTGTTGGTTGGACATTAAATAAGCTAGAGAAGATAGAAGCTTTCGAAGCAAAAATGCCTGCATGGCAGTAATCAAAGCTCAATAATCCTAAAGCTTCGTCAATAATTAACAAAAATTTATTGATGAAGTTTTCTTTTCTACTCTATCCAATTATAATATTTACTAAAACTTACCTAAAATGTTCACTATTAATAAGCTATTATCAACTATAGCTCTTCAACTAACCAACAACCAATATGTTAAAATCAACAACGAGTGAAACGACTCAAACCATTTCTATCGATCAACTCAACCCCGGCATGTATGTAAAATCGTTATCTGATAACAAAAATCTTAATATAAAATCTGAAGGTTATATTTCCTGTGCTGAGAGTATTACGCAATTACGTAAAGCAAACATTACCCATCTCGTTATTGTTCCCGAAAAACAAAAACAAACAGTTAATGTTGAAAAAGTTTTTGCCGAAATAAAAACTAAAGGTCCTATTTCTACAAAAACGAAATCATCTGAAAAAGTTGAGCGTTCGCTCGACAGTGAAATGAAAAAAGCGAGTAACCTTTATAAAAATGCAAAATTACTGCAAGAAAAAATTCTTTCGCAAATAAAACAAAAAAAGACAATCAAAGTATCAGAGGTTGAAGAAAGCACCAATGCAATGGTTGATTCTATTTTTCGTAACCAAGACGCACTCTCTTGTATGTCTCGTCTTCAAACGAAAGACTCTTACCTCATTGAACACTCGCTAAATGTTTCAATTTTGATGTCGGTATTTGCTAAGCATTTGGGCTTTGATAAACGCTTGATCCAAGAACTCGCCCTTGGCGCCTTTTTACACGATATAGGTAAAGTATTATTACCTAACGATATTTTAAATAAACGTAATCCTTTAACCGACAAAGAACAGAATATTATTCGCAGCCATGTTGCACTTGGCTTAAAAATTCTAGAGAGCAGCCCCAGTATTTCTTATATGGCCATTAACATGATACGAGAGCATCATGAGCGCTTAGATGGTTCAGGTTATCCGAATAAACTTAAGGGAGATGAAATATCAAAATACGGTAGAATGATTGCTATTATCGACAGTTACGACGCTATGACTTCTGAACGACCTTATAAAAAAAGTATCCATCCCATTAATGCCTTTAAAACACTCATTGCAGAAGCCCCAGAATACTACGATGAGGAATTAGTTGAAAATTTCATTCAATGTATGGGGGTTTATCCCGTAGGGACGTTAGTAAAACTTAACAGTGGTAAATTAGGGTTAATCAGTCGTCTAAATAAGCAAAAACCATTACACCCTTATGTACGCGTTTTTTATAATATACGGATGAAACAAGCGATCCCTATTCAAGAAATAAACTTAAGTGAGTCTAAATACAAAGATCAAATAGATTGTTGTATTCGCCCTGAAGAATTCAACCTTAATTTATTAGGTTTTTTCAAAACCGCATTTATTGATTAAACTTAGCTATTTACAAAATGTGTTTATAATATAATGCTAAATAATCTAAATTCTGACTAAACATTAGCTTACCAACTTGATAGTGCAGGTAAGCTAAACTGTTCACCTTTAAACGTTAAAATAACTTTCTGCGCATAAATATAGTTTAACACCAATTCATTTGAAATAGTGTCTCCTTCATAGCGATCTCTGCCATTGACTTTTACCCAGCTTTCTCCGTCACTGGTATAGATATGCTGTTCAAAGCTTAACGGAGGAAGGTCACTTTGCACCCAAGCAGGCATATTTGATAAGGTAGGAACATCGACCTCTGACTTTACTGTTATACTGCGCTTATTTTCAATTGTTAACTCCCGTTCAGTATCATCGATAGCACTTTTAAAACGTGCCAGTAGCGCGTCAGAAATGCCGTCAGCAGCATTAACCGAAAGCTTTTGCTTAACTTTTTCTGTTGGCTTATTTTCACTTAGCCTAGGTTCAACAAGTAATGCACTAGTTGGTGTTTCTTTTATCCCTTTGCGCGTATTCGCGGTATTTACTGTGTCCGATGCCAATACGGTTTTTTTATCACCATCATTTTTTATTGCAACCGCTATATTTTTTCCTGCGTTGGCAGCTAAAAATGGCTTTTCAACAATGTTAACTTTGTTTTTGTTTGTTAATTTTTTATTCTCGTTATCAACGGTAATTTTCACCGGGTTATTCGATACTGTATCGACGTGATTAATGGTTTTTTTAGAAATATTACTCGCGGTTTGATTACTGACATTATTACCGTAAAGTTGCCCTAATAAGTAAGAGCTACTAATAATTAAGACCAAGATAACACTTGCTGCTAATGATTTTACTGCAAGATGTTGCCACCATTTTTTAGCTTCATATTCATCACCCAACGCTTCTTGGGCTGATTGTAAAACAATTTTTTTTGTGACTAAGGCATTATTACTGCAATAAGCATTGGTAAGTGATCGTTCACATAACAAATTAATGATGCGAGGGATCCCTTGTGAAATACGATGAATTTCTGCGACTGCAGCGCGTTCAAATAACATACGTTCACATTGTGCAACTGACAAGCGATGTTGAATATAATGGTCAACTTCACTTTTAGTTAACGGTAACAAATGATAACGAGCGGTAATTCGTTGCGCTAATTGTCGTAAGTCGCGACGTTGTAATAGCTGTTTTAATTCAGGCTGACCAATCAAAATAACCTGCAGTAATTTTTTTGTATCTGTTTCTAAATTTGTTAACAAACGTAACTGTTCTAACACTTCTGGGGCTAAGTGCTGTGCTTCATCAATAATCAGTAATGTATTTAGATTAGCTTGATGATTCTTATTTAATTTTTCATATATTTTATCGGTGAGTGTTTTTAACGTTGCTCCTGTTTTTCGATAGCGTATTTTTAGTTCGTCACAAACAGTGGCAAGTAACTCTTGGCTTGATAATGTTGGGTTAAGTATAAAAGCTGCTTGCGTATTTTCTGGCAATTGCTCCATTAAACGGCGACTGATCGTTGTTTTACCCGTGCCAACCTCGCCCGTTAATAACGCAAAACCTCCGGTTTCACCCAAACCATAACTTAAATGTGCCAATGCTTCTTTGTGGCGTTCACTCATAAACAAAAAACGAGGATTAGGGGCGATTGAAAAAGGGCTTTCTTTTAAGCCAAAGTAACCTTTATACATAATAGATTTAAGTCATTTTTAAATTGAGTAAACTGCCATAGAAACTACCTTGTAGTCTCTCATAAGTCAAAACTAGCAGGTAAATAATTTGTAAAAACATGCTAAGCTTTCTCGCAGATAAATAATACTTAATAAACAAAGAGTAATGATGTTCAACAATAAACTTGAAGCGCTTAATCGCTATTTAGTCGGTGGCGCCGTTCGCGACAAACTTTTAGGACATAAGATTTATGATCATGACTATGTTGTAGTAGGAACAACCATTGAGCAAATGTTAGCATTAGGCTTTACTCAAGTAGGTAAAGATTTTCCTGTTTTTCTTCACCCAACAACGAAAGAAGAATATGCTTTAGCAAGAACTGAGCGTAAGCAAGGTCATGGCTACACTGGGTTTATTTGTGATGCTAGTATCGCTGTTACCCTTGAAGAAGATTTACGCCGTCGAGACCTTACCATTAATGCAATGGCCATGCCTTTTAATGATAACGCTGAAAGCGCCACGATAATCGACCCATACAATGGTCAAGTAGATTTAAAAAACCGCGTATTACGCCATGTTTCATTGGCCTTTATTGAAGACCCACTTCGAGTGTTACGTGTCGCCCGGTTCACTGCTCGTTATCATCATTACGGCTTTACCATTGCTGAGGAAACGTTACAGTTGATGACTGAAATAAGTCACGGTGGTGAATTAGCTAGCCTATCAGGCGAACGCATTTGGCAAGAAATGCAACGAAGCTTGACTGAGAGCCATCCTGAAATTTTTTTTCAAGTGTTACGTGAATGTGGTGCATTAGCCAAAATATGGCCTGAGCTTAATTCGCTTTGGGGTATTCCTGATCCAGATGAGTGGCACCCCGAAATTTGTTCAGGCTTACATACCATGATGGTACTGCAACAAGCTGTTAAGCTTTCCACTAAAACGTCTATTCGCTTCGCCGCCCTTTGTCATGATTTAGGTAAATCATTAACCTTAAAGGAAAACTGGCCACGTCACCAAGGCCATGAAAAGTGTGGTTTAGCACTGGTTGAAAAAATATGTGAGCAATTAAAAGTGCCTAAAGATCACAAAATATTAGCCCGTAAAGTTTGTGAGTTTCACTCACACTGTCATAAAGCATTCGACTTAAAAGCCAGCACCATTGTTAAATTATTCAATAGTTTAGATGTATGGCGAAAGCCTGAAGAATTCTCTGATTTTTTGACCGCATGTACGGCTAATTTTCGTGGGCGATTACACAACGAAGAAAAACCTTACCCACAAGTAGACTATTTAAAAAGCGCTTTTCAAGCGGCGTTAGCCATAACAGCAAAAGAGTTTATTGAGCAGGGTATAAAGGGAGTAGATATTAAAGCAGCCATTAATAAGAAACGTATCGAGGTTATTGAGGTAATAAAAAAGTCAGCTAAAATTAGCTGACTTTACAAGTGAAGCGATTAAAAGCTAACCGCTATTTCTAACTCAATTAGAAGTTATACGTTAATTTTGCGTAGTAGAAGCCACCGTTAAAGCCAAATGGAGACGTTTCATAGTACTTACCGCCCCAGTTGCTGTTAGGTGTAAATCCGTCAGGATGACTGCGAGACGACTCTTCAAAATCTAATTCCTCAGCATCTTGGTCAAGAATGTTCTGCGCACCCACTGATATTGTAAATGAGTCATTAATAAAGTAACTCATTTCTGCATCAACCGTTACTGCAGCGTCTGCATCTTGAGCTGCTAGGTCGTAATCAACGTGTACCGCATGATATTCACCAAAGTAATTAGCACGTACATATACGCTTATATCGTCCCAGCTTTGAGAGACAGTGAACGAGCCTCTATGTTTTGGTAGACCCTCCTCTAAACGTTTAACTTTAAAAGCACCAGTAATCGCAGAACTATTTGTAACATCTGTTTCATTCCAGTTGTAAGCTAAACTAAACTTAGTACTTCCTTCAAATAACTCCATACCGTAGCTTGCAACGACATCAACACCTTGAGTGGTTGTATCAAAATCGTTAGCGAAGAAACTTACTGTACCGACAGAACGAGGGTTAGCTACATTTAATGCTTCTAATTTAGCATAATCAGCATCATCTAATTTTGTGCGATCAGATTGTGTGATGCGATCATCAACTTCAATATGGTAATAATCAGCTGTGAAGAATAAATCGCCATTTTGATAAACAGCACCAAAGGCATAACTTTGTGATTCTTCTGGCTCTAACTCTTTACCGCCAAACAATTTTGAAAATTCACTTGTTGGTGGTAATAAGGCTGAATCTGTTAACTCACCATCTTCTAGTGCTGTAGAAACGTTACTTACATTAGCCTGACCAACCGTAGGAGCTCTAAAACCGGTACTCACAGAACCACGTACTGATAATTCGTCATTGATTGCATACTGAGCCGTTAGTTTATAATTTAACGTATCGCCAAATGATGAGAAATCTTCATAACGTAATGCTGCCCCCACTAAGAAATCGTCGGTAATGTATGCCTCTACATCTACATATGCAGCAACGCTGCGTCTAGAGAAAACACCCGCTTGAGAAGGTTGAAAACCAGGAAAGCCATGAGAGCCTAGATTAAAACCTTGATCAATTAATGGTCCAGCAAGGAAAGAGTATTGGTCACCCGCGCCGATTTCAAAGGTTTCTTCACGCCATTCTAGACCACCCGCAACATTCATTGGGTTATCAAGGCCGACATCAACGCCCTTAGATAAGTCTAAATTAAAAGTTTTTTCTAGCTGCGTATAATTACCTAAATCAAAGTCCTTTGGCGATTCAGGTCCCATTGATGAGTTAATGGTATTTACAATACTAAAGCTTGATTTGTTTCGTCCAACTGAGCCGCTAATATCAAAGAAAACTTCGTCTAACATTCCACCATTAATTTCACCTTCAACGCCAACAGTTAGTGATGTATCGACCACATTACCACCAAAATTTGGCGTGTAACCCCCTGGATATGTCTCGTTAACTGCAAAACAATTTTTACCTAAAGGTGTACTATTATCAGCAATAGACTGATAATCAGCTTGATTTAAAACATTTGAACCAATGGCAATTGTAGGACATGTAATACCTGAATCGACACCATCTAAGTCACCTACAAGTAAAGTTTTACCTTTATCATTCGAATAAATGCTGGAGCGATTATGTGGATTTCTCCAATAAAACCCGCCTTGTACATCACGTTCAGAGTAGTTACCAAACATATAGAATTTTTTATCATTATCTAAATCAAGACCGATATTACCAAAAAGTGATAAATCATCATTAATTTCTGGAGAGCCCCAAACTTGAGCTTCTTCGGCAATAAACGTATTACCTGCAGCTGAAATTGTAGCTGCATTAGCAACTTGGTTACTTCGGCTGGTGGCATCAGCATTTTTATATTGGAAGCTTAAATTAGCGAACCCATTTTTAGTTAACGGCATACCCACGTTACCTGCGTATGTTGTTGTGCCGCCGTCACCTTCGTAATACTCACCATGTTTAACAGAAAAGCTACCACCTTCGGCAGCATCTTTTAAGACAAAGTTCATCACACCTGCAATAGCATCAGAACCATATTGCGCCGCTGCACCGTCACGTAAAACTTCAACTTGTTTCAAAGCAATACTAGGAATAACAGAAATATCTGGACCTTGCGCACCATCATTAATACCGCCACCTTGAAAAGCGATTACGGAAGCACGATGTCGACGTTTACCATTTAATAGAACCAGCGTACTGTCTGAAGAGAGTCCACGTAAATTTACTGGACGTACTAATGTGGCTGCATCACTGATAGGGTTAGCATGTACGTTGAAAGAAGGAACAGCTCCAACCAGTTGGTCGAGCATATCAGTTGAACCCAACTTTTCTAAATCGTCAGCACCAATAATATCAATAGGTACAGGTGAATCAGCAACAGAACGAGGAGCAGAACGAGATCCAACAACGGCGATTCTTTCAACATCTTTTACTTTGACTTTTGAACTGCTTTCTTCTGCATATGTGGGGGCGGTACCTAATGCAATACTTACGGCTAACGTTAACGTTGCTGTACGAAATAATTTAGTAGACATGTTACTTCCTTCCAGATTTATGTTTATTTTATATTTATACTTATTATATTTTTAGCTAGATAATTTGTGTGTTCAATATAGAGTCTAGCCCTTACTTTATAAAACAGCCAAAAAGTGTTTACAAGAGGGTAATAAATTGCCAAGAGAAAGAATATGAAGGTTATCCGTTAAACTAGACTTTATTACGAAATAAAGTCTAGTTATTCATAAATAACTTTTAATCATAAACGCTATATATGCTGGTAACTGTAGGCTTAGCAAGCAAAAAATTATGTCCGAAATCGTTCGTAAATATTAATTCCATAATGGAATTAAAAAGTATTACCTATTCCAAAATAACATAAAAATACTTTTCAGAAAGATTGTTTTAGTGTGCCAAATCACACTTAAAGAACTAAAAGTTAACAGTAAAATTACAACGGATACAATATACAACGCAGTTCATCGCTTATTTTTAGCCTTCCATCGCTTATTTACTAGAATTTCACTCGTATTTTTATATACAAGTAAGGTGGTAGGAAGAGACTTAATGTCGCAGAAACAAAATGAATCAAATTAAGATTGAGGGTATAAAGTGGATAAAAATGTTGAAATTTAGCCCTATAAATAAAAAGGCGCTGGCTATAAATAGTCAGCGCCTTCAATAGTAATATTTAAAATTAATTGGCAGGTAATATTACTGCGGATACTGCGCCAAAACCGATGCGCGCTGCACCATCTTTTTTACACCAACCTTTCATTATTACGTTGTCGCCATCTTCAAGAAAAGTACGCTTTTCACCGTTAGGTAAGGTAATAGGGTCAGCACCCGCATTTGAAAGCTCTAACATTGAACCGGCTTCTTCTGGATTGGGTCCAGACTGTGTTCCGCTACCAAACATATCGCCGGCACGAAGATTACAACCGTTAACCGTATGATGAGCAACCATTTGTGCAACTGTCCAGTAAGAGTCTTTAAAATTAGATTGTGACATCTCTACTGCTTCTTCACTTTTCTCACGCATGTTTTGTGTTGCAAGCAATGCTTGTAACTGAATATCAAATGAACCTATTGCACGGTTTTTTTCTGATTCTAGGTATGGCATAGGTTGAGGATCTGACTCAACCCGAGTCCACGATGAACGATATGGAGCCAGAGCTTCTGTTGTTACAATCCAAGGAGATACCGTTGAAGCAAAGTTCTTTGACAAAAATGGCCCTAAAGGTTGGTATTCCCATCCTTGAATATCGCGAGCAGACCAATCATTAAATAAACATAAGCCAAAAACATGGTCTTCAGCATTATCAATAGAAATGGCATCACCGAGGGCATTACCTTTTCCTATAAAAATACCCACTTCTAATTCGTAATCAAGACGTTTACAAGGCCCAAATGATGGTTCAGTTGCTGTTGGCGCTTTTGTTTGTCCGCAAGGGCGTTTAAAATCACGACCTGAAACGTCAATTGAAGATGAACGACCATGATAGCCAATAGGTACCCATTTATAGTTAGGTAATAATGGATTGTCTGGACGAAATTTCAAACCCACAGACGTTGCATGATGAATAGAGGTATAAAAATCAGTGTAGTCGCCAATATTACAAGGCAATGCATATTCAACATCAGCTTGAGCAATTAAACAGCCCGCTATTATTTCTTGTAAAGCAGAGCCCGCTTTTAAAGCATTTGAAAGCGCTAAGCGTAAAGCACTCCACGTTGCTTTGCCCATCGCCATATAATCATTTAACTGCGGTGCACTACAAGCTTTGACAGCATCTTGGGCAAGGCCATCAAAAACATTAACATGACCCAGAGCCGTTAAGTCAATAACTTGATCGCCAATAGCAACACCACCACGAAATGACTCTTCGCTATTTGCACGTTTGAAAACAGCAAAAGGTAAGTTCTGAATAGGAAAGTCGGTATCTGCTTTGTTAGCAGTAACGAGCCAGCTCGCTAGGGCTGGATTATGGGTTTCATTTAATAAGTGCTTAGTAGACATTGATTGAACAACTCCTGAAATTTAAGGCTTGGCTTGATAAAACGTCAAAATACGCTTTAAAATACAAGTAAGTATAGAAGATAACGATATAATATTACGATATTATACCAGCGAGTACAGCAATTGGAATTAATGATAACATTGAGTTATTTTGTTGACAGTTAAGCTGTCAACAAATTGTTGCACCAAAAAGTTTACAGTCTAAGATATTACCTAAAATAAAGGCTTTGATATAATTTGTAGGTAGAAGTAATGAATGAGCGATAGAAAAATAACAATGTATATTGTTCGTTAAAAAATGAGATGCATACAAAATAATGCAGCCAAACCTGCAATAATGTCGTCTACCATAATACCTAAACCACCATGTAAATTCTTATCGATATAGGAAATAGGCCAAGGTTTAAAAATATCAAAAACTCGAAACAAGATAAAGCCAACAACGATACTTTGCCATGACAGAGGCACCATAAACATAGTAATTAAAAAACCAACAATTTCATCCCAAACAATCGCGCCATGATCGTGCACACCTGCATCTTTTGCAGCTTTGCCACAAATATATATACCTGCAACACTCATGATAATAACAATAGCTAAGTAAGTACTCATTGATGTCGGTGCTAACAGTAAATACAGAGGGATCGCAGCAAGGGTACCATAAGTGCCTGGCGCTTTAGGTAATAAACCACTACCAAAACCTAAAGCAAGGAAATGGATTGGGTTTGCTAGACGAAAATTCTCAGTAGACTTGTTCATCAATGCTATCTTAAGTTACTTGTTAGAGGGAGTGTCAGAGAAATGTTGAAAACTCTGTACATTAATATTAATCGTTTTTTTATTTAAAGTTGTGATGATTTTTCCTGAGCCATTCAGTTGGCCTATACAAGTAATTTTATGACCAGTATTAGCTAATGCGGTTTCCATACCTACACGGTTATCTTCAGTAACGCTAAATAATAGCTCGTAATCATCACCACCTTCTAAAGCGATATTATAAGCATTATTAATACCGACCGTTTCACTTAATGCCAAAGGAATAGGTAAAGCATCGAGGACAATATTAGCCCCCACACCGGAAGCTTTACAAATATGACTGAGGTCGGCTATTAATCCATCAGATAAATCGATAGCAGATGTCGCGTACTTACGTAATGCTTGCCCTGCTAAGACCTGCGCTTTTGGGAAATCTAAACGCTTTTGTATTTCATCTTGGTATTTAGCCGCTACTTTCACTTTACCTTGAATATGTTGTAATGCGAGCGCCGCGCCGCCTATTTCACCGGTTACGTATAACCATTCACCGGCTTTAGCACCCGACCGAGAAATATGCTGTTCAAAAGGAATTTGTCCTTGGGCTGTAACCGTAATACTCAGCGGCCCTTGTGTGGTATCACCACCAATGAGTTGTACATTATAAAATTCACAAAGGTCAAAAACACCTTTACAAAATTCACTCATCCAATTTTCATCAATTTCTGGAAGCGTTAAGGCTAAAGACACCCAACTTGGCTCTGCACCCATAGCGGCAAGATCAGATAAATTAACGGCGATTGATTTATGACCAATAGCACGAGCGGATGTATTCAAAGGAAAATGAACACCTGCAACTAATGTATCTGTTGTTACAGCAATATGCTGGCGTTCACCAGGGGTAACTAATGCACAATCGTCACCAATACCTAAATGAACATCTTTACGCTTTACTACTTGTTCAGTAAAATAGCGACGAATAAGTTCAAATTCTTTCATAGAACAGCCAATCCTTTGCTTCTCAAATAAAAGAATAAATTATTCTTCTGGACGAATGAGTTTAACCGCTTTATCAAGCACGCCATTGACGAATTTATGACTATCGTCAGCAGCAAAAGATTTTGCTAATTCGATGGCTTCATTAATAACGACTCGGTATGGCACATCTTTACAGTCTTTCAATTCATAAATAGCAACACGTAATATTGCTTTTTCTACGGGGTCGACATCGTTTAAAGGACGGTCAACATGGGGAGAAATAGCTTCATCGATAGAACCAACTGATTTGGTTACACCATGTAATAATTGTTGAAAATATGGAATATCAAAACGGCGTGCACTGTTATCAGTTAAGAAATTAACTTCGATATCAGTCACTGAGTTTTGGCTAAGCTGCCATGAGTAAATAGCTTGAACCGCTAACTCACGAGCTTTCCTTCTAGGAGATGGTTTCACAAAAGTACCCGCTTATATCTTATCTAAAATATTAACCATTTCTAAAGCACTTAAAGCCGCTTCTGCGCCCTTATTACCTGCTTTAAGTCCGGCACGATCTATCGCTTGTTCTACGGTATCGGTCGTAATAACACCAAAGGCAACAGGAATAGTATATTCCATTGAAACTTGCGCTAAGCCTTTGTTACATTCCCCAGCAACAAAATCAAAGTGTGGAGTTCCACCACGAATAACAGCGCCAATAGCAATAATACCATCGAATTGCCCTTTACTTGCTATACGTTTCGCTGCTACGGGTAATTCATATGCGCCGGGAACACGAACAATCGTAATATCGTTATCTGCAACGTTACCGTGGCGTTTGAGTGCATCAACAGCACCCTCTAATAAACTTTCAACTACAAAACTGTTAAAACGAGAAACAACAATGGCAAACTTTTTACCTGCTGCGTCAAAATTAGCTTCAATGACATTCATTTATAATTCACTCACAAAAAATTTGCGGCAATTCTACCAAACCCAGAGACAATTCGGTACTTGTTTGCTTAATTATTAGCAAAAATACTGTAGAATGCTGCTATTATTCATTAAATATACGATACCCATGGCTTTTATATTTTCAACAAACAAAATCCCTGAACTCGAAAGCTATTCTCTGCAGCAACGCCAGCAAATTTTAACCCTGGCGGCACATAAATTGACGGCTCCTGAGAAATTTGTTTTAAACCTTTTAAAATTATTTATGTTAGTGCCTCCCTTTCTCTTTTTGGCACAGTTAGATGGGATATTATTTGTGGTATCGTTGTTTGGCGTTTTAGGGGTTTATTTTATTTTACTTCGCCCAATATCATTACTCTTTACACGTAAGTATCTCAGTGATGCAATAAAGCTATATAATAAATTAGCTTAAGTTAATTATTTAGCGTTTTATCCACCTTGCTAGCGTTAACTCTATCCATGCTTATATTGCAGTCCCAATACTGTTTTACCCAAACCAGTGAAGCTTAGCCAATGCCAAACTTCACTTTATTTAGATACACCGGTAAATGTTGTCTACTCAATATCGGCCATCGCATCAAGTTCGTCTAAAAACGCATCAATTTCGTCTTCACTTTCCTCATTGATCACAATGGGTGGGTTGCCATCATAAACCTTAAATTCCATATTTTGAAAATAAGCATTTTTAACAAATTCGTACGAATCAATAGATTCATTAATAAGTTGTTCTTGATCAGTAAGCGCAGCTCGTTGTTCAAGCCCGAGTACTGCTTGGCGAAGTAAGTTTGGCCAAAAATCAATAATAGCTAACGGCCAGTAGTATTTATCAACATAGTCACCCACTTCTTCACGAACTGAGCTTGGCCCAAGAGCCGGTATAACAATATAAGGTCCATCTCCTACACCGTAGGAGCCTAAGACTTCACCAAACTCTTCTTGTGCTCGGATCCAATCAAGGTCACTTGCTGGGTCAAAAAATCCAAATATGCCGATAGTAGAGTTAAGGATAAAACGCCCCGTACTTTTACCCGCTTCACTAAACTTGCCTTGCAGCAGGTTATTTATAACCGTTGATGGCTCATTAAGGTTTAAGGCAACATTATGTATCCCGGACCTAAAGTCTGTTGGCATATATTCAACATACGCTTGGGCTGTCGGTTTAAGCACATATTTGTCTGCATAATCCCAGGTAAAAGTCCAAAATGGTCGGTTAATCAATTCTAATGGATCTTTAGGATCTGAAACACCAGCACTATTTTCAGCAGGTGTTGATGAACAGGCAGAAATAACTAAAGCCAGTAAAATGATAACAATTTTTTTTGTTGGGTTATTGATCCAATAAGAAAATATAGCGGCTACTTTCACTTAGCGTCCTTGATATTGAGTAAAAAATAATGTCGCAGTTTACCACGCAAAAATACAATGCAACATAAAAGCTTTAACTATTTATCCGCGGTGAAACCATAAAATGATTGGTTTTAAGAAGGCGATGTTTTATTTCTGTGGACAGATATTAACATTTCAGCTTCAGCAAGTGGGATATCACATTCACGCACAACTTCTTCAATGTCAGCACCTAGCTCAACAAGTTTAAAGGCACGGGAGTAAAGTTTATCTTGGGGTTGTTGATTTTGGAGCTGTTCTAATAAGTTTTTTTGTAGTGCACTCTCTTGTTGAAGTTTTTTTATACGGTGTTCGAGTTGCTTACTAACCTGCTCGTTTTCTAAATAATAATTTTTAAGATTATCTTTGATATCAACAAACTGCTTTTTTACTGTTTTTTGAGCAGATTGTAACTCATTAATAAATAATTTTTGCGTTTCAACTTGTGTTTTTAGCATCTTATTTATTCGATAAAAATGAGATTTTTGACGATAAATAAACACACTAAGCACTATAAAAAGCACAAAACAGATAGATAAAATAATAAGTGGAGAAAGAATAAACATAAAGTCTTCTTGAACAATTACAACTAAATAAAGCCTGAATTAGTCAGGCTTTATTTTTAGAGACCCATCCAACAGTTTTATAGATGGTTAAAACTGTTTAAGCTCATCCCATTCGTCGTCAGATAGTAGCTGATTTAAATCAACTAAAATGAGTAGTTCACCTTCTCTGTTTGAAACACCCTGAATGAATCGTGCACTGTCATCATTACCTACATTAGGTGCATCATCAATCTCTGAATTCTTTAAATAAACCACTTCAGCAACACTGTCTACTAGAATACCAATGACTTGTTTCTCAGCTTCAATAATGACAATACGTGTATTATCAGAAATATCAGCAGGTTTAAGACCAAAGCGTTGTCTTGTATCAATAACAGTAACAACATTACCTCGCAGATTAATGATACCTAATACATATGTAGGCGCTCCAGGCACCGGTGCAATTTCACTATAACGTAAAACTTCTTGCACTTGCATCACATTAATACCGTAGGTTTCATTATCAAGTTTAAAGGTTACCCATTGCAACACTTTATCGTTGTCTACGTTTTCATTTGTATTACGTCTATCATCAGCCATACAGCCTGCCTCTTAAATATCTTATTGAAAATCAATCTGTTTGATTATTCGTCTAGTGCCCATAGTATAATACTATCTTGAGATCTAGCCATTAATCTTGGTTAATATTTGCGCCTGCGTCAAGTAAGTTAATTAAAGACTCTACATCAAGCAGTACACACATACGTTCTTTGACTAACCCCGCTAACCAAGGTCGCTTGTTCGGTACATCTAACCATTTTACATCTTCTTGCTCTAACGTCACCGTGTCTACTAAGGTTTCAGCCGATAATCCCCAATTACTATTACCAAGCATGACAATATATTGATAGTTTAACGAATTTCTTAATGTTTCGTCACATTTTTCTGGCATTACCCATAAAGCTGTATTTACAACATTTATTTTTTCATCGCGGTGTAGCATTACACCCGTAAACCATTCAGGTTTACCCATCAAACTTGTTGTTTTTTCTTCATTATGTATTCCACCTAACTCAATTAAAGGTACGGCTATAGTTAAACCCGCAACATTGAAGAACATCGCTTGAAAACTGCCTTTACGATAATTTTTAGTTTGCTTAACAATTAAAGGCTGCGCACTTTTTCTTGTTTTGAGTGGCTGATCAACAATCAGTTGCTCATTAACTTTTTCTTTGATTTTTACTTTAGCAAATGGCGGTGCTACTTTTGGTATTTCATGACTTACTGTACTCTTAACCGTATGGATAGGTTCATCTGATGGGTCAGCAATATGTTCAGTAATATCAATTTTTTGGAGAAGCTTTTCTAACGGTTGATGTAGTTTTTCTTTTACTGGCGTAACTGGCACTTCAGATTCTTGTTGCTCTTCTGTCAACAATTCTGATAAATAATTCTGCATAAGTTTTTTACTTGCAGCGAGTGATTTTGCCATGGGACGATTAACCTAATTTTTGCAGTTCTAATAAACTGCTTAATAATTTTTTATAAGCACTAACACCACGTGTTAAAGGTGCATAATCTGAAGGAATCTGTAGCGAATAGCTCGCATTTCTAAAATTAGTATCAACAGGTATCACACCTGCCCAAACACTGTCATCGTATAACTCTTGTAGTTTTCTGTACGTCAGCAATGAAGCCTTAGTACGTTTATCAAACATCGTTGGTACTATAGTGTATTTAAATGGTTTATCTTGTTCTACCTGCATAATGTCCATTGTTTTCATCATACGGTCTAAACCTTTCAAGGCCAAGAATTCAGTTTGTACCGGAACAATGATGCGCTGTGAAGCGGCTAAAGCATTCACCATAAGTACACCTAAAATAGGTGGACAGTCAATCAAAACATAATCATATTCACTGGCTATTTTTATCATGGCTTTTTTCAAAACCAACCCCATTCCACCTTTATTGCCCAAAGAGCGATCTAGCGTCGCTAACCCCATTGTTGCTGGGAGTATATCGATATTCTCATATTTTGTTGGGCATAAACTTTGCATTATTTGTTCTTTAGTTGACACTTGAACAAATAAGTCATAAACACTTAATTCAAGATCTTCAGATTCAATGCCAAAATAATAGCTCAAAGAAGCATGTGGATCGGTGTCTACAAGCAAAACTTTATAACCTTGCTCAGCTAATAAGCCGCCTAAGGATATTGTTGTTGTGGTTTTACCAACACCACCTTTTTGATTTGCTACGGTCCATACTACCAAGTTTGTATCCTACTTATTTTGTTACGCTAATTGTTGTTCTGCTGAGAAGATGACTTATCATTTTCTCGCGTAGTAATGCGAATACCACCGTTATCTAGTCGTATAATACGAATTTCGTTTTCCTCGTCATTCGCACTATCTATCTGTTTTATTGCTTCAACATCTTGAACACTGATCGTGGGTGTAGCAAGTAAATTTGACTTTTCTAACCCATACTTTGATATAGCTATAACAACGCGTCGATTTTGTGATCGACCTTTGGCAGTTTTATTATCTTCACGTGGATAATATTGTCCATAACCTTCAATTGCCATACGAGCAGGGTCAAGGGTAAGGTCTTCGAGTACTCTTAAAATAGCTGTCGCCCTAGAAACTGACAATTCCCAATTCGATGAAAATATTTCAGTATTTATCGGTTGATTATCAGTATAGCCTCTCACACGAATAAAATTGCTTGATGAACCAATAACATCATAAATAACAGCCAATACCGTAGTCGCATTGTTTGTTGCTGATGATGAACCACTAGGGAAAAGCATGTTGCTGTTTAATTCTATTTCTAACCAATCACCATCAATTTGTAATTGCGCAAAGCCCGACTCTATTAAATCGTATAGTGCTGTATGCAATTCTTTTTCTAGTGAGGTTAAATTAGTGCCAACTTCGCTGTCAGAAACATTTGAAAGCGTAATTTCACCATTAACGAGTTCAGGTCCGGCAACATCTAAAATACCATTACCGTATAAGCGTTTATTCGTTTTTGAAGTATTAACATCAAGGATATCATCGCCATGACCACGGTTCTTAGGTAAGAATACTTTCGCCTGAAAAACTTTGCCTATCGACTCTGTCGCCGTTTCAAAGGGCTCTTCATCAACCATTGCCATTGCATATAAAACGACAAATAGCGCAAAAAGTAATGTCATATAATCAGCATACGAAACAAGCCAACGATCGACATTATCATGTTCGACAAAATGCCGACGCTTCCTTAAGTGGTTCATTGCTCTAACCGAAAGGCTGACAACTTATTTTCAATGGCATGTGGATTTTCAGCTAATGCAATAGAAATAAGACCTTCAGCAATCATTTCTCGGTACATAGTTTGTTGATGGATAATCGCCTTTATTTTATTTGCAACGGGTAGGTAAATCAAATTGGCAAAACCAACACCATAGATTGTGGCAATAAAAGCCGTTGCAATACCTTGGCCTAATAGTGTTGGAACCGTTAGATTGCTCATCGCATGAATTAAACCTAACACCGCACCTAAGATACCAATCGTAGGACTATAACCGCCCATAGACTCAAAAACATGAGCAGAGCGTAAGTTATGTTCCCGATATAAATCTAAATCTAATTCTAATGAAACACGTAAGTTATCAACTTCAATACCATCAACTAATAAGTTAAGTGCTTTGTTTGTGTAGAAGTCTTGTTCTTCCTCTGCAACATTTTCAAGAGATAAATAACCAGATTCTCGCGCTTTTTCAGACCAAGCAACTATGGACTCGATACCTTGATTAATGTCATATTTTGGTGGATAAAATATCCACTTCAACAAAGACAATGCATGAAAAAATTGAGCAGATGATGACTGTAACATTACAGCGCCAAGCGTTCCGCCAAAAACGATAATAAACGCAGGTAATTCAAATAATGCGGCAAGAGAACCACCATCAAGGATAAAGCCTAAATATATAGCAGTAATTGCAACAAAAAGTCCTGCTATTGTTAGTTTATCCATGATCAACTTCCTTGATAATACTTTGGCTGATATCTTCTAATGCTAAGGATAAAACTGAAATACCGGCAACCTTCACAGCTTGTGGCATTCCATAAACAACACATGAAGCTTCGTCTTGAGCCCATATTGTTGCACCTTTGCCTTTTAACATTCGAGCGCCTTCCCTACCATCAGAGCCCATACCTGTTAAAATCACACCAAGTACTGAGCCACTAAAAACTTTGGCTGCTGAACCAAAACTTATATCAACACTTGGCTTAAAGGCTATTTTCTCTGAATTGTCGTCTATAATTTTTAATTTTGCCAATGTAGCCGTACCATCAATAATCATTTGACGGCCACCGGGCGCAAGATAAGCACAACCAGGTTTTAAAATATCCCCGTCCTCTGCTTCCTTTACGTTAATACTGCATAATGTATTTAGTCGGTTGGCAAAAGCGAAAGTAAAAGCAGCAGGCATGTGCTGTATTAAAATAATAGGTAGTGGAAAGTTTTGCGGTAATTGCGTTAATATTTTTTGCAGAGCTATGGGCCCACCTGTCGATGTCCCTATAGCCAGTAATTGGTATTTTTTTCCAGAACTTCTTTTAACGGTCTGGTTGCGAATTTTTTCGCTATGAGTGGGTTCCACTTTTGTTGTACGAAGTGTATTTCTGGGCTGAATCTCAAATTTACTTATGGGTTTATCCACAGAAGAAGACAAGGTTACACGTGAAGGTTGTGCTTTAATTGCCAGTTTTCTTTTTAGCGAACCGTTCATTTTTGCTAACTCAACAACGCGCTGACGAAGCAGACTACCCGCGTCATCTGATGTTTTAGCTATTTCACTGAATTTTTTCGGCAGAAAATCAAGGGCTCCAGCATCAAGAGCTTCTAACGTAGCATTAGCACCTTGATGTGTCAGCGATGAGAACATTAATATTGATGTTGGCGCTTTTGCCATTATCTGTTTCACCGCTTCAATACCATTAAGCAATGGCATTTCTATATCCATTGTGATCACATCTGGTCTTAAAGACACTGTTTTTTCAACAGCATCTATACCATTTACAGCAACATCAATAACGGTAAGGTTCGGATCTTTATTTAAAATATCCGTAACTCGACGTCTAAAAAAACTCGAGTCATCAACAACCAACACCTTATAGGGCATTTATTCTCTCTTTTGTTTTATAAATTTAAAAGCCTTATCAAAACTCAATAAGGTTTTATTATGTGCTAAGAGTGTAATTTTTTATTAACAACAGCTTTTTTTGCATAGAACTTAAGCATATTAGCAACATCTATAATTAACGCTATTCCACCGTCACTGGTGATTGTTGCACCAGCCATACCTGGGGTACCATGTAATAGACGGTCAAGTGGCTTAATAACAACCTCTTCCTGACCAATTAAACTATCAACAACAAAACCTATTTGTTGATTGCCCAATTGAACGATAACCACATGACCTTTTTCTCTAGGCTTATCAACAAAGTCGCGTACTAACCATTTATCTAAATAGAATAATGGAATAGCTTTCTTACGAACGATGATGGTTAATTGCCCGTCAACGACGTTGGTAGTAGTTAAATCAAGATGAAATATTTCATTCACACCAGCAAGTGGTAAAGCGAAAGTCTGCTTTCCAACAATAACCATGAGTGTCGGTAAAATGGCTAGGGTTAGCGGGACTTTAATCTCGAGTACAGTACCTACGCCCATTTCAGAATCTATACTTACTGTACCATTTAATTGGGTGATCTTGGTTTTTACTACGTCCATACCAACACCACGGCCTGAAACTTCAGAGATTTCTGTTTTAGTAGAGAAACCTGGGGCAAAAATCAAACTAAAAGCTTCTTTATCTGTCATTCTAGAAGCAGCATCAGTATCAAGAACACCGCGTTCTATAGCTATTTCTTTTAACTTTTCGGCATTCATGCCGGCACCATCATCTTTGATGGTTAATAATATATGGTCACCTTCTTGAGAGGCAGAAAGAACAACAACACCTTCTCTAGGTTTACCCATAGCTTCACGTTTGTCAGGTAATTCAATACCATGATCAACTGAATTTCGCACTAAATGCACTAAGGGATCAGCCAATGCCTCAACTAAGTTTTTATCTAGATCGGTTTCTTCACCTACTAGCACTAATTTAATATCTTTATCTAAACTTCGTGCTAAATCTCGAACAACACGAGGGAATCGTCCAAAAACTTTTTTGATTGGCTGCATACGGGTTTTCATCACCGCACCCTGCAAATCTGTTGTCACAGCATCAAGATTAGAAACAGCTTTTGTTAAGTCTTCATCATCTTTGGTCAATCCTAAACTTGTTAAGCGATTTCTGACTAATACTAGCTCACCTACCATATTCATGATTTGATCAAGACGTTTTGTATCAACCCTAACCGTTGTTTCACCTTGCATTGCTTTAGCAGGTGCTTTTTCTGGAACAGGTGCTTTTACTACTGGCTTAGCAACAGCCGTAACCGGTGTTGGCTTAGGGGTTTGAATTTGAGCAACAGGTGCTGGTTTGGGGGAACTCGTTGCTGCTGGCCTAGATAATTTTGGCGCTTGGCCTTGACCATGCAATTCGTCTAACAAAGCTTCGAAATC
The DNA here is from genome assembly GCF_014076915.1 of Colwellia sp. MB02u-14. Lineage (NCBI taxonomy): Bacteria > Pseudomonadati > Pseudomonadota > Gammaproteobacteria > Alteromonadales > Colwelliaceae > Colwellia > Colwellia sp. MB02u-14. The sequence goes on from NZ_JACGUX010000079.1 coordinate 83,328, forward strand.
ATCGTCGCTTATTTCATCAGACGACGCACTATTTGATGAGGGTGCCTTACCGGTATTGTTAGTCACAAGTTCAGATGAAAATGCACCTTGACCATGCAATTCATCGAGTAGGGATTCAAATTCGTCATCTGAAATATCATTACTGTCAGAAGAAGCTATTGTCGCTTTTTCTGCGGGTGCTGGTGTTGAAGCCGATCCGCTACCATGAAGCTCATCGAGAAGACGCTCAAATTCATCCTCTGACATCTCATCACCCGTGGAAGAAATTTCAGTTTCAACAACAGATTGAACAGGCTCAGGCGCTTGTTCTTTGCCTTCAGGTTGGCTTAGTCGATGCAACTCAGCAAGTAACGTTGCATCAGCTTTATCAAGTTTTTCACCATTTTGAACTTGCACAAACATTTCATTTACAACATCAAGTGCTTGTAAAATAACGTCCATTAGGCTTGCACTAACACTACGCTGGTTTGTACGTAGCAGATCGAAAATATTTTCTGCGCCATGACAAACATCAACTAAGTTATGTAACGCTAAAAAGCCTGCACCACCTTTTACAGTGTGAAAACCTCTGAATATAGCGTTTAATAATTCAGCATTATCAGGGTCGTTTTCAAGTTCTACAAGTTGTTCCGAAAGTGTTTCAAGTATTTCTCCGGCTTCAATTAAAAAATCCTGAAGAATCTCTTCATCTTGCTCAAATGACATCCAGCAACTCCTATTAAAATCCTAAACTTGATAAAAGGTCATCAACATCATCTTGATCAGCGACAACATCATCACGTTGCGCTGAGTTAACGATAGGGCCTTCAACTAAGTTATCACCTACTTTGGGTTTACTTCGCTCTAAGTCATTTTCTGTTGTAATACCAAAAGCGGTCAGCATACCAATTAAGCTATCTTCTACTTCACGTACTAGATCAATAACTTTACGAATAACTTGTCCGGTTAAATCTTGAAAATCTTGTGCCATTAAAACATCAGTCATTAAATCATGCATGCGAACTGATTCTTTATCTGTCGTTTTTAACAATAAATCTATATCAATACACAAGCTTTTAAATTCAGCTAACCCCAACTTGTTATGCATGAGTTTTTGCCATAACGGATTAACTGCCTTTATCTGCTGTTGTATCGTATCAACAACTGGGAAGATAGATTCTACAGCATCCATGGTTTTATTAGCGGCTTCTTCCGTGCGGGCAATAACGTAGTTTAAACGTTCTTTAGCATCGGGAATATCTGCTGTCGCTAAATCATTCAACCGAGAATCTAATTGAAAATTATTTAATGAATCATGTAATTGACGCGTTAATTTGCCTATTTCAGCAAACAACTCTGAATGAATTGGGTTTTGAATTTCTGCAATTAACTCATCTGCCTTATCTTGTTGGCCACTTTCTAAATATTCGACCAACAGTTTTGCTTCTTCCAAAGAAACATGCACATTAGTATTCACACTCATGCAACAACCTCACCTATAGACTAATTAATGAACGAGCTAAAGAATTAACCTAAACGTTCAAATATTTTATCTAACTTAGCGTTTAGCGTTGCTGCTGTGAATGGCTTAACAATATAACCATTAACACCTGCTTGAGCTGCCATAACAATTTGTTCTTTTTTTGCTTCAGCAGTAATGAGCAAGACAGGAATATGAGATAACTTAGCATCAGCACGAATGGCTTTGAGTAAATCAATTCCTTGCATACCAGGCATATTCCAATCAGTTACAACAAAGTCAAAAGAGCCTTCTTTTAACATGGGTAAAGCAGTGCTACCATCATCTGCTTCTGAAATGTTAGTGAAGCCTAAATCGCGCAACAAATTTTTCACTATACGTCTCATGGTTGAAAAATCATCAACAACAAGAACTTTCATATTTTTATCCAAGGCACCCTCCGGTGAGAACATTTTAAAATTTAATTGTATGTATATTCTACTTAACTTTGCCAGGATTGCATACGTCCTTTTAACCTATGCATCGCTTGGCTATGAATTTGACTAACACGTGACTCACTTACATCAAGCACTTGACCAATTTCACGTAGATTTAATTCTTCATCATAATATAGTGACAGTACTAGAGCTTCGCGTTCGGGTAAAGTGGAAATGCATGCCGAAAGCGATTTTTTAAAAACTATTTTTTCAAAATTATCATAGGGATCGTTATTACTAACATCTTCCATATTCGTTAAAGAATCCTCACCAACACCAAGATCTTCTATACCGATTATTTTACCTGTACTAACTTCACTAAGAATATGATGGTAGTCATTTAACGAAATATCAAGTTTTTCAGCAACTTCAATATCCGTAACATCTCTTCCTAGATCGGCTTCTAGCTTTTTTATGGCTTCGCTGACCATGCGACTATTCTTATGAACTGAACGAGGAGTCCAGTCTCCACGGCGTATTTCATCAAGCATAGCACCACGAATACGAATGCCAGCAAAGGTTTCAAAACTTGCTCCTTTACTGTGATCAAAATTATTTGAAGCTTCAAGCAAACCAATCATACCTGATTGGATAAGATCATCAACCTGCACGCTAGCAGGCAATCTTGCTAATAGGTGATAAGCGATTCGTTTCACTAAAACTGTGTGCTGCGCAATTATTGCAGATTTATCAGTTTGAATACTGTAAGCATTTGGTTTTACCACTATCGCTCACTCGCTAAAATCATGTGAAAATTAAGCACTTTCAAATAAAGTACTCTTATCTTTTTGCTCATTGTTACTAATTTTCTAACAACTGCTCAATAAAAAACTCTAAATGACCAGATGCTTGTTTAGGCATTGGCCACTTAATTAAATTAGCTGCTAAAGATTTAAAAGCAACGGCAGCAGGTGACTGAGGATAAGCTTCAACAATTGCTTTTTGTTTTCTAACAGATTTTCTTATGTTCTCATCAAATGGGATTACCGCAACCAACTCGAGTGCAACGTCTAAAAATCGATCGGTTACTTTTGATAGCTTGCCAAACAGTTGCTGGCCTTCTTTTGGAGTTCGCACCATATTAGCAACAACTTTAAATTTGAATACACCATGGTCACGACTTAATAGTTTCATTAAAGCGTAGCAATCAGTTATAGAAGTAGGTTCATCACAAACCACTAGCATCACATCTTGTGAAGCGCGACAAAAGCTCAGTACCATATCTGAAATACCTGCGGCGGTATCGACAATGAGTACATCAAACTTAGTGTTCATGTCACTAAAGGCACGAATCAAACCCGCATGCTCTGAGGGCGTTAGATCAACCATTGACTGTGTACCCGACGTAGCAGGGATAACATTAATACCCGCAGGGCCTTCAATGATAATATCGTCTAATTCGCATTCACCAGAAAGTACATGTGATAAATTGCGCTTTACTCGTAAACCGAGCATGACATCAACGTTAGCTAAACCTAAATCGGCATCTAAAACTAAAACGCGTTGTCCTAATTGTCCTAGTGCGATAGCGGTATTGAGTGAGACGTTAGTTTTACCTACTCCGCCTTTACCTCCAGAGACTGCGATGACTTTTACTGGTTCGGAACTTTTCATTTTTCTTAAGCCACTTGCTTGATCATTCATTTATCGTATTTCTCTACTTTCTTACGAAAATCCATCAACTAAATTTAGTATAACCCTATAATCACATAACCTGCATATTTTTATAGGATTAAAATTCACATATTATAACAAGTTATGGGAATACAGCGGTATTTACCGTGTTGCACATTTGATTAAATATGCGCTCAACTTTTTTATGAGGACAAATAGATAAGTACCTAGCATAAAAGTTGTCTGTCATTGTTCTACTGAGCAATTGTAATACTTAAGTGTTATTCGTTTTAGGCATTAAAAATGAACCCGTTTCTAATCAACTTGATACCATAGGTGCTGTTCGCCAATTTATTGGTTTATTGACTTGATTTTTCGCTGACATTTTATCTGCTAGCGTAACGAGTTTTTCAGCATTTGCAACTTTAATATCTTCTGGAACTCTTTGTCCATCAGTAAGGTAACCTATTGCTAAGCCATTTTGAATAGAGGTAGAAATAATTTCACCTATGCTAAGACTTTCATCCAGTTTAGTATAAATACAGCCAGCCAGTGGTACTTTTTTAAAGCGATCTACATTCTCTTGCATCACACGCTGCTGTGTATTGGCCGCTAACACTAAGTAATTACGAATCCTTACCCGTGCATTTGAAACTAACGTTGTTAAGTGTTTCGCTAAACGCATGTCACGTTGCCCCATCCCTGCGGTATCAATAAGTATCAGTTTCTTTTTAGAATATTGTTGTAACAGGGTATCTAACGTTTTTGCGTCACTAGCAAGTTTTACTTCGCAGCCAATAATGCGCCCATATGTTGCTAATTGCTCGAACCCAGCGATTCTGTAGTTGTCGGTTGAAATCATCGCAACTTGGTCTGCACCATGAATTTGTGCAAATCGGGCCGCTAATTTAGCTACTGTTGTGGTTTTACCCACGCCAGTGGGTCCAACTAAAGAAACGACACCACCACGATGAATAATGTCATTGTTTGTGGTATTTATTTGTTGGCTGATAAACTTTTTAGCTAATTGCCAAGTATCCTGATCATTCTTTTGTGCGGGGATATAACCGGCAATTTGGTCTGAAACTTCTTCATTCATCCCCAATGACATTAGTCGGTTTACCAGCATAGCGCGAGCAGGATCCTTTTGCGCCATGTCCTGCCACATCAAACCAGAAATTTGATGTTCTAATAATTCACGAATAGAAGACATTTCATGTTTCATTTTTTCTAAGTCTTCGTTATTTACATTTTGTGCAGGCGGCAAATTCATTTCTGAAGCGCTAGACAGCTCCTCAATAGCAGGTTGCTGATATTGTCTTGCTGTTTGCTCGTTACCTGGCTCTTGACTACTTTGTTCTAAGCGATCAGTAAAACTTTTAAATTGTTGCTCTATATTGCTTGATGGAACTGGCGTTGTTGATTGCCCAGAGTTGCTTGTATTATTTTGAGTTAACTTTGCCGCTGCTTGTGAGATTTTATCATGCTGAACTTGATTAATACCCTGGCCATTAAGTGCTGGAGCTCGTTGCACTTGACGATTGAGTAATGCCGCTAAGCTATCGGAGGGAATTACACCTTCTTCACCACCTCTATTATTTTGAACAGAAGCATTCGTCATTGGATTATTTTGACTAAGGTTAACAACATCATTGTCAATTGCACGGGCTGAGCTATTACTTGCTTTAGCCTTAGATCTATTTTCAGAGGTATGTATCGCTGGAGCGGTTGGCTTGGTCACATTAATTTCAACGTTGTTATCAACCGCAGCCATTAATTCAACACCTTCAGGTACACGTTTATTTGACATGATCACAGCGTCAGCGCCTAGCTCTTCTTTGATTTGTGTTAGAGCACTTCTCATATCTTTTGCTACAAAACGTTTAATTTTCAAAACTAACCCCTTATCAACTGCAATCGCTGTTAATGACATATTCATTTAACGGCCAATATTCTCTGCTGTTCATTACCGATATCGTAATTATTGACCAATAGCGCTGACTATCTTTATCTGCTTATCGTCAGGAATTTCTTGGTAAGAAATTACGCGTAAGCTAGGGATAGTATATTTAACAAATTTAGCAAGTACTGCTCGTAAAATCCCTGAGGTTAACAATATTGGCGTATCTCCCGCCATTTCTTGTTGTTGAGCCCCTTCAGTTAAAGATTTTTGTAACCGTTCTGCTAAACCTGGTTCAATGCCTGCGCCATCGTCTCCAGCCATCTGCATAGACTGATGCAACATCTGTTCCAATTCTGGCGACAATGTTATGACAGGTACTTCAGTAACCGGACCTACCAACTCTTGTACAATGAATTTACGCAAGGTTATACGTACCGCAGCAGTCAGTATTTCTGGGTCTTGAGACTTAGGCCCATATTCAACAAGCGTCTGAATAATGCTGCGCATGTCGCGAACCGCTACACCTTCATTCATCAAGTTTTGCAAGACTTTTACCAGTGTGCCAAGTGTTAAAACATCAGGGATAAACCCTTCAATTAATTTAGGATAACTTTTACCAAGCATATCAAGCAGGTTTTGTACTTCTTCATGGCCAAGTAGCTGTGAAGCATTGTTTGTGAGGATTTGACTTAAATGGGTCGCAAGAACGGTGGAAGCATCAACCACAGTGTAACCCAATGATTGCGCATGTTCTCGCTGTGCATTTTTAATCCATACAGCCTCTAATCCAAAGGCTGGATCGATAGTAGCCACGCCATCTAATTTTCCAAAAACTTGTCCTGGATTAATCGCTAACTCATGATCATGACGAATTTCAGCTTCACCAATAGTGACACCCATCAATGATATTTGATAAACATTAGGGTCTAAATCGAGATTATCACGAATATGTACAGCTGGAACCAAAAAGCCAAACTCTTGAGAAAGCTTCTTACGTACCCCTTTTATGCGATTAAGTAACTCTCCACCTTGAGATTTATCTACCAGTGGTATCAAGCGATAACCGATTTCCAAACCGATAATGTCAACGTGGTTGACGTCATCCCAACCTAAATCTTTAACTTCGGCTTCTTGTTGTTGAGTTTCAACCTCTGCAGCCTCTGATTTATCAGCTAACTCTTTTTCTTTTGCTACTTTATATTTTCCACTAAAGAAGGCTGTTCCTCCCACCATGAAAGCAAATAATAAAAAGGAAAAATGAGGCATGCCAGGAATAATCCCCATAACAAACATAACCGCAGCAGCAATATACAACGAACGTTCTTGACCTAATTGACTACTGACCTGCTCGCCCATGTCTTGTGAGGTATTTTGTCGTGTAACAACAATAGCCGTACCTACGGATAAAAGTAAACCTGGTATCTGAGCAACCAGACCATCACCTATCGTTAACAGCGTATATATTTCAACGGCACTGTCAAAACTTAAGTCATGTTGGACCATACCGATGACCAGTCCGCCAATAATATTAATCAATAATATTAATATTCCTGCAACCGCATCACCTTTTACAAACTTACTTGCACCATCCATTGAACCATAAAAGTCTGCTTCACTGGTCACTTCAATGCGACGATCTCTTGCTTGGTCCGCAGTAATAAAACCCGCATTTAAATCAGCATCTATTGCCATTTGCTTTCCTGGCATAGCGTCAAGCGTAAAACGAGCTGTGACTTCAGCAATTCGCCCAGCACCTTTGGTTACAACAACAAAGTTAATAATAATCAGGATAACAAAAACGACTAAACCTACGGCATAGTTTCCACCAATAACTACTGAGCCAAAGGCTTCAATAACTTTACCTGCCGCATCAGGGCCTTTATGTCCTTCGAGCAATACAATTCGAGTACTGGCGACATTTAGTGCTAACCGTAAAATGGTCGCTATCAGTAACACCGCAGGAAAGGAGCCAAACTCAAGGGGTTTTAAGGTATAAACAGTGATCAGTAATACCACCAAAGATAAGGCAATATTAAAAGAAAAGAGTATATCGAGTAAAAATGAAGGCATGGGCAAAATAACCATACCCAGTGCCGCCATAATTAATAGTGGCGTACCTAAACCAGAAAATAAGTTTATTTTATTTTTTTTAAATTTGTTAAATGAAGTAATTAACTGCATATTACTCTTATGATATATTTTTGACGCATACTATGAAATAGCAATAAGCAGACCAACAATCGATTAAAAGTGGTTGGATTGGATAATAAACCATCAAAAGATTTTTAAACCATTAATAATTAAGTTAATTAATATTTAAAATCATCGGGAATAGGGAGATTCTTTGCAATAGGTGTTGGTTTTTTAGCCTTACCTTTTTTGTGTTCGTTAAGTTGAAATATAAAAGCTAATACTTGGGCGACCGCAGCAAAAAGTTCTTCTGGAATGTCTTGATTAGCATCCGCACAATAATATAAAGAACGGGCTAATGCCGGAGACACAATAATTTCAACATTATTCTCTTTCGCTATGGTGCGAATGTGCATCGCCATTTCGTCGATACCTTTTGCCACCAACATCGGTGCTCCACCTTGAGCGACATCATATTTCAAGGCAACAGCATAATGCGTAGGGTTCGTGATAACGACATCAGAATCTGGGACTTCTTGCATCATTCTTCGCTGCGACATTTCATACTGAGTGCGACGAATACGCCCTTTTATCTCAGGGCTACCTTCTGAATTTTTCATTTCATCTTTAATTTCTTGCTTAGTCATTTTTAATTGACGGGTGTGGTCCCAGGTTTGGTAAGGCGCATCAATAGCGGCAATAATACCAACCGATAAAGCAAGTGCTAGAAACATCCACTGCAATAAAGTTACCGAATGCTCTAAGCTCAACGGTATAAGTTCTAAACTCAGGCCAAGTATTTCTTCGAATAAGCTACTCAATAATAAATAAGCAACAATAAAAACGACAAAGAATTTCATCAGTGATTTAACTAATTCAACGAGCGCTTTAATACCAAACATACGTTTAAGGCCTGCTAATGGCGACATTTTACTGGCTTTTGGCGCCATAGCTTCGGTAGAAAAACTCATGCCCCCTAGCATGGTATTACCAATAAAAGCGGCAACGACAATGATCGAAAATATCCATAACATCGGGGCAACTAAACTTCCTACTGAGCCTCTAAGCACATTATACAACGCATGAAAGTCCATCACTTCAGCGCGACTCAAACTAAATGAACGCTTCATGATGCCTGCTAAGCTTTCCGTTAACATTCCACCAACAAGCATGATAGCAACAGCACTGCCAACCAAGACAAACATAGTCCCTAAATCTTTAGAACGCGCTATTTGACCTTTTTTTCTGGCGTCAGCAAGTTTTTTTTCTGTAGGTTCTTCTGTTTTTTCACCGCTACCTGCATCAGCCATTAGTTCGCCTTACAATCAATGAGGTAACAACTAAAATCAAGTGCACGTTTCCATTGCAATTCATAATGCGTAAAAAAGTTGCCCATCGTTAACCACATAATAAGTAATCCTGCACACATAGTGACAGGAAAACCTATTGCAAAAATATTTAATTGTGGCGCAGCACGTGTCATTACGCCAAAGGAAAAATTAATTAATAACATTGCGGTTAAAGGGGCTAACGCTAATGATAACGCTGTAGCAAACATCCACTCGCCCCATTCAACCACTTCTTTAAACTTATCGGGAGTAAATTTATATTCCCCTATTGGCAACGTGTCGAAACTCGCCACAATAAAGTGTAAATAAGCTAAGTGCCCATCCATTGCCCAAAACATAAGGGTTGATAAAATTAGGAAAAATTGGCCAACCGCAGGGACATTCATACCACTCACAGGATCAACGAGAGAAGCAAAACCTAAGCCCGTTTGCATCGCAATAATTTGTCCGGCAAGCGTAAAAGTATTAAGGACCATTACCGTTACAAGACCGAGTGCAATACCAATAACCATTTGTTCAAAAATAAGCAAAGTGGTTTGAAAAGAAAGAAGACTATCGACTTGTGTTGGTGGAATGGCTGGCATAATAGCAATCGTTAATGTCATACACAAAAACACTTTAACTTTTCCAGGTATGACTTTGGAACCAAAGCCTATCATTGACATTATAAGCGCAGAAATACGCGAAAAAGGTAAAATAAAGTCAGCGATATATTGCATAACAACTGACTCAGTGAACTCCACTAGTTCACCACACTGGGAATACTTGAAATCAGCCGGATAGTGAAATCCATTAATTTTTGTACTAGCCAATGTCCTCCAAAAATAAGCGCTAAAAGCGTCACAATCAGGCGAGGCAAAAAGCTTAATGTTTGTTCATTTATTGACGTGGCGGCTTGGAATACTGCGACAATTAAACCCACACATAAACCAGGAATGATAATAGCTGAGACCAGTACAATAACTAAAAAAAGTGCATCACTGAGTATGTCAACAAAGACTTCTGGATTCATCAGCCACTCCCCATTCCGTAACTGGTAGCAATGGTACCTATCACTAAATTCCAGCCATCAACCAATACAAACAGCATCAATTTAAAGGGTAATGAGACGATCATTGGCGATAACATCATCATACCCATTGCCATCAAAATACTAGCAACTACTAAATCGATAATCAAAAAAGGAATGAATAACATGAAACCTATTTGAAAGGCCGTTTTTAACTCGCTAATAATAAAAGCGGGGATAATCACCGTCATGGGTAAATCAGTGGGTTGATTAACCGCAACAATTCCTGCCATATTTGCTAACGTTTCCAAGTCTTTAATTCTGGTTTGTTCAAGCATAAAAGCGCGCAAGGGTATTTTGGCACTTTCCATCGCTTGAACAGATGTCATTTTATCGGCTAAATAAGGTTCAATCGCACGTTGATTTATTTCATTATACACAGGCGTCATAATGAACATAGTCATGAACAACGTTAAGCCTATAACCACCTGATTAGAGGGTGTTTGTTGTAACCCTATGGCTTGTCTTAAAATGGCCATGATCACGACAATACGCGTAAAAGAAGTCATCATAATAATCGCAGCAGGAATAAAGCCTAATGCGGTCATAAACATTAATATTTGCAGGGTTACCGTATATTCTTGTGAACCGTCGGGGTTAGTGGTCAGCTTTAATGCCGACATACCTAAGTCATCAGCGGCTAATACCGTTTGGCTCGCAAAAAAAACAACTAACAGTAGAAATAGGAAAATAAAACCTTTAACCGAAAATAAACTGGTGAGTAAATTTTCAATAGCATTTCTTTTTACCCTGCTTTTAGCTGGATATTCTGTTTTTTTAGACACTTTAGTTAACGAAGGAGCTGTCATGAGAATTTTTCACTCTTGGCTTTATCTATAGAGTTACGGCTAAACTGTGATAATTTTTGGCTAAGCTCTATTGGCACAACACTTTTAATTTCAATAGGTTCAGCTAAAGTTTCAAGCAGATTAATTTGCTGGGCGGTAATACCCAATAATAATTGTTTTTTACCCACTTGTACCACAATTAATCGTTCTTTAGTGCCTAAATTTAGGCTCGTCACAACTTTAAGACCATTAACGACGGACCTGCCACCTACTTGAAATTTTTTTAATATCCACGCAACGACAACAATCATTAATAACACCGCAAGTAAAGAAAGTATCATACTGCCAGCATCAAGGTTACCCATAACATGTCGACCTACTTCCACCGTGTCGGGTTTTCTCTGATTCAAATCAGTGCCAGCGTTTTTTTCAGCAACCGTTGGCGCGACTAAAGTTTCTTCAGCACTGTTTTGAAAAGTAATAAAAATTAAGAAAATAAAAAGCAATAAGCGCATAAGCTTTACTTCAACTTTTTAATACGTTCAATTTGGCTAATAACATCCGTTAGTCGAATACCAAACTTATCGTTCACCACAACAACTTCACCATGTGCTATTAACGTACCGTTAACTAAAACATCAAGCGATTCACCAGCGACCCTGTCAAGTTCTACAACGGAGCCTTGATTTAACTGTAATAAATTGCGAATACTGATGTGGCTGCGTCCTACTTCCATAGAAATAGTCACAGGAATATCTAAAATTGCGTCAAGTTTGCGCTTTTCTTCACCCGTGATCGGTGCATCTTCTTCAAGTTCTTCTAATTCAACTGTTTCGGCTTTGGCTGCAGCTTCGGCTTGTTCATCCATCGCCTCGTCCCACATACCTAAATCGTCATCTTTATCACTCATGCCATTGGCCTCAAATTTACTTTATTATCTACTTTTGCTTTAATAAAATTATTAATAATCAAAATCATCTTCTAAAAGGTGTAACTCTGCATCACTATCTAAGCGCTTACCCCCTTTGGTTAATATGGTTAATTCATTTTTTACTGACTCTGGACGTTTAATTTTTTCAGAGATCTTAATCGCAACATTGTCACGACTACGTCCTAATTTAGCTCTAAATGACGGTAAACCTTCAATTAACACCGTAATATGTTCTGGCATCTCAATAGGAATTATATCACCCTTCTCTAAATCCATAATTTTCTGTAAAGAAAGATCTACAGAGATAAATTTAGTGGATAGCTCAACAGGTACATCCATGATTTCATCACGAAGTGCTTTTGACCAACGCATGTCCGTGTCTTCTTTATCACTTTGTACACCCGCATCAAGTAACTCACGAATAGGCTCAAGCATTGAATAAGGTAAAGCAATATGAAAGTCACCACCGCCACCATCAAGTTCAATGTGAAAGGAACTGATCACCACAACTTCGGTTGGACTGACAATATTCGCCATTGACGGATTGACTTCAGAGTCTAGATACTCAAAAGATACGTCCATGACGGGAGACCATGCTTCTTTGTAATCTTCAAAAATCAACTTTAACAGCATTTGAATAATACGTCGTTCGGTTGGCGTAAATTCACGCCCTTCAATTTTCGCGTGGTAACGTCCATCACCACCAAAAAAGTTATCGACAAGAATAAAAACTAATCGCGCTTCCATGGTAATTAATGCGGTACCTTTTAGTGGCCTAAAGCGAACCATATTCAAACTTGTTGGCACAAATAGCGTATGAACATATTCGCCAAATTTGATCATCTGAATACCATTAATAGATACTTCAGCTGTACGGCGCATCATATTAAATAAACTAATACGCATATGACGAGCAAAACGTTCGTTGACCATTTCCAGTGTTGGCATTCGGCCACGCACAATGCGATCTTGTGATGAAAAGTCATAGTCAGAGGTGCTGCCCTCTTCTTTGGCAAAGTCTTCTGATACTTCCTCTTCTTCGACGTCGTCAACACCATGTAATAGCGCATCAATTTCGTCTTGAGATAATAAATCACTCACTGAATAGTCTCTTTAGTTAAATGCATTGTCTTACTGCATTACAAAACCGGTAAATAATACTTTTTCAACCACATTACTACCTTCAACATCTTTCATAATTTTATGAACTTCAACTAAAGATTTTTGTTTTAATGATATTTTTCCTGCACTGGTTGCTAAATCATCAGCATTTGACTGAGAAAAAACCGCCAGCAAGGTACTTTCGATTAAGGGCACATGTTTCTTAGCTACTTCTTCATTGTCAGAGCCTCTTACTAATAACTGCACTCTTATTTCAACGAAGCGATCACGAGAAGCACCCGGTACGTTAAAACGGAACGGTCTTGGCATTGGCACATATAATGCTGAACCTGTACTTGGCGCAACATCTTCTTTTGCTTCGCCTTCAGCACTGTCATCGCCACTGTTGCCATCAAGTTCAGCGTCAAGTTGATCTTGAGAAACAGGATCGTCTCCTCCCATAAAGAAATAAACGCCACCGCCTACACTAGCCAATATCACAACAGCAGCAATGATAATGATCATCTTTTTGCTTTTGCCTTTACTGTCTAATTCTAACTCTTTACCTTCGCCTTTTTCTTCAGCCATCATCGAGCCTTTAATATCTATTTAAATGTTAGGTTTATGTTTAATCAACTATATCGTTGAATCGCCAGCTAGCCAATGAGTTTTCTCATTTAAGCGTAGTAATCTACGCCAGTTGATGAACCTTTAACCAAATTTAGTGTTTGCGTATCACTTAACGCTGATAATTCATTACCAGTAACATCGCCCTCACCACCTTGATCACCACCGCCAAGTTCATCTTCATTTTGTTGTTTGCTTTGTTGCTCGACATTGGCATCGCCAACATCAACACCACTTTCAGCAAGCATCTCTTTTAATCGACCTAAGTTTTGATCAAAAGCTTCTTTTGCCTGCTGGTTTTGCACCGTAAAGTTAACAACAGCCTGCTCATTTTGCATATTAATTTTAACGTTAACATTACCTAGTTCTTGAGGATCAAGACGAATTTCAATTTGTTGAAGTTTCTGGTTCATCATTACCATAACTTTATCTTTCAACGCGCCCGCAAAATCTTTACGGTATACTGATAAAGTTTCATTGTATAATGAAGTCGCTTGCTTTGCATTCGTGACCGATTGAGCCGTAGATTGAACATTTTCACTGCTCAGTTTGGTGATCATCTCTTCAGTAAAAGCTGCTGATTTTGTCGCTTCATTAACTTGAAGAATATCTCTGTTAAGCGCATTTTCAATACTGATATTCATTTGTTTTTTATCAAAAATCTCATTAAATGGTTTTTCTTTAACTGATACTTCATTATTGACCAATTTTTCAGTGTTAGATAAACTTTGTGCCATTTTCTTGTTTTGTTGCTCTGACGACTGCTCTTGAGATTGTTCGCCAGCACTTGAGTTTTGTGCCTCAAGTACTTTGTGGGTTGCTTGATTGATCACTCGACTTTGATTCTGGTTACTTTCTTGAGCTTGTTTTTCGCCAGGAACGCTCACTCCAGCAAAAGCGACTTTATCTGTATTGATATTGTTAGCATCAATTTCACCCACCAAGTTTTCGTTTTTAACCGTTATGGGTAATGCCGTCTCGGCTCCCTCTTTTGTTAACGAGGTATGATTTTTCGCATTACTTTGTGGGGTTTTATCATGCGTTGTCACTTTATCTTGACTACCTAAAAACGCTGTATTGACTTTTTCTAATTCACCTTCAATCGCTGTATTTTCTTCACCAACCGCAAGGGCTTCAAGATCACTTGCTGACATTTGCTGCTTTGTCACATTGTTAACGTCAGTTTGGGTTGACAGCAGGGTTTTAAGATCAGTGAATTTCATTGATGAAACTTGCTCATTTCCTGTTTTCCCCTCGACTACAGCAATGTCTAACTTACTTTCATTTTTAATCACTTTACCCGCATCAACAACGGGTGGGATTTGAGCGTCAGTTTTATTTATCAATGCCGCGTTTTTGCTAGCTACCTGCATTTTTAATTGCTCAGCTACGTTTTTATCGGGGGTAGGTTTTACTGAATTATCTTCAATTTCACCTGTTTTTATTTTATAATTTCCACCAAGTACTTGCTTTAAAAGCACTTCTAATTCAGTTTTGTCTTGCTGCTTCCCAGCACTTTCTAGGGTTGATAATTTTTCATTAGTTTTTGGCGTAACCGTATTTTCACCATCGGATAATATTTTTTGAGAAGCAGACAAGAACGACATCAGTTGCTCGGTAGTACTTTCTGTATTTTTAGAGGTCGTCGATTCGTTATTAACGTTTACGACTATTGTACTTTTCTGCTCAGGATCTTCTTTTTGAGCATTTTCTAGCTGATCTTTTCTTTCATTGATATCTTGATCATCACTAGGCAACTGTTCTGCTGATTGACTCTTATGAGTTTCAGTGTTGATTTCTTCATCAGATGCCGTACCTAACTCTTTATCTTTCGACGGAACACCTTTATTTACGGGGTTACTTTCTGCATCAACTTTCGCTTTGTTGCCACTTATTTCTTGTTTCTTGCCGCTTTGTTGGTTTTGATAATGTTGATCCACCATTTGCGCAAAATCTTTATTTGGATTTTTTGACGAGCCTGTTACTCTTGACTGAACAGAACTAAAGTCCTTACTTGGCGCTATATCTATGGCTAATGTATTAACTTGCGGCATAGTAAACCTTTTCATTTCAACGGTAAGTTTGAGCTATATTTAAAAGAGTTATAGCATTTTTTATGGCTAATTTTTTCTAACACATAAGTAAGCAAGTATTGTTCCAAAGAATATTGTAATCTTTAGAAATAGCTTTATCTCTGCATTTTTTGTCGCACAAATTGTTGAGTAGCAATTTCATCAAACATTTTTTGTTCTTGTTTATTTGCAATAATGGCCAGTGCTTGTCTTTTTTTATCACGAAGCAATTCCACTGCTTGAATTTTTTGTCGCTGAGCAAACCACTGTTGCTTGCTCTGTTCGACTATTGCCTTGCTTTGCGTGATGGCAATATCTACTTGCTGAGCTGCGTTGTCTAGCTTGGCAATAAAGGCATGAAAATGGCTAAATGTTGCGCTATCGATACCGACCATTGAACGTTCATTTAACCGTTTCATATACTCAAGTCGATACTCGCTAACACTGTTTAACCGTTCAATATTCTGCTGATATTCAAATTCAGCCGTTTGTAGTGCTTGCGCTGCTTTTTTTTCTTTGTCTTGTTCATAACGATGTAAGGTATCCAGTTGCTTTAATGGCATAAGTTACCCCTTTGTAATAGTGAATGGCCAAGTAGCGTTACTACACTTTCTTTAACAACACGATGCAAGAATATTTTATTATCCCTGCGCTGTTTGTGCGTGTGCTTGCGCTGCAGAAAATATTTCTTGGAGTTGCGTTAAGCTTTGATCATAAGGAATAACTTCCAACATTTTTTGTTGTAAGAAAAATTTGATCACTGGCATTAAGTCAATTGACTGATCAATACGAGGATCATTGCCACGGCTATAAGCGCCAATAGCAATCAAATCTTTGTTTTGCTGGTATAGGGAATAAACTTGTTTTAATTGTCGAGCGAGTTGCTGATGCTCTTCACTGGTCACCATTGGCATTACACGACTAATAGAACCTTCGATATCAACCGCAGGATAGTGACCTGCATCAGCTAAAGCACGAGATAAAACAATATGTCCATCTAAAATTGCCCGAGAAGCATCTGCAATAGGGTCTTGTAGATCATCACCTTCTGTTAATACCGTAAAAAATGCGGTTATTGATCCCTGACCTTCACCACCATTACCCGCTCGTTCTACCAGTTGTGGTAACTTTGAAAATACTGAAGGCGGATAACCTTTGGTTGCTGGAGGCTCGCCCACAGCGAGTGCTATTTCTCGTTGCGCTTGTGCATAACGTGTCAGCGAGTCGACCAATAATAAAACATTTAAGCCTTGATCTCGAAAATACTCAGCAATTTGTACCGCTGTTTCACAACCTTTTAGACGCATTAATGGCGAATTATCTGCAGGCGCAGCAACAACAACTGATCGTGCGCGTCCTTCTTCATCTAAAATTTCTTCAATAAATTCTTTAACTTCTCGGCCACGTTCACCAATTAATCCCACCACAATTACATCAGCAGTTGTGCCACGTGTCATCATTCCTAGCAAAACACTTTTACCAACACCTGAGCCAGCGAACAGCCCCATACGCTGACCCACACCTACGGTTAAAAAGCTATTAATAGCACGTACACCAACGTCTAGAGGTTTGGTAATTGCCCGTCTCGATAAAGGGTTAATGGGTTTATTATTTATTTGGTAATGACCCGAGTTTTTGATTGGACCTTTACCGTCTAAGGGTTTACCTACACCATCAACGACTCGGCCAAGCAAATCCATTGAAAAAGGTAAGCGAGCTTTCGTCGCTAGCGGCACAACGCGCGCGCCAGGTAAAACGCCTTGTAAGCTTTGTTCTGGCATTAAATAAGTGATGTCTTTAGAAAATCCGACAATCTCGGCGATTAAATCGCCTTGTGCGGTCTCGACCAGACATTGGCTTCCTACTGCGGCTTTAACCCCAACAGCTTCTAAGGTTAAACCCACAACCCTTACTAAGCGCCCCGCGACAGAAACTTTATGCGGATGGACAAACTCTTGACAGTTTTTTAGTCTTTCATTTAGGCGAAAGGTATTAACCATAGCGGTATTTTGACTCTTTTATACAAGAAATTACTGATGTAATGCATCTTGCAAAAATGAGTCCAATACTTCTTTCATCCGTGATTTAACACTCAAATCTACGTTGGAAGTACTGTTTTCAATTTGACAACTACCAGGAACAAGCTGTGGTGCAGCAAGCAAGCGCCAACCTTGCTCTTGAACATGATCTGCACCAAACTGCTTTTCAACACGTTTAATATCATCTGGATGCAATAAAATTTGTGTTTGTGCTTCTTGGCTAGGTAAAGCTTTTATGCCTGCAGAAATTGCGCCTATTATGATATCAGGATTTGTTTTAGCTTCTTGTAGGGTAACAGCTTCGGTAAGTTGCACAACAAGGTGAAGAAGTTGTTGTTCGACATTTTTTTCTACATCGAGTAACGGCTTATGCAGCTGTTCAGTGAGCGACTGCCATGCTGCAGATTGTTCTTCTATACTTTTTTCCCCCTCTGCCAAGCCTGTTTCAACCCCTTCTTTATGCCCGAGTACCACACCTTCTTCGTGGCCCGACACCTTTCCTTCCTCATGACCTTTAGCAAAACCTTCTTCTTTACCTTGACTAAAACCTTCGTCAAATGCCGCTTGGCGAATGTTTTCAATATCTTCTGCCGTTAACGGCGCTATTTCCTCTTCAACTATATCTTCAGGGGGTTCGAAACGCCAAGCGGTTTTCTTACCCATAGCATTAGTGGTTTCATCTTTAACTTTATTTTCAGGTTCTACGGTAGGCAACGACCATACATCAGTTTCTTGTTCAAGATCGTGCTTAATAATATCAGCGTTGGTTTTATTTAATATTTTCATAATATGTTATAACAGTCTTTATTAAACGATCTACATATAGGAGACCCTGAAGTGGCTTCAGGCGCTAAATATTTACATGAGTAACGTTATTCGATGGCGCTATTTAGCACAAGTCATTTGAAAACGGGGGCATCATCGAGTTAAAGGAACTCATCACCGCCACCAGCTCCCCCTAGCATAATCTCTCCCGCGTCAGATAAACGTCTAGCCACAGACAATATTTCTTTTTGTGCAGCTTCAACTTCACTAATACGAACAGGTCCCATGGCTTCAAGATCATCGACAAGCATCTCAGCAGCACGTTTCGACATATTTGCCATAATTTTTTCTTTCAGAGCATCATCAGCTCCTTTAATTGCTTTCATTAGGGCATCTTGCTGCACTTCACGCAATATTGCTTGGATACCACGGTCGTCAACATCAGCGAGATTTTCAAAGACAAACATTAAGTCTTGTATTTGTTGGCTCATTTCTTCATCGTGCTCGCGAATAGAGTCCATCAATAGACCTTCAACATTGGTATCAAGAAAGTTCATGATATCGGCAGCTGCTTTCAAGCCACCCATTTTAGCGGCTTGTGCGCCCGCTTGACCGGCAAATTGTTTTTCCATAATTTCATTAAGTTCTTGCAGTGCTGCAGGCTGAACTTCTTCAAGGTTGGCGATACGCATCATTAAATCAAGACGTACTTTTTCAGCGAACTGGCTCATAATTTCAGCCGATTGATCAGGGTCTAAATAGGAAAGTACAATAGTTTGAATTTGAGGATGTTCGTTACGAATAATGTTCGCTACTTGTTTTGAGTCCATCCACTTCAACGAGTCTAAACCTTTTGCACCGCCACCCATAACAATTTGATCAATTAAATTACCGGCTTTGTCTTCACCTAATGCCGCTGTTAACGCTTTTCGAACGAACTCTTCACTTTGGAAACCAATTGTACTAAAGTTTTGTATTTCATGAATAAAAAGTTTATGAACAGCGGTAATTTTCTCTTGCGTGAAGTCTTCCATCGCGGCCATGACCATGCCCACTTGTTGAACCTGTTTAGGTTCTAAATGTTTTAATATTTGCGCGGCATCTTCTTCAGATAAACTGAGTAATAATATCGCAGCTTTCTCTGCGCCATCAAGTTTGTCAACGTCAAACCCTTTAGGTGCAGCGCTTAGCTCTTGCATTTCATCACTCATCTTCGTTCAACCAACTTTTAACTACTTGAGAGGAAAGTTCAGGCTCGTTAGCAACAAGCGCTCGAACAGCTTTTAGTATATCTTCATCACGATGTAGGTCTGGTAATTGTAAACTCCCATCAGGAGCAAACCCTACTGCCGCTGCATCAAACTCTGATGTTAGCATATCCATGGTTTCATCACCCAAATCAATATGACTATCAAGTGATTTATCACCGTAGTCGTCAGGAGTTTGGTCTGGATTAATTAGACGTTTGAGCATAGGTTTAACAACAACTAATATCAATACAATAATAACCAGTGCGCCCATACCTAATTTGAAAAACTTCAATATGGTGGTATTTTCATAAAAAGGTACTTTTGGCGCTGGCTCAATAATTTCACGAGAAAAGGGTAAAGTAACCACCTCTAAAACATCACCACGTTGTAAGTTAAAGCCAATACTGCCTTGTAATAAGCGGCGAATGTTTGACATTTCTTCCACACTTCTTGGCGATTGTGTAGTCGCACCTTCTGCTCCTGGCACTGATAAATAATCAAGTGCGACAGAAACACTGATTCGGCGAACAACACCTGCTTGTTGTTTAGTATGGCTTATTGCTTCGTCGAGCTCATAGTTTTTGGTTGATTCGCTATGTCTGCGGCCAGGCATTGATTTTTGTTGCGCCCCCCCGTTGGCGTTCTCTGGAATATTTGAATCAAGTGGTGGTTGATTACTCAGCGCACCAGGAATTCCCCCTAATAAACCACCAATAGTGTTGTCTTCAATTTTCATCTCACTGCGCAGTGCAGGTAAATCGGAATTATAACGACGCTGCATTTCTTCACTTGAGGTGAAGTCCATAGTGACATTAACTTGGGCAGTGTAATTTCCTAATCCAACAACTGGAATTAATATACTGTCAATTTTGTTTAAGTACTCATTCTCTCTTTTTTTCTCCATTTCAAATTCTTTGCGTGAACGAGAAGAGACTGAAGTTTGTGAGCCTGAATTAAGTAAGCGACCATTTTGATCTGTAACGGTTACTCTATTGGGTTCCATACCCTGGACCGCAGAAGCAATAATATCGACAACAGAATCAACTTCTTCTTCTGATAATAAACGACCTTTGCGTAGCGTTAAGACAACGGTACCCGATGCGCTTCGGGTGCGTTTTGCAAAAATATTTTCCCGCGGTATCGCCAATAATACTTTTGCTCTAGAAATAGCTTGTAATTCTTCAATGGTCCGAGCAAGTTGTTGTTCACGAGAAAACTTAAGGCGTTCTGTTTCAAGTCGCTGACTAACACCAAAGCCCATATCTTGCATAATAATTTCACTACCTGCTGAGGGCTCATCTGATAAACCTTCTCGCGCTAATAAAATTTTGATGTCTTGATATTGATCACTGGGTACTGAAATAGTGTTATTTTCTTGACGGTATTCCACTTGGTTTGCGTCGAGAAAATCCATTGTTTTGATTAGTTGCTCAGTCGGCTGCTTAGCAAGAAATCGGTATTCCGCTTGATTTGCCCACATAATAACAAAGACAGCAATGGCTAAACATATTGCCAGCGCCATAATTAAGGTAATTTGGCGTAACAAATCAACATTACCCATTGCAGAGGCAAAGCCTGACTTTTGTTCATCAGCCATGTTTTCGGAACCGTCGCTTGCCATTAGCCCCGTGCCACCGTCTGCAGCAATCATTGAGTTATTATCAGTATCAGCCACTTACTCTCTCCACTACCACTTAATTTTTATGATGAAATAGGTCTGTTTTTTTAATACAAAAGACTCATTAAACAGGCATATTCATTATTTCTTTGTATGCTTCTACAAACTTATTACGTACTTGTACGGTAGCGTCAAAGGCAATACCCGCCTTAGCAGAAGCAACCATGGTATCAGCGAGGGTAACGCTTCTGTCGCCCATTTCAAAAGCAGTACGCTTAGCACCTGAATCTTTTTGAATATCATTAACATTATTCACAGCATCTTTAAGCATATCGCCAAAGCTACTTGCAGATTTATTGACAACCGGAGAAGCGTTATCTCCCATTGCGAGGTCATTACCCATTTTTTCAAATGAGACACCTTGTGCTGATGAGTTTCCAAGCGACATACTTTGCATTTGTGCATATAAAGAATTGGTATCGATATTCATGGTCTACTCACCTGTGTCAATTTTTTGCTACTAACCCTAAAAATAACGGCTTAGTTCACGATATAACCAGATATTGCAAGCATGGTGCCAGTATTATAATTATGGAAGAAGTGGTTATTTAAAGGGGCTGATAGCAGTAAACCCAACATTTTAATAAAAAAGTTGGGTTTATAAGGGAATTTTTAACCGTTGTCGTTATTTTATGCGGGTATTTGAATACCTGAATCACGCATTCTGGCTATTTTATAACGCAGTGTTCTTGGGCTGATCCCTAATCGTTCAGCAACATCTTTTCGGCTACCTTGACAGGCGGTCAGCGTATCAAGAATAATTTGATGCTCTTGTAGTTTTAGTTCATTGCCTAGTTTATCTTCATTATTATTTTCTAACGGTATCTCAGTAACAATTTCACTATCAAAATTTTCAATTAATAGATCACCCGCATCAATAAGATGGTCACTGTGTAAAATAATAGCTCTTTGAATAACATTGTCTAATTCTCGGACATTACCCGGCCAATCATAACTGGCCAGTTTATTTCTAGCTGAAGCAGTAAGTTCTGGGATAACAAGACCATTAGCAACCGATGCTTGGGTAATTAAATGCTTAGCTAAAGGTACAATATCATCTCTACGTTTTTTCAATGGTAACCACGTTAATGGAAAAACATTTAAACGGTAATATAAATCTTCACGAAATATTCCGTCTTTAACCGCAGCATGTAAATCACGGTTACTGGTTGCTATAATACGAACATCAAGCTTAATCGTTTTACGCCCCCCTAAACGTTCAACTTCTCGCTCTTGCAACACCCGTAAAATTTTTGCTTGTAAGCCAAGATCCATTTCAGTGATTTCATCTAATAAGATAGTACCACCCTGCGCTTGTTCAAACTTACCTGGGCATGCTTGAATGGCGCCAGTAAAAGCCCCTTTTTCATAACCAAATAAAGTCGCTTCAAGCATATTCTCAGGAATTGCGGCACAATTTATAGCAACAAAAGGCTTGTCACTTCGGTTTGAATTATAATGAACATATTGCGCGAGTACTTCTTTACCTGAACCGCTTGGGCCAAGCACCATAACGGAAGCATCTGTAGTCGCCACTTTTTTAGCCAACACTAATAATTCAATGCTGCGTGCATCAGCCACCACGGGCTCATGACGTTTCGTCACGTTTAATGGCACATATTGATTAACCATGTTTAACAAAACTTCAGGAGCAAAAGGTTTCGCCATATAATTACAAGCGCCATCACGCATCGCTTGTACTGCATCATGAATCGTGCCGTATGCTGTCATAATGAGCACGGGTAAATTTGGCCATTTTCTCTTGATACTGTTAAGTAAAGTTAAACCTGACATCCCACCCATTTGTACGTCACTCACCACAAGATCAACACTTTGTTCTTTGAGAATAAGTAAAGCCACTTCACCTGAATCAGCTTCAATACACTGATAACCTGATAATTTCAAGGTATCAATGAGTGCTTCGCGTAGTCCCGCATCATCTTCAACCACTAATATTTTACTCTGATCCATTAGTGTTCTCCCCATTAACATGGTTTGTTTCTAAAATAGGCAAGTGAATACAAAAGTGTGCACCCTCTCCTGGCTTACTCACTAAACGCACATCACCTTGATGCGCCTTTGCAACTGATTTAACAACCGCTAAACCTAAACCTGTACCTTGCGCTCTTGATGTATAAAAAGGTTCAAAAATTTTACTGGCAAGTTCTTTATC
Source organism: Colwellia sp. MB02u-14 (assembly GCF_014076915.1). Classification (NCBI taxonomy): domain Bacteria; kingdom Pseudomonadati; phylum Pseudomonadota; class Gammaproteobacteria; order Alteromonadales; family Colwelliaceae; genus Colwellia; species Colwellia sp. MB02u-14. The sequence continues at coordinate 106,752 of NZ_JACGUX010000079.1, forward strand.
AATACCTTGCCCATTGTCTTGTACACTAATGTAGGCATATTCATTTTGGCAGAAAGTCGTAAGTGTAATTTCTGCTCCTTGTTTGATCACTTGCAAACTATTATGAATTAAGTTTTCAATTGCCCCGCTCAAAGCGCGCTTATTACCCAAGATTTGGCAATCATCATCACAAAGTTTGATATTTACTTTCGCTTTAGCCTGCAAAATTAAGGCTTCAACACTGTTAACTGAATATGTAATCAATTTATTAATAGAGAGCGGTTCAACAACTTTCTGCTTGCCACTTTTGGAAAAGAGCAACATGTCGTTTACTTGTTGTTCTAAGTCGTGCAAACGCGCCATTAATTTTTCTTGAAAACTACCGCGATCGTCTGGAGAAAGTTTTTTATTTTTTAAATTTGCGCCATATAACATTGCGGCAGAAAGTGGGGTGCGAATTTGATGAGCAAGTTTTGAAACCAAGTGACCTAATGAAGATAAACGTTGCATATGGCTAAGTTTGTCTTGTAATAAACGTGTTTCCGTGAGGTCGGTGATCATAATTAGCTGCCCTGGTTGGTCACCCAAGGCGGTAATTTCTAGCTTAACTCGCCGACCATCTTTTAATGACACTTCATGCCAATCGTCTGCACGTGGTTTAAAAGAGCGTTTAATCACATCAAACCACGCTTGACCCAAAATAGGTTCGTCAAGCAACAGGCTAGCAATTTTATTGGTTTTAATCACAATGCCATCACCATCAAGCATTATCATCCCCGTAGGCATAACATCGATAATTTGTTCAAGTTGCTTTGATTTTTGACGAAGTAAGGAAAGCTCACCACGGTATGCTTCACTTTCTAAAGTATCACTTGCAGAAAAAGGCTGCTGAGTAAAAGCAAACTTAGCTTGATGAAATAAACTATCTTCCACACAATTAAGGGATGAAGATAAGGTTGAAGATGCTAATGAATGTGAAACTGCAACGGTCATATACTTTACTCAATTTTAAAATACTAACTGAATAAAGCATTAACTATGCCAAAGAGGCTTTGTATTAATTTACATGAGGTTAGAAGTCATTTTACGTACAAAAAACGTTGTCAAAGATTTGGCTTTACCGTCTACTAACAAAAAACACTCAACGAAGTAGTCGCTAAGTGTCATTCTACGTAAAGATAAAAGCGCACAAAAAACGATTAGCTGGTATGCTTTTGTAAACTATACTTTCGCATTTTTTCAACTAACGTGGTTCTGCGCATCCCAAGTAATTCTGCAGAGCGAGCAACCACCCAATCATTTTTATCAAGCGCTTGGTTTATCATCGAAACTTCTAAATCTGCTAAGTACTCTTTTAAATTTAAACCCTCATTGGGTAGCACATCAACGACAGATTCACCTTTGAGTTCATCATCAAAATTCGTGATGTCTTCTTCGTCATCATCGTAATCAAAACCAGCAAATAGCTCATTTATCGCATCACGTTCTTGCAACTCATCAGGATATGCCGGTTGATACTCTTCAACATCAATATGACGATATTTTGCAGGTAATTCATTGACATTGACAACCTGCTCACCAAACATAATAATCATACGCTCAATCAAGTTTGATAGTTCACGAACATTACCCGCCCAAGCATGTAGTTTTAACGATTCAATCGCTTGCTCAGTAAAACGAACACTTTGTCCTTGCTCTGCTTCAAAACGAGCAATAAGTTCTTTAATCAGCAAAGGAATATCTTCTTTTCTATCACGTAGTGCCGGTGTTTCAATAGGAAAAACATTCAGACGATAAAACAGATCTTCACGAAAGGTTCCTGCGGTGATCATCTCTTCTAAGTGTTGGTGCGTCGCGGCAATGATACGGACGTTAGTTTTAATACTTTTTGCACCACCTACGCGTTCAAAAGTACGCTCTTGTAGCACACGCAGAAGCTTTACTTGCATGGGTTGTGGCATATCTCCGATTTCATCAAGAAATAAGGTACCACCTTCTGCCATTTCAAAACGGCCTTTGCGCGTAGAAATAGCCCCTGTAAATGCCCCTTTTTCATGGCCAAATAACTCACTTTCGAGTAATTCACCAGGAATAGCCCCACAATTAACCGGTACAAAAGGTCCTTTTGCACGATCAGACAAATTATGAATATTACGTGCAACAACTTCTTTACCCGTTCCGGATTCTCCTAAGACCAACACACTGGCTTGAGTACTTGCCACTTGCTCAATTAAAAATCTAACTTGTAGCATAGGCTCGCTGGTACCGACCAAAGATCGAAATAACAGATTAGGACCATTGTGGTTTCTTTTTGAAGGTAATTGGTTATGGTATTGATGGCAGTGATGTACTTGCTCAGTAAGTTGAGCATAATTCAATGGTACAGCCAAACTGCCTAGTACATTTACCGCTTTATTAAGTAAACTAGCATCAAGCACATCATGTAAAATAAAGGGGGTTGCGGGATGCTTGTTAACAAATTCAACAAGCAGCTCACTGACCTTACCGCATAAAATAACGGTAAGAATATGATCAGATTCGTTAAAATACTGATTAATATCTTCTTCAGGGCAAACATAAAAATGTTCGCCTACAAATGATAATACGGTGGCTATTTGATCGCGCCTGGCAATGTCGTTATCCACGACAAGCACATGTTTTTGACCCTGCATAATCTTGATAAACCAATATTTTTATTAACTAATAAACAGATTTTAGCGCGATATACTAAATAAGCAACAAAAAATTGACACCTTGTGCCATTACTTTGACTAAAGTATATAAATCATCTTAATTATAAATAAGATGAAATAAATTAAAGAAATGTTCAATGCAACCGATAACTATTTTAATAAGAGTAATTTACACGTTGAGTATGGTTTGAAATGAATAGTATAATTACCAACAGCACAAGCTTATTTTTACAGCGCCAAATGACAGATAACTCTAATAAATTATCTGTTACTTACGCTCGTTTGTCTTCGGGTATGCGTATTAATTCAGCAAAAGATGACGCTGCTGGCCTACAAATATCTAATAGACTGACTTCACAAGTTAACGGACTTTCTGTTGCTCAGCGTAATGCCAACGATGGAGTATCTCTTGCACAAACGACTGAAGGTGCATTAGAAGAAGTTACTAATATATTATTTAGAATGCGTGATCTTTCATTACAAGCAGGCAATGGTATATTATCCCCTGATGATAAAAGTGCATTAAACAAAGAAAGTGAACAGCTAAAACAAGAATTAGACAGAATAAATAAAACGACGACCTTTGGTGGTAATAAAGTTTTTGATCAAGTTGAGCGAAAAGGATTAGGCGGCGCCAATGAAGCCGAAAGAAACATTTTAAATGTCTTGCAAAGTGGCGTTTTAGCAGAGTCTGAAAACATAATCCAAAGCGTCTTAGGTTTATCTGGTGATGGCGCAAAAATGAAAATTGATCTTGAAAACGTTGATGGTGCTGGAGGAAAACTTGCATCAGTTTCATTTCTCGGTCCCGGTAACGGCACTGAATTGGTAATGACCATAGATTTAGATGATTTTTCTACTTTAGACTCAGCGAAGGTCAAAGACTTGAAGTCGACCTTACTCCATGAAATGACGCACGCGGTAATGGCAAATCAAATGGATTTAAGTTCTGTGCCCATTTGGTTTTCCGAAGGCACCGCCGAAGCGGTCAGTGGAGCTGATGATAGAGTTGCTTCAGACATTGCTAGTTATGGCTTAACCAACTTGAGAAACGAAACAAATTCCATTTTTGCTGCAATACCGGGCTCTACCCCATCAACAGGTATCCAAATCGCGGGGGTTTATTCTGGCGGTTATATCACAATGCGTTATTTAGAGGACCAAATTGGTGAAGCGGGCATTAAAAATATCATGACCAGTTTATCCGGTGGTAACTCTTTCGATTCAGCACTTGCTGCACAAGGCACTTTCGCCAGCAATGCAGCTTTACAATCGACATTAATGGCAGGCACTACCTTTGAAGACTTTGTAACCGCTAACATTGATACCTCTAACGCCGACAATGGCGCATTTGGTGGTCTCGATGCTGCTGGAGGCATAAGTCGAGAAGAAACTATTGTTGGTGCTAGCAGTGCAAAAACGACATCCAATTTTGACAGCTATTTTGTCAATGGTGACGATAACACAACCAACACTGATTTTGGTTCTGGTACTAACTGGGACCCTACAAGCTTTAATGAAGTTGCTTTAGAAGATTATAACAACTCAGTTACCATTAGCGGTAAAACGACGTCATTTCAAATAGGCGCTGATGCAAACCAAACGATAAATATGATTGTTGCGGGTTTCTCCAGTGATAATCTTGGTTTAAATGGGGTGGACTTAAAAGAGGACTCTCAACTTGCAACCACAACAATAGATACCGCATTGCAATTTGTTGATAATCAACGTTCACATCTTGGCGCTTCTATAAACAGACTTGAACACACGATAAGTAATTTGAATAATATACAAGCAAACGTAACGGCTAGTCGTTCACGAATACAAGATACTGACTATGCAATAGAAACTGCAACATTAGTTTCTCAGCAAATAAAGCAGCAAGCTATTACATCAATGCTAAGTCAAAGTAAGGCTACCCCTGAACTAATGTTACAGTTGCTTAGTTAGCGCGCTCTTTATCAAGTAAATGAATATATCTGTCAATTTCCCATCAAAAAAAATGGCACGATTTATGAATGCTTCTATAAAATAGAACTTAAGTACTTTTAAATAATAGGGTAGATAAATGTTAATATTAAACGGTAGTGCTGAATGTGTGTCTGGCAGTAATGAACATGTGTTAGGTAATGTGCATGCTTTCAATATGTTTTTAAAAAATGATAATTTAGAAGAACAGCTTAGTGATATTGAACAATACTTAGTTAACCGAGGTTGGGATAATATTGAAATAACAGATAATGGTCTTATTGATAATATTGAAGGTATACAACATTCGACATTAATAGAAGCATTTAAGAAAGCGCAAAATGAAGGGTTTTCTGTTGTTATAAATAATACAATTAAACTAAAATAAATATAGCAACATCAGGTAAGTGTTAAATTTTGGAGTAAATAATGCCTCATATATCATTAAAAAAATATAAACAAACAGAACTAAGTAATGCAGGAGAAGCCTCTCCTTATCGGCTAGTGGCTTTATTATTTCAAAAATTATTAGATAACATCGCAACCGCTAAAGGTGCTATATCTCAAAAAGATTATGCAAAAAAAGGCATCCAAATATCTAATGCTATTGCTATTGTAGGTGTATTAGAAGGTTCCTTAGATCATGAAAAGGGAGGAGAAATATCAACAAATTTATCTTCTTTATATAATTTTTGCTCTGAAAAACTTTTTGAAGCAAACACCAATAATGATATAGATTTACTCAATGATATTGCATTAATTATTATTCCTATAAAGTCCGGTTGGGATGCTATTCCTCTTGAAGAACAAGGTAAGGTTAGTTTTTAGTGACACCGTCGATAGAAAGTGTCATTAAGAATATTATCATCAAGTCACAACAATTATTAGTGAGGCTTGATGAGCTTGATAATACAAAAGAACTAGCTCAAGATGAAATAAATGAACAACTTATAAATCTTAAAAATGAACGTGAAATATTGCTTAAACAATTATTTGATCAATATTCAAAAGAACAAATACAAATTCACCTCTTTCACGTCAATCAGATCATTACGCTCGATGAGTCATTAAACACGAAGTGTCAAAAAATAAAACAGTCTTTTTCTGAAAAACTTATAAGCTTAAAGAAAGGTAAAAAAAAGGCTAATGCCTATCAAAAATATTAAACCCTATTATCTAACTTATTGAATGCTTTTAAAATAAGATCTATTAACGTTAAAAACGTTGCCATAATTAAACTATTTGTACGATTACGACTATCCAAAAAATCAGTTTGCATAGTGCGCGAAAACGAGCAGCTATTAATGCGAATTTATAATAAATAGGATGATTTGTTAAAGATAAATAGAAATACACGGTAGTATTGTAAAACATGTATGATATTAAATGATTTATTTTATTAATTTCGATATTATTCTATCGACAAAAATAAAGGCAAATAAAGATGTTCGATAATAAAAGCATTCTAATTACCGGCGGGACGGGCTCTTTTGGAAAGCTCTATGTAAAAACCCTTCTTGAACAATATAACCCCAAACGAATTGTCATTTACTCAAGAGACGAGCTAAAACAATTTGACATGCAACAAATTTATGATGCCCCCTGTATGCGCTATTTTATTGGTGATGTCAGAGATAAAGAACGCTTAATTCAAGCGATGAATGGAATTGACCTCGTCATTCATGCTGCTGCGTTAAAACAAGTACCTGCTGCAGAATACAACCCGATGGAATGTATTAAAACCAATATTAATGGTGCAGAAAATGTCATTAATGCTGCTTTAGCGAATAATGTTGAGAAAGTTATCGCTCTTTCAACAGACAAGGCCGCAAACCCTATTAATTTATACGGCGCCACAAAATTAGCATCAGACAAACTTTTTGTTGCTGCAAATAATATGAGTGGCGGTTATAAAACATTATTTTCAGTAGTACGTTACGGTAATGTTGTTGGCTCTCGTGGTTCCGTAGTGCCATTTTTTAAAAAACTGCTTGACGATGGCACAACAAGTTTACCCATTACTCATGCAGAAATGACTCGTTTTTGGATTTCTTTGCAAGGCGGTGTCGACTTTGTTTTAAAAAACTTTCAACGTATGTTGGGTGGTGAAATTTTCATTCCTAAGATACCGTCAATGCGAATTATTGATTTGGCTAAAGCAATGGCGCCTAATCTACCTATAAAAATAGTAGGAATTCGACCCGGCGAGAAATTACATGAAATAATGTGTCCCTCAGATAATTGTTATCAAACTTATGAATATGATGATCACTTCGTTATTGCGCCTAGTATTATATTCTCTAGCAGAAGTAATGACTTTACCCATAATGCACTAAATGAAAGTGGTCATAGTGTTGAGCCAGGTTTCGAGTATAACTCCAAAAACAATAAACACTTTCTTACGGTAAAAGAGCTTATAAGTTTTAATACGATGGCTGAAAAATGATCCCTTACGGCAAACAAAAAATAAGTCAGGAAGATATTGATAGCGTTATTAATGTTCTTACATCCGATTTTTTAACGCAAGGGCCTCAAGTGCCCTTATTCGAAAAAAATATAGCAGACCATTGCCAAGTTGACTTTGCCTGTGCAGTAAATAGTGCGACCTCTGCATTACATATATCTTGCTTAGCTTTAGAAGTGGGCGTAGGGGATATTGTTTGGACCACTCCCATATCTTTTGTTGCATCGGCAAACTGTGCCCTTTATTGTGGAGCAAGTATTGATTTTGTTGATATCGACTTAGCTTCAGGTAATTTATCTGTCAAAGCGTTAACCGATAAACTTATCAATGCTAAATTGACTAACACATTGCCTAAAGTTGTTATCTTTGTTCATTTGGCTGGGCAACCTTGTGATATGAAAGCAGTTAAGGAATTAGCTAATAAATATAACTTCGCAATTATTGAGGATGCTTCGCATGCCATTGGTTCATATTATTTTAATGCTCCTGTAGGAAATTGTCAGTTTTCAGATATAACCGTCTTTAGTTTTCACCCGGTAAAGATAATTACCAGTGCGGAAGGGGGGATGGCTGTAACAAATTCTCCTGAATTAATTGAAAAACTACGTTTATATAGAAGCCATGGTATTACTTCAGTCGAAAGTAATATGATTGGAGAAAGTGATGGGCCTTGGTATTATCAGCAAATAGCATTAGGGTTTAATTATCGATTAACAGACATACAAGCTGCACTTGGTACAAGCCAATTATCCCAGCTAAACAATTTTGTGAGTAAGCGTAATGAGATTGCAAAACGTTATGATATTGCTTTTGAAAAATGTGAATTAACGCCATTAATACCTACAGATAATTGCTATTCAGCCTATCATTTATATATTGTTTTGTTAGCAGGTGAGAATGCCACTCGACATAAAGAAATTATAACTAAACTACGAGAGTGTAATATTCTTGCTCATGTTCATTATATTCCTATTCATACCCAGCCCTATTACCAAAAATTAGGCTTCTGTGTTGGCGATTACCCTAATGCAGAAAGCTATTATCAACGTGCAATAACCTTACCTTTATATCCTGAGCTTTCTAATGGTGATCAACAAGACATTATAAATACAATAATAAGCTTTTTATGAAGTTAGCTCTTGGCACCGCACAGTTTGGCTTAGATTATGGTATTAGTAACCGCCAAGGAAAAGTATCAAAGACAGAAATAAAAGAAATACTAGATCAGGCTTTTTCTGTAGGTATTTCAACACTTGACTGTGCTGCAATGTACGGGGATAGCGAACAAGTGTTAGGGCAATTAATACCTAATTCGAACTTTAACGTTATCACTAAAATACCACCTTTAGCGCCTGAACAAGAATCCCTTTTAGATTATTTTGATCAAAGTTTTCGAAAACTGCAACAGCAGCAACTTTATGGTTTGTTATTACATCAAGCAGATGACTTAATAATACATCCTAAAAGAAAACAATTTTTTCAACAATTGGACGTATTAAAAAAACAAAAGCTAATTAAGAAAATTGGTGCTTCATTATATAACCCAACAGAGTTGCATAATATAGCTCAGCATTTTCCTATTGATTTTGCTCAAGTACCTATTAATATCTTTGATCAACGATTTTTAGCACCGGATATTATAAACTTATGCCAAGAGAAAAAAATCAAACTCCATGCCCGTTCGTTATTTTTACAAGGTTTGATTTTTTTTAATAAACAAGAATTACCTCAATACTTTCATCCTTTCGAAAGTAAATTAGCCGCATTTACTCTACTTGCTAAGCATTTAAATTGCTCAAAGCTAACTTTAGCATTAGCAATAGTGGCACAAGAGTCGCATGACTATAGTCATATTATTGATAAGTTAATTATTGGTGTATGTAATTGTCAAGAACTGAACGAATTAGTTTTGGCATATCAGCATGCAAAAGTATTAGCTATCAACACAGACGAACTTTCTAAGTTGGTAGATCAACGAATAAATTTTATAAATCCGAGCTATTGGCCACAAAAATAAAAATGACAGACACCTTAATTATAGTACAAGCAAGAACCTCATCATCAAGACTACCTAATAAGGTATTACTCCCTATTCTAGGTAAGCCAATGCTGAGTCATCAATTAGCAAGACTTGCGAAAGTTAAAACGCCTCATAAACTCATTGTCGCCACTAGTACACTAACCAGTGACAATCCAATCGCAGCACTATGCAAGCAGTTAGATATTAGCTGTTTTAGAGGCTCTTTAGATGACGTATTAGAGAGATATTATCAAGCTGCTTTAACTAATAATTCTGATGGTAAGGTTAAGAATATCGTCAGAATAACAGGCGATTGTCCTTTAATAGATAGTCATATTGTTGATCGGGTCATACGTTTATTTTTATTAAGCCAGGTCGATTACTGCTCAAATTGTGAACCCGCTACCTTACCCGATGGTTTAGATGTAGAAGTATTTAGCTTTGAAGCCTTAAAAAAATCTAATTTTCTCGCTAAAAAGCCTTCTGAGCGTGAGCATGTAACATCTTTTATTCATAATAATCCAGACTCATTTAAACGGATAAACTATCGCCACACCCCCGATCTATCTTATTATCGCTGGACTGTAGATGAACCTGAAGACTTTGATTTAATTAATAAAATATACCAATCACTCTATCAAAAAAAAACAAACTTTACCTTAACTGATATATTTGAGTTGCTACAACAACAGCCAGAATTAACAAAAATAAACCAACAATTCATTCGTAATGAAGGTTTAATAAAGTCCCTTATGAAGGACGAGGAACTCGGATATGAATAAAAAATTTACTGTATCAGAACAATTACTTAACCGTGCAGAGCAAAGTATTCCTTTAGGTTCACAAACTTTTAGTAAAAGTAAATTAGTCTATCCGTTGGGGGTTTCACCATTGTTTATTAAACATGGCTCTGGCTGCTTAGTCTGGGATGCCGATGACAATCAATATATTGATTTTGTAAATGGCTTATTATCTATCTCGCTTGGCTATTGTGATGTAGATGTTGATACTGCAGTTATTGAGCAAATCAAATCAGGGGTGACATTTTCATTGCCTCACCTACTTGAAATGGAAGTTGCGGAACAAATTATTGAGTTAATTCCAAGTGCTGAAATGGTTCGTTTTGGAAAGAATGGCAGTGACGTTACCTCTGCTGCTATCAGAATAGCTCGCGCTTATACGGGTCAAGAGCATATTGCTGTATGCGGCTACCATGGTTGGCAAGATTGGTATATTGGATCAACCACACGCAGCTTAGGCGTTCCTGAGTGTGTAAAATCTCTAACTCATAAGTTTAATTACAATGATATATCTTCCCTTGAGAAAGTGCTTAACAATAATAGCGGAAAAATTGCCGCCATTATTTTAGAACCAATGAATGTGTTCTTCCCTAAAAATAATTTTTTACAGCAAGTAAAAGCATTAGCAGCTAAACATAACGCTGTATTAATCTTTGATGAAATTATCACAGGCTTTAGGTTTCACTTAAATGGCGCTCAACACTTATTTGATGTTACACCTGATATATCTACTTTTGGTAAAGGTATCGCCAATGGCTTTCCTTTATCAGTTATCGCAGGTAAAAAAGAGTTAATGATGCTAATGGAAGATATCTTCTATTCAGGTACTTTTGGTGGTGAAACCTTATCGTTAGCAGCGGCTAAAGCGACTATCAATAAATTTAAAGCCTCTGATGTATTAGCTCATACACATGCCATGGGTGATTTGTTAATTAACGGACTTAACACCATAATTACAAAGCATAATGCTCAAGCGTTATTTTCCGTATCAGGTCATAAAGCATGGCCATTTTTATTGGTGGCTCAAACACAAGCGGTTACCGAGCAAGAGCTTTCGTCTTATATACAACAAGAGATGCATGCTCGTGGTATTCTCGTTGGTAACGCACATAATATTTCTTATGCGCATCAGAAAGAGCATATCCAAACACTACTCAACGCCTATGATGACATAATCCCCAAGGCTGTAAGAATTAATGCTGAAGGAAACTTCACTCAACACTTTCATGGTGTGGTGACTAAACCTGTATTTAAGGTGCGGTAATGACCATTTGTTTTCGATGTGATGCAAACGCCACTATCGGGTTTGGTCATTTTTATCGCTGTTTATCATTAGCGAATGCACTATTTAATGAGGGCTTAGATTGTGTTTTTTTGCTAGAGACAGATGAGGAGCAAATTGAAAAAAGACTAAAAGTAAGTCCCCATCAGCATATAATGTTGTCTAAACATCAGAGGCTAGATGGAAGTAACCAAAAAGAAAACGCCCAGCAATGGCTAATACAGATGGGAAAATATAATTTAACTGTGAGTTTGATCATCATTGATCATTACCAGATTGAAACGCTTTGGATGACTATAATAAAACAAAATGCTGAGCGTTTAATGGTACTAAATGATTCAGGTAGAATTTGGAATAATGTAGATTTCATATGGGATGCTTCGTGTTATTACGAACAAGAGTATTCTTCAATATCAAGTACAACAACACTACTGCTAGGCCCTAAGTATGCGCTACTTCGCGAAGAGTTTCAGCATAAACCACAAAATCAATGCAAACCAAACGAAATTAAAAAACATCCTGTTTTGACAACTAACTTAATGCTAGCTATCGGCGCAACAGATCCTTTAAATACGACAGAAAAATTGTTAAGTTGGCTAATATCACTTCCCTTAAATGTCCATATTAATGTTTTAAGTACATCGGCTAATAAGCATATACCACCAATGATTAAAAAGTATGATAACTCACGGATAAACTTCATCATAGATTCTAAAAGCATAGCGCTTGCTATGGCACAGCAACAGGTAATTATTACCGCAGCAGGAAATATAATGTGGGAAGCATTTAGCCTTGGCATACCTTGTGCTTTGATAAAAACATGCTCAAATCAACATAGAAATATAGAGCTAGTAACTAAAACAATGAAAAACGTATACTTAGGTGAAGAAACTACATTAGATAGTGATGGTTTTTTAAAAAAATTATCAATAATTACCCATGCAACACAATGTTCGATGTTATCACAACAGGCTTTAAGATTATGTGATGGCCAAGGAGCAATAAGAGCAGCAAAGTTATTAGCATCAGCAATTGGAGAAGATAATGATAGATAGTGATACATGTAAACGTAGTGAATTATGGCGACATCGTTGGAACGAAACAACACAACTTAATAACCCTTTTGCCACAATGGGAAGAAGCAGCGATAGCATAAGTGATTACTTTTCATATATTACAGATATAATCAATGGATTAGATGGTGTTAATAAAAGTACTGTACTGCTTGATGCTGCCGGCGGTTGTGGTTATTTATCTATGTATTTTTCGCCATTGGTGCAAGAAGTACATTTATTTGATTATTCTGAAGAAGCAATTAAACGTGCGAAAATAGATTGCAAAATATTTGATAATGTTCATCCTTATGTTGATAATTTATTAACTTTAGTCCAAACAAAAGAATCAAATATTTTATATCACAAAATATTACTGGGGGGAGCATTACAGTATTTTGATACTTATGATGAAATTGAAATTATTTTAAAAAACTTATTTAATGTTACCGCCGCTAATGGTCGGATTTTCGTTACTCAAACAACTGATCTATCACGTAGAGATAAACACATCGCCTCATATCAAACATTAGACTGGCCAGAAGAGCGCATAAAACATGCAATTGAAGAAGAATTAACCAATCGCTTTTGGATTGACTTTAGCCAACTAAAAACAATTGCACATTCTGTCGGCTTTAAACAATGCCAGCAAACAAAAAACAATCCTAATTTATTCCAGTCTACCCATATGTTTGACTTTTACTTGGTGAAATAATGAATTCAGTTATTATTGGTGAGCATGTAATTTCAGAGAATAACCAGCCATTTATTATTGCTGAAGCCGGAATTAATCATAATGGAGATCTGACAACTGCCTTTAAAATGATTGATGTTGCTGTAGAATCAGGGGTGAATGCGGTTAAATTTCAAACGTTTAAAGCTGAACAATTTTGTGGTGATCCTCAGCAGATGTTTACCTATAACTCTCAAGGTAAACAAATCACTGAGCCAATGTTAGATATGTTTAAGAGAATGGAGTTTACGGTTGATGAATGGCGACAAGTAAAAGCGTATTGCGATAAACAAAATATAATGTTTTTATCAACACCACAAAACCCTAGTGATCTCGAATTATTACTTGATATAGGAATCGATGTAATTAAAGTAGGCTCTGATGATTTTAATAATATCCCCTTATTGAAATCATATAAAAAAGCCAATTTACCAATGATTTTATCCTGTGGCATGGCTGATTTATCTGATGTATTTATCGCCCTTGAAGCCGTAGGTGCTTTTGAGGGAGCTCCGATAATTTTGTGCCTATGTACTTCTCAGTATCCAACACCACCTGAAGATATTAATTTAGAGAAGTTACGTACATTAAAAGCAGCCTTCCCTATGTTAGTACTTGGGTTCTCGGATCATTCTCAAGGGGCTTTGGCTTCTTCTTTAGCTGTTACGTATGGTGCCGCATTATTTGAAAAACATTTTACTTTAGATCATAACTTACAGGGGCCTGATCATTGGTTTTCAGAAAACCCTATATCGTTAAAGCAGTGGCGTGACTCTATTCATCAAGCCTATGTGATGAAAGGCAGCGCAGTTATTAGAGCTACTGAGCAGGAGCTATCTATGCGCACCTTAGCAAGAAGAAGTATTGTTGCTATTACTGATATAAACCCTAACGATAAGCTAACAGATAAAAACATCGGACTACGTAGACCTGGCGATGGTTTACCACCAATTCTATGGGATAAAGTAGTGGGTTTTTCAGCAAACAAAGTAATTAAACAAGGTACTAAAATAAATTTTGGTGACTTTATCGACTCATAAATTCAATTAATTACGGGAATAGTAATGAAAAAATTTAAACATACAATAGTTGGCGGAGGAATAGCAGGCTTGCTGGCGAGCATTTTAATTAAAAAGCAGAACCCGGATGATTCTGTTTGTTTAATTGAGACAGAAGATAAATGTGGAGGATTATTAAAATCCATAAAATCTTCTCAAGGATATGAGTTTGACTATGGTACCCATATTTTAGGTGAAACAGGCATTAAAGAACTTGATGAAATTTTAATGCCAACAATGCCGTCTAACAATTGGTCAACATTACCTATTCTCAAGTCAGGAAATGTGGTGAATGGTTATTATCATAAAATGTCACAACTTCTGTATGCTCGTGCGCTACCAGAAAGTGTATTAGAAAAAGCAACCTATCAACTGCTATCAGCAGATCATAAAAAAGCAAAGCAAGCCAATAACTTACAAGAATATTGTTACGATATGTATGGTGAAACTTTTACCGAAAAGTTATTTAAGCCCTTAATGAAAAAATTAATAAATAAAGAACTAGAGGATATTCATCCTTCAGCTTTACAACTATTTGGCTACAATCGTTTAATCATAGGTCCAGCTCAAATGATGAAAACGTTAAAAAAAACGCCTCTGTTAGATAATATATTAGGTTTTGAAAGCTATAATGAAGGTGTTTCATCACTCAATAATTACTATCCTAAGCATGGTAAAGGTATCGGTTTATGGGTAGACGATTTAGTTGAAAAAGCGACCGCTCTTAATGTTAAATTTTTACTAAATACTAAAATAAATAGTATTTGTTATAACAAAAATAAAATAAATACCTTAACCCTTTCAAACCATGAATATCCAAGAATAGAGGTCGAAAATCTTATTTGGACAGCACCGCTCTTTCCTCTAATAAAACTTGCTGGATTAGACTTTACATCTAAATACAAGCCGAGTTTTAGTCGTGTAATTTTACATAATTTTGTTTTTGATCAGCCATTTGATACCCATAACTTTCATGTCTATTGTAATGATCCAAACATGAAAAGCTTTAGAATAACATTATATTCAAATATTGCAGAAGCAGGTGAAATCAATGGCCCTAACCGCTGTACTGTCGAAGTACTATCAAATGATAAGTTAAATAATGACATTACTAATAGTGAAATATTACAAATGGAAAACAATATTTTAACTGAATTGAAAACCATGGGTATTATTACCCTTTCAACAAATACACTTTACCGATCCACGGTGATAACCAATGATGGTTTTCCTGCATTTACCAATGATTTTGTTAATGAATTATCTCGGCAAAAAAACTGTGTCAATGAAAACATTGAAAATATTCAATTACTTGGGAAAGCGTCAGCCAATAATTTTTTTATGGCTGACGTGTTAGTAGAAGTTTTCAATACCTATAACTGCCAAAATTAAAGAGTTGCAATGCATATAAATATTTTTAGATCCCTTTTTGAAAAGTTAACGCATTTTAAAAAAAATAAGTTTCATCCTTTGGTGTGGATTAATGGCAATCCACAAATAGGTATAAATGTTTACATTGGTGGTATGTCAGAAGTTAATGCGACTGGTTGCAACGTAAGTATTGGTGAAAATTGTGATATTGCCTCCTTTGTAGCTATTAATTCGGCAGACTCCCATAAATTGACTTTAGGAATTAGTGATTGTGTTGTACGTAAAGATATTATCATTGAGCATAATGTTTTCATTGGCTCACATTCAGTCATAAAAGGTGGTGCTAAAATTGGACATCATAGTGTTGTT
Organism: Colwellia sp. MB02u-14; assembly: GCF_014076915.1. Classification (NCBI taxonomy): domain Bacteria; kingdom Pseudomonadati; phylum Pseudomonadota; class Gammaproteobacteria; order Alteromonadales; family Colwelliaceae; genus Colwellia; species Colwellia sp. MB02u-14. The sequence goes on from NZ_JACGUX010000079.1 coordinate 122,541, forward strand.
GCCGCGGGAACAATTGTTGAAAGTGGAGAGATCCCCCCATATTCACTGGTAATAGGAAACCCTATGGTGGTAAAAGCAGGACATTACTTTGATGCTTGTAAAAAAATTCTGATTACAAATGAATTACACAGATAAACGATGATAGTCGACTCACAAAATATGATCCCACATAACAGACCCTCTTTAGGGCAGGAAGAAGTGAAGGTGACCGAAAATATTGTGCTATCTAACCAGTTAGTATCGTCAAAAAATATTTTTCACTTTGAAAATGAAATATGTGATTTTATTGGCTTACCGCATGGTCATGCTGTGGCCGTATCGACAGGTTCTGCCGCACTTTTTTTAGCATTAACCGCATTAAATAGTAAAAAAGTAGCAATCCCGTCCTATGTTTGTCACTCTCTAAAACAGGCGACTAAGCTTGCCAAAGCAGAATGCGACATTCTTGATACGAAAGAAAATACGACTATTATTTGCCCAATAGCATTAGCAAAAAGCCAAGCAGATACGTTAATTTATCCCTATATATTTGGACAAACAAGCGAACTCCCTAATTTTTCAGGGCATATTATTGAAGATATTGCACAAGCATTAGGAGCAAGTATTAATGGCAAGGCTTTAGGTACTATTGCTGATATTGGAGTGCTATCATTTTATGCAACAAAGTTAATAACCAGTGGTGGTCAAGGTGGCATGGTCGTTAGTAAAAACAAAGACTACATTGATGCCATTAGAAATTATTTAGCTTTTGATACAAATGCAGATGGTCAAGAGCACTTCAATTTTCCATTAACTGAAATACAAGCTGCAATAGGTCGTGTTCAATTAAGAAAATTACCATTATTTATTGACAAAAGAGCTCTAATTTATCAACTATATCAACGAGCAAATTTACCTTTGCTTAATGGGAGTATTAATAGTGGAGAAGAATTTATTTCTGTACGTTATCGTGCTGTACTTATTACACCGAAAGCCAAGGCTTTAATTGCGCATCTCGCTGAGCATAATATTAGTGCTATTGTTCCGATTGAAGATTGGGAACTATTGGCTGCAACCCAAAATGCGATTAAACTCGCAAACAATACAGTTTCTTTACCAATATATCCGACGCTTACTTTGCGAGAAGCAGAGGAAATAGCGATGTTATGTCAAAAATTTTTAAGATAATTAGATGAGTCTCACCATTAAAGCAAAAAAAATAATATCGATTAACCAACCGGCCTATTTACCTTGGTTGGGATATTTTGAACGTATATCCAATAGCGATCATCACGTAGTACTAGATCATGTACAATTCGAAAAAAACGCCATGATCAATCGTAATAAAATACAAACGTCTAATGGATCTTTAATATTAACAGTGCCAATAAAAACTTCAGGTGGATTTGGCCAATTAGCCATTAATAACCTAACTATAAGTGAACAAAAAAAATGGCAAAAAAAACATTGGCAAAGTATTTATTTTAGCTATAAAAAAGCACCTTTCTTTGAAAAATATCATGATGAACTTGCATTCTTTTATCAACAACCTTGGCTGAAATTAAACGATTTATTAAAAGCACAGTTACGCTTTTTTATTAAAGCTTTAGGTATTAACACCACTATAAGTTTCAGTAGCGAGGTTAATTGGCAACGAACAAAGTCTGATCTGGTGTTAGAGATTTGCCAGAAATATGACGCTGACCATTATATTTCTGGCACACTTGGTCGTAATTATTTAAATCTAAATACATTTGTTCAAGCTAATGTTAGTGTTGAATATCAAGACTACAAACACCCACATTATCAACAATTTAAAGCAGAATTTAGTTCACATTTATCTTTGCTCGATCTTTTACTGCACCATGGCGATAAAAGTTTGAAAATATTAAGGAACTCACCATGAAAAACATACTTATCGTCGTTGCCCATAGTGATGATGAAACATTAGGAATGGGAGCCACTATTGCTAGGCATACCGCTAATGGCGATACCGTTAATGTAATGTTTATGACAGATGGTGTTTCTTCTCGCTCTAATAGTACTAATTCCGCTTGTAAAGAACGCCATTTAGCCGCTCAAAAGGCTATGAAAATACTCGGTGTTACCAATTTGCATTTTTTTGATTTTCCAGATAACAGCATGGATACCGTACCGCTCATTCAACTTGTTAAAGCTGTTGAGTCGGTCATTGAGCACCGAAATCCTGATACTATTTACACTCATTACGCATATGATTTAAACATTGACCATCAACTCACTCATTCAGCTGTAATGACAGCATGTCGTCCTCAACGTAACTCAACAGTTCACACTATTTTGTCTTTCGAAGTGCTATCGAGTACAGAATGGAGTTCACCGAGTACTCCTACATTTAACCCACAATACTTTGTCAATTCATCTCATTTCTGGGAAAAAAAACAACAAGCATTACAATGTTATGCTCAAGAATTAAGGGATTTCCCTCACAGTCGTAGTTTACCCTGTATTGAAGCACTAGGAACACTGCGGGGAGCGACAAATGGCTTTGAAAAGGCAGAAGCATTTTATATTGAAAGAATATTAATCTCTTAGCATCTTAGAGGAAAAAATTGTGCAATTAAAAAACAAACATAACGGTGATGTATTCTTACAGTATATTAGTCTAAATGACGTTAATTCAACTTATGTAAACTGGTTAAATGATCCTCAAGTAAACCAATATTTAGAAACGCGTTTTCAGCAACAAACCCTGTCATCAGTAACATGTTTTGTAGAAGATATTTTAGCAAATCATAGTGATCACTTATTCACTATTAGAAGCCATCTCAATGGCCATATTGGTAATATTAAAATAGGGGGGATTAATAAACATCATGGTGTTGGGTATATCAGTTTATTTATTGGTGATAAAACTGTATGGGGTAAAGGTTACGCTAAGCAAGCGATACAATTAGTTAGCGATTATGCTTTTAATACTTTGCAACTAAGAAAATTATCTGCTCGCGCTTATCAACCTAACATTGGTAGTACAAAAGCTTTTCTAAGTGCGGGTTATAAACACGATGGGATATTTAAAGATCACTTTGTGTTGCACGGAAAATCCTGTGATCTGATCCAAGTATGCTTATTTAAAAGTGAGCCTTAAAGTTAATTCACCCCGGTATAACTATCTCAACAAACAGGTTTTAACGGGATTACTATAATGTATTTCAGTACACTTGTTAGTGCAATAAATGCACAAAAACAAGATTTCCCATGAGTAAATGTAAACAATATGCCATCTCATATTGTTTATGATTTTTTTATGTTAGATTTTAGATGGTTTATTATATGAAGTTAAAAACTCTTTATAAAGACTATTGAGATGCTTTCTAAATTTATTTAAGCAAAAATTAATAAACTCTTTTCGCTGTTCTAGGTCATCATAATAATAACAATTTGTCATGATGTACGCTTGAAAGTATCTAAAAGTTCCTTGTATTAACCAATAACTCATTTGATAATTTTTGTTAAACTTTAATTTCATCAGCAAAGTATTTTGTAGCGTAAATTGCTGTGATAACTCTTCTCTGGTAGAGATATCCATCGAAGTAAACCCAATTAACTGCTCTAAAATAACTTTAACTTCTTTAAAGGATTGTTTAATCGCTTTATCTAGTTTTTTTGCGTTAAACTGTCGATTATCAAAAGCATTAGCTAATAATTCATGTAAAGATAAGCTTTTAGTATCAAAATCATCAAATGATGGAATATCGTCTAAAAGCATTGGTGTTGTATACTGAATCTTTGCTCCATCAGAACAGTTGTAAACATTAGCAATACGATGACTTTCAAGGAGCAGTTCCATGTTTCCTCTAGAGCTATCAAAAATAGAAGTGGTAAATACGCTTTCAGAAAAATTACCTTCAACTTTCATATCATCATTATGTTCAGCAACAGGTGTAAAACCTTCATCATAATAGATACTTTCTTTAGAATGATGATGTGTCTGACTTTTATACCCTAAATCGACCCCAATAAAATAAATCTCTTTGAAACCTAAAGAGGTTATAATCGCTAACGCAGTATTACTCACCGTTGGGTTACTATATTCAGGTGCTGCATACATATCAAGTTTGTCATATTGTTGAATAAGTTTACCGCCAGCATCAGAAAGTTTAGTCAGTAACAATGGATTTTTGAAGCGCTTTAGTAACTCAGGATACACAGTGTTAAAAGCAATAATTTGAATATCTCTCAGTTTAATATCACGAGTTTCTTGTTGTTTTTCTATCACTTCAATAAAAGGAAGTAATGCTGCTGTTCTTTCCATTTCTACATGAATATCTGGCTTAATATTATATGTTAATAGTGCTTTTAAGGCCGTTCCGCAACTAACAATAATAATATTGTCTGCATTTTTTTGTAAATACTCAACGCTTGAATCTAAAGAAGGTCCATTAGCAACAATAAATACTGGCTTTTCAGCAATAGGATTATCTATACTTTTTGTCTGTTTACACATTTTAAAACCAGACTGAATATTAGTTAATGTGTGTGTAATACTAATAATTTCATCTTCCATAAAGCCCCAACCAGCCCCCCAGCGATGACCAATTTCATAAAAAAGCTTAAGTGTTGCATCAGTCATTTCACTCGTATAGTGGCGATATAGGAAAAAACGGCTTAAATTGAAATGTCCCTGTTGATGAAGCATGTTTGAAACCGCATTTACAATACCCGCTGCACTTCCTCCAATACGAACAGAAAACCGCCCTCCTAAGCCTATACACTTTTCAATGATAGGCTTAAGTTCAATACAATGAAGCATCGCGAAAAAAGCATCTTTTGATGGCTCACACAACAGAAAATTGACAACTGACTTTTGTTTGAATAATTCGTCTATTTGATACCCCAAGCCAGCACCAATCATACAAATAAAATCAATACAATCGTCATCTATTGGCCGTTTAATTGTATCCTTAACATCAGTTTGCCGTTTTTGCATAATTTGTTTTAAGACTGCCGCGTGTTTAAACACCACATTCTCATCTTCTTGATGATCTAAAGCATAAGTAATCATCGTAGGGTGTTTAATAAATAGTTCAACTTGCTGCTTTGCAAAATTTATTGGGTTATCGTAAACAAATCTATCATTATTGAAAAAATTGGCACTCCCTGTTTCATCGATTGCAACTCCAGAACCTTCTATTTGATAATCTTTAAATTCTTCGTAAACTTCGGGTATATATACCTTTAGGGCATTAAGATTTGCAAGTAACGTTGTATGAAGTAACATTTTTTGAATTGTAACTAATTGGTCTTCCATTGATTGCTCCAGCTTATCGGCTGATATATTAATTATATCTATTTTCACACGGTTATATGGGAGAAACCAAGCAAAATTCAAGCCAAAATCTATAAATAAATATAAAATTAATCGTTTGAGCTTAAATTCGGGCTTTAAATTCAAGTTTTAAATTGGGGTGTCTTATTGATAACCGCAGAGGAGGCTGCATAAAATAAATAATTTATGACTAACTATTTTAACCCGTATTATAACAACCAGATTAAAGTAATAATTTTATAGTATGATTAAGACTTTTTAACAACACCAGGCATATTGTCTAGTTGGGAAGTTAAATATGAACTTGTTGAATTTAACTGTGAAACCAACAAATCCATCGCATTATATTGAGCAAATAACCTTGCCTCTAAAGAATCCATCTTCTCACCAAAGCTTACCAAATCAGAATTTAATCGAGTAATTTGAGACTCTTTTCCATCGATACGCTTTTGAATTAAACCGTCTGAATCAGTATAAAACCCCACGAACTCTTTCAAACTCGCAACAAAACCCGTTTTACCATCATCGCCACCAATAAAGAAACTTTGTACTGCATCGGGGTTTTCTTCTATATGGTTGTTTAATTGTTCAGTATCTAAACTTAAATGCCCATTGCGCTCAGTACGAATACCAAGTTGTGACAGTGTAAATGTATCATCACCTGCGCTAAACTCTCGATTAAATTGACTACGTATTTTTGTCATAACGCCACGCAGTAATGAATCTCCCGCTAAGGCTCCTGCCCCGTCTTCACCTGATTTACCTAATTGATTACTGATATCCACCAAAGCATTAAATTTTCCGATAAAACTCTCAACACCTGCAGCAACATTTTTATTATCTTCAGAAACCGTAATCTTACTGATATCGTCATCAACGTCTTGGACTTTTTTTGCCGTAATAGTAATACCATCTATAACTGAATCAAAAACATTCGTACTATTCGTAACAACAATAGTTCCATCAATCGTAATTTTAGCATCAGTGGCCGCATCAACTTCTGACATATTTTGAATATTGGCAGTGGCAGTTTGGTTCACAGAAGCAAACTGTGAAATACCAGCAGTATCATTATTATCGCCATCATCATCTACGGCGGTTACAGTAATAGCATGAGTACTTCCCGATTCTCTGCTACTAAAGACCAGATGGTCACCTGTGTTATCGGTGAATATACTTGCTTTAACTGAACTGTTTGCGCCGTTATCATTAATTGCCCCCATGATGTCTTCTAATGTATCAGCACCACCAACAGTAACATCAAAACTATTACCGTTAGAGGTAAAGGATAATGTGCCAGATCCGGTTGTGTCAGTTGAAGTAAAGCCATTTACAGAGGTTAATTTATTCGTAGCGTCGGAAGCTAAGCGTGATAAACCAGCAGTGTCACTATTATTGACATCACCCGTATCATCTACATTAACGGTAATAGCATTATCTAACCCTGTACTTTTGCTATTTAACACTAAATGTTGGCCTGAATCGTCAGTAATAATAGTCGCGCTAACCGTAGAATTATCAGTACTGTCATTTATCGCATCACGAATTTCACTTAACGTGGCGGTATCTGATACCGCAATATCAAAGGCATTATCCCCCGAAGCTATCGAAAGAGTACCTTCTCCTACAGCCTCTTCAGCGCCAATAGCTGAAGACAGTAATTTATGGTGAGTGGCTAACGCTTCAACTTTAACTGAATAATTACCTACCTCAGCTTCTTTATCAGAAGAAAGACTTACAAAATCATCTCTCCCTGTAATTGCACGCTTCTGGTATTCATCAACATTTCCTAAACTATCTAAGGCTGCTGTGACATCTTCCAGTGAAGACTTCAAGGCACCTACAGCAGAAATATCAGTCGTATAAGCACCTTGTTTACGCGCTGCGCGCGATTCATAAGGAACTTTTTCAGCATTAACTATGGCTTCGACTATTTCACTGACTTGAAGGCCAGAACCTATTCCTGTGAATGATATGCTCGCCATAATTATTATCCTTATTTTAACGTGTTAACTTAAACTTTTGTGTTAACAAAGCCGCCAACCATTTCAGACAGTTTAGACACTAACGTAAGTACTTCTTCAGAAGGAAATTGCTTAATCAAGTCACCTGTGCCCTTATCAAATACTTTAATAACGTCGCGACCCGAGTCCTTGTCTACCGAAAACTCTAAATTTCGATTTAATTCACCAACAAAATCCTGCAATTGCTGCGCCACTTTTTCCAGTTGTTTACTGTTTAAAGGTTTACTATACGTTATATCTTCACTTTCTTGTTGACTTACTCGTTCATCTTTTACAATTTCATCTTTTTTGGTTTCATCCACTTTAACGAATGAATTAACATCATGTTTCATCTCTGATTTTAAACCAGATAAATCTATGTCTGTACTATTTGGAATGGCAGTCATTGTATATCTCCCACTTTAAATCTAGTTATACTCTGCTACAAGTATCTTGCAAAAAACATTGTATTAGAGCATGTTCAATGAACGGTGCTTTTAATTTTAAAAGCACAAAAGGAAGGAGTATTGGGCTCCTTCCTTTTTCTTCGATTAGGTTAAACCTGAACCTAAAAACTATTAACGACTAACCAATAAGGCTTAATGCCGCTTGTGGTAACTGGTTAGACTGAGCCAAAATTGACGTACCTGCTTGCTGTAGTATTTGATTCTTAGTCATTTGTGCGGTTTCAGAAGCAAAATCAGTATCTTGAATTCGGCTACGTGAATCTGATACATTTTGCTGAACGTTAGCTAAATTACTAATGGTATGGCCAAAACGATTTTGCACCGCACCTAAATCAGCTCGACTAGAATCAATTTGAGCTAATGCCGCATCAATAGTTTTAAGTGCTGACTGAGCTCCATCAGAATTTACACCTGAAATATCAATTGACTCAACGCTACTTAAGGCACTAGAACCACCAGTTGATTGAATAGCTACTGTACCACCTTTACCAAAAAGTTCATTAGCAGTAGAGCCTGAAAGACCGATTTTATTCGCAGATGACAAATTAAGCTCTGAAGAAACACTAATAGGGTTAGCCGTTGTACCAACTGTAGTTCCACCAACCGAAAACCCACTTCCGTCTGTCCCAGTAACATCCATACCATCAACATCCGTTGCTTTAAATGTTATGGTATCAGTGGCGGAATCATAGACAGCATCATAACCATCGGCTTGCATGTCTTCAGCTAAACGGGCTGAGTCTCCGCCATAAGTGCCTAAATCGTAAGAATCATTGGTAGCAGCACCTTTATCTATGTTTATCACTGCAGTACTTGCGGCGTTGATACCAGAAATACTTGTTTCTAACTTTGCTTCGGCATTAACACCATTACCTAAACCATTGATAGTATCAGCAATGGTCGCTGCGCCAGTGCCCGCACCCACAGCCATCGTTGAACCATTTAGATTTATCGTATCTGCGGTTGTATTATGGTTATTATCTAACGAAACCGTTTGTACGTCACCTAAACCAAGAGATGCAACTGCACCAGGACCTTTAATTTCATGAGCGCCAATCGCATCAGCAGAAACATCGCCCAATGTCACATTGATTGTTTCATTAGCATTTGCACCAATTTGAAATTGTTTAGTACCAAAATCACCATCAAGTAGTTTAGTTGAGCCAAATTGTGTAGTTTCAGCAATACGTGTTAATTCTTGCTGTAGAGCGCCCACTTCTTTTTGAAGTGCTGCTCGGTCATCAGCACCATTAGAACCGTTAGCTGATTGTAAAGACAAATCACGCATACGTTGTAATATCGCCGAAGATTCTTGCATTGCACCTTCAGCCGTTTGCGCCATTGAAATACCATCGTTAGCGTTACGCTGAGCAACACCTAAACCATTAACCTGAGAGGTTAAACGATTAGAAATTTGCATGCCAGCTGCGTCATCTTTTGCGCTGTTAATACGCATACCTGATGATAAACGTTGCATTGACGTTGCTAAACCTTCACCTGATTTACTTAAGTTACGTTGTGCGTTTAATGACGCTGTATTCGTGATTACTGATAAAGCCATGATAAACTCCTGATTACAAAATGTAATATTTAGTTAGTTATATGAACCAGAAGCCGTTGACTTGTCGGTAAGGTTACCAATAAATCAATCAATACAGCTCCATTCTACATAAGTTAACGGCAGCCTATAAATTAACTTTAGTTTTTTTTGTCAAAATAAATAAAAAAAATAATGTAAACCCTAAAATAAAATTGCATCAGTCGTTCGTTAGTGTATTTTCCATTTAAAAACAATGTAGTATAAAACATCATTATTTCAGCTCAAGTGTTTTATATTTCATATATTTAAGTTTTAATTTGTATAAAAAAACCAAGCACGTTAAATGCTTGGTTTTGTATAAAACTTAGAGGCGTACTATAGTAAAAGTTGAAGTTAACCACCCAACAAGCTAATTGCCGATTGTGGTATTTGATTCGCTTGCGACAAAATACTTGTGCCAGCTTGTTGTAATATCTGGTTTTTGGTCATAACAGCAGTTTCTTTAGCAAAGTCCGTATCTTGAATTCGACTTCGAGATGCTGAAACATTCTCTTGTACATTCGCCAAGTTGCTAATGGTATGGCTAAACCTATTTTGTACCGCACCCAGCGCTGCCCGGTTAGAATCAATTTGCGCCAAGGCCGCATCAATCACCTCAACAGCCGACTGAGAGTTTTCAGAAGTAACACCTGAAATATCGATAAATTCAACTGAGTTCAAAGCACTTGAACCACCCGTAGCAGTGATGTTATTGCCACCAAAACCTTGGCCTAGTATTTGATTTACCGTAGCACCTGAGATGCCAATTTTGTCTGATGACGATAATTGTAATTCGGCTGAATGAGAAAGGGGGCCTGCACCCGAAGTAAGCATACTTCCAGCAGGTCCCATTTCAATAGAACCCACTGCTGAAGCCGTAACTTCAAAACCGTCAATATCCGTCGCAACAACATCAATAGCGCCAAGCCCACCGTTTAGGGTTCCATCAAATACAGCGTTATACCCAGCAGCTTGTAAGTCTTCTGTTAAACGCTCCATATCTCCGCCATACGAAGCTAACTGAAAGGTGTCCTCTATGCTACCCTCCTTAAAAATATTAAATGTACCTGCGTCTGCCGTTGAAAGACCTTGAATACGTGTTTTTAACACGGCTTGGGCGTTTACACCCGTTGAAGCATCAGTGATTTTTTTGGCTATACTTGAGGCACCATCGCCACCCGCATAGGTGACTGAGGTACCATTTATACTCCAAGTATCACCTGTTGTTCCCATATTTGCAGGTAATAGTGCCGCCTCAACATCACCAATATTAGTAGCGGGTGTACCTGTAGTGCCTCCACCCCTGATTTGGTGTGCTCCGATACTGTCGGCAGCCATATTACCTAATGTGACATTAATCGTTTCGTTAGCATTCGCCCCCACTTGGAATTGTTTTGTACCAAAACTTCCATCAAGCAAGCTGGTTGAGCCAAACTTTGTTGTTTCTGAAATACGGGTAAGCTCTTGCTGCAAAGCCCCCATCTCTTTCTGTAATGCTGACCTGTCGTCAGCACTATTTGAGCCATTTGCTGATTGCAAAGACAGATCTCGCATCCGCTGTAAAATACTTGATGACTCTTGCATTGCACCTTCTGCCGTTTGCGCCATCGATATACCATCATTAGCATTACGCTGAGCAACCGCAAGCCCATTGACTTGCGAAGTTAATCTGTTCGCAATCTGCATACCTGCTGCATCATCTTTTGCACTATTAATACGCATACCCGATGATAGGCGCTGCATGGATGTTGCTAAGCCCTCTCCCGATTTAGACAAGTTTCTTTGCGCATTTAATGATGCCGTATTCGTTATAACTGATAAGGCCATAATGTTCTCCTAATATTTTTACACATAGAAGCTCGTTACAACTCGTTAGCTTCTTTCATACTTATACAGTTAGCACAAAGTAGGCCAATAAATCTTAAGCCTTAAATAACAACGACTTAAAATAAAAAAAAACGATATACTGTGCATACATAACGACAAACATTATTGCTTACTTTATAGCCATTAAATTGACATTATTATTCTATTTCAAATTTCAGTTTGAATTAAAAACCGTCAATAACTTCCCTAGCCTAGCTAAAATTAGTACTCATAAATAAAAGCCAATAAAAAAGGAGGCCATTTGGCCTCCTTTATTCTCATAATACTTTATATTATTAATAACATTAGCTTTTAGCTTAACCGAGTAAACTGGTAGCCGCTTGTGGTATTTGATTAGCTTGCGATAAAATAGTCGTTCCAGCTTGCTGTAATATTTGGTTTTTAGTCATTTGGGCAGTTTCAGAAGCAAAATCAGTATCTTGAATACGGCTTCGAGAGGCTGTTACATTTTCTGCAACATTCGCTAAATTACTAATGGTATGACTAAAACGATTTTGCACCGCACCTAAATCAGCACGACTAGAATCAATTTGAGCTAATGCCGCATCAATAGTTTTAAGCGCTGATTGAGCACCAGCGGAATCGACACCTGAAATATCAATTGACTCAACGCTAGACAAGCCACTAGAGCCACCCGTTGATTGAACAGCTACTGTACCACCTTTACCAAAAATTTCATTAGCAGTAGAGCCTGAAATACCAATTTTATTCGCAGATGATAAATTAAGCTCTGAAGAAACACTGATAGGGTTAGCCGTTGTAGTAACTGAAGTTCCACCAACCGAAAACCCACTTCCGTCTGTCCCAGTAACATCCATACCATCAACATCCGTTGCTTTAAATGTTATGGTATCAGTGGAGGAATCATAGATCGCATCATAACCATCAGCCTGCATATCTTCAGCTAAACGAGCTGAATCTCCACCATAAGTGCCTAAATCGTAAGAATCATTGGTAGCAGCACCTTTATCTATGTTTATCACTGCAGTACTTGCAGCTGAGATACCAGAAATATTTGTTTCTAGCTTTGCTTCAGCATTAACGCCATTACCTAAACCATTGATAGTATCAGCAATGGTCGCTGCACCAGATCCCGCACCCACAGCCATTGTTGAACCATTTATATTTAATGTATCTGCCGTTGTATTATGGTTATTATCTAGCGAAGTAGTTTGTACGTCACCTAAACCAAGAGATGCAACTGCGCCAGGACCTTTAATTTCATGAGCGCCAATCGCATCAGCTGATGTATTACCCAAAGAGACATTAATCGTTTCATTAGCATTAGCGCCTACTTGGAATTGCTTAGTACCAAAAGTACCATCCAATAAACTCGTTGCGCCAAATTTAGTTGTTTCAGCGATACGTGTTAATTCTTGCTGCAATGCACCCATTTCTTTCTGCAGGGCAGCTCTATCTTCTGAACCATTTGAGCCATTCGCTGATTGTAAAGATAAGTCACGCATACGTTGTAAAATAGCAGAAGATTCTTGCATTGCACCTTCAGCCGTTTGCGCCATTGAAATGCCATCGTTAGCATTACGCTGCGCAACACCTAAGCCGTTAATCTGTGAGGTCAGGCGATTAGCAATTTGCATACCTGCTGCATCATCTTTCGAGCTATTGATACGCATACCTGATGATAAGCGTTGCATTGATGTTGCTAAACCTTCACCTGATTTACTTAAGTTCCGTTGTGCGTTTAATGACGCGGTATTTGTTACTACTGATAAAGCCATAATAGTGCTCCTAATTATTTAAAATGCTATTAGAAGCTTATATATTTCAAGCTTCTGTTTTACTAACAGAGGGTTGTACTCTAGAGAGTTAATTAACCCATAAATTTTCATCATCTACTTCTTAAGTGATTATTAACTTATCCCGACAGTCTAGTGGACATTATTCTGTCGATAACTCATCCTTACGTTTAGATAAGCAATAGCTATGCCAAAATCAGTTAAATGTAATTAAATAAACTTAACCCTTCAATTTGTTTAAATGTTTGCTGTGTTGCCTGTAGTGACATTTTTTGCTGTTCAAATAAAGACACTGCACTAGCAAAATCTAAATCTTCTATTTTCCCTCTAGATGATTGCAGCATCACACTTAAGTCCAGGGCGACATTACGCTGTACGTCAATCTTATTTAGAGTTATACCCACTTCAGCTCTTTTACTTGTTATGTGACCAAAAGCACCATCAAGTTGTGTTAGTAAGTACTTATAATCAACTTGAAGTTGTTTTGGATCATCAGTACCTTCAATAGAGTTATCAATCCAATCAATAGCTGACTTTAACGTATCAAACACACTTACTTTTTCTTGTGGTGTGAGCGAAAACTGATCCCCCGGCAACGGGTTGCCGTCTAACTCAACTTCCATACCATTGAAGGCAATCGTTTGCCCTGCAACAAAGGGAACTGGCCCGTGAGATACCACGGCTGCACCATCGGTTATAGTAACGTCGTCAACCACACCGTCAGCATCTGTATCTGTAAAATCAAAGGTTAAGTTGGGTGTCATTGCTGCCGCGTTATAAGCTTGTCGATCAACAATTTTAGCACTTTCAACGTAAATATAAGGTTCTTCTGGATCAGGGTCCGCAGGTGGTGTCAGGTTTTGAATAGCACTGGGAATAAAGTCTCCAACACTATTATCAATGTTCATGAATATATCATCGCCAGGTGTATTTTTAGTCACCCGAATATTTGTAGAAATTTGCAATTCAGCGATTTTATTATCACCTAAATAGGTAACCTGATTATCAGGTCCAGCACTAAAAGGACGTTGATCGACTTGAAACCCCGAGAAGATATATTCTCCGGTTTCGTTTTTTGTGTTGGCTATATCTACTAATTGTTCTAGGTTTGATTTAAGCTGCGCAGACAAAGATTTCAAATTCTCATCATCATATGCACCATTATTAGCCTGAATAAAAATGTCTTGAACTTGCATCAATACGTCTTGGGTATTGGACAACGAAACTTCCTGTCGGTTGTTATGATTTACCGCCTGCGTAATATTCGTTTCAAAACGTTCAATTGAACGTAACTCTTCTTTAATGCCACCTAACGATATATTTTGTATTGGCGCATCTTTAGCGGTTAGAACTTGTTTGCCTGCAGACAAATATTTAACCTGATCTTGTAAGTCAGACTGCATTTTACTCATGCTGTTGGCGCTAATTTGATAAAACTGTGAAGTAGAAATTCTCATAATTAATACCTTCTAACGAAGTGATGACAAAATAGTGTCAAATAGAGTGTTAGCAATACTGATGACTTTCGCTGAAGCTTGATATGCCTTTTGATATTTCAACATGTTCGCTGCTTCTTCATCGAGGTTTACACCTGAAATAGACTGATGCCGACTAATTGCTTGGTTAGCCATGGCGACGTCCGTTTCCAATTGACTTTCTAATGATGCAGCTTCCGAGCCGACAACAGAAACACTACTTGTCAGAAATTGAGAAAACGTCTGTGTATCATTTAAAACGCTGGAATTTTGTGTTCCTGCCATATCCAACATATTGTTACCATTGCCAACACCAAAAGCATCACCAATAACAAATTTTTCTCTGGCATCAGTCCCTAAACCCGAGAGTTTTCCTGTAATTTCAATTTCATAACCAGACAGTGCAACAGTAGCAGTACCACCAGTAAGGTATGAACCTGAAGCTAAAGGAGCAGCAGGTGGTGGGCTGGATGTATCAAATACTCTATATTGGAATATTCCTGGTGAAAGATTATCTTCATAAACATCAACCGTTAATGATGGAAATGTAGCCATAACTTGTGTACGAGCTGCAATCGGATCAGTAACTTTTGAAATAGTTACAGAGCCTGAACTCACATTATTATCATTAGCCGTAACATCTATAGGGCTGCTTGCCGCAATTGATTGAGGATCTTTCAATTCAATATTCATTCTTTCGGCACTATTTTGTAGTGGGCGAACTAAAAAACGATCATTTGCTTGTGGTGTTCCCGAATTTTCTTCAAACTGAAAACCTAATCCCGGTAAAGTAAATGGCCCTGCACCTATTACACCCAAAGTATTAGATGCCCCCGTCGTTAGGTTGTTTAAATTGTAATTAGCACCATCATAGATGACTTCATATTCATCTGTAGATAATTGAGAAACGTCAGTAATAGTTACTTGAGCAATCAATGGAGTCGGGTTACTAACATTATTAGCCGAGTGTGCTAAAACACGTTCTGTTGGCAGAGCTCCACTATTAATATCAGAAAAAATATCAGTACCCTGAAGCTGGTTTAAATCTAACCCTTCAGATTGTGACTGGTTTATTGTTTGGCTAATTCCCACAGCAAGAAGATCAATTTCAGATGAAGCTCTTTTTAGATGAGTGCCTCTAAAGTCAGCTAAAGCACCTAATTGTCCACCTAAATAACTCCCTTCTAATGATAAAGTACTTTTACCATTACTAATTGCTAACTGATTTTCTGATGGATCAGGATCACCAGCTGTTACATACATTGATAAAGGCGTAATTCCTGCTACTAATGTTTTACCATTACCTATCATTACGGTCATAACACCAGATTTGTCTGTTACTGTATCCACTTTTACTAGTTCATTTAATTCGCTTAACAAGCGTTCTCTTTGGTCTAATAAATCATTATTTTGCCCGACATTATTCTCGCTGTAACTAGAAGATATTTTGCTATTAATTTTGCTAATGTCTACTGCAAGCATAGATATACGGTCAGCCATTTGAGAAAACTCATTATTAATTAACTTCTGAGTTCCTGTTATTCGTCCTTGTAGATTTTTAATATCATTTGTTATTGTTTGCGCTTGATCTAATGCCATTTTTCGTAGAGAAGTATCTTCTGGTTTATCTGAAATACTATGTAATGAACGGTAAAAATTGTCTAAAGAGGATTCAACCTGGCCACCATAAATACTCATGGTTTGATCAAGTTCATTAAGCTGACTACTAAGTTTGCTACTATAACTTGCGTTGTTTGCTGTAACTGTTTGCTCTTTATAAGTAAATGAACTGAATACTCTTGAAATGTCAGAAACATACGTTCCAGTTCCTATATAATTCCGTCCACTTGTATCTCCTATTGAAGCAGCTTGCTCACCACGCTGAACAGTGTAACCATCAGTATTAACATTGGAGATATTATGGCCCGTCGTCGCTAAGTGTTGCTGAGCAGCCAATAGACCACTTACACCTGTTTGATACAAACTGACAGCCATAACATAAACTCCTAAACAATAAGTAAGACTAAACGTCCATGCATATCATTTAAATTATTAACTAAAAAGTGTCAAAACTAAGTGAATTAACACGACCAATAGCTACTTGTATGCATAAATAATGCCAAGAAAAATAAAGTCAGGAATTATGAGAGAAAAAAATTGTAAATGGAGGTAATACCTATATCCATGAAACTTCTCACTGGAAGCTCAGATATCAATACTAAGAATAAAAAAACTATTGAAGCAGTTTCTTAACTGTATTTAATGTACTCAATATTTTTTTAGCATAACTAGGATCAGTGGCATAACCTGCTTGTTGCAAGCCGTTTAAAAAGGTTTTTTCATCGCTAGCTTTATCTAATGCGTCTTTATAGCGGTCGCTATTTGAAAGGAAGTGAATATAGTCATTAACACTGTCACCAATGCTTTCATAGACTCTAAACGGTTCACGTTTTTTAACCATTGCACCTTGTTCGAATTCAAGTGTTTCTTTATTGGTTTTGTCGCCATCCCAACGTTTATCTGCTTTGATGTTAAATAGGTTATTAGAACTTTGACCATTTTCAGTTTTGATGATTTTTTGTCCCCAGCCAGTTTCTAATGCCGCCTGAGCAATAACCACTTCAAAAGGTACATTAAGCTTTTCTTCAACACGTTTAGCGTCTTTGACCAATGCAGTTACAAAATCTTTCGGTTGCTTATACTGAGGTTCTTGTAGTGCAAGTGTTTCATAAACTGATGGTTTATCATTTAACACACTCGTACCATTTAATGATGACGGGGCGCGTTGTGGCATACTAAATAATGTGTTTTGGTTGTTAGCTTGATGATCGCCAGAGTCATTAGTTTGACGATCTTTTGCAGAAATAAGGATCCCTTCTGCGACAATAGATTTTCCTTGATTAACATCTTCAGTTAATAAGCCATTATTTTTACTAAAGCGAGTATCGCTGCGTAAAAAAGACTGTGGGGTGAAACTTTCAGTATCACCCCCTAATTGGCGAACAATTAAATCAGATAAACCTAATGAGCCATTATTTGATAACTCTAGTGACATTTGTTGGTCGTGCATATCACGGTAGAATTTTGTACTTTCAGAATTAAATGGACTATCCGACTCTAAAACCTCTTGCGCTTTACGCATGCTTTTCATCAGCATTTGCATAAAAATCGCTTCAAACTGCTTAGCAGCTGTCTGCAATGCTGCATCTTTGGAGCCTTTATCAGTTTCTTTAGACTGCTGGCGAATAGAATTCAAGCCATTGATGTCTAAGAAATTCTGCGAGTTAGCTGTCACCGATGCTTGCGGTGAAAATGAAGATAATGAAGATTGAGTCGGTGAAGTCATAAGCGATAATGATCATTAAATAATGATCAATTCTCCTCGAAGTGCACCCGATTGTGATAAGGCTTCTAATATTGCCATAACATCACCAGGGCCAGCGCCAATTTCGTTAATAGCACGAACCAGGGTATCTAAGCTTACACCGGGGTTAAAAACAAACATTCTGTTATCGTCTTTGTTAACGTTGACTATCGATTGATTTGTTGCAACGGCATTACCATCAGCAAAGGCATTAGGCTGGGAGACATCTTGAGTTTCATTAATCGTAACGGTGATCCCACCATGAGTGATGGCTGCTGGTAACAAACGCACATCAGAACCGATAACGATAGTGCCGGTTCTTGAGTTGACAATAACTTTTGCGGCTGGACGTGAAGGCTCAAACTCTAGGTTTTCTAATGCTGCCAAAAAACTCACTCTTTGGCTTGCATCTCTTGGTGCGTTCACTTGAATTGAGGTTGCATCTATAGCACGTGCAATAAAAGTTGCCGGATCATTAATATTAGCGAATTCACTATTAATGACTCGTTCTAGACTTCTCGCACTACTAAAGTCAGAATCTCGAAGATTAAAAGTAATATAATCACCGTTAGTAAAAGGTGAAATAACTTCTCGTTCGACCGTAGCACCATTTGGAATACGACCAACTGTTGGCGTATTTACAATAACTTTTGAACCATCTAAACCTTCTGCACCCAAGCCACTAACGACTAAACTACCTTGACCTACCGCATAAGCATTTCCATCAATACCCATCAAAATAGTTTGTATTAATGTACCGCCACGCAAACTTTGAGCACTGCCCATAGAGGAAACAGTAATATCTATTCTTTGCCCAGGTTTAGTGAACGCAGGTAATTCGGCATGAACAGCCACCGCAGCAACGTTTTTAATCTTTGGTTTTAAATTTGCTGGCATAGTAATACCAAAATTACTTAACATCGTTTTAAAACTTTGCTCTGTAAAAGGACTTTGTTCACCTGTCCCAGGTAAACCAACCACTAAACCGTACCCTATTAGCTGATTACTGCGCACACCTGCAACATCGGCTAAATCTTTGATTCGTTGCGCATAGCTCATCGAGCTAAGTAAAAGTGATACAACTAATAAAGTCACTTTTATGTTTGTCGGAAGATTTTTCATAATAATACCTATTGAAAGTCTACGTTGAGTTAACGCTACAGTGGCCACCAAGAGCTAGTAAAGAAACTCGATAACCAACCTTGTTCTTGTACATCAGCAAAAGTGCCTGTGCCTGCATATTCGATGCGAGCATTAGCAATTTTACTAGAGATGATGGTATTACCTGCGCTAATATCTTGTGCGCGAATAACACCGGTTAAACGAATAAATTCATCACCGTTATTTAAGCTCATCCATTTTTCACCACGGATCATCAAATTACCGTTCGGTAAAACTCGCAAAACATGAACAGAAATATCACCACTTAAGCTATTGCCTTGATTAGATTTTGAATCACCTTTAAAATTAGAATCTTGATTATAGCCAAATTGTATCGCATCATTTTTAAAGTTTACTGCACCACCACCTAAACCAATAATAGGGTCTAAGCTGGCACCATTTTCTTTTTTCAACTCTGTTTTAGCGCTCTTTTGCGCTTGGGTACTTTCATTCAAAATAACTGAAATAATGTCTCCAACACGGTGCGCTTTTGAGTCAGAATAGATATTATTGACATAATTAACCTTAAAGAGTGAACCCGTTGGAATAATTGACGCTTCTTCCATTTCTGGCATAATTGGCGCAAAATCGGGATCATCAGGTAATGTTTTTGCCTGTTCAATACTGGCACAGCCCGTCATTGATAAAGACAGAATAAGTAATGCTAAGAGTGTTTTCATAAGAAGTTCCTTAAGCGCTATAACTGCTGATTAATATAACTAAGCATTTGATCCACAGCTGAAATAACTTTTGAGTTCATTTCATATACACGCTGGCTTTCAATCAAATTAACGAGTTCTTCTGTTGTATTGACGTTCGATGTTTCAAGTGCACCTTGAACTATCATGCCAAAACCTTCTAAGCCAGGTACCCCTTCTTGTGGTGCACCACTCACCGCGGTTTGAATATATAAATTTTGTCCTATCGGCTGTAAGCCCGTAGGATTGACAAAATTAACTGTGTTGATTTGACCCACGACAGCAGGATCCGGCTGCCCTTGCAAGGTCACAGAAACTTCACCATCTTGTGAGACAATAATACTTAAAGCATCTGGTGGAATCGTTATTTGCGGCTGTATTAAATAGCCAGCACCTGGCGTTACCATATTGCCTTCTTCATCCATGGTAAACTGACCATTTCGTGAATAAGATGATGTACCATCAGGTAGCTGTACTTCAAAAAAACCTTCACCTTGGATCATTAAATCTAAAGCGTTATCTGTGGTTTGCATATCACCTTGGGTATGAATCTTTTGTGTAGCGACCACTTTTGTACCTGCGCCAAGCATCAAGCCTGATGGCATTTCGGTATCTTGAGCTGAACGTCCACCTGGCTGATTAATCGTTTGATAGAGTAAATCTTCAAATACCGCACGACTTTTTTTAAAGCCAATGGTACTGGCGTTCGCTAAATTATTAGAAATTACCGCAATGTCTTTAGTTTGCGCATCTAATCCTGTTTTACTTATCCATAATGCTGGGTTCATAAATCACCTAAAAAATTATTTATTGAAATTAAAAAGCGCGTAATAAAGATGCAGAACTGGCATCAATCTCTTCGGCCGTTTTCATTAACTTTAATTGCATTTCAAACTGACGCTGCAATGAAATCATCGCGGTCATTTCCCCAATAGGGTTTACATTACTTGATTCAACCATGCCACTTTCTACCTTGACATTGATGTTTGCCTCTTCATCTTGCCCGTCTTTACGGCGAAACAACCCATCATTACCTTTGGCTAACTCTTGTACTCTTGGATTCACCATTTTGATTCGACCAACTTCTTCTTGTACAGAACTTGGCGCTCCTTCAGGCTGAACCATAATAGTGCCATCTTTGCTGATATTAATGTTGTTAACTGGGAGTGGTAAGAATATCGGTCCAGTATTCCCCATAACGAGCTCACCTTCAGCGGTTTCTAAAGCCCCCTGTTCGTTAAGGCGAAACTGGCCATTTCGCGTATAACCTTCGCTGCCATCTTCAGCCTGAACAGCAAACCAACCAGGTCCTTGAATGGCGAGATCTAAATCACGAGAAGTTTGCATTAAAGCGCCACTGTCAAAGTTTTGGCTTGGTTTCTCTGTCATGGCAAACACGCGAGAAGATAACCCTTCCCCAAAAGCTTGCATGGAACGCGCTTGTGCTAAGTCAGCCTTAAAGCCAGTCGTCTTAGCATTGGCAAGGTTGTTAGCATTTATTGCAAGCGATTGCATATTTTGTTTTGCACCGCTCATTGCGATATAAAGCATTTTATCCATAACAGTTCTCTGAAATTGTATCTTATCGTTAGAAATGCAATAACAGTGCCAGAAGAAATATAACAAAGAGGAAATAAAAGATAAGCGCTATTGTCGTTATTTGCCATAGACATGCGGCAATATACTAATGCAACACCTAATAGCTGCCATAGGCCTTTAATATACATAGATGTACTAGTGTATTGAAAGATAGGAAGTCTGAGAAGTCCCACTCATGAAGATAAAAAGAGACAAAACACTGGCTATGTTTTATCTCTTTATTTTTATGTTTATGTGAGGATTAAATTACGTTAAATATTTATTTATCGTATTTGTAAAATGGTTTGATTGAGTTGGTTATCAACTTCAAGTGCACGAGAGTTCGCTTGAAAATTTCGCTGGGCGGAAATCAAGTCAATTAATTCTGTGGTTAAGTTAACATTCGATTGCTCTAATGCCGAAGAATTAATCGTACCAAAAGTACCTGAACCTGCTTCACCTGCGAGTGCTTCACCCGAACTGATACTCTCCTTCCAAGAAGAGTTACCAATTTGTGTTAACCCCTGCTCATTAGCAAAATTGACTAACGAAATACGTGATAATGGCGCAGAAGTACCGTTGCTATAGGTTGCTCGAATTAATCCGTCGGTGCCAATATCTATGCCCGTTAATCGCCCTACCGCTAAACCATCTTGCTCTAGTGCAGTAACTTCGAAGTTTGAAGCAAACTGTGTTGGTTCATTTGGGTTTGGCCCTAAAACATCTAGGTTAAAATCAACCTCAATAGTTTGAGAAGCCTCGGCACCATTTGATAAAATAATACCACCGAGTGGTTCGGTTACAATACCGCCTTCGGCTGGCGTTGGTATTTGATTAACAAAGTCTCCTGAACTAGAAAACTCTAAACGGGCACCGACAACACCACCAGGAAATAACCCACCAGAGACAGTACCACCTACTGGGTTTGTTGAGCCACCGACAGGGTCAACAATGTTAACGGGTACCCCATCAACACCAGCAAACATCATCCACTCGTTTGGATTGGTTGATGGATTATCTTTAACAAAATAATAAGTCATAATATGACTATCACCTAGTGAATCAAAAGTAGTCACTGAAGTAGAATGATTAAAAGTGCCTGAATCTTTTGGATCAAAATTACCAGGGGCCCCTGTAATATAGGAATCTCCTGCAGGTAGGTTCATACGAATATCTACTTTGCTACTCGGTGTTGGAGCACCGGAAGAGGTTGGAATTAAAATAGGTTCAGCAGTACTTAAACTCACCGATGAAGAAGAACCATCTGCATTAACAGGAAAACCCAATAAGTACCCACCCCCGGAGTTAACAACAAAATTACTGTCGTTAAGTTTAAATTGCCCCGCACGTGTGTAAGAAGTTTCTAAACTGTCAATCTCAGGCACTGTTGCATAAAAACCATTACCAGTAATTGCTAAATCTAAAGCATTGTTAGTAAATTGAATGCTCCCTTGGGAAAATTGCTGAGCAACATCTGCCGTCAAAACACCGTCACCAACCTTAGTTTTACCCGAAGCAAGCAGAGACGATGCATACACATCAACAAATTCAGCACGTGACTCTTTAAAACCCGTGGTATTTACATTGGCGATGTTATTTGATGTAACATCCAAATCTTTTTGAGCAGCGTTTAATCCGCTCAACGCTATATTAAATGACATAATTGCACCTCATATAAAAACTGTTTATCTTAATTATTTCGAGTATTCACTCTTTCTTGAAATAACAGTGGCGTAAATTGAATTGCTCAATTTATCCTTCTGATACTTCCACCACATCTGCTAGTGCCATGGAACTGCCACCATTAAGATTTAATAAAATATTTCCACCTGCTCCTGCCAACGTCACACTATCGACTTTACGGTAAGTCATCGCTTGCAACTCTGATGCTTGCCCATCAACTAAACCTGCGATTCTAAAACGATAGGCACCTTCTTTAGCCGGCTCTCCGTTGGCCATTTTACCGTCCCAACTAAAGGTAAAGTCTCCTGCGGCAACACTGCCAACAGGAACGGTTTGAATAAGTTCACCTGCTTTATTTTCAACATAAATATTAACATTGCTAGCCGGCTTATCAGTGACCATTTTTCCTTTAACACTGTCACCTTCAGCCATACCAAAAACATTATCATCAACTAATACGCTACGCCCTACTAATGAAGAAGCTTGCAATGCTTGACTAGATGACATTGATGCGGCAAATGACGTAAATTGGTCATTTAATGTTGCCACGCCGTCAGTGGTTGAAAATGCAGTCATTTGAGAAATCATCTCATTATTTTCAACAGGCTTAGTCGGGTCTTGATGCGAGAGCTCTTTTGTTAACAATGCGAAAAAATCTTCTTGCGTTAACATGCCCTTGTTGTTGTCAGACTTTGTTATTTCTTCCTTTTGCCAGCGCATGCCATCTAAAGGTTTACTTCCACTAACTGTTTCCATTTTTCATTCCACCTTTAATTGTTACTTGCCAAGCTGCAAGGTTTTATTCAGCATGTTTTTTGCTGATTCAGCCAACTGAACATTTGTTTGATACGAACGCGATGCCGAAATCATATTGGTCATTTCTTCAATCACATTCACGTTTGGTTTATAGATATAACCATCTTTATCTGCCATTGGGTGCCCTGGATTATGTTCAACGGTTAAAGGTTTATTGCTTTCCACGATACCTAAAACTTTAACACCCACTCCTGAGCTATCTTGTCCAGCGGCAGCTTTTTGCATCTCTGCGGCAAAAACAGGGTGCCGTGCTCGATAAGTTTGATCAACACTGCTGCTAACACTATCAGCATTAGCAATATTACTTGCTGTGGTATTTAAGCGCACAGATTGAGCGCTCATACCCGTGCCAGATATAGTAAATACGTTAAATAAGCTCATAATTATTGCCCCGATCCGGTAATAGCTTTTTTCAAGCCTTTTATCTTACTACTAAGAAATTGAATGCTGGCTTGATACTGCATTGAGTTTTCTAGATACAAGTTTCGTTCCACTTGTGCATCTACAGTATTACCGTCACCTGTATCTGGTTGATTAGGTGTTCTAAACTGCACGCCATTGTTTAGTTCAGTGCGAACATCAAGATGTTTTTCATGGGTTCGAGACATACCTGATTGTTGTTTACTGGAGGCTTGAGCTAGGGCCGTATTAAAGTCCATACCTCTGGCTTTATAGCCAGGTGTATCTGCATTTGCGATATTACTCGCAATAACTTCTGCACGCTGAGCACGAACGGCAAGTGCTTGTGGGTGAATGCCAAGTGCTTTTTCAAAACTGATAGCCATAGTGTTACCTCCAAATCAATGAAGATAACCATACAATATTTATGCCATGTAGAATCTTTGAGGAAGGTTAATTCTTTTTCTGGTAAATAATGCCAGGATTACAACGAACCATATCAAAATTTTGGTTCAAACCTGAGAGTGATTCTGACGCACCAAGAAAGAGGTATTTTTTAGGGTTTAATACGCCTTCAAACTGAGAAATTATTTGTTTTTTTATTTCAGGTGCAAAGTAAATCAATACGTTACGACAAAAAACGATATCAAACTTACCCATTAAACTATAACTATTTAATAGGTTAAGTTGTCTAAAACTCACCATTTTTTTAATTGAATCTTTAACTTTTGACATGCCTTTATCGCCATCTTCAAAAAAAATTCTTTTGCGTTCGGCAGATAAACCACGTGACAAAGCTAAACTGTCATAATGACCATATTTACAATGCTCTAGCATCGTATTTGAGATATCAGTGCCAATAATTTGAACACCACCAGAAAACGCGCCAGGATTACTTTGTTTAAATTCTTGTACCGCCATCGCAATAGAGTAAGGTTCTTGCCCCGAAGAACTTGCAGCAGACCATATTTTTAAGGGCGTTCTTTGATTTTTAAATTCTGGGAGTAAGCGCTTTTTCAACAGTTCAAAGGGGTACTCATCACGAAACCACAAAGTTTCATTTGTTGTCATCGCATCTATGACTGCCGCACGCAACTGTCTTTCCACAGGGCTGAGAGTACGAGTGACTAAGTCACCCAATGTGGCAACATCAAATTTAGCCATTAAAGGCGCCAAACGGCTTTTTACTAGGTATTGTTTATTTTCACCTAACACGATGCCACATTGTTTCTCGAGAAAAACTCTAAACTGATGATAGCTGCTATCATCAAGCTGTCGGTCTGACACTACGATATTCCACCTTAAATTATTATTGTGCTAGTTTATTGGGTATAAAATACGCTAAAGAAAATTACGGGTTAATTGACATCTTTCGCTATTTCATCTTTCTTTAACCATTTCTTTACTGCTGTGGCTAATTCATCAGGATGAAATTTTGGAATAAAGTCTTCTGCACCTACTTTTGCAACCATGGCATTGTTGAAGACACCACTTAATGAGGTGTGTAAGATAACAGGCATAGCTTTAAGCCGGTCATTATTTTTAATTTCTGCAGTTAAGGTATAACCATCCATTTCAGGCATTTCAATATCTGATATCAGCAGAGCCACTTTTTCAGTGATTGATACCTTACATTCAGCATCTAAAACGAGTAATTGGTCCAAAGCATCTTGGCCATTTTTAGCTAATAGCATATTTAAGCCCAAAGGCTCTAGAGCACGTTTTACTTGATTTCGTGCAACGGTTGAATCATCAGCGATCATAATGACACGTTCGCCGAGACTTTCGCCAACAGTTGCATCAGCAACATCTTCACTTAATTCAGTTGAAATGGGGCTAATTTCATTTAGAATTTTTTCTACATCTAAAATAGAAACCATTTTTTTATCTATTTCAGTAACCGCTGTTAAATAACTAGACTTACCAGTACCTTCTGGAGGTGGCATAATATCTTTCCAGCTCAACGTGACTATTCTCTCAACGCCTCCAACTAAAAACCCTTGTACGCTACGATTATACTCAGCAATAATAACAAAAGAGTTTTCATCAGGAATTATTTCTGGTCCACCTGTAGATTTACTTAAATCAATCACTGAAATGGTTTGCCCACGAATATGTGCAACACCTTTAATGAAAGAATCTTGCCCAGGAAGTAAGGTTAAACGCGGACAAGGCATGACTTCGCGTACTTTGAAAACATTAATGCCAAAGCGTTGTGACCCTATTAAACGAAAAAGTAATAATTCAAGCCTATTCTGCCCAACCAACTGAGTACGTTGATTTACTGAGTCTAAAATTCCTGCCATACAAACCTCATTTTACTTAATTCACAAAAAGGCACACTTCTTGATTGTGCTTATATATACATAGTCGACGTTCAATTTTTTGACGTTTGGTGCGTATTCATCTTTTTTACTTGTTGTTAAGTTTACACATTAATTAAGCATAGACGAGTATTTTAATTTCCCTAGCAAATAGTTGACAAATTTATGAGCATATTAAAGATTTCTATCATTATTTCACTATTATTAGCATTTTTGCCTAATTTAACTTTTGGCCAAACAATTAACCGGGCACAGCTTCAAAATTTTGTCATAAAATTTATTAAAAATAATATTGCATTACCGACTCAAGGAAAAATGACGGTATCAGTCTCTACGCTAGATCCCAGAATTACCATTAAACCTTGTTTATCTGCTCTAAAAGCAAATATACCTGAAAATCATAATGGTAGAAACGTAAATGTCAAAATAAATTGCAATGATCCAACACCGTGGTATCTTTTTATTCCAGCAAGGATCCAAGTAGTTGTTCCAATAGTCGTCGCAAAAAGTATCATTAACAAAGGAAGTAGAGTTGATGCATCAAATGTAATCATTGAATATCGTGACACACTTAGGATCCGCGGTGAGATCCTCGATGATACCAAAATTGTTATTGGTACGAGAGCCAAAAGAAAAATATCCGCAGGTGCTATCCTAACCAGAAAGAATATTTGTTTTGTTTGCAAAGGAAGCCATGTCACGCTTATTGCAAAATCAGGAACGTTAATGATAAAAACTTCAGGTATAGCTCTTACAGACGGTGCGCTTGGTGAACAAATACAGGTTGAAAACGACAGCAGTGGCCGAACGGTAACAGGGCGGGTGTCCGCTATCAACAAAGTTGTAATTAATTTATAATAATGGTTAAGTTATTAGCTTATTTGCCGATAACAAGATAGTGAAGATCAACCCGTTATATTAGGATAGTATTATGGCTATAAATATCAATAACTTGTCAAACAATAATCAGGTAAAGCAAAAACTTGATCAACAAGTACAAGTAAAACAGCAAGCCACACAAAATGCAGCCAGCAGTGAACAAGGAAAATCTGCAGGTAAAGATTCAGTGTCTTTAACGCCACAAGCTCAGCAACTGAATGAATTACAAAAGAAATCGAATGATGCACCGGCATTAGACCAGAAAAAAATTGATCAACTGAAAAAAGCGATTGCCAATGGTGAGTACAAAGTTAATCCTGAAAAGCTTGCCGCCAGCATAGCAAATTTCGAATTTAAACTAGGTTAATAGTAAGCTGTTAACCTAATCACAGGAGTTTATAAGTGATGGCAGCGTTAGCAGCAGAGCAATTAATTGCCCAACAATTACTTAACCTACAGCAGCTTGAAGATCTGCTCAGCGTTGAAAAAGAAATATTAAAACAACAAGACCCCGAAGCTTTAGTTTTTGTCACTGAGCAGAAAAGAGTTTTGCTTGAAGCCATACAAAAGCTTGATGAGCAAAATGCTCAAAACATACTTGTTAAAAATGAAATAGCATCAGGTATTCATCATAAAGAAATTACTGAAATTGAAGCTATTCTTCTCCGTTGCAAAGACAAAAACCATATCAATGGTCAGATAATACAACACTCATCGCTTGCCGCTGAACGTATGAAGAACTCCCTACTTGAGAATCACAACCGTTCATCAATGACTTACAATAGTAAGGGCAAAAAAAGTGGTGGTCTCAGCAGTTTAGGTATAAAAGCTTAATGTACAATGGTTAATAAAGTAAACGTTAATACCATCGCCCATTCCCCCTAGCTCTTGCATCATCGTATTCATTCTGAATATAAAAAGCCTCAACTTAACAATAAGCTGAGGCTTTTTTATAGGTGCATTATTATAACTATTTTTCTCATTTACTGTCCCGTTCATTTGAACGGAAAACAAGTCAATAACACCGAGTCATATATCGCGTGACCCTTTTTAAAGGGGCGAACTAAATGTCTAACCAAATAACTTACCTAGTTTTTTCTTTACTTTATCTTCGAGCTTTTTCTTTTGCTTGTCTTCAAATTCTTTCTTTTTCGCTTTTACAACATCTGAATTAATCAGGTTATCTAAAGCTTGATCAGTCTGACTAATCAGTGCTTCAACATCGACTAAAGACTGCGCTTCATCATTACTCATTCCTAACGCTTTACTGAGTTTAGTATTCAAACCTGCTTTAACATCCGTTTTAAAACTCGTCAGTTTATTTGATACCTGCTTCACCATTGAATTTTTTAACTGTTTATCAAGTGGCGATGAAATAGACAGCTTAGGAGCCGTCATTTTACCTTTTGCTGTAATCGTTAACGATAATGTCTTTAAAGACTGAACTGTGTCAATAAAGAGCGTACTTAAATGAGATGTACCCGCACCACTATATTGAGTATTATCAAGGCTTAGGCTATTTTCACTATCAAGTTGATCATCAAGTAATGAAAAAGTCCCCTTTCCTGACAACAAGCCACTATCAAGTTGCAAAGTAAAAGCGCTTGATTCCTGGAGTGAAACCGCATTCAAATCAACATCTGAGAGTTTCCATATACCATTACCACTTAAAATACGCTGCTTGTCTAATGAAAAATCGAGTGCTAATGCTAATTTCCCAGATCCCTGTACGTTGTCGCTCTCAACGTTAACTACGCTGTTGTTGCCACGAACCCAGTGTTGATGTGTCAATTCTTTGCCGCTGATGGCAAATTCACCTTGCGGTAAAATCAAAGAAAACTTTGCCTGTTCAATCAGCACATCAGGTAAAGGTGTGTCATCGTTAAAATGTATATAGCGCCCTTCACTTGTTGTTTTTTCAGCTTGCTTATCCACTTTAGAAGATTTAATTAATGGGGCTATTTTTTGATAAACCGCATCGGCATAGCCAAAATATTCACGTGCTTGCTCACCAAACAGCATATGTGCAAAATCAGCACCTTCTACACTATCAAGTTGATACTTACTTTCAATGATTTTCCAATCAGCTGAAGGTGCCTCTTTCAATGCCTGTGTTTGCTTGGTCAATAACGCTTTAGAAGTGCTGACTTGTTCTTTAGCTTGTTTAACAATCGCTTGGTCAGCATCAAACTGTGCCTTCAGCGCTGTAAAGTCTTTATTAAGCTTTTCAAGATCGGCTAAGCTGTTAATCTTTATATTTGTGAGTGCTTCAACTTGTTTTTTGTAGTCAGCTAACGTGTCTTTATTAGGGAGCGTCTCATAAATACCTTGCAGCTTTTTCTTTTCTGTTTGATAGCTTTGTTCTAAAACTTTACCCTGCTTAACCGTTAATAAATCGCTATTATTAAGTAATTCATCCACTGCAGGCAAGCTAACATCAAGTCCAGGTAAAACAGAGTTGTCCGCCCCTTTGTTGCCATTTTCAACATTTTGGTCAATAAGAGTGAATACTTGCCCTGCCGACAATCTTGGCTGATCTATACGTAACTCCGCAACGGTTAAGTCACTGATGTATAGTTTGCCAAATAAGTATTGCCATACATCAACACCGGCTGACGCTTGAGAAAAACTCACTAAATTATACGTTGGTTTTTCTGGATCTGTTGCTTGAAAACCTTCAATATTGAGTGTTAACGGGGCATACATTATTTCAACATTTTCGACATTAACTTCAGCACCTAAATACCATTCTCCCGACTTCTCTATACCTTTCTTAACTAACGCATCAGCAAAAAAATATATAAAAGTCATGATTAATGCTATCACCACAAAAAAACCAACTAACCCTTTCCAGCGAATAAAACGACTCATGACAATTCTCCTTGACCAGAAACTTGGCAATAAAGACGATAAAACTTGGATGCTTTCAATGCTTTCACAATACGGAATTTTTCAAAGAAGGCTTTAATATGCAGACGATATTTTTCAATTAAAAAATTACTGATAAAATAAAGTGGAATAGCCAATAAACAACCAATTACTAGGGCACCTAAAGTGTAGGTATGATGTAGATGAGCGAGCTTGAACAATGAAAATTGGTAAAACGCATCAAACATTGATTGTAAAGATTCAGCCGTAAGTAATGACTCACCCACGTTAACAATTAACGGTGATAATAAGTAACTCAGCCCTTTAAAGAATCCCCAAGCGACTATAAATCCACCTATATTGACTCGTAAAAATAAAACAATAAACAAAAAAACGATATTATGTAAGGTTAATAGTGGAGATAAACCCACAATAAAACCTAACGCAATGGCCAATGATATTTGTCTAGTTGAACTTTCTGAGTTCAATGCATTAAACAGTTTAGCGAGTAATGAAAGCATTCCTTTTCCTTTTGTTGTTTTCTTTTTCTATAAGTGATCACTGTAATGATAATGGGTAAGTAACTAAGCGGTTCCTTGCCCAATAATTTCAGCCGACTATTCAGTGTCTTTGCGGGTAAATACCCAATCATTCCCTTGACTCAAATCTTCACTGTATTGATAACCTGCAACATCGAATGCTTTAAGTTGTTCTACATCAGTTAAGCGATGCTCAATAATATAACGTGCCATTAGACCTCGTGCTTTTTTAGCAAAAAAACTGATCATTTTAAATTGACCGTTCTTCCAATCTTTAAAAGCGGGAGTTATGATCTCACCTTTAAGGTTTTTCTTTTTCACTGACTTAAAGTATTCGTTTGATGCAAGGTTAATTAATACGTTATCACCTTGTTCTTCTAAAGCTTGATTAACGCTGTCTGTAATAATATCACCCCAAAACTGATATAAGTTACTGCCACGTTCATTCGCTAACCTTGTGCCCATTTCTAAACGATACGCTTGCATTAAATCAAGCGGTTTAAGAAGGCCATATAAGCCAGACAAAATTCTCATGTGTTTTTGGGCAAAATCAAAATCGTCAGCACTAAACGTTTTTGCGTCTAATCCCGTATAAACATCGCCATTAAAAGCTAATACTGCTTGGCGGGCATTATCAACTGTAAAAGGCATCGACCATTCACCAAATCTAGCGGCATTTAACCCGGCAAGTTTATCGCTAATGCTCATGAGTGTAGATATATCAACAGGGGTAAGCTTTATGCAATGCGAAATCAATGTTTTACTGTGCGCTAAAAGCTCTGGTTGAGAATATTTATCCGTAGGTAATGGTGACTCAAAGTCTAAATTTTTAGCTGGGGAAACAACAAGTAGCATAAAGGATCCGTTTATTGACTGTATTAGAATATATAAATCATATAATACAATAAAACCGCTAAACATGAAGCGAAATGATAAGCCAATTGAAATACCTTTAAAAAAATGTCAAACATACTTGCTATATATTGAAAATTTGTTACAAATATGGTCATATCAAGCACAACATCAATGATTTATCGCTTTTTCAGCCATTTATGTTGTAATAATACTCCAATCTCAAGTTTCACGTTAAAAAGGTAAAGGACATGACAAATCAGCTTTCACAATTAAAAAAAATGACCACAGTAGTCGCTGACACTGGCGATATTGAAGCGATCGCAAATTTTCAACCGCAAGATGCAACGACAAACCCATCACTATTATTAAAAGCAGCTTCATTAGAAAGCTATCAGCATTTACTCGCCGAAGCAGTTACATGGGCAAAAGAACAATCATCAAGTGCAGAACAACACGTTATTGATGCCGCTGATAAATTATCAGTATTGATTGGCTTAGAAATTTTAAAAACAGTCCCTGGGCGTATTTCAACAGAAGTAGACTCACGCTTATCATTTGACACCGAAGCTTCAATCGCCAAAGCGCACAAGCTAATGGCGATGTATAAAGAAGCGGGAATTAGTAATGAACGTATTCTTATTAAGCTTGCGTCAACTTGGGAGGGTATCAAAGCTGCTGAACAACTCGAAAAAGCAGGCATTAATTGTAACCTAACATTATTATTTAGTTTTGCTCAAGCACAAGCCTGTGCAGAAGCCGGTGTTTATTTAATATCGCCTTTTGTGGGCCGCATTTTAGATTGGTACAAAAAAGACAGTGGTAAAAGTGAGTACGCAGGCGATGAAGACCCTGGTGTTATCTCAGTCACTAGTATTTATAACTACTACAAAGGTAAGGGTTATAAAACAGTAGTGATGGGGGCAAGTTTTCGCAACATCGACGAAATACGCCAACTTGCCGGTTGTGACCGTTTAACAATTAGTCCTAATTTATTAGATGAACTATCAAAATGTCATGAAACACTTGAGCAAAAATTATTTAGTGAACAACCTACATTAGCCAGCCAAGACAAGTTATCAGAAAGTAGCTATCGCTGGGCAATGAATGAAGATGCCATGGCGACAGAAAAACTTGCCGAGGGGATCAGAAATTTCACCATTGATCAGATCAAATTAGAAAAGCAACTTGCTGAGCTACTTTAACAGCTAATTATCATACAGTTAGTTTAAAATAAGCCCTAAATTGAGCTATTTCACCATCAAATGTTGCGGTTTTTTATTGCTTTAATTATTTGCTTATCACTTTGAATGTGTTATTAAAAAGGTGCTGTTAAATAAAAAGGAGTGTTCTATGGAAAAGCTTCAACAAGTATTGGGCTCATTTGGTAAAAGATCTAAGCCCTCAGAAAGCACTAATAAGAAAAGAAAATGGCGTGAAATAGAACTAATAAAGGAAAGGTTTCAACTTGAAAAAGAACTGAAAGCGTATGAAGACTCGTTAGAGTTTATGTTGGAAGATTTCTAGCTTTATTTCAAAATGAAAAAACCCAGTTTTTAACTGGGTTTTTTATTATTTACTCTTGGATGAATTAAAAACTAAGCTTGCTCTAAAGTTTGATGAGTGGGTTTCACACCTATTAATTCCTTTAGTCGCTCAACAATTAAATAGTTCACTGGCACTAAAATTAACGTAATAAAAGTCGCAAACAAGATACCAAAACCAAGAGAAACAGCCATTGGAATAAGGAACTGTGCTTGTGTTGATTGCTCAAAAAGTAACGGCATTAAGCCAATAAAAGTGGTTAAGCTCGTTAACATCACCGGACGAAAACGCGAAGCACCCGCGGTAAGCACCGACTCCATCAGTTTTATCCCCTCTGATCGCTTTTTATTAATAAAGTCAACTAACACTAGAGAGTCATTTACCACAACACCAATGAGTGCCAACATCCCCAGCAAACTCATAATAGTTAACTCCATACCCATTATCCAATGACCTATTACCGCGCCTATCATGCCAAAAGGAATAACACTCATAACAATAAGGGGCTGTATGTAAGATTTAAATGGAATAGCCAGTAAGGCATAAATAATAAAGAAAACAAAGAGCAATGCCCAAGCTAACGAACCAAAAGATTGACGTTGCTCTTTCGCTTCTCCTTCTAGAGAATGACTGACACCAGGATATTGTAGCAGCAGTTCATCTAAGTAGGTTTTAAGATCAGCCTGTAATATTGTCATGTTGGTATTCTCTTTTTCAACATCAGCACTAACACTAGCGGTTCTGTAACGATCAATTCTAGAAATAGTTGAAGGACTCTTTCCTGGAATTAACCTAGCCACATGTGCCAGAGGCACCGAACCACCATTGGGGGTGCCAACAAGAATACTTTCTAAATCAGCGGTCGTTCTTCGTTCATTTAATGGTAGTCGCACCATTACACGTACATCGTCTCTACCTCTTTGAATACGCTGAACTTGTGATCCAAAAAAAGAACGGCGTACTTCATTAGAGATACTCACTCTGGTTAGCCCCAAAGCTTTGCCTTGCTCAGTTAACTCAATTTGTAGCTCTTGCTTACCATCTGACAAGCTATCTTCTATATCAAAAACGGTTGGATATGTTGCTAAACGCACCTTAACTTTATCAGTAATTTCTTTAAGTGAGTCTAATGAACTTGCTTTCAATTGCACTTGAATAGGATTGGATGACCGACCTATTTCAGCTCTAAAAGTCATACTTTCAGCCCCAGGAATTGGCCCAATCATTTCCCGCCACTCCCGCACTAATTGCGCAGAGCCAATAGATGAGTGCCTAGACTCTGGCGGTGTTATTTCAAAGCGCACACTTCCTTGATTTGTCGTACCACCTCGACCACCAGTCGTGGCTAAAATATTAATGATGATGCTTTCATTAGTTTCTTCATCAATATATTTAGCACGTAACACTTCTGCTTTTTCGGTCATTTTTAAGATATGTTTATTGGTTACCTCAAATGGCGAGCCCGCGGGTAAAGTTAATGACGCACGTACAGTTTCACTGGGGATTCTTGGGAAGAAAATAAATTTAGTCCAGCCACTCATGACCAAGGTAATAATGATTAAGAAAACCCCGACAAAACCAAAAAACGTAGCCGTTTTAAAATTAATCGCTTTTTGTAATAACGGCTGATAATAACGTAATATTGTACTTTCAAAGCCATCGGCAAAACGTTGTTGAAATTGACTAAATTTAGATGTTTTTGTTTTTTGACTACGTAACTTTAAATGCTTTAAATGCGACGGTAAAACAAATTTTGATTCTATTAAGGAAAACAATAATACCGGAATAACAATGACAGGAATTTGTGCAAACAATGCGCCTCGTGCACCTTCAATAAACGCGAGAGGCAAAAATGCAGCAACGGTGGTTAATACCCCAAAAGTGACTGGAGTTGCCACTTCTTGTGTGCCTCTAATAGCCGCTTCTTCACCTGAGCTAGCTGTTTTTAAATGGGTATAAATATTTTCTCCGGTGACAATGGCGTCATCCACCACAATACCGAGTACTAAAATAAAGCCAAACAAACTCATCACATTAAGCGTAATACCAAAAAATGGCATCGCGATAAAAGCGCCCATAAACGAAATAGGAATACCAAGAAATACCCAAAACGCGATCGATGGGCGTAAAAATAAGCTCAATAATGCGAGGACTAAAATGCCCCCTTGCAGCGCACTTGTTGTTAGCGTGGAAATACGATTTTTCACCACTTGGGAATCATCATCCCAATAGCTAAGTTCCACACCTACAGGCACGTTACCTTGTTGTTCATCAATATAGTTTTTTACTGCATCAGCAACATCGATAGCACTTTGTGGGCCAATACGGTAAATATCAATAAAGGCTGCTTGTTTGCCATTAAACCTTGTTCTTACCGGAGTTTCTTCAAAAGCGTCGGTGATCAATGCAATGTCAGACAAGCGTAAAATAGAACCGTCAGTGTGGGTCTTTATTGCTATCTCAGCAAACTCATCTTTACGATAGGCTTGGCCTTTGGACAACAATAAAATATCACCACCTTGTGTTCTTAAATTACCTGCAGAAACGTCAGTGCTAGCATTATTAATTGCAGCTGATACTTGGGCGATAGTTAAGTTATATTGTTGTAATTTGTCTTGCGGAATTTCAATAGAAATTTCGTAATTACGTACACCACTCAGTTCAGCCTGGGTAATTGAAGGTACTTTTAACAGCTCGTCACGTACTTTTTCTGCGTACTCTCGTGTTTCTTTTTCGCCATATATACTCGCGACACTTACCGAAATAACTTCCCGCTTTCGCGTAGCTAGAGAAACAACAGGCTTTTCAGCCTCTGCTGGGAAAGTGTTAATAGAGTCGACTCGGCTTTTAATGTCAGCCAATACTTCTCGTGCATCATAACCGCTATCAACTTCAATATTAACAGAAGATGCCCCCTCAGAAGAGCGACTAGATATTTCTTTAATGCCCTCTAAGTCTTGTATAGCCTCCTCAATACGAATAGAGATACTTTTTTCTACATCTTCGGGTGTCGCGCCACGTAATGAAACGTTTACGTTAATACGATCAGAGGCAAATGAGGGAAAAACCTCTACGGGTATCCTTACGGAAAGACTAAACAAACCTAAAATCAATATGGTTATTAATAATAGATTCGCCGCTACGTGATTTCGAGCAAACCATGCAATCATTGTGATTCATCCTTTGCTTGTTTAGCTGCTTTACGTTTCTCTTGTTTTTCTGCTTTACGTTTCGCTATTTTATCTTGTTTTTTTGAACCTTGTTTATTACCTTGGCTTGACACACTGCCTTCAATGGCAACAGGCGTTCCTGAACTTACTTGACCTAACGACGTTAGCACCAACTCGTCACCAGCAACGAGCCCAGACTCAACAATTGACTGTTTACCATTTTGCCAACCGAGAGTAACTTCTTTACGCATCAACAAGCCCTTTTCTACCGTATAGACATAACTGCCTTGATAAATAGCACTGCTAGGTATAACCAACGAATGACTTAATGCTTTACCTTCAATTTCAGCGGTAACATATTGGCCTATTTTTATCGGTGATCCATCAGAAGTTTTTGCGTCATAGGGGCGATTAATTTGTGCAACGACATAAAGTTGCTGCGACTGCTCATCAATAGCACTTTCTGTGCGAATAATTTTACCATTCCACGATTGATGTCCAATTAGGTCAGAGGTTAATTTTACGTCATTTTTACGGCCCTGTTCGCCAATATCACGATACACTTCAGGTAAGTTCATCAGGGCAAGATCTTTATTTTGAATCGGGAGTCTAATTTCTACATAATCGACAGCAAAAATGGTTGCAAGTTGACTATTGCTTGAGACAACTTGACCAATACCAACTTGTTTTTTTAGAATTCGCCCAGCATAAGGGGCAACGATTGCCGTACGCTCGAGTGATAACCTTGCTTTATCTAATTGTGCTTGAGCAGAAAGCATTTTTGCTTTTGCAGATTCAAGCTGCGGCTGTCTTAGCACAAGCACATTAGCCGTTTTACCATTTCCTAAACGTTGCCAGTCGGCTTGAGCTTGTTGCACTCGAGCTTTTTCTTCAAGTAAGACTTGGTTGGCAGACAAAAGGTTTGCTTGAGAGACTTTAACTTCCGACAGGTAATCTCTATCATCAAGTTGAACTAATACATCGCCTTTTTCAAAAAATCCACCATCACGAAATTGCTCACTTACCTGGGTAATTTGCCCTGAAACTTGTGAAAAAAGTATACTTTCAGTACGAGGTTTTACCGTACCAAAACTTTCTACCATCACTTGATAACTTTCTGGTACTAAAATTTTTGTTTCAACGGTCATCTGGGGTGCTTTCGAGGGTTTAAAGCGTTTTGATTGTGGCGGATTATTAAAAATCAAAGTAACTAACAGCAGTGTCACACCAATAATTGCAGCTAAGAGTATCAGTTTTTTCTTTCTACTTGGTTTTTGAACTGTTGCATGATTTAGAGAAGAATGTGAAGACATAATTATTTAGCCTTTGTATAAGTAGTAGTGACAGTTTTTTCAGACACAGTGAAGTCGCCACCGAGTGCTAAGTGAAGCTGTATTCGATTGGCAATTAAGCGATTTTTAATTTTGATCAGTGTAGTTTGTGCGTCAAACGAACGCGTTTGAGCATCAAGTACCGTGGTATAATTGACTAGACCACTTTGATATTGTTCAAAAGAAAGTGTAGCGGCAACCTTGGCATTTTCTTGTGCTGCCAACATACTTTGATA
This sequence comes from Colwellia sp. MB02u-14, assembly GCF_014076915.1. NCBI lineage: Bacteria > Pseudomonadati > Pseudomonadota > Gammaproteobacteria > Alteromonadales > Colwelliaceae > Colwellia > Colwellia sp. MB02u-14. The sequence continues at coordinate 160,439 of NZ_JACGUX010000079.1, forward strand.
ACTATGCTTTAAGCTTTTCTCTTGTGTTATGGCGTTTTCAACGTCAGTAAAAGCACTATATAAATGATCAAGGTATTGCTGTTCGTTTTGTTTTAGCGATAAACGTGCTTTCTCTTCATTAGCCGCTAAGCGACCTGCATTAAACAACGGGGCAGAAATATTACCAAGTAATGACCAAGCTAACGATGAACCTGAGAGTAAATCATCAATATCAGTTCCACTGTCCCCTAGCGATGCTGTTAAACTCAAACTTGGAAAACGCTGCTTATGTGCATAAGCAAGGCCGGCATCTTTAGCAAGAAGCTGATACCAGCTTGCTATTAACTCAGGTTTTCTGCTGATAAGTTCTGATGGAAGTCCTAGCGGAATATCTGAAGTTAATAGCGGTAAATCAGCATCAACTCGTAGCTTTCCTGCGGGGTAATCACCGACTAAACGCTCAAGTTGTCTCACTAACTGCTTTTTTGTAGATTTTTGTTCTGAAACACGAGTTAGCTCATTGTTTAATTCATTACGAGTTAAGTAAACATCGAGCGCCTCTCCTAGCCCGCTGTTGTAACCTGACTCAATAATATCTAAATTTTGTTGTGAATTGTTAACTCGGCTTTCATACAAGGATAATAGTTTTTCAGCTTCTACCACTGCAAACCAAGTGGTTACTACATTAACAGCCAATTGCTGCTTACTTTGCTCAAAACGTGACTGCTCAGCCATAAAAGTTAAGTTAGCTTGCTGGTCAGCTGCAGAAAGCTTCCCCCATAAATCAAGCTCATAAGTCAAATTCAAATTAACCGAACTTGAATTAGCGTAACTATCATTGTTATTATTTTTATTTCGACCTGAACGCAAAGATAAATCAAGGGACGGCCACAACGAACTACCCGAAATAATCAGTTGCTGCTTTTGTATTTCAACATCATACGCTTGAATGCTTAATTGATGATTAGAGGCGAGTGCAGATTTCACTAGCTGGTGAACTTGTGGACTATCTAATTGATATAACCAATTGTCTTCAACCGGTAACTTTTCATTACTTTGCTGCCAAGTTGTTGGTAAGTTGATATTTTTAATATTTTCATCAAGTTCTGAAGTACTAGAGCAAGCTAACAACAGACTTGTTGTTAGGCCAACAATAATACCTTGTTTGACATTCGTTCTCAGACGATTTTCCATAAAATATGAAACCACTACTGCTATTTTTAATGGCTTAATTGTATTCAATAATGATAAAAAATAGTAATGACTTTACAAAAGTTTACTTTCAGTAAAAGTGTTGCGATGAATAGCAGATATTAAAAGGTGAGTGGTAATTTGTTACGCTATTAACTTAGTGGGTGCAGTAAAGAAAATAAACGTAGATATTTAATTCACTTAACATAAAACGAAAAAAGCCCACAATCACTTGTGGGCTTTTTAGTCTCAATAAAGAGAAATATGGTGCCTTGACCCGGAATCGAACCAGGGACACGAGGATTTTCAATCACCTAAAACTCATATCAAACTGTTATATAATTTTACTTTCTCTAGCAAAATTATATATGGAAAAGTTAATCCAACGTTTTCTGTTTTATTCTATTAGACATCAGTCTTGCCAGATAGATAATAGATGACTTTTACAATACATGTAATAATCTTACTTGATACTTAACTAAATACGAGAAATATTTTGAACAGTAATTTTGTCGATAAATCAAAATGAAGGTTATTGTATTGAATACCATGGTTGCTTGATTTGGCTATCTACTGGTTTTATCACATGTTCAAGTCCCATCGCTGCTATCGAGTAACTAAGAAAGTTAAAGACATTCACCACGAAATTGACAAAAACACTTACCATCAAAATAGTAAGAAACTGAATAGGTCATTGATAAGGTTATTTACCTTAAAGCCATAATGCCTAATCATGGTTGTGGAAAATAACAGCAACATTTACCATTTTTATTTTGAAAAAGGTGAATCGGTTAGCAAAAATTTTATATATGAAAAGCTAAAAGTAAGTAAATATCAACTTGCTATTACCAAGCGAAATATTAAAAAAAAGATCCTTATACAACACCTATTAATAAAACATGGGGAGTTGACTTAACAACTGTGAATTTATCTGCAAAACAGCAAATTATTTTAGGTATTGTTGATCATGGCTCTCGTCTAAATCTGAGCTTACGACATCTAAAATCCAAACACTCTGCAAATATTTGCTCGAGGTGATTCATGTTATTCTAAAATTTGCCTTTCTGTCTTTATCAGAACGGATAACGAGCACTGTTTTACTTCTTCACTCATGAAAATTGGCATAAAATTGTTAGGTATAAAGCATCAAAAATCTGATATTTCTTATCCTTGGCAAAATGGAGGAATTGAACGTTTCTTTGGTACGTTTAAGGTACAATTTAAGCAACTTGATTGGTCAAAAGTTTGCCCTAATTATTTACGATCAGAACTTAGTAGATTTCAGGTTTGGTATAACTGTATGAGAATTCATGAAAACTTGAACTATCAAACTCCTACTGAATTTTTACTAATCGTAAACCAAAGGCAAAGCACAATTAATCTCTGATTTGGATGGTGTTTTATGTGGTTACTATTTTTCAGATTGATCAATGAAAGAAGTTTCAAGTTAATATAAATATTACCATTAAGACAAAGTGGTCATTTCTGACACATATAATTTGTTAAAGAACATAAATTAAATAAATTAATAGATGACTTTGGCATAAACCTGAATATTAGTTTTTGTTTTATATCTATAAAACTAAATTAACGGTCAAATTCTAAAAAATAATCGTTGATTTATATACAATTCATTACCCGAACGATTACTCATGAAGAGAACTTATCCCTTAAAACTAAGAAGTATTACTAGTAGAAAGTAAATCTAATGCATTGATTAAAAGCTCATGTTCCTCATTACCTCTGATGATATCCCATGCTTTGTATAAGTACCCACCACCAAATATAGCAAACATGACAGGGGGAAGCCCGAACATATTTTCATCAAAAAACATAATTGTACTTGGTATAAAAGCAAAAACAGTAAAAATAGTACTCAGAATACAATACACCCATTTATATATTTTTTGTTTCTTTACGTATTTGTCAATTTTTTTTGAAAGTTCCAATTTTGTCACACCCCCTCCCTAACCTTACTTTATTTAACAAAAAAACTATCAATAACATTTTTAACTATACGGCTAGGATAAAAAACTTTCTACTTTTTTATTCTTAATCTCAAATTTCAATACACCAATAAACCGACACCAAAATGATAATAAAATGTAAATATATAAAAAAAGGAAAGTAAAAATGAATTGGATTAAAAATATTGGACTTATCCTAGCAGTAATTATTTTGTTATTTATTAAGATAACAAGTGATCGAGAAGGAATATCAATAACTGTTAGTTCTGCATATGCAATTGAACGCATCGGAGTAAATTGTGATCAATACTGTTTGGATGAGATAGCACGTCAAGATGCTTTATTTGAAGAGTATCGAGTATTATATGATGAGTATTTTGGTGTTGGCGCTCTCGCTCAAGTAGATCTAATGTACGTTAACACGACCTTATTAAGAGCACAAATAGTTGCAAAATGTATGGATAACTCTGATGCACAATTAGCTGGTTGCCAGGCAGAACTAACCAATGCACGGAATACTGGTGGTGATGTCTGTAGTCTTCTTGGAACTTTGCTTGGTCCATTATTGGGGGTAGTTGCAGTTGGTTCATGTATAACCTCAACTCATTATGCAGTTCAAGAGGTTCCACAAGTTTGCAATTTAATGAAAGCAAATGGTAGAGCCGATTGCTATAGTATTCAATAATTTTTGAGTACTAACTAAGTGGTATTGATGAAATTCATCAATACCAAGTTTTACAAAAGATGGGAATTACAAAAGTTGAATTCAAGAGTTCTTAAAGTACTAGTTTACAGTTTATTAATATTTTTCATTATACTTAGTTTGTTTTTTTTAAATATAAAAGAAAATATTGAAGCTAAAAGCACAACAGTTAAAGAACTGAAATCAACAGAACAACCTGAATATGTTATGCCTGAACTCACTTTACCCACTAATCAACCTCAAACCGATTTAACGTTGAATATATGTGATAATTATCTCACACAAATTGAGGATATTTCTTTGTGGTCAAAAGAAAAGTCACATGAAATAAAGAAATTTTATCAAAATTTAGTAAATGGTAATGCTGAGCGAACAAAGTTAGATTACATTTCCATATTTTCAGGTGTAAATTTTATGAGAGGAAGAATTTTTAGCATTAATCCTTTCGAAAGAAAAATGCTGCCACCTTTAGCGGATACCAATGCAGAAATAATGAAAAATAATGCTAGCGCTTTATTTTCACAATTATTAGAAGAAGACAATTTGGTTAAATTGATACAGTCTTTCTCAAAAGGAGAACTGCCTATAAATGGGTATGTCTATTATTCATATAAAGTAATTCCTCCTATCTCACATATACTTCTAAAAAATAGCAATAAACGAGGACAAGATGCAGTTTTACAGTTACTTGATTTGGGAGCTAGCCCTGCATTTATAGATTTAGTAACAGCAACAGAGTTATCTTTACCCATTTCTTTTGTTGATAGACTTTATATGGCAGGAAATGCTGACGCTACAAGAGTTTACTTTGATTTAGGTTATTATAACTCTCTAGCCTTAGTTGCCACCAAATCGCTCTCACCTGAACTGGTATCTTATTGGCTTTCATTAAATAGCCCCGCATCTCCAGATCCATTTCATTTAAATGCGCTCGATTTGCTAAAAACACCTAAAAATGAAAATCAAAAAAACGTATATATAGAAATATTTTTATCATTGATGGAAAATGGAGTTAAACCTAATTATCAATCAACCGTAGATAATTTATTAAGCTGGCTGCCTAAAGATTTAATCAACAGTTATGAAAGCACATTTTCTGAAATCAACGATAATAAAATACCAGAAGACTGGAAGCCTTCTGTCTATGTAAATGTTTTTGAATTGTATAAAATAGCATTGCAGGGCCACTTGCAAGAAGAAGGTACTGATATTATTACCAATCGATGCTTTTTACTTATGGGAAATAAGATGATTAGCCTTGCTTTAAGTAAAAAATCAAAAAAAAGAGCGATAGGAGTTGAAACAAAAAACATTTCTTTTGAATTAGCCGCAAAAAAATTACTCAAAGAAAAACAAACAGAGAATATTACAATAGATGAATTAATCGATAACCTTTCGATGAGAAATGATCTTGTAGGTAAGCTAGCAATACAAGGATTACTACTTTCAAATGTACAAAACCAGATTGATTCTCAAAATAATCGCTTTAAAAATGAGGTATCTGAAGAGCAACGAGATGCTTTAGAATCAGCATTTACAGCTTTAGAACTTGACGATTGGCAAAGTATTGAGGAAATAATCTTTGATATAGAAGAATCCAACGATAAAGAAAAAATAGACATGCTTCTGATGATAGCAATTTCATCGAATCAGAATTGGCTCACAATAGAGTCTTTATTAGAACAGGGAGCTGACTTACCCAAGAATTCAATTATTCTTTTAGCGCAAAGTAATAATGTTTCATTAGCGAGGAGGCTAATACCTTACGGCTTAAATATAAAGCTTATAGATAGCATAGGTAATAATGCGTTCTATTATAGCGTGATTTTTAACGCTAAAGAAATGATTGCTTTTTTATTAAGCCAAGGTGTGGAGTTAAACATTAATTCAAAGGGTTTAGACCCCCTCGATCATGCTCTAGCACTGATAAAATATCAAACTGAAATCATTCAAATTGTTGAATTGTTAATTAATGGAGGAATTAACATATCTAAAAGTCATAAAGAACGAACATCAAGCTATAGTCATTCTAACCCATCAATTTATAATCAATTAATAAGTAAGTTCCCCCAGTTATTAGATTAAACTAACGTTCATTAAATAATGCAGCACACTTTCCAAGTATTAAAAATACTTGTTGAGACATTAATAAAGCCTGTAACAAATTTTTTGTAACTGTCAATTTTAAATAAAGTTCTTTAAACGCTTTTCGAATTCAATCATATATCGATTCAAGACCTCTTCCCTTTATCTAATGGGCATTGTCCATTTATTGATGACGCGTCTATCGCAAGGTAAATCACTTCCTCTTCGAATCATCAGAAGACTTGTCCTTAAAGGAAGACTGCTTTAATCGCATCAAAAAAACCTTTAAGACCATCAACAGAGCCGATAGATTACATGTCTATCACCCAAAAGGTGTAACTATACCGTGAAGAAAAAACCTATATTATTGTTAGTAGCGTCACACTGTTAATGGTAAGTTCATGTGGAACTGACCAGATATCGACCAGACGCCTAAAACGAAAAAAGCCCACAATCACTTGTGGGCTTTTTAGTCTCAATAAAGAGAAATATGGTGCCTTGACCCGGAATCGAACCAGGGACACGAGGATTTTCAATCCTCTGCTCTACCGACTGAGCTATCAAGGCAATTTGAATTTCTGGCGAATTTCAAAGAAGCGTCATAATATAGGGTAATCATCTTTCAGGCAAGCATTACCTAACCACTTTTAAATTATATTACTCTCTAACCAAGCAGTTAATCATTTCGCTATTTTTTAAAATATTATCAATAAACAAACGACTGTACGTAAATTTTTTATTTTAGTATTTAACGCCCATAAAAAAACCAGCATCTCTGCTGGTTTCTTAAATTAACATCGTTAAATGCTAGGTGAAAATTGCGACCATTCCCCAGAAGAAAACAATCGATAAACCAGCACCTACTGGCAAAGTAATGACCCACGAAACAACAATATTACGTACTACGGTTAAGTTAATTGCTGCAATACCACGCGCCATACCTACACCTAAAACAGCACCTACTAATGTTTGTGTGGTTGAGATAGGTAAGCCTGTACCTGAAGCAATAACAACCGTACAAGCAGCCGCTAACTCTGCCGCAAAACCACGACTAGGTGTTAAATGCGTAATACCGTTACCAATGGTTGCAATAACCTTATGACCAAACAAAGCCAGACCCGCAACAATACCAAAACCACCCAGTGGTAATATCCACCATGCAATAGCAGATTTAGCCGCAATTTCGCCGTCATTACCGACAATACTAACAACAGCAGCTAGTGGACCAATAGCATTAGCTACATCGTTTGAGCCATGAGCAAATGCCATTGCACAAGCAGTAACAATCATTAGAAGTGCAAATACTTTTTCTACGTTAGCATAATGCGTCTTCTTTGCTGCATTCTCATCAAATTTTAAACGGTTGATAAAAAGCTTGCCAATAAACGCAACTAAAACAGCAACGATAATAGCGTATATATAACCTTCAACTGAGCCTATATCTAAACCTAAATGCTTTAAACCTTTCTTAATAGTGACTAAAGCAAGTACGAAACCCGCTAAAAACATGTAAAAAGGTACCCAACGTTTAGCTTGTATCAAAGGATTTTCTGTATCAAAAATTAATTTTTGTGCGCTGTTAAAAATAAGAAACGCGATAATACCAGAAATAAGCGGTGTTACGATCCAACTACCCACAATGCCAAGTACTTTGCCCCATTCAACTGCATCAGGACTTACACCAACAGCAGCAAAACCAACAATAGCACCAACAATTGAATGTGTAGTAGATACCGGCCATCCTAAAATAGAAGCAATGAGTAGCCAAGTAGCCGCGGCAAACAAGGCGGAGATCATACCAAAGACAAGTAATTCAGGGCTGTCAACGAAGTAAGCAGCGTCAATAATACCTTTACGAATCGTTGAAGTAACTTCACCACCCGCTAAATAAGCACCGGCAAATTCAAAAACCATTGCAATAAGAATCGCCTGTTTAATCGTTAGCGCTTTAGAGCCAACTGATGTACCCATCGCGTTAGCGACATCGTTTGCGCCAATGCCCCACGCCATAAAAAAGCCAACTACGCCAGCCATAATGACTAACATTGGGCCATGTGTTAATATAATATCCATGAATAACCTTTATTTTCTAGCGAGTAAAATTTCTAATCGGGCACCAACACGCTCGGCTAAATCAGCTAAATCACCTATCCATTCAATAATTTGATATAGAAACATTACATCAATTGGATTTAAGTCATTTTCAATAGCCAACAAGTCGCTACGCAATTTAATTTGCATACCGTCAGTATCATCTTCTATTTCATCTAATTGATTGATCATTTTTTCAACCAATGCTACTTCTCGACCACGAAATCCAGTTTCTAATAAATCGTCTAATTCATTAATAGCGTCCGCTGCTTTTTCCGCTGCGTCTATATTTCTAGCTACATAAGTCACAAAAGATGCTTGTAGTGTTTCAGGTATAACAAGTTTGCGCCCTAAAATACGTCCGGCAATATCTTTTGCTTTGTTAGCTATTTTATCTTGTTGGGAGAGTAATTCTAATAAGTCTGCTCGGTCAACCGGCATAAACAAGCCACCCGGTAATTCTAAACGGATTTGTCGTTTTAGGGTGTCAGCGTCACGTTCATATTTTGAAATTTTACTGCGAAGCTTTCCTGCTGTAGACCAATCTTGTGCAGCACAAGCAGCAAAAAAAGGAGTGAGTTGATTACAACACTTAGTGACCAATCGAATGTGTTTTTCTAATGGTTTAATAGGTGACTTTGCAAAGACACCTAGTATAGAATTTGTAGCCATAATTTATTCCCAGAGCCAAATTGCTCTTTGTTATTATTCGTCGCGGATATTAACCCATTTAACACGATCTTCAAGCGTTTTATGACAATACCTATACTTTTAGATAGATATACCTATCATTTGTTAAAACAGTATAGGTATATATAAAGTTATTTAAACGTAGCGGCTTTTTATAAATTTACAAAGATTTAATATCTTCAGCCGTTGTGTGACGCACATCTTTGCCTTTAACGAAATAAATGATGTATTCGCAAATGTTTTGACAGCGATCTCCAATGCGTTCTAAAGCTCGGGCTGACCATATAACACTCATTATTTGTGGAATTGAACGTGGGTCTTCCATCATATAAGTCATTAATTGACGCATTAACGCTTCATACTCACGGTCAATTTTCTCATCATTGCCATGTGTTTTAACCGCAGAATCTACATCCATTCGAGTAAAGGCATCTAAGGTCGCTTGCAAAAACTCTAAAACTTTACGCCCTAAATTGTCCAAATTAAGTAACAGCGCTTTTTGCTCTCCAGAGAAACTCTCTAAAGCAACTCGAGCAATTTTTTGTGCTTCGTCGCCGATACGCTCTAAATCTGCAATTGTTTTTACAACTGCCATAATCAAACGTAAATCACCTGCGGCTGGCTGGCGTTTAGCAATAATGCGCGTACATTCATCGTCAATACTAACTTCTAAGGCATTAATTTTGTAATCGTTCGCTAAAACATTTTTAGCCAGTGCTTCATCTGCATTATAAACAGCAGTCAGTGAATCACTTAATTGCTTTTCAACTAAGCCACCCATGTGCATGACATGGTTAATGACATTTTCTAAATCTTCATTAAATTGGCCTGAGATATGACGACCAAGATTGATGTTATCCATTATTTTTCCTTATACTTCTACAATAAAAGTAGCATATTAATCGTCTGTATTAACCGTAACGGCCAGTAATATAATCTTCAGTTTTCTTTTTCGCGGGTGTAGTAAACAGCGTATTCGTATCGCTGTATTCAATTAAGTCACCCATGTACATAAAAGCGGTTTGATCTGAAACACGTGCTGCTTGTTGCATATTATGCGTAACAATCACCACGGTGAACTGCTTTTTCAAATCGTTAATCAATTCTTCAATCGTTAAGGTTGAAATAGGATCGAGTGCAGAGGTAGGTTCATCGAGTAACAATACTTCGGGCTTAATCGCAATCGCGCGAGCAATCACTAAACGTTGCTGTTGACCACCAGAAAGTCCTAAAGCACTGTCGTGCAAACGGTCTTTTACTTCATTCCATAATGCAGCACTGCGTAATGCTTTTTCTGCAGCTTCATCTAGAACACGTCGATTATTTTCACCCATAATGCGCAAACCATAAACAACATTTTCATAAATACTTTTAGGGAATGGATTAGGCCGCTGAAATACCATACCCACTTGGCGACGTAACGCTGCAACATCAACTTGTTTACCATAGATATTTTCGCCATGAAGATTAATTTCACCTTCAATCTTACAAATATCAACCAAGTCATTCATGCGGTTAATACAACGTAAAAGTGTCGACTTACCACAACCACTAGGGCCGATAAATGCAGTAACTTGTCCTTTAGGAATAGACATACTGATATTTTGTAGTGCTTGTTTTTCACCATAATAAAGGTTCAAATTCTTAATTTCTAGTGCCACTTGCTCTGGCGATAAGTTATTGAGATCAAGTTTAACTTTTGGGTCTAATGTTCTTGGCGTGACTGAAATCATAATATTCTCTTTCAATGCTTAAATTTTGTTCGTTACGGTTAAAGTGTTCATTATTTAATATTTTTTCCTATTGAAATAAAAGGAAAGTGTCACCCTAATTAAGCCTAATTAAGCCTAATTAAGCCTAATAATCAGGGTGAACGATAAAAATTAATGCTCTAACATGCGATATTTCTCTCTTAAGCGGTTGCGTATAGTAACCGCTGTCATATTCAGTGAAACAATGATGGTCACCAATAAAAATGCAGTAGCAAACACTAATGGACGTGCCGCTTCCACATTAGGGCTTTGGAAACCGACATCATAAATATGAAAACCTAAATGCATAAACTTACGATCTAAATGTAAGTATGGAAAGTTACCATCAAGCGGTAAATTAGGTGCCATTTTCACGACACCAACCAACATCAATGGTGCAACTTCTCCGGCTGCACGCGCAATCGCTAAAATAATACCTGTCATGATCGCAGGGCTGGCAATAGGGAGAATAATACGCCATAACGTTTCAGCCTTTGTCGCGCCTAAGGCTAACGAGCCATGACGCATTGCAGATGGAATTCGAGATAAACCTTCTTCAGTGGATACAATGACCACGGGTAATGTTAATATCGCTAATGTTAATGCAGACCACATAACCCCTGGTGTACCAAAGGTTGGGCTAGGTAAAGTTTCAGCGTAAAATAATTGATCTAAACTGCCACCCACCATATAAACGAAGAAGCCTAAACCAAATACACCATAAACAATTGACGGTACACCCGCTAAGTTAATTACCGCTATACGAAGTAATTTCGTTAGCGCATTCTTTCCAGCATATTCATGCAAATAAATAGCGGCAACCACTCCAAGGGGAGCAACAACAACCGTCATCAATAAAACCATTAATACAGTACCGAATATAGCAGGAAATACACCACCTTCCGTATTAGCTTCTCGAGGGTCATCAACTAAAAAACTGCCAATTTGCTGAATAAATACTGATGCACGACCAAAAACAGATAATTTATTGTTATAAGTTACTTTGAGTATTTCTTCAAAATTTATCTCTATAACTTCGCCACCCATAGCACGAACCACTAATTGGTCACGAGATACTTTGTCACGAATAGCCATTAACTTAGTTTCTAATACTTGATAATCAGCGTTATAACGAGCAACTTCGTCATCAATTTCTTGTTCACGTTCTAGTGTTAATGTTTCATCAAGTATGTGTTTACGCTTTTTCAAACGCAAACGCTCTATTTGATAATTAATAGCGCCGATATCAGCTTTTTGTAATTCTTCCATTTCTTCTTGAAAGTCATCAACACGCTCAACCAACTCAGCCATTTTTTCAATACTTTCAGGCTTACCGTCTAAAATAATTCCTTCAATGTAGCCATAAAAATTACCATTGGTACGACGTTCAACCACCACTAACTCTTCCGGTTTCGACGTTTTGTTAATCAATGGTATTAATAACCAACGAAAATCTAAACTGACTAATTCACGGTTACCCGTTTTAACCAAGATACGTTCAATGGTCTCTTTATTTGGATCTAAACCTAAATTTAAATGCGACAACTGTTTAGTAGGAAGGCTCTCTCGATCGTATATCTCGCCGATAACTGTAACTGCCTGTCCTTGTTCATTTACCGTCTCAAATTGATAAATGTCTGCAGGCCAAAAGTACGATAATCCGCGTGAAGCAATTAACCACAATAAACCTAGAACTGAAATTAAACTGATACTTACTCCGCCAGCAGATAACCACACCCACGGAGAACCAGATTTAAACCAACTATTCATAAACTCAGTTCCTTAACTATAACGAGCTATATTTTTCACGTAAGCGCTGACGTATCAGCTCAGCAAACGTGTTAAAAATAAAGGTGAAAACAAATAAAACAAAAGCGGCTAGAAAGAGAATTCGATAATGCGAACTACCGACTTCAGACTCTGGCATTTCAACAGCGATATTGGCCGCTAACGTACGCATGCCTTGGAAGATACTCCAATCTAAGATTGGGGTATTACCTGTTGCCATAAGAACGATCATAGTTTCGCCTACAGCCCGACCTAACCCCATCATTACCGCAGAAAATATGCCTGGGCTAGCAGTTAACAAAACCACTTTTGCAAGCGTTTGCCACTGCGTTGCACCAAGCGCTAAAGAGCCACTGGTTAAGTGTTTTGGTACACTAAAGATTGCATCTTCTGCCATAGAGAAAATGGTCGGTATTACAGCAAACCCCATCGCTAAACCAACCACTAATGAATTGCGTTGGTCAAAGTCTATATCTAGGTCGTTAGTGATAAATTGTCGAACATCACCACCAAAAAACAAAGTTTCAAAGAAGGGTGATAACAAAAAGGCACTGCCCCCCGCAATCAATAACACCGGAACAAGTATGATCGGTGCCCATGTTTCAGGAATAGTGTTTTTCATTTCTTTGGGCAGCTTATGCCAAGCAAATGCGGTAACAAATACCGAAAGTGGCAACATAATTAATAACATTGCTATTGCAGGTAAATAATTTTCTATTATCGGTGCTAACCATAAACCTGCTAAGAACCCTAAAATAACAGTAGGCAATGCTTCCATTAACTCAATAGTAGGCTTAACTTTTCGGCGCATGCCTGGGGTCATAAAGTACGCGGTATAAATAGCAGCACTTAACGCGATAGGTACAGCAAATAACATCGCGTACATGGCTGCTTTCATCGTACCAAATGAAATAGGTACTAAAGAAAATTTCCCTTCAAAATCATCTGAACCAGACGTTGATTGCCAAATATATTCAGGCTCAGGGTAACCCTCATACCACACTTCTTCCCACAACGCGCTCCATGTTACTTCAGGGTGCTCATTTTCAACGCTGAATATTTTTAACTGCTTATTATCAATAATCACTAGGCCATCAGCACGAGGTGAAATAGCAAATACTGCTGGCTCACTTGTTGTTAATTGGCCACGCCATAAATCTGCTTCACTGGTGGTGTAAAAAACACCCATATTTCCAGATGGCGTTAGGGTGTAAAAGCTTTTACGAAATTGTTCGGTATGAATTTGCGTAATAGCTTCAGTTTCACTAACATCAAAAGTACGAACATTTTTAAATTGACGACCATTGTCAGTAGCCACTTCAAACCACTGCGACACTTTACCGGCACTGCTACCCAATAAAATTGAGCTACTACCTGAAAGTAATGCCATAGAAGTAATATGATGAGGTTTAGTGCTCGTTTGCTCTAATGATGGAATAATGGTGGCTTTAAGTTCGACATCATCTTCATCTGTGAGATCAAAAACAAAAATTTGATCATCACTGCGAACAAAAGCTAACCCCATATCTGGTGTAACTAGAATGTCGTTAACGTGATCAACTGGAAAATCAATTTCTTGATAAACTGCCTCAAACGCGCTGTCGTAAGTAAAGTCATCTTCGGCGATTAAACTTGTTTTAATTAAACGCTGGTCTTGCGTAAAAGCAACAAAAACTGCTTTTTCATCGTTCATACTAAAGGCAAGTTGGGTAAAGTTTTCGCCATTTTCATCAACAGGTATTGAATTTTCACCCAATGGATAAGCTACACTTGGAATAATCTCACGTGTGCCAGAATCAAAATTTGAAAAGAATTTAGCTGCAACAAGTTGTACGCTACCTTCACTATCAATTAATAATTTATTTTCTCTGCCTGCATGAACAACTTTAGTGAGGGTCCTATTATCACTCAATAACTTTTCATTGAGTACTAACGTCCCTTTGTCATGAGCAGCACTTTTAACTAATTGATAAAAATTAATATCACCTTGTTGGGTAATTTGAAAAGCAACTTCTTTGAGTTCATCAACACCTGTTGATAACGTGGGTGCTGCCGTACTTATTTCAAATTGACTAACAGGTTCTATTGTTGCCGACTCAAAAATAGGTTTTATCACATAGAGTAAATATAAAAAGATGAGCACCAGTGTAAATAAAACACTTATGCCACCTACTGTTATTAACCATTGTGCTAATGTATTTTTCAACTGACGTGGGCCAGTCGATTTTAATGCAATTGCCACTTAAAACACCTTCAATTATGGAAACTTTAGTACGATTCCAATTATAAGACAGTTGTATGACATTTTTGTTACAGCCAACGATTACTTTATACATAAATGATAAAACCTGATGTTTTAATCAAACGGTGATTGTTAACTAAGAAAATTTTGTTTATCTTGATGATGAGATAAAAATAAAATATGAGGATGAAATAATGAGCTTAAGCAAAGTCATGTCGAAAAACTTAATTACACTCGAAATTGATGACGATTTAAGTAAAGCCAAAGCAATATTTGACCAACATAACATTCACCATATCTTAATACTCTGCGATAAGCAGCTGGTTGGAGTAGTGACTGATAGAGATTTATACAAGCATTTAAGTCCAACCATTGGTACTAAAAACGAGACACCTCGTGACCATTCAATGTTACAAAAAAAACTGCACTTAATCATGAACCGAAACTTGATAACGGCCGAAAAAGAGACGAGTTTGAATGACGCGGTATTACTATTTTATGACAATCATATTTCATGTTTGCCTATTGTAGATAATAGCATGCAGCCTATTGGAATTGTTAGCTGGCGAGATATTTTAAAAGTTCTTGCTCTGCAGTACAGACTTAAGTTAGCGACGATTAAATAATTGCGGTGATAAATATCAGGGTTGCTTATCTTCGTGATTTATTGTGAACACGCTTTAACCAAGGAATAATAATGTATTTTACGCTCACTCCCTCTCCTTATGGCGATATAGCTTTAACCGCTAATGAACAAGGCTTAACCGCACTAGCTTTTCAAGAAGGCGCACTGCCCTTGATCATTGATGACAATTACACCGAAAGCCCCAGCCACTTCATTGAGGTATGCCAACAACTTAAAGAGTATTTTTTAGGTAAACGAACCACTTTTAATGTGCCTCTTGCGCCACAAGGCACACCTTTTCAACAAAAAGTATGGCAAGCATTACTAAAGATTAAGCAAGGTGATACAAAAAGTTACTTATGGATAGCAAAAAGAATTAATAATGAAAAAGCTGTAAGAGCAGTAGGAGCAGCAAATGGCAGAAATCCTATCGCGTTAATTATACCTTGTCATCGCGTTATTGGTGCCAACGGAAAGTTAACTGGTTATGCAGGTGGTTTAGCCTTAAAAGCAAAATTGCTGATGCATGAAAAAGCACAGTTTAGTGTTTAACTCAAGCCGTGAATAATTGAAAAACAGCCTGTTTAACGTTAACTCAAGTCAACGCTATAAAATAAAAATAAACTTTAGCAAAATTGAATTTGACTGATAAGATGCTTATACCAATTTCATAACGTAGATGAGCTATTTTATACTGGCGATATAGTGGAAAATACAAGGCATAAATATAGTAAGTTGTTATTCTACTTATGCATTTTATAACGCCGTAGTTGGCGATTTTAACCGGTATAAATGATCACATAATGAGTGAGATTTGGTATTAATATTTCTAGAGAATTAATAAGTCATGAGTATAGATATTGTATTTTTTTTTGCCATAGCCGTTATATTGTGGATGGCGTGGTTATTAGTTAAAGCAAAACGCTTTACTAAATTCAAGCAACGAATTGAAGAAGAACTAAAACCGAAAGTCATCGCTAATATATTAGCTGAATTAGAAGAAAATAGAAGTGAGGTATTTCCAAATAACGAGGCTCATCAACACGCGACTATTTATTATTGGTCACAGTATAAAGCACGTATTTTACAAGCCGCTTTACAGCGAGAGATTATTAGCACGCAATGGTTAAAAGATACTGGTAACTTGCGTAATAGCCAGCATCTTTTCCACGTTGAACAAGAATACTTAAATTAGTTGTTCGCTTTAGGTTAATCTTGGCGTTTAAATTGAATATCCCAAACGCCATGGCCTAAATTATTACCGCGGTTCTCAAATTTTGTTAATGGGCGAGAATCTGGCCGCGGTACAAAATCACCATCGGTTGCTAAATTTTTATAGCCCGGCGCTGAATTCATATCTTCGATCATACATTCCGCGTAATTTTCCCAGTCAGTAGCCATGTGAAAAACGCCACCTACGTTAAGCTTTTGGCGGATAGTTTCTACAAACTCTAAAGAAACAATCCGACGTTTGTGGTGCTTCTTTTTATGCCACGGGTCAGGGAAAAATAATTGCACCGTCGTTAGCGAACTATTAGGAATACAATCAGCGAGCACTTCTATCGCGTCGTGTTCAAAAACCTTTAAATTATCAACGCCTTCTTCTTTTGCTAATGAAATACAAGCGCCAACCCCTGGGCGATGCACTTCAACACCAACAAAGTTTAGCTCTGGGGCATTTTTTGCCATTTCAACTAAAGATTTCCCCATACCAAAACCGATTTCTAAAATAACAGGGTTACTGTTATTAAATAGCTGAGCAAAATCAATCATTGCGTCTGAATGGTTCAAGCCCATGGTTGCCCAAAACTGCTCTAAAGCACTCGCTTGTCCTTTTGTTAAGCGCCCTTCGCGCTTAACAAAACTACGCACTTTACGAATATATTTGCCTTCTTTCTCGGCTTGTTCAACGGTCTTGTGGCTGTTTTCTGTTTTATCTGTCATACATTTCTTCAATATAATCCAAGTTTAATTCTAAATAAATGCGCTTTAAACAAAGCTGTGAAAAATTTCAGAGCCTGCGCTTATACTGCATAAACAATAGCACTGAAACACACAAAAAATGCTAATAGTGCCAAACAAAGCTCATTTATAAAAATAAAATTATTCAGCCCACCAAACATCGTAAAGCTCGCTAACAGCAACGGCTGTAGCGCCATTTTTATTTAACCATGACTCAACAGTAGTGCGGTGTTCATCGGTACATTTACCAATATTTTGAGTACACACGATACCATGCCATAACACGTCGCCTTCGCCACCAAAACCTAAGCCATTAGGTTGAATAACTTCATTGAAAAAGTTATTTAAAAAGGTATCAACGGTATCATTATCAGTGCCGTCAGCTAATTTAAAAGCAACATCAAAACCTAATTCTTGATATTCATCAACACGTAATTTTTTACGTAAACGGCGGTTACGGTTTTTAGCATTTAATTTCATTTTAATTCCTTAAGACTTGGGGAGTACATTTTGAGTAATAATCTCGATATTTATATGGACGAGAGCATAATGGCATTATAAATTTTTGCAATAAAAAATGCACATTTATTCGTGTCCACTTTTTAGGTAAACTAAGCGCCTATGACAAATAAAACTCAAATATCATCAAAATCAGCGCAGTATTTTGCCACGCAAACACTCGACTGGTACCAAGCCCAAGGTCGAAAACATTTACCTTGGCAGCAAAATAAAACCCCATACCGCGTATGGATCTCAGAAATAATGTTGCAACAAACCCAAGTAGCAACCGTTATTCCTTACTATCAACGTTTCATGGACAGTTTCCCAACCATTGAAGATTTGGCCAAAGCAGATGAAGACAACGTGTTACATCACTGGACAGGTTTAGGCTATTACGCTCGAGCACGTAACTTACACAAAACAGCAAAAATCATTCATCAACAATTCCAAGGGAATTTCCCCGAAAACATTGAGCAAGTAATTGCCCTACCCGGCATTGGCCGCTCAACCGCTGGTGCTATTTTAAGTTTGGCACTCAACAAACATCACGCCATTCTAGACGGTAATGTAAAACGTGTGTTAGCACGTTGCTATATGGTTGAAGGCCATAATGGCCAAAGTAAGTATGAGAAAGCCTTGTGGCCTATTGCTGAAGCACTAACCCCCAAAGAAGGTGTTGCGCAGTTTAACCAAGCGATGATGGACTTAGGCTCACTGATTTGTACGCGCAGTAAACCTAAATGTGAACTTTGCCCATTAAATGAAAGTTGTTTAGCTTTTTCGTTGGGCGAACAAAGTAGCTATCCACAAAAGAAACCAAAGAAAACCATTCCTGAAAAACAAACGATCATGGTAATACCCCGTATTAACCATCAAGTTTTATTAGAAAAACGTCCACCGAGTGGAATATGGGGCGGCTTATGGTGCTTTTTAGAAGTTCAGCACGAAGATGAGATTGCCATTTTATTAGCAAAACTTCACCTGAAACAAACTTCAGTGCAATCGTTAACAAAGTTTCGTCATACCTTTAGCCATTTTCATTTAGATATTGAGCCAATAGTGATTGACTGTGAACAGTTATCTATAAAAGAAATCAACGAAAACAGCCAACAACAGTGGTACAATTTAGCCACAACAGCATCGGTTGGCTTAGCAGCATCAACACAAAAACTGATCACTTTATTAAAGCCATGATGTTTTCGAGTAGTATTTGTCGAAAATTTATAACCAAGAACAAGAGAAATAATTTATGAGCCGTATAGTATTTTGTCAAAACTTAAAAAAAGACGCTGAAGGATTAGGATTTCAACTTTACCCAGGAGAAGTGGGTAAACGTATTTTTGATAACATTAGTCAAGAAGCATTTAAAAACTGGCAACAAAAACAAACCATGATTATTAATGAGAAAAAAATGAACATGATGGAGCCAAATGACCGTGCTTTTTTAGAAACAGCCATGATCGCTTATCTTTTTGAAGGAAAAGAACCAGAAATTGAAGGCTACGTTCCACCTAAAAAGTAGTGACGGAACAACTTTTTTTATTGAATATTTTGATTAAATAACGATTTTACGCTGACTATTCCGACAATAAGCAGAAAAAACAAGCAAACAAACATTTATTTAAAAAAAAGGGTTGACGAACAAAACGAAAAACAGTTTAATACGCCCCGTCTTCAAGGCAAAGCCGAAAAGACAGCAGATTAGACACTGCCTCGATAGCTCAGTCGGTAGAGCAGAGGATTGAAAATCCTCGTGTCCCTGGTTCGATTCCGGGTCGAGGCACCATCTATTCATACACTATTTGAATATTTGTTGCTTAGTTTTAAAAGAAACATTTATTCGGTGCCAAAGTATTATTCGTAACTAAATAATACTGCACACGTTCTTCGTGTGCCGACTTAGCTCAGTTGGTAGAGCAACTGACTTGTAATCAGTAGGTCGCCAGTTCGACTCCGGCAGTCGGCACCATTTATTCTCTTCGGAGAAGAAACGAAACCTTAACAGCAATGTTAAGGTTTTTTTTCGTCTGAAATTTAACAAACTATAGAGAATATCTCAGTAGTAACGATTAGCACCTTTACCTCACCTACTCTGTACTTTGTGCGTTATTTACATCGTTTATACTAATAAGCTAATAGCCACGACACACATTACTATCCAATCCCCTGCTAAGACACTGCATTTCTCTTAGTCCAATTTTCAGTACTAAAAAACGAATATTGTGTAAATAATGCTATTCAACCCAGAACATTCATATATATGTTAAAGTTTTATTTTCTGTTTATTAACTAAAAAGTGATTAATGTACCTATCATTTGCTGATATTTTTGACCTTTTCCTGAGATTTTTAGCTGTAGGTCAACTTTCTTTATTGTGCCATTACATATTATCAAAGAACCAAAACTTATCTTCTGCATTAGCGGTTTCAGTTAATATTTGTTTATGTGCTTATCTTTTGCTGACAGCCCCCATACCTGATCACTATTACGGCATATTAAGAGGCATACTTTTATTTTTCACCGAAGTTGCACCTTATTTACTTTGGTTGCTCGTTTTATTACATTTCAAAGATAATTTTCAACCAACGAAATGGTCCATTTGGATTAAAGTTAGCATTGGATTAATGTTACTTTGGTTTATATACTTTTTTGGTTACATCAAAGGAAGTGGCAGTTTTCATCAAGTTAACCATGTAATACAGCTCTTTTTTATCATCCATATTATTTATGTTGCCGTACAAGAGTTTCCAGATGATTTAGTTCAAGCGAGGCGAAATGCTAGGTTAGTCACGATAATTTGCACTTGTATATATTTAATATTGATATTGATATTGGAGTTAGGTAATGCGGCAATAAGAGACTCTTCTATTTTTAGTCTCGTAAATGCAGGACTCATTTTAGTTTCAACTTCTTTTTTTAGTTGGCACTATTTTAATAATAGATTCACAGAAAAAACTAAAACCGCATCAATTGAAGAAATAAAAGACAATGATAATTATCCCCCTTCTATCCCGCTAGTTTTTAAAAATGTTTATCAACAACTTAATCAATTAATGCAAGATGGCTTTTATACGGAAACTCAGTTATCAATTAAACAGTTGGCAAACAAACTTAAAATGCCAGAACATCAATTACGTGAATTAATTAATAAACATTTAGGCTTTAGAAATTTTTCAGACTTTCTAAGCAGCTACCGAATTCCCGCGGCATGTGTACAATTTGAAGATATAACGTTCATTCGCAAACCTATTTTGACAATAGCTTTAGAGTTGGGCTATGGGTCAATTGCCACCTTTAATCGTACATTCAAAGCGCAAAAAGGCATGACACCTAAAGAATATCGCAATAAATTTCAAAAATGATCAGTGTTTTTTAGTATTGATAAGTTTTAATGGGCCGAATTGTTTAGCATTTACATATCAACTTCAAAGAGTAATTTACATGTTAAAGTTCACAAAAGTTAAAATTATTAGTATCGGCTTATTCGCAACTCTGTTCATATTAATTTGGCCAATTTATGAGAGTATGGCCCACAAAAACAAGGTGAGTTTTCTTCCATTTTATCAATTTGATGAAATACCGAAAACTAGCCCAACCGACCAAATACTCTATCAAGAGAACTACACAGAAGCAGCAAACAAAGCATTAGATGTAATAACAACACATAAAGTCGCGATTAATGCGCCAGCAATTTCAGCTGCCGTATCTATTGACGGTAAATTAGTTTGGGCTGGTGCGTCTGGTTGGTCAGATATAGAAAATAAAACGCCGGTTACTACGAATACCCAGTTTAGAATTGGCAGTACCGCAAAGGCATTAACAGGAACGGCTCTTGCGAGAATGTATGATGTGAAGATGATTGATCTTGATAAGAATATTTCTAGCTATATGAAAGACTTGTCTAATGATGCTTGGAAAGACATCACTAGCCGTCAACTTGCTTCACATATGGCAGGCCTGCCACACTATAAACAAAATACTGATTATGTAGGATTATACAAAACGTTAACGTTATCTACCCGCTATGAAGATGTTGAAGATTCGCTTTCGATATTTGATAGTAGCGAACTTTTATTTGAGCCCGGAACACAATTTTCCTATTCAACACTTGGCACAGTTTTACTTAGTGCTGTTATGGAGAATGCCGCGAATATGCCTTATCTTGAAATTATGAAAAAACAAGTCTTTGACCCGCTTAAAATGAACGCGACCTTGGCTGAGTTTCAAGGAGAAAATTCTAAAAATTTAGCCAAGTTTTATTGGAATAATAACGGACGTTCGACCCAAGTCAGACAATGGCGCGATGTTGACCTTAGCCATAGGTTAGCTGGTGGTGGCTTTATATCCACTTCTTCAGATCTTGTTAAAGTGGGCAACGCTTTCTTGGATGATGAATTTATCTCAGCCAAAACACGTGGTGTTTTTTGGACACCGCAAAAATTACCAGACGGAAGCGAAACCCCCGATGGCTATTCACTAGGTTGGCGAGTTTTGACAAGAAACATTGACCCAGAAGTTGGAGAAATAACCTTTGCTAACCATGGTGGGGTTTCAAGAGGCGCTCAAAGCTGGTTGATGGTTTTGCCTGAGCATAATATATCGGTTGCGATTAACATTAATTCAAATACTAAAGTTTTCTGGGATTTTGGCAAAGTATCAATGCAAGTGTTAAAACCTTTTTTATTGGCAAAAATTGCAATGGAGCAAAGAGTACCCATTTCACAATAAACATAATTTAGCATTCCCCTAAACTATAGATATTTTGGAAAACTGATTTATGATTTCAATCAGTCTTCAATAAACTAAAACAACGTTTTACATCATTAGTACAAAATCCTACTTTAAGCGTCTAGGGCTATTATTTTATAAAGGCACGCATACTATACACTGAAGCTATATTAACAGTAGAGAACTCTTCTCAAGCGTTACCTTGGAATCAGTAGATACTAATTAGACTTTTGTTGTTGGCACTATTAATTCAGAGACAAATAAAGCCTAGTGATAAATTTATCACTAGGCTTTATTAAAACATTTAGACGCTTTAGTTTATTAGAATGGACCTGTAGTTATTTCAGATATTTGCCATAAAATTTTCCAAAGACTATTACCGTGCAGATAATAAATATCATCATTGTGGAATATGCCTCGATCATCGCACCCCGAAACATAATTCGCTTCCGAAGGTTCTGAATTTACGACTGGTTTAACGCTACCTATTTAAAGTAAGGTTGCATCAACATCGTTACCAGTAACTTCAATTAGCTCTAGGGAATTGTCTGGCATCCAAATGTTAAACTCTTGCCCTGTTAAACGATCCACTACACTTTCTAATAACCACCTTTCTACCGGTAAACCAAAGCGATGGGTATTATTGTCGGTTTTTAGTTAGGTTAACGCATGATAATCAAATTCAACAGGGGTATAACCGTTTTCATAAACAATAGATTTAATTTCAAGGGGATTATTCATATTACTTACGTCAAATAAACTTATTTTGGCGCCTTCAATAATAGGCGTAGTTCCATCATCTTCAGCGAGAAAAAGTCTATTGGGATCAACGTTATGGCCTATTCTCCAAGTAGGCGTTCTGATATCGGGTGTAAGTATGATGAATAGCCTGGAATTTCAAGTGCACCCGTAATTTGTGAATGGCACAAAGCGAGCTGTAAACTTAGCAGATCAAAACTAAGAGGATGTCAGTTTATCATTGAGCTACCTAAAAGTGAGATTGTATAACGGGCTGGGCAACAAAGTAAGTTACAAAGACGCGTAGCTATTTCAAAAAATTCACTTTAACCTTCCCCTCGTGCCTCTTTTTTCATTTTTGGCCATTTTATCAAGAATCTTTTGTTCAATATCTATCTCTTGCCAATGGGCAATATCTAACACCCTAAGAATAATGTCGGCTAATTCTTCTCCAAAAGCATCCGTAGGCTTTTCGTTTCGACACTCATTGATCGCTTCTCCTACTTCGGAGGCAACTAAAGCAAGGGCTTCTAAAGTCGTTTTATTGTGCCAGCCCATTTTTTCTACCCAAAGATAGTTCTTTTCAGCTATTTCATTAATATTCATGTCTTTCACTCACTAAGTTTAACTATTGGTTAACTTACTATCATATCTAAGTGAATTCACTCTAAAAATAAAATTTGATACTTAGTTGCCAAATGAAAAATAACGTTATAAGCAATCTAGTGATTTAATTAGAATCAAAGAAGTTGTGAGCATAACAACTCCGGCAGTCGGCACTATTAATTCTCTTTTGCAATTTGTCGTTTGTTATTTTTTGTTTGTTCTTGAGTTATTTAGAAATCAAGAGCTGACACCTGCTGACAAATCATTCTATAAGCTGATTTAACCGTTCAACCCACAACTAGGTACTACAACCTTAAAAACTAACACAACTCTAACCCTACGCACTGCTGGGACCGTTTTGCTACATTTTTTAATATGCTTGTATAAGTTGATTTTTTGGTATACAAATCACAATAATCGTCTTTTTGCACTCTACGATGAGAGAAAAGAATGATTATGACCCATATCGATTAGGAATATAAATGGAAGCAAATAGCGTTACCGTCCGTCATTTAACTTTACAAAATATGACAGAGCTTCGACACGCAAGTGAATCAGTTTACCTTAATAAAGCATTAGCAACGTGGAATGAATCTACGGTAAAAGCCTTATTAACTAAATTTCCAGAAGGACAAATCTGTGTGGTTGTTGATGGCATTGTAGTCGGTTGTGCCTTTTCATTAATCATTGAATATGCTGATTTTGGTGATGAACATACTTATGCTGAAATCACGAGCGATATGACCTTTGACAATCATGATCCCAAGGGTGATTCTTTGTATGGAATTGAGGTGTTTATTCACCCTGATTATCGTGGTTTACGTTTGGCTAGACGTTTGTACGATGCGCGCAAAGAACTTTGCGAAAACTTGAATTTGCGCGCCATTGTAGCGGGCGGTCGTATGCCTAACTATGCACAGTATTCAGACAAAATCAGTGCAAAGCAGTACATTGAAAAAGTTAAAATTAAAGAGTTATATGATCCCGTATTAAGTTTTCAGCTTGCTAATGATTTTTATGTACGCAAGTTACTGACCGGTTACTTATCGGGTGATAAGGAATCAATGGAATATGCCACGTTACTTGAATGGCCAAATATTTTTTATACTAAATCAGTAAAACTGATCAATGCCCCGCGCTCAGAAGTTCGTTTAGGTTTAGTGCAATGGCAAATGCGTTCCATGAAAAGCATTGATGATTTATTTGAACAAATGGAGTTTTATGTTGATGCAGTCTCAGATTACAAAAGTGACTTTGTCTTGTTTCCTGAGTTGTTTAATGCGCCATTGATGGCCGAATTTAATCACTTACGTTTAACTGAAAGTATTCGCCGGTTAGCAGAATATACTGAACAAATTCGCGATAAATTTATCGAATTTGCGATTAGTTATAATATTAATATTATTACCGGTAGTATGCCGTTTTTTGTTGATGGCAATCTTTATAATTCCGGCTTTTTGTGTCGCCGGGATGGTTCATGGGAACGTTACGATAAAATTCATTTAACGCCAGCAGAAGTACGTAGCTGGTCTATGGTGGGTGGTAAAAACCTTAAGGTGTTTGATACTGACTGTGGCAAAGTTGGTATCATGATTTGTTATGATGTTGAATTTCCAGAGTACTCTAGAATACTTGCTGATCAAGGGATGAATATTTTGTTTGTGCCGTTCTTAACCGACACCCAAAATGGTTACACGCGAGTACGTCACTGTGCGATGGCAAGAGCGATTGAAAATGAGTGCTATGTCGCTATTGCTGGCGCAGTAGGTAATTTGCCCAAAGTGAATAATATGGATATTCAATATGCGCAATCTGCCGTTTTTACGCCGTCTGACTTTGCTTTCCCCACTACAGGTATTAAAGCGGAAGCAACACCAAATTCAGAAATGACCGTTATCGTCGACGTAAATATAGATTTATTAAAGCAGTTACATAGCCATGGATCTGTGCATACCATGCGAGATAGACGTCACGATTTATATAGCATTACTGAGCATAACAAAGCTTAGTTGGTCATTTTTTATTGATAGAATACATTAACCACTAGCATATCTGCACAATCAAAGCGCCTAAATCGAATCTATAACGGTTCAGGTGCTACTTTGAGATACAAAGGTTATTTTGTCGTATAAGTCTTCGACAACATAAACGAATTCACATGATGTTCACGCTACACATAACAACATCGCTATTTCTTGAGTATGGCTAATAAGCCTTTCTCACTTGTGAACTTTTATCTTGTATGATGCATTTTAATAAATGAGAAATCCTTATAGCGCTTCATGCTATTTAAAAAGAGAAGCCACAGCATTATGCTGCTTAACCAATGACTCGCTATATTCTACTGAGTAAAATTAGGCTACCCTGTTAGGTGTTTCGACAATAAAGGTATTGCCGACAAGCCAGCATCAGGTTTTTATCTCAATTAATATATTTTTTCTACTTTGGTTCAAAGACAAAGTAACTATGGCAAGGGAACCTAAGTGCGATTTTTTAAATTAATTTTAATTGCTGTTCTCACCTTATTAACTACGTTAACTATTATTTATAGTGCACGAGTCTCCATCATCAATAACGTCGCACAAGCGCAATTGAGCTCGCTTAACATAGATATTACTTGCCTAGATATCAGCTTTGCCCGAAATTTGGCCATCAGCGTCGATAAGTTATGTTTACAATCGTCTCAAGCTGATATTGAAATGGTTGATATGACCATACATTGGCGGTATTCCCCCCATTTTAAAATAACCGATATTGATGTTGGTCGGGTAAAAATTAAAGGCACAGATCACTTATTTTCCAAAGTAAATGACCTTCCCTCAACTAATAAAAACAATGAAAATTTTAGCCAATTATTGTCAACAATATTAAGACCCTATGCTGAGCAGGTTACACAATTCAAATTACCGATAACCATTAATATCGACAGCATTTCCTATTTACCTTTTATTGTTCTTCATAAAGTGAACACGCCCAATAAAAAAACCATAAAGCAAGACGAGCATTTATATACGGCTAAACTATCGACACGAGATAACACGTTATCATTTTCATTAAAAAACACTGAAAACATACCATTTATCAAGGCTAAATTAACCCAAGTAGAAAAAGGGTTTTCCGTTGCGTTATCAAGTCAATTAAATTTACTGAAAAGCTTCGTTAGTACTCATCAATTACCTATAACGACAGCATTAGCAAACCACTTAGCTGCTATCGAAGTATCAGGTAATATCGACTCACTCATAAAATATCAGGCAGATGTTTTTACTCTACAAAATAATATTACCGACATCTCAATAAGTTCTGCTGTCGGCATTGATAATAGCGGCGCTTTTAAGCTTTCTGGGGCACTAAACGTTAAGAGTCAATTCAATTTAATTCCCCAAAAATCGACTAAAGCAATACCCCGTCAGATTAAAAAGACCCTAGCCGATGAGAACAATACAGAAGTAGCGTTAACCTTTACGGGAAAAAATGAATTAATATTGGAATATAGTCAGCCACAGTTTTTAAAAACCTTAGAGCAAATCGAGCTCTCCCCCACTATTATCTCAATACTTAAAGATAACCCTTTAAAACATTTAACGTTAAAGTTTCAGGGCAATGGCTTAGTAACACTTAATGATAATAAGGGTTATCTTAGTCATCTTGAAATAAATGCGCGTAGCAATGAACGACTCCATAAAATTAAACTTGATGATATTACTTTTATCCAACCCCACTCAAATATAGCACTCGGTGATAGTGCCATAACAGACACGAGAGTTAGCGCGGACAACAAGGTTGCTAAAAGCAGCATTAAAAGTGATGAAACACCTTCTATATTGGCAATAGGTCGTTTTACTATTGATAGTCAACTTAAACTGTTAAGCATGGCTAAATTTACCACGGCGCCGGCCGTTCTTCACCTGGCCGGCTCACTAAAACAAACCAAACAAGAAACAACGGTTATATTAACTGAAAACTCCTCAATCACATTGAGCAATATTGTTGTGCTTAAACAAACAACTGCTCTTAAAAATAGCATTAAACAGAAAAAAGCAGAGCACACTTTAGCGACAAAGAAACCCCAAGCGCTGGTAAGCCTAAAAACATTGACAACAACGCTAGAGGGTAGCGTACAACGCTTAGAAAATAACACCCTTAATATAAACTTAAAGGTTAATAACAGAGCTTCACAAGTAAATGTGCCCAATGCATTGAAAATAAGTTCGTTTAATCTTTTTAGTGAAATTAAAGGCAGTCTTAATGACATAAACCTCAATGCGAGCGCAACGGCAGACGGCGTTAACCTGGGTAACCTTGTTATTACTGGCCCAGTAAAGTCGCCTCGCATAGAAGTTTATGCAAAGAAGTTACAACTCACTGATTTATTATCCTTAAATATACAATTACCCACTAAAATTGAACTAATTGACGGCAGACTAGATTACAACATATCAGGGCAAATAAACGCGTTAAGTAATATTGAAAACACACCACTTAGTGTTTCGGTTGCTGTAACATCACTCAGTGGTGAAATTAATGGCATCTGGCTGCAAGAATTAAACTGGCAAGAACATTTATCGATACATGCAGGTAAAATAACGACAATACCTAATGTAAAAGACAACTTAACCATTGAATTAATTGAAACCGTTACCCCTGTTTCAAAGCTGTCAATTAACACGAGTTGGACAGTTGACAAAACCTTTACGCTTTCAGCAAACAAACTTAAAGCCGATGTTTTAGGCGGCAGTTTTTTTGTTCCAACTATAAACTGGCCTTTCGAGCACGGGAATTCAGTTAACGTTCAGCTAAAGAGTATAGACTTAGAGCAAGTCTTAGCATTAGATGAAAAACAAGGTATTGTGGTGACAGGTAAAATATCAGGTCAACTTCCCGTTACTTTTGATGGTGACAAATATATGATTAAAGAAGGTGAACTACACAATACGAGCAACGGGCTAATACAGGTTATTGACAATCCAGCAGTAGCAGCACTAAAAGCCAACAACAGCCAGCTAAAACTAGCATTTGATGCATTGCAGAACTTGCATTATCATCAGCTTTCATCAGCAGTTTCAATGGCAGACGACGGATACATGCAGTTAGACACAGTGATCAAAGGTCGTAATCCAGATCTTGATAACGATGTAAATTTGAATTTGAACTTGAGTTACGATTTACTGGGTTTACTTGAGTCATTGTCAATAACACAACGTTTTGAAGAAAGTATTCTCAAAGGTTTACAAAAAAATAAGGGATAAGTATGAGTAAAATACTCACTGTAGTATTCACTGTTTTTATCATGAGTGCCTGCACCCATAAGATAGAAGTTAGCGCAAAAGAGCCGATCACAATTAATTTAAATTTAAAAATTGATCATGAAATAAAAGTGAAAGTAGATAAAGAACTAGATGATATATTTAGTGCTGAAAGCGACATATTTTAAGGAGATATAATGAAAAATTTAACGAACAAAATTATAAAAAAGCTCACCTGTGTTCTGTTTATTTCTACCCTGGCTTTTTCTGCTTGGGCTATTTCTCTTGACGATGCAAAAGAGCAAGGCTTAGTCGGTGAAATGTCTAATGGTTACTTAGGCCTCGTTGTTGATAACGCAGAAGCTAAAAGCTTAGTCATGAGTGTTAATGAAAAGCGTAAGAGTATTTATATGAATTTAGCGCGTCAAAATAAAATTACCATGGAGCAAGTAACGGCTTTAGCGGGTAAGAAAGCTTTTGCTAAAACTCAGTCGGGGCATTTTATCCAAAATAGTACTGGCCAATGGGTTAAAAAATAGCACAGTGCCCATAACACTGGTCACCTCTCTATTTAGCAATAAACTGACAAAACCTTAATAGCAATACTAAGGTTTTTTTTACGCTGAAAAAACACCTTAGCCTTGTAACGTAAACAGTTAAAACCCCTTTAAATACTTCTCCTTCAGCCACTCATCAATAATAATTTTCATAAGCGATTATTTTTTTTGTTTGACATTAATCGACTCTTAAATTCTAATTCGCCTTAATTACCCAAGAAGAATTCTCATTCTATTATTCAGTAGAAAGCGTAAAGGAAAGTTAATGAACAAAGATAATCTTGATCACACACGTGCACACTATAATGTACGTCATTGGAGTCAAGGCTATTTCGGTATCAATGATGCAGGAAACGTATATGTTGCACCGAAAGTTGATCATCAAGAACACACAGTAGATTTAATCAGTATCGCTAAGATGATCGAAGATAAGGGCTTAACACTCCCTGCACTCGTGCGTTTTCCACAAATAATTCATCATCGCATTCACAGTTTGTGTGAAGCTTTTAATAAAGCGATAGCAGACTATGATTATCAGGAAAAATATTTATTAGTTTATCCAATTAAAGTCAATCAACAGCGTGAAGTGGTTGATGAAATTTTGGCTAGCCAAAATAATAAAGAGTTCACGCAGCTAGGCCTTGAAGCTGGCAGTAAAGCAGAATTATTGGCTGTTTTGGCGATGGCTCAAAAGGTTTCATCGGTTATTGTTTGTAATGGCTATAAAGACCGAGAGTATGTGCGTTTAGCGTTAATTGGCGAAAAGTTAGGACACGAAGTTCATATTGTTTTAGAAAAAATGTCTGAATTGGCGATGATTTTAACGGAAGCAAAAAAACTGAATGTAGAACCTCGATTGGGC
This sequence comes from Colwellia sp. MB02u-14, assembly GCF_014076915.1. NCBI lineage: Bacteria > Pseudomonadati > Pseudomonadota > Gammaproteobacteria > Alteromonadales > Colwelliaceae > Colwellia > Colwellia sp. MB02u-14. The sequence goes on from NZ_JACGUX010000079.1 coordinate 190,751, forward strand.
ATACGTGTTCGTTTAGCCTCTCAAGGTAAAGGTAAATGGCAAGCCAGTGGTGGTGAGAAATCAAAGTTTGGTTTATCAGCCTCACAAGTACTCAACGTTGTTAAAGTACTCAAAGAAGAAAACATGCTTGACGCGTTAAAACTTGTGCACTTTCACTTAGGCTCACAAATAGCCAATATAAGAGATGTTAGATTGGGCGTTAGTGAAGCCGCGCGCTTTTATTGTGAGCTTCGCCAACTCGGTGCAGGTATTTTATGCATGGATGTCGGTGGTGGTTTAGCCATTGACTATGATGGTACACGAAGCCAATCGCATAACTCAATGAACTACAGTGTTGCCGAATACGCTAATAATATTGTCCATACGATTGGTGATATTTGTAAGAGTTATCATCAACCTATGCCTATGATTATTTCGGAGTCAGGTAGAGCATTAACCGCACATCATGCGGTACTTATTTCCAATGTTATTGGTGCTGAGTCTTATGAGCCAGAAAACATAACAGCACCAACACCTGATGAATCTATTTTATTAAGTAATATGTGGCCTTCGTTAGCGCAATTAAATGACCGTAATGATGATCGCGCCCTGATTGAAATTTATCACGACACACAAAGTGATTTAGCTGAAGTACATAGTCAGTTTTCGATGGGATTATTAAATTTAACTCAACGCGCTTGGGCTGAACAAATTAACTTACGTATTTGTTACGAATTAAATAAATTAATGGATGGTAAAAATCGTTTTCATCGTCCAATAATGGATGATTTAACCGAAAAACTTGCTGATAAATTTTTTGTGAACTTTTCTTTATTTCAGTCACTTCCAGATGCATGGGGGATCGATCAGGTTTTTCCCGTATTACCATTAAGTAACTTAGAAAAATCACATGAAAAACGAGCCGTGTTATTAGACATTACTTGTGATTCTGATGGCACTATTGATCATTATGTTGATGGACAAGGTATTGAAAGCACACTACCCGTACCCGCATGGACAGAAGATGAGCCTTATTTATTGGGGTTTTTCTTAGTCGGTGCTTATCAAGAAATTTTGGGAGATATGCATAATTTATTTGGTGACACTCATAGTGCTGTCGTATTCGTTAATGACGACGGTGAAGCAGAAATCACTGAAATTAATCAAGGTGACACCGTTGAAGACATGTTGAATTATGTGCATTTAGACGCAAAGTTATTTCAACAAACTTATGCCGAGCTTATCGATGCTAGATTATCAAAAAGTGAAGGTGAAGAAGTTTATAAAGAGTTAGTTGATGGCTTAAAAGGCTATACCTACCTTGAAGATTTGTAGAGAATAAGCGACATGAAAAATATTTTCAATCAAGTTGATGAGTCTATTTACTCAAATGCAATGACATTTTTACGTCAGCCTTTGGTGCAAAATCCCATTGAGTCGGCTGCTGATATTGTTGTTTTAGGCTTGCCGTATGATATGGCAACCACTGGTCGTTCAGGCGCTCGAATGGGCCCTATGGCTATTAGGCAAGCGTCGATTAATTTGGCTTGGGAAGGTCGACGATTTCCTTGGCCTTTTAGCCTATTAAAACATTGTAAAATAATTGATGTGGGTGACTTGGTTTTTTCTCCTGGGGACTCAGCGCACTTTTGTACGCAAGTTGAAACGGCTGTAGGCCAATTACTTGACGCAGGTAAAACCGTTTTATCGTTAGGTGGCGATCACTTTGTTACCTTGCCGATACTACGCGCTTATGCAAAGAAATTTGGCACGATGGCACTGATACATTTCGATGCTCATACCGATACTTATAGTAATGGTAGTTGTTATGACCACGGCACTATGTTTTATCATGCGCCAAAAGAAAACCTTATTGATAAAGATAAATCTATTCAGGTGGGTATTCGCACGAATTACAAAGAAAAAGACCATGGTTTTTCTGTCATTAATGCCATGCAAGCCAATGATCTGAGTGTCGATGAGATAACAAAAAGGATTAAAGAAAGAGTCGGCGATATGCCTGTTTACTTAAGCTTTGATATTGATTGCTTAGATCCCGCCTTTGCTCCAGGAACAGGCACGCCAGTATGTGGCGGTTTAACCACAGATAAAGTGTTGAAGGTATTGCGAGGTTTAGTGGGCATTAACCTGATTGGTATGGACGTCGTTGAAGTCGCTCCTTCTTATGATCACAGTGAAGTTACCGCATTAGCCGCGGCAACAATAGCGTTAGAATTAGCACATCTTTGGACAGCTAAACATAAAATCGTCTAACAAAATGTGTAAGTTATTGTTGCTTTGTAACTTACGCATTCACTTGGAAAACCTCTAGCAGCAGTGCCACTTGATTACATTTACCTAAGCCAACCAATTACATTTAATTATGCCAGAATATTTTGGCCTTATTAAAGCTGTCGTCTTTGGATAAATTGAACACTACTAATGCTCACTTTTGCCACTTTGAAGACGTTAGCATTTGAGAATTCATACTAAAAATATTTGTACATGTTGATCTGCAGCGGACATGGCTGAACAACAATATTATATTAAAGGTTCGCTATAGCTGAGGCTCCCCATAGGTAAAAAGTTTCAATTTTTGATGGTTACTTTTACCTATATCCCGTTAAGCCTAAAAAAAACAAAGTCACCAATATAGTCATTCGTTTAATATAGCTATCATAATATAATCAGGACTGTGTTAGTTAACCAATATAATTACCTAAGAACTGTTGCTGAAGTGTCTGTTATTTTTACACTTCATTAAATGATAAAACATTTGTATTCGAAAAACCTAACTTAATCAGCTTATTGGGTTGTTGGTGCGAAAAATGCATGCGATGGGTTATATTTTCAAAAGGAATTACAAATGTTTAATAAAATTAAACTGATTATTTTATCGCTAGCTTGCATTTCACAACTCACTTACGCCGATTTAATCGTCACGGGTGACTGTGATGTATCTAATGCTACTTTAACTTCAATACATCTATCAGATTTAGATATTGACAATAATAGTGGAGGTCAAGTAGGTAATAATTTATTACAGAATACTCCATATAATGCTTCTGAGTGTATTGGAATTTTTGCTGGTAACGATAGCGATCAAACAGCTAACAACATTGGTGAATTCGGAGACGGTCTTCTAAATGGTGAAGATTCAATTTTAACAGGATATGAATTTATTGATGGTATGGTTGGTGGTCTAGCTGGGGGTTATGATGGTGAACCATTAAATATTGATGGCCTAGGTGCTGCGACTGACCCTGGTTGGATAAATTTAGCTAAATTTGATGTAGATGATAACGAAATTACTTATAGTAATGTTACTAGTTTTGATCAAACAAAAACACTTAATATATCAGATGTATTAAAGCTTACTTTTAGTTGCGATAATAGTGGTGGTGAGTGCTCTGCTATTAATTGGACACTAACTACAGATATAGATATTGCTGAAACAGTAAGGGAAGTTATTGATAGGGCCACATTTGACCACTTGGCTTTTGTAGCTAAAGCTGGTAGTGGAAAAGGAAAAGGAAATCAAGATGATAAAGGTTGGGCGATATATGACTTTAACTTTTATGAAATATTCAATAATGAAGCCCCAGGATTATTTGATTTTGAAACTGCATATTCTTTATCGGGTGCTATAAATATAAAGCCGGGTGACTTTAGTGCAGGTCTATCTCATTTAACCGTTTGGGCTAGAGATCCTTTAGGTACACCCACCATAGTCTCTGAACCAACTACTTTAGCTATATTCGCTTTTGGTATTATTGGACTTGGCGTACGTCGATTCAAAAAATAATAGTCATTATTATCTTATTAAAAGCATCACCTTTTAGGTAACGGTGATGCTTTTTTTTATACGATACAAATAGAGTTAGTCTACAACATGAAATAGTGTTAAAAACAGATTTCCTAACAATACGATTCTACGTTATTAATATTCTTAAGTGCGCTTTTCATAATTCAACTCATAGTTAAAAATTAATTTATGTGTCCATCAACTGTTAGACTTTCTTTGTTTAATGGTGAAAAAACCATACAATCCACGAATGTTTTTAGTCGTTATATTTAAAGGCTAAATCTCTGTATATTCAATTGAAATACCGTTAACGTTATAATGGCTAATAAATTACCTTGTGGAACCATGCTCAATTTGTCTGATAAATTTTTTCTATAATTTATATCCAGCACTTTAAGACTAAATATTTTTTTCATTAAAGATATTACTAACAGCATAATGAGCTTGCAGCAACCATAAATATTGTTCTCACTTATATATATGTATTCTGCTTTTTTGCACATGAAATGAGCCTCAACACTGATTTTTGTAACGTCCGCTAAGCCGAAATATATTAAGTTAGCTGCGGGCCTGCTTATGACAACTAAAGGTTGTGCAGGTGACCTCGACAAACGTTTACAAATCTAAAACCTTACTTATCCATTGCGCACAAAGTGAACATATATATTAATGGCAAACCTAATGTTATTCAGTGGCCGTAGTAAGTGTTATTAGGTGACAGTATTAGATGATAATGACTAGCCGTTCTGATGCAATCAGGTGGCACAACTGATGTCATTATCCATTCACCTATCTAACACCTAAATCAAACCTAAATTAAACCTAAATTAAACCTTAACAATACCGTTAGTCATCAAGGTAAAACTTTTAGTTTGTACTTTGATGGGGAAGCCATTTATAAAAGTTAGCGAGATTAGTATTTTTTTGTTCATCTTCATCAACGCCCGAGATATCATCAGTAATTATGACAGAAATATATTTGATGACACTAAATGAAGGCTGTATTTGATAAAAGCAAAATAGGAATTTATCTACTTGCCTCTCATTAACCCACTTGCGATGTGTTAACAAAATTTTTTAATCGAAATGACAAAAATATTTTACTGTCAATTTTTAATAAAAATGGCGAGTATCATAAAAATAGTATTTATTAACCATTAAAGAGAACATCATGAATACTTACTCTGTTTCACCATCGAGTAATGACAACGCATTGAATAACGAATTAGCTGAGTTTGACTTATCCCACCAAAGCCAATTTGCTCATTTAAAACATTCCAGAGACAGAGCAAATGTGGCGGGTCATTATAAACAAGCAAGTAAAAAAGCGCGTAAAAAATTACGTAATGTTTTTGATGACGATGACTATGAAATTGAAGAGTGAAGTTTTTCCAGGAATATCAAAGTAAAAATTTAGACAGTTGTCCCACCCTTTCGATAAAAAGCCTTAACAGAAATGTTAAGGCTTTTTTTTTGCTGAAATAAAGCTTATAGCTACACTAAAAATTACTAGGTATGGCCGCAGACTGATAGATTGACTCAACTACATGTTACTTTGGTGCATCTGTGCATCATAAACTGACAAAAGTTGTATGAAAGATCTTAAAATAAAGTCAAACCTCTGATATTAAACAACTTAACTTACTGGCATGAATACTGCGTTATTCTTTTAAATATATCCTCTTATTTCCTTAGATTTGAATAAAGTGAGAAAAAAAATATTATCTTCATCAAAAATAAGTAATAAAAATCAAGATATAACTGCCAAATTAAAAGTATTACTTGCAGAAAATAACCCTATAAAAGCAAAAGCATTAATGAGCATTCTCTCTAATGCAGAATACGACATTTATCACATTGCTCATTCTGGCGTACCTTTGCTTAGAGATGTTGAACAACTAAACCCTGATGTCATCATTATAGATATTGAATCACCTAATAGGGATATGCTTGAAAACCTGAATCAAATTTCTCAATTCGCTCCTAAACCTATAATAGTTTTTTCAGAACAACAAAACACTCACACCACCATTAATCAGATGGTTAAATCAGGTGTCAGTGCCTATGTTGTTGGGGAAGTTAACCAAACAAGGGTGAAATCTATTATTGATGTAGCGATAGCAAGATTTGAGGTTTTTCAGGGGCTCAAACGAGAGCTTGCTGACACCAAACAAAAACTATCTAGTCAAAAAAACATTGATAAAGCTAAGCGTTGGCTAATGGAAACCAAGCAACTATCTGAAATAGATGCTTATCATTTCATTCGAAAAATAGCGATGGACAACAGTCAAAAAATGGACGACGTTGCTAAGAATATTCTATCTGTCGCCAGCATTTTTTAGCGCGTTTAAAAATTTAGAGAATAAAAATTATGTTTACTATTGAAAAGAAAAATATAACGCTCGGTTTCATGCCATTAACCGATAGTGCTCCGGTAGTCATCGCTTATGAAATGGATTTTTTTCAAAAATGGGGGCTTAACGTTAACTTAACCAAACAAAACTCTTGGTCAACGTTAAAAGACAAACTACATACTGGGGTCATTGATGCTGCACAAATGTTAGCGCCTATGCCCATTGCCAGTAATTTAGGTTTATACGGAAAAAAATCAACGGTGATCTCACCAATAATATTAAGTCGCAACGGTAATGGCATAACATTATCGACTAACCTCTATCAAAAAATATTATCACAACATCACAGTAATGAAATCAGCATGCCATTTACAGCAAAAATTCTTCGCCCTGAAATAGAGCAGCGTAAAAAATCAGGCGATAAATTAACTTTTGCAGTCGTTTTTCCTTATAGCTGTCACTATTATCAACTGATTGAATGGCTTAAAGAAAGTGAGATTAAACTCACAGACATTAATTTATTAATTGTTCCTCCTTCAGACATGGTGCCTGCTATGCACTCAGGTGATCTCGATGGCTTCTGTGTGGGTAGCCCTTGGAATGCCAAAGCCGTAAGAGAAGGAGTGGGTATTACCGGTGTTACTTCCTCTGATTTATGGCAAGACTGTCCTGAAAAAGTCCTGGGATTAATGTCTGATTGGCAAAAACAACACCCGCAAACAACATTAGCTTTGGTGTCAGCTTTATATGAAGCATGTCAGTGGCTTGAGAATATCCCTAATCGTTTTGAAGCAGCTCGATTATTGAGCCGCGCAAAATATTTAGATACCCATATCGACGTAATCGCGCCCTCGTTACTGGGCAGTTGCCTAACGATTAATAATTCCGCGCCACGTAAAATGCCCACTTATCAACAATTTTCTTCGTTAGACGATCCTAAGTTCAACACGCCAGCTCATCATTATGGTGAGAACATTGCCGAACTAATGCAAGCGTGTGGCCATATAAACACGCAACAAAGAGCAGGTTTAAACATTGCTTCAATCTACAGAGAAGATATTTATCAAGCGGTTATTAATACCCTTAAACCGAACAAGCCCTAATATTGACCACAACTGAAAAACCAATATAAACACCAAAATAGTGCAAATGCTTCCCTATCTTGCGCCAAAGTAGGTAAAACGTTTAACTAAAAAACCAACAAAAAACACTAAGCTATTGATAAGAATAAATATAAATTATTGGCACTAAATGTGCTGTATTACTTGTAGTGTTTTCATGTTGATTCAACCAATAAAATTGAACATAAGTGAAAACTGACTAAAAATTTATTTCGTTAAAACTAATCGCACTGCAACGACGTAGTCATTATTAGTTTGGCATTGAAGCCCACAGTACTCGGATTTCCTCTGATGTGCTGTGGGCTTTTTTATTTGGAGAAAAGTATGTTTCAAGCAACTTTAAAGAATGAATATAAGAAATTATGCCTTACTGTCCTTACTGGGCTATGTCTATCCGGCTCATTACTTACCGCGTCTTTACAAGCGACAGAGTTAGGTTATCCAGAAAAAGAAGAACTAAAATTTGGCTTTATTAAATTAACCGATATGGCGCCTATCGCTATCGCTTATGAAAAAGGTTTTTTTGAAGATGAAGGGCTATATGTCACGATTGAGTCCCAAGCGAACTGGAAAGTATTGCTTGATGGCGTTATAGATGGTCGATTAGACGGTGCACATATGCTTGCTGGCCAACCCATTGCAGCAACCATTGGTTACGGCACTAAGGCTGAGATTATCACTCCTTTTTCCATGGACTTAAATGGTAATGCCATTACTGTTTCTAATGAAATTTGGAAACAAATGAAGGTAAATATTCCTAAGCAAGCTGATGGAAGACCTGTTCATCCGATTAAAGCAGATGCTTTAAAGCCTGTTGTAGAGAAATATCTTGATGAAGGTAAACCTTTCAATATGGGAATGGTGTTTCCAGTATCGACTCATAACTATGAATTACGTTATTGGTTAGCGGCTGGTGATATTCATCCGGGCTTTTATGCTCCGCATAAAGGTGATACTTCAGGAAAAATTAACGCACAAGTTTTGTTGTCAGTAACGCCTCCTCCACAAATGCCAGCCACAATGGAGGCCGGTACTATCTATGGATATTGTGTAGGTGAACCTTGGAACCAACAAGCTGTATTTAAAGGTATTGGTGTACCCGTTGTTACCGATTATGAAATATGGAAGAACAACCCAGAAAAAGTATTTGGCATCACTAAAGCCTTTGCTGAGAAATACCCAAATACCACCATTCGCTTAACACGTGCTCTCATTCGCGCAGCAAAATGGTTAGACGAAAACAACAATGCTAACCGCCCTGAAGCGGTGAAAATTTTATCTCAATCGAACTATGTCGGTGCTGACTACGATGTTATCGCAAACAGCATGACAGGGACCTTCGAGTACGAAAAAGGCGATGTGCGTTCAGTACCTGATTTCAACGTATTCTTTCGCTATAACGCCACTTATCCTTACTACTCAGATGCTATTTGGTATTTAACGCAAATGCGTCGTTGGGGACAAATTAGCGATGACATGCCTGATAGTTGGTACAAAGATATTGCCGCAAAAGTTTATCGTCCTGATATTTACATGGCGGCAGCGCAATCATTAGTTGATGACAAGATATTATCTAAAAACGACTTTTCAGACCTCGTTGGTGAAGATGGTTTCCGTGCTCCTCAAAAACACTTTATTGACAATATTGTTTATGACGGTACTCAGCCGAACGCCTATATCAACAAGTTTAAAATTGGTTTAAAAACCGGTGACAAACTCTAGTGAGCTCGAATGTGTTGCTTGTGTAGCATTTCAGGAGAAAAAGATGACCGCTTTAATGAGTAAAAAAATAGTAGGTATTGCCCCAATGAATAGAAACAAAATGATCATGTCTTTTATTGCAGAAAAAACACAAGCGTTGATCTTACCCTTGGTCGGTATCTGCTGTTTTATGCTGCTCTGGTCGTTCACCGCAAGTAGCATTGATACTTCTCTTGGTAAGTTTCCTGGGCCAAGTGCCGTGGCCACTCAAGTGGTTAATTTAATTGATGAGCACAATGCTGAACGCAATAAAGAAGACGCTTTTTATATTCGTCAAGACCAGCGAAATGAAATGCGTCAGGCAAAAGATCCCAGTTACCAAGCTAAAGTGCGTGCCTATACCGGTAAAGAAACCTTCTTAGACCAAATAGTCACCAGTGTCGTGACGGTCCTTAGTGGTTTTTTATTGGCTGCTGTTATTGCTATTCCTTTGGGTATTGCCATTGGTTTAAGTAAAAATTTAAACACTGCCATTAACCCCATAATACAGATTTTCAAACCTGTATCTCCTTTGGCGTGGTTGCCATTAGTAACCATGGTGGTGAGTGCGGTTTATGTTTCTCCTGAGCCTATGTTTGCTAAATCATTTATCACCTCTTTAATCACCGTCACCTTATGCAGCATTTGGCCGATGGTTATTAACACCTCTTTTGGTGTGGTTTCAATGAATCAAGACTGGGTAAATGTTAGTCAAGTATTAAGTCTCCCTAAACTCGTCCATATACAAAAAATTGTTTTACCGGCGTCCATTCCTGCCATTTTTACGGGTATGAGAATGTCACTGGGTATTGCTTGGATGGTATTGATTGCTGCAGAAATGTTGGCACAAAACCCTGGGTTAGGAAAATTCGTTTGGGATGAATTTCAAAACGGTAGCTCGCAATCACTCAGTCGAATTATGACCGCTGTTTTCGTTATTGGACTTATTGGCTACTTGCTTGATCTTGCCATGTTGCAACTACAAAGAGCGTTGTCTTGGGATAAATCAAGCGCGCAACGCTAGCGAATAAACACGAAGGAAAAAAGATGAGCATTATTTTAGATATCAGCAAAGTAGACATGGTATTCCCTACTCCTAAAGGCGACTTCACTGCTTTGAAGGGCGTTGATTTACAAATTAAAAAGGGTGAATTCATTTCACTGATTGGCCATTCAGGTTGTGGTAAATCCACGGTGTTAAATATTGTTGCTTGTATTCATAAAGCAACAATGGGCGGTGTGATCCTTAATAATAAAGAGGTGACGGAGCCCGGACCTGAACGTGCGGTCGTTTTTCAAAACCATTCATTATTACCTTGGTTAACGGCATATCAAAATATTGAGTTAGCGGTAAAGCAGGTCTTTAAAAATAAGATGTCAAAGACTGAGATGAAAGAATGGATTGAGCACAACTTACGTTTAGTGCATATGGATCATGCGAGAGATAAACGCCCTGATGAAATATCAGGTGGTATGAAACAACGTATTGGTATTGCCAGAGCGCTAGCGATGAAACCCGAAATACTGTTAATGGATGAACCTTTTGGTGCGCTCGACGCGTTAACACGTGCCCATATGCAAGACTCATTAATGGAAATTCAACAAAAACTCAATAATACCGTAATTATGATCACCCATGACGTAGATGAAGCCGTTTTATTATCTGACCGTATCGTCATGATGACCAACGGACCCGCTGCAACGATCGGTGAGATTTTAGACGTTAACTTACCCCACCCAAGAAATCGTTTAGCCCTAGCAGAAGATGTTGAATATAACCGTCTTCGCTCAGCTGTTCTTACTTTTCTATATGAAAAACAACGAAAAGTGGAAGTTATTCCGAAAGTGGAAGCGACTGAAAGTAAACAAAAAACATCGGATGTTGCTTAATACCGATTAAGTACTTAACCAATAATTAAAATAGCTTTAAACCAATTTTAAAAAGACATTTAAGGAATAAACCATGCAACGAGTACGTAAACTTTCAACACTTACAGCATTGATTTTACTAACAAGTTCAAGTATTTCAGTGAGTGCAAATAGCGAGAATGAGATTAAAAGCAACGCTAAAGCCAGCGTCGATTTCAACTTACGTTACGAAACAGTTGATCAAGACAATACCGCTAAAGATGCCTCCGTATTAACATTACGTAGCCGGTTAAATTATACCACGGCTAGCTACAGTGGTTTTTCAGGTATCGTTGAATTTGAAGACTCTCGCCAAATAGCAGGTGTTGACGATTATAACGATACAGTTAGCAACAATACGCAATATTCTGTTATTGCCGATCCAGAAACCACGGAATTAGATCAAGCTTTTGTACAATACAAACGCGATAAACTTACCGCTAAAATTGGTCGCCAAGTTATCACTCTAGATAACCATCGCTATGTCGGTCATGTTGGCTGGCGTCAAGACAGACAAACATTTGATGCTGTTACCCTAAATTATGCCGCCTTAAACAACCTAAAAATAAGCTATAGCTACCTAAACAAACGTAACCGAATTTTTGCCGATGTAAAAGATCTTCACTCAAAAGATCATCTACTTAATCTTGCCTACAACACAAACTTTGGACAACTAACTGCCTATAGCTACTTACTAGAAGTTGATGAAGGTACATCAAACGGTTTAGACACTTTTGGTATCAGCTTTAAAGGAAAAAAAGATAACTTTTCATATTTTGCTGAATTTGCCACGCAAGATTCTGAGACTGCTGGCACTGATTATTCTACAAGCTATATAGCGATTGAAGGTGGCTACAGCTTTGATGCAATAACCATTAAATTAGGCGCAGAAATACTGGGTAGTGACAAGGCAAGGTATGGATTTTCCACACCGCTAGCGACACTACATAAGTTTAACGGTTGGTCAGATCAATTCTTAGGTACACCAAAAGAAGGCTTAGTAGATTTGTATGCCTCAGTTTCAGGTAAAGCATTTAGTGGTAGCTGGACAGTAGCCCTGCATGACTTTTCTGCTGACGAAGCAACAGACACGGTTGACGATTTAGGTAGTGAAATCAATGCTATTTACGCTAAGCGTTTTTCTAAACATTATAAGGCTGGCTTGAAGTATGCGGCTTACTCTGCAGGTGATTCGTCTGCGGGTAAAGTCGACACCGATAAAGTATGGCTGTGGATCAGTGCAAATTTTTAACTGACCAGCACACACCATAACGGTAATTTTTAGTCGTTTTATTAAGTGTTACCAAAAGTTGTAACCCCCCTATCAATATTGAAGCAGGTATAAAAATGAGCTCAAATAATCAGCAATTAGTAGAAAAACAAAAAGTGGTTGTTGTCGGTAACGGCATGGTAGGTCACCATTTTGTTGAGCAATTGGCTCAATTGCGTACGGCTAACCCAGCCATTGAAATCACGGTTTTATCAGCAGAATCTCGTCTTGCTTATGACCGTGTTCACCTTTCAGAATATTTTAGTGGAAAAACAGCTGCAGACTTAGCGATGACTGACGAAAAAACCTATCAAGAGTGGGGGGTAAAATTCCAGACTGATGCCAAAGTTATTTATATTGATAGAGCAAATAAACAGATTGTTACCAAAAATGATGAAGTCGTCGAATATGACAAACTTATTCTCGCCACAGGCTCTTACCCTTTTGTTCCGCCTATTCCTGGAAAAGACCGTGACCACTGCTTAGTTTATCGCACTATTGATGACTTAGACGATATTCAAGCCAGTGCCAAGGTTAGTAAAGTCGGCGTTGTTATCGGGGGAGGTTTATTGGGTCTTGAAGCAGCAAATGCCTTAACTGCCTTAGGCTTAAAAACCCATGTAGTCGAATTTGCACCACAATTAATGGGCGTTCAAATTGATGCCGGTGGTGGTCGATTATTAAAAGAAAAAATTGAAGCTTTAGGTGTGCAAGTGCACACATCAAAGGCCACCCGTATTATTGAAGATGGCGATGAATGTCGTTACAAACTGTGTTTTAGTGATGACACCGTACTTGAAACTGACCTTATTTTATTCTCAGCAGGTATCCGCCCTTATGACAATTTAGCTAAGTCTTTTGGACTAGAGATGGGCGAACGTGGCGGTATTGTTATTAATAACCAATGCCAAACTTCAGATGAAAACATCTATGCCATTGGTGAGTGTGCGCTATGGAATAACTTTATTTTTGGTTTAGTGGCACCTGGTTACAACATGGCTAAAGTGGCTGCAAAACATATTATGGGTGAGCAAGCATCTTTTACTGGTGCAGACATGAGTACAAAACTAAAACTGATGGGCGTGGAAGTGGGTTCAATTGGCGATGCCCATGCAAAAACCACTGGCGCGTTAACCTATACCTATGAAAACCAACCAGAAGGCGTTTATAAGAAAATTGTCGTCTCTAGCGACAAAACAAAAATGCTTGGCGCGGTGTTAATTGGCGATACCAGTGAATATGATTCTTTACTGCAGTACATGCTTAATGCAATAGATTTACCTGCCTCACCAGAAGCGCTGATCTTGCCTTCATCTGGTGAAAAGCCCACGTTAGGTGTAGATGCACTGCCCGATAACGCCATCATTTGTTCATGTCATAACGTGACTAAGGGCGACATTATTAGCTCAATCGACCAAGGTGCATGCACACTTGGGGATGTGAAAACGTGCACGAAAGCGAGTACGGGGTGTGGCGGTTGTACCGCTTTATTAAAAAATGTTGCGGACAAAGAATTTTCCAGTCGTGGTGTTGAGGTTAAAAAAGATATTTGTGAACATTTCGCTTATTCACGCCGAGAAATTTTTGACATTGTTAACGTTGAAAAAATTAAAACCTTTAATGAGCTTTTAGCTTCGCATGGCAAAGGTCATGGCTGTGAGGTCTGTAAACCACTTACCGCGTCTATATTAGCTTCGGTGTGGAATGACTATATTCTGAAAAAACCGCATTTATCGCTACAGGACACCAATGACACCTATCTTGGCAACATGCAAAAAGATGGTACTTATTCGGTTGTGCCACGCGTTGCTGGCGGTGAAATAACCCCAGACAAGTTAATTGCTTTAGGACAGGTGGCAAAAAAATATAAGCTCTACACCAAAATAACTGGGGGCCAACGTGTCGACCTCTTTGGCGCACGTGTTGAAGAACTCCCACCTATTTGGCAAGAACTTATTGATGCAGGTTTTGAAACAGGTCATGCCTATGGCAAATCACTGCGCACCGTTAAATCTTGTGTTGGCTCTATTTGGTGTCGCTTTGGTGTACAAGACTCTGTTGCCATGGCTATTGCTTTAGAAAATCGCTACAAAGGTTTAAGAGCGCCACATAAAATCAAGTTTGGTGTTTCTGGGTGTACCCGCGAGTGCGCCGAAGCACAAAGTAAAGATATTGGTATTATCGCCACAGAAAAAGGCTGGAACTTATATGTTTGTGGTAATGGTGGTATGAAACCTCGTCATGGCGACCTCTTTGCCATCGACATCGATGATGAAACCTTAGTTAACTATATTGACTGTATTTTAATGTTTTATGTGCGCACCGGTGACCGCTTACAAAGAACTTCCGTGTGGATGGACAATATGGAAGGCGGCTTAGCCTACTTACAATCAGTTATCATTGAAGACAGCCTTAAACTTACCGATTACCTGCAAGCACAAATGGCCACAATTATTGGTACTTATCAATGTGAATGGAAAACCACCTTAAGTGACCCTGAGGCCTTAAAGCGCTTTAAGCCTTTTGTAAACTCGTCAAAACCTGACAGCAATATTATTTTTGTGCAAGAACGCGATCAAATTCGCCCAGCAACTACGGATGAAAAAATAGCACAACGTTCGCAAACAGTAAAAATAACTAACGCCGGCAAAATTGCTGAAGACGCTTAAGGAAATCATCATGTCAGAGCAAACTATCTCAGCAAAAAATAAGCATTGGTTAACGATATGTCAAACCAGTGATTTAATTAAAGATTCAGGAATTTGCGCCTTAATAGAGCAAGAATTTGAAGAGAAACAGGTCGCTATTTTTCATTTACCTAATACCGAAAAACAAGTGTACGCCGTTGGCAATTATGATCCCATTGGTCAGGCTAATGTACTGTATCGGGGTATCGTCGGTAGTGTCGGAGACGACATTGTCGTTTCCTCGCCTTTATATAAACAACATTTTTGTTTAACGACCGGAAAATGCTTACAAGAAGATAAATACATTGAAGTTTTCCCAGTGCGAATTATTGATGACTACGTGCAACTTTTTGTCTAAATAAAATAAATAACCGCCTGAGTAAAAATAGGCTATTCGACGATATATATTCTGTTTTAAAGGTAAATTTTATGAGTTGTTCTCAATCATCACATATTGTTCAATCTACTTGTGCATACTGTGGTGTAGGTTGTGGTATTGATATTACCGTTGAAGATGGCAAAGCCAAGGCATTAGTGGGTACAAAAGAGCACCCCGCCAATTTTGGGCAACTGTGTGTTAAAGGCACCAATTTATTAGCAACCACGGATTTAACCAACCGCCTACTTAAACCACAGATAAATAACCAAGTGGTTAATTGGTCAACCGCCACAAAACATGTTGCTGATAAATTTTCGCAAATTATCGACGCTCATGGTCCAGACTCAGTCGCTTTTTATGTTTCAGGGCAATTGTTGACCGAAGATTACTACCTTGCTAATAAATTAATGAAGGGCTATATCGGCTCTGGCAACATTGATACTAATTCTCGTCTTTGTATGTCTTCAGCGGTTGCCGCTTATAAACGTAGTTTTGGTGAAGATGTTGTGCCCTGTAGCTATGACGATTTAGACACAACTGAGCTATTATTAATTACTGGCTCTAACGCTGCTTGGACACATCCAGTATTATTTCAGCGCATTGAACGTGCTAAAAAGCGTAATCCAAAAATGAAAGTGGTGGTTATTGACCCGCGTAAAACCGCAACCTGTCAAATTTCTGATTATTTTTTACCATTAAAGCCCGGCAGTGATGCGGCATTCTTTAATGGTCTGTTAAATTATCTAGCAGAGAATAATGGCCTAGATCGCAACTATATTGAGCAACATACAGAAGGCTTTGAACGAGCATTATTAGCCGCAAAAAAATGGTCTATTGCGGAAGTATCAGCCTATTGCGAACTTGATCAAAAAACCCTCGAAAGTGTTTATCAATTATTTACAAGCACAGAAAAAGTACTCAGCTTTTATTCAATGGGCATCAATCAATCGAATTCTGGTGTTGATAAATGTCAGAGTATTATTAATTGTCACTTAGCGACAGGAAAAATTGGCAAAGACGGTTGTGGACCTTTTTCTATTACCGGACAACCCAACGCGATGGGGGGCAGAGAAGTCGGCGGTTTATCTAATCAATTAGCCTCACACATGGACATCGAAAACCCTGAACACAGATCAACTGTGCAACGCTTTTGGCAATCGCCAACCATGGCTGATAAAAGTGGCTACAAAGCGGTAGATCTCTTTGATGCTATAGATAAAGGCAAAGTGAAAGCGGTTTGGATAATGGCTACAAACCCAATGGTGAGCTTGCCAGATCGACAAAAAATAGCCCGAGCATTAAGTCAGTGCGAGTTTGTTGTTGTTTCTGATTGTGTTGAAAACAATGACACTTTAGACCTTGCTGATGTTAAATTACCCGCGACACCTTGGCTAGAAAAAAACGGTACAGTTACCAATTCAGAGCGTCGTATTTCACGGCAAATAAATGCTATAGCAGCTAACGGACAAGCAAAGCACGACTGGCAAATTATTGCAGAAGTTGCCACAGCTATGGGTTTTTCAGGTTTTGATTATGCGCATGCTAGTGAGGTATTTCGAGAATTCGCTCAATTATCAGGTTTTGAAAATAATGGCGAGCGTGTTTTTGATATATCCGCCTTCTCCACTATTTCTCCTGCACAGTATGACCGCTTAAAACCAGTACAATGGCCAGTTAACGACACCTACCCTGAAGGTAAAAAGCGTGTTTATGAAGACGGGAAATTTTCTACTCCTTCAGGTAAAGCACTGTTTTTTCCTATTACACCACGCCAGCCAGCACAAGAAATCTCAGCAAAATTTCCCTTTATATTAAACAGCGGCCGCTTAAGAGATCAATGGCATACTATGTCTCGCACGGGTAAAGCGCCGCAACTTACCGCACATACCGATAAATGTTACCTCTATATTAACCCTAACGATGCTGCGCGCTTAAATATCGTTAATGATGAAATAGTCAATGTTACTTCCAGCACCGGGCAAGCAACCGTTCATGCAAAGTTAGATAAAAATCAAAGAGCCAATGAATGTTTTATGCCCATTCATTGGAATAAACAATTTGCTTCTAGTGCCAATGTTAGCAATTTGTATGCGAGTATTACCGACCCTATTTCGGGTCAAGCTGAAACTAAACATGGCGCAATTTCGTTAAGCAAAACAACCTTTACGCAATTTGGGCAGCTTCATATTGGCGAAGAATTTATTGTTCAAACACAAGTAAGTAATGAGTTTTGGAGCAAAGCTCGAACGCCTTATGGCATGAGTTTTCACTTTGCGAACACTCAGCTTGAAACACAATGCTTACACTGGTGCCAAGCAACCAGTCAAATATTGGGTGAGTGGATACAATTTACCCAAGGAGACACAAGTTATATTATCTGCATGCAAGAGGGGCAGTTAGTTTTCTTATGTTATATCTCATCAAGGCCACCAAACACCGAAAGCGCATGGCTTGAACATGTTTTCAGTGCAAAAAAATTGCCTGAACACGATATTCAATCATTATTGTCAGGGTCTTCAAGTGAGATATTCGCTAAAGGTAAAAAAATTTGTAGTTGCTACAACATAGGTGAGAAAGCCATTATTAATGCCATTAAAACAGGCTGTGATTCGGTTGAAAAATTAGGCAAAAACTTAAAATGTGGAACAAATTGCGGTTCGTGTAAATCAGAATTAAGCGCTTTAGTTCATGAGTATAAAATCAATAAAGTCAAAATAATAAAGACCTCCTTTAGAGAAATAGTGACGTTAAGTGAAAGTGATAACTAATTGTCACTTTCTTTTTACAATTATATACCCAGAACACGTCAAAGTGCAGTTTCAGCCTTAAAGGTGAAGTCTATCGGGTATAGCATGACATTTTATCTATTATTAGATAAAATGTTAGCAGACTTAAACAAACTGGCTCGTGTCAGTTTCGCCTAAATATGAAATATAATGTCAACTCAAACAACTGCTAAACGTCCTAATGCTTTTTTAGAAATTATTTTTAACATTGCTATTCCGTCACTTATTTTAATGAAATTATCGGGGGATGAATATTTAGGTACTGTACCCGCTTTAATCGTGGCGCTATTATTTCCATTGGGTTATGGGCTATCCGATTTTATTAGAAATAAATCGATGAACTTTATTGCCTTACTGGGATTTTTGAGTACGTTGTTAACGGGCAGTATTGGTTTATTTGAATTAGATGTAGAATGGTTAGCCATTAAAGAAGCCGCAATTCCAGCCGTTATTGGTTTAGTTGTCTTAATATCTGGTTTCTGGGGTAAACCCCTCATCGCCAAAGTGATGTTAAACCCACTTTTATTTAATTTAGATTTGATCTACCAAACACTTGAAAATAAAAATAAAACCCAAGCGTTTAAAGCAAGAATTCAGTGGGCAAATCACCTATTATCTTCAACCTTTGTTTTTTCGGCTGCCATGAATTACCTGTTAGCGAAATGGATTGTCGTTAGCCCTGCTGGTACAACAGAGTTTAATGAGCAGCTCGGTGAAATGACACTACTAAGTTATCCCGTTATTGCGATACCTTCGATGGTCATGCTGATAGCGATTATGTTTTATGTGGTAAGAAGCTCGATGAAGTTAACCGGTTTAACGTTGGATCAAATATTAAACGGTGAAAACTAGCAGTGAAAGCAACCTTTAAAATAAACCTCATGCATTAGGTCTTGAGCCTAGATATAAGGGTGTAAATATCAAAATTTAATATTTACACCCGCCATCGTTTAAATCAGTGACCTCGATTTAATGAAAGATCAACGATTAGCCCATTACTTTTCCCTAGTCATTAACCATTGCGACAATAAACGCACACCAAAACCAGTGCCTCCCGTTGGGACTTCATTTTTTGCTTTGCTGCTTAACGCATTACCAGCAATGTCTAGATGTGCCCATCGAACATCGCCCACAAATTGCTGTAAAAAACTTGCTGCTGTTGTTGCGCCGGGTCCGCCTGTACCTGTATTTTGTAAATCAGCAATATCGGTTTCAAGCATATCTTTATAACCCAGCGGTAAGCGCCATAAATTTTCATTCACCTGCTTTCCTGCAAAAGTTAATTCTGTAACTAAGGCTTCGTCGTCTGAAAATAAACCCGCATAACGGTCACCCAGCGCTCGAACTTTCGAACCTGTTAACGTTGCTACATCAACCATTATTTCTGGCTTATAAAATTCACGCGCATACCAAAGTGCGTCAGATAATACCAAGCGCCCTTCTGCATCAGTATTAACGACTTCGACCGTTAAGCCTTCGGCTGTTGTAACTACGTCACCCGGTGCAATTGAAAATTGAGAAACCATATTCGCCGCCATTCCCATCACAGCAACAACATTTACTTTGCTTTCATTGAGGGCTAAAGCTTTAATTGTGCCTAATACAGCAGCGGCGCCAGCCATATCTGACTTCATTCGAGCAATAGATGCTCCAGTTTTAATGCTGTAACCACCAGAATCAAAAGTGATCCCTTTACCTACTAAGGCAATAGGTGCTTCATCACTGCCCTTATAATGCGCAACCACTAAACGTGAACCGTCTTTACTACCACGACCAACAGCCTCTAAAGCTCCCATACCTAATTTTTTAAGTTGCTTAGGCGTTAACACCTTAATTTCAACACCCAGCTTTTTAAGTGCTTTTGCCGCATTTGCAAAATCAACAGGTGTCATTTCAGTAGGTACTTCACTGGTTAAATCGCGGGCTAAAAAAACACCCTGCTCAATATTGGCTAAAGGAGTGTAAGCCAGTTGTGCTGCTTTGCCATTTTCAACGTCAAAAACAAACGTTTTTTCGCTGCGTTTTTCATTATGATATTGTTCAAACCGGTGAGCGCGCAAGCTTACGCCATGGGCTAATAAAGATGCAGAGGTATTGCTGTTAGCCAAATCATCTGTAGAGACTTCGATGATTTTAGTTGATTTGGTATCTAACTTAGCCAGTAAATTACCTCCCAATGCGGTTAACTTGTCTTTAGTTAATTGTTCCTGTTCACCTATTCCGACGATTAACACTCGGTCATAATCTAAGCCAAAAGGCGCAACAACTTGTAAGAAACTACCGTATTCACTGGTGAAACCTTCTGCTTTAACAGCCTTAGTTAAGTGACCTTGGCTTTTTTTATCAAAAGTAGAAAAATCACTGTCATTACCATCTTTACTGTGAAAAACCACTAAAGTATCTGCTGATACAGTTACGGAATCTGCAAAACTTATTTTTTCAGCAAATACTGATGTACTTGAAAGAACAATAGCCAATGCAACTGAAGTGGTGGTGCGTTTAGATAACATAAAAACCTCTATTAAAGTGTAAAAAATATTTATAATTCAACTATATCTTATACATACGATAGTAAAACCATATGAGTTCAGTGCCTTACTTTGAGCTAAAAAACCTGAATAAGCTTCAAAGCGAAAGGTTCGGCCTTGTTATATTGTGACATAAAGAGGCTTGTATTTTTATATCTTTTAATCGGTAAACCGTTCGTTGAGTTGTTTGTGGCTTCATTTAAAAAATGAGGTTATTTCTCTATATTTTCGTCAGTATAACCGTTTATACTTTGTGGCTATTAATACTTTATTTGGATGTAAAATGATTGATTTTCGCTCTGACACCGTAACCCGACCTTCTTTAAAAATGCGTAATGCAATGTCTCAGGCTGAGGTCGGTGACGATGTTTATGGCGACGACCCAACGGTAAATGAATTAGAACAATGGTCCGCGGTACGCCATGGCTTTGATGCCGCATTATTTTGTAGTTCAGGCACACAAGCCAATTTATTAGCACTTATGGCCCATTGCGAGCGTGGTGACGAATATTTGTGTGGTCAACAAGCCCATAACTACAAATTTGAAGGTGGCGGTGCTGCGGTCCTTGGATCAATTCAGCCACAACCGATAGAAAACGAGAAAGATGGCACCATTTGCTTAAAGAAGCTAGAAAAAGCGATTAAACCTGATGATTCCCATTTTGCTCATACCAAACTGGTTAGCATTGAAAATACTATTAATGGCAAAGTGCTCCCATTAAAATACTTAGCCAATTTGCGAACCTTTGTGAACAAACATCAATTAAGTTTACATTTAGACGGCGCTAGAGTTTATAACGCCGCGACAGCTTTAAACGTAGATGTCACTGAAATAGCACAATATTTTGACACCATGTCGGTGTGTTTATCTAAGGGGTTGGGCGCGCCTATTGGCTCATTATTATTAGGTTCAACTGAAGTCATAGCCAAAGCCCGACGCTGGCGAAAAGTACTGGGTGGCGGTATGCGTCAAGCCGGTATTCTCTGTGCTGCCGCTAAAATAGCCTTAACTGAAAATGTTGAACAGCTTAACGTTGACCACGAAAATGCGCAACATCTAGCAAATCAACTGAATAATATTGTAGGCTTTGAGGTTGACCTCGCGCAAGTTACCACTAACATGGTCTTTGTTAAGGTAGAAAAATCAATCGATATTCACGCCATCGCCACCAAATTAAAAGCTCAAGGAATTATAATATCACCGAGTACCTATATGCGTTTGGTTACGCATTTAGATCTGAGTAAAGCAGATATCAATTACTTTATTTCAGCATTAAAAGTGGCATTAAATAAATAGAGTAAATTTTTCCATAAAAAGATCATATCGTGTGATTATCATTCGATTTTTTATTTCTATTATCTATACTCGATATATTACATAAATTACATACGAAAAATCAAATGGATAAGTCACGTAGAAATGCTATAAAGAAAATTGCATTAGGTGGTGCTGCCGGTATAGCAATTGCCAAAGCGCCTTATGTATTTGCCCGCAATAAAGTAACCTTACGCATTTTGGGCACGCATGTAACATTACAAGAAGAACTAAGACAAAAAGCCATGGAAGACCTTGGCATCAACTTGATCTTTGAACCCAAAGGTAGCGCGGCAGTTTTACAAAAAGCATCAATGTTTCCACAGTCATTCGATTTATACGAACAGTGGTCAAATAGTATTAATGTTCTTTGGCGCTCTGGCGCTATTCAATCTATAGATAAAAGAAGAATTACTCATTGGGATGAAATTAACAACTTAAGTAAGACGGGGAAAATAACACCATCAGCAAAACTGGGTGATGGCGATGCTCCTTATAAGATATTACATATTCAAAAAAACAATCAACTCGGAGAAAACCACACCAACGACATCAGCTTTTTGCCTTATGTTCATAATGTTGATTCGTTTGGTTACAACACTGACTTTATTAAAGAAGGCATACCTTACGAAACCGAAAGTTGGGGGTGGTTATTAGACGAAAAGTACAGTGGTCGTGTGGGTATTATCAACGCGCCTACCATTGGTATATTTGACTTAGCGCTGGCAGTACAAGCTAAAAATCTAATGTCTTTTAATAATATTGGCGCGATGACCAAGCTAGAATTAGATAAACTGTTTGGTATATTAATTGGCTTAAAACAAGCTGGACATTTCAGTGGTTTATGGACTTCGGTCCCTGAATCAATTCAATTTATGAAATCAGGCCGAGTCGTTATAGAAAGTATGTTTTCTCCTGCTGTCGCATCGTTAAATGGTATGAATGTCCCCGTTACCTACGCTGCACCCAAAGAAGGGTACAGAGGTTGGCATGGCGTAATGTGTATATCAAAGGCGACAACGGGTAAAGTAAAAGATGCCGCTTACGACTATATGAATTGGTGGTTATCGGGTTGGCCCGGCGCTTATATTGCTAGACAAGGCTATTATATTTCAAACCCGCAACGTACCGCTCGTTACTTGTCATCACAAGAATGGGACTATTGGTATGATGGAAAAGCCGCTTCAATCGACTTAAAAGGGGTTGATAATAAAGTATCAGTCTATCAAGGAAATATTCGCCGAGGAGGCAGTTATGAACAACGATTTAGTAATGTCGCTGTCTGGAATACTGTCATGCCGACCTATGATTATAGTATTCAAAAATGGTATGAATTTATTAATGCATAAACAATCTACTTTTCATTCAAGTGTGTTAAAAAATTAAACCTTGTGGTGTTATAAATGTTTCCAAGCTTAAAAGCACAGCTAATACTTTCTTTAACGATTATAATTTTACTTTTTATTGGACAAGAGTATGTGTCGTATCAAAGCCAAAAACTGTTAATTACTGGCCTAACCTCTAACCAAGAAATAGTTGATGCCGTTATTGAAGTTAAAACATTAGAGAAAGATGTTTTAGATTTACAAAGAAACGTACTTATTTATAAAGAAAATCAAGCATCTTCAGTGTTAAAACGATTGAATGACATTATGACCTCCGTCACTCGTAAATTAGATATGACGTTACTTTTAATCAAAAAAAATGAAATTGGCAACAATCAAGAGGTCGCCATAGAGAGTATGCGTAATCATTTAAAAGATTACCGAGAAAACTTTGATTCTGTTGTTTTACTTATCGATAAAAAGGGTGAATTGTTTAATCAAAAGATAGTCACTCGATTAACTCACTTAAAAAGTATTACGACTAAAGTATCGGACGATATAACGAACACGCCCCCACTTAATACTACACGTATAAATAACAAGAAGCTTAGTAATTTAACATCTGAATTACAGCTTGCTGCTTATCAATATTTTCTTTTACCAAATACTGAAAACACAATCAATTTTCAACGTATTCTCAATAAGTTAAAAAGTGTTACTACCGCATTAAATATCAAAGAAATAAATACAGATTTAGCCATTATTTCTAGCGAAATGAAATTATTAACACAAGTAACCAAAAATTATAACTATCTAGTAAACGTTGTTATGTCTGGCTCTGCAAACGAATTTCTATATTTAGCGAAAGACTTAAGTAAAGTTGTCTTACAATATCGTGATTCCAGTAACTCAAACCTTAATGGAATTGTTGACGAGTCTATTTTACGTGGCACTATTATGTTTATTTTTGGTATATTTTTTACTAGCCTTATCACCTTATATGTACTCAAAAGACTCATATTTCCGATAGAAAAAGTGACCCAAGTATTCAATACACTCGCAGAAAATAAAGAGCTTAATGAAGGCCTTGAACTTGAAGTGAATCGAGCTGATGAAATAGGTCATTTAATGAAGTCAGCCACTATATTCCAATTAAAAAACCAGCAAACAAATGACTTATTAATACGATCACAACAATTAAATCAACAACTTGTTCTATCACAAAAGAAGGCTGAAAAGGCAACCCAAGCAAAAAGTATGTTTTTAGCGAATATGAGCCATGAAATTAGAACGCCCATGAATGGCGTTGTTGGTATGCTCAGCTTATTGTCAAACACACCATTAACCGATGAACAAAAAGAATACATTAGTCTTGTCAATTCTAGCTCTGAATCTTTATTGACTTTAATTAACAGTATTTTAGACTACTCTAAAATTGAATCAGGCAAACTAGAAATCGAGAGCATTCATTTTAATATTGCTGATATTATTAACGAAGTCGTAATCATTATGGCTGCTATCGCCGAGAAAAAATCGTTAGGGCTCACTATTAAATCGATCGAACTCTCTCAAAAGACAGTAATAGGTGACCCTACTCGGCTTAAACAGATACTGATAAACCTGATCAGTAATGCGATTAAATTTACCGAGCAAGGAGGTATTGAACTTGAAGTTTTGCTTGTTGAGGTAAACAATGAACAACTTAACTTTTCTTGTAAAGTAAGAGACTCTGGCATAGGTATTTCTCAAGAACAGCAAGATAATATTTTCAGTCCTTTTTCTCAGGCTGATAATTCAACAACACGAAAGTACGGAGGTACAGGTTTAGGCTTAACCATAGTTAAACAGCTTTGTGAACTTATGGCCGGAGATATAAAGATAGACAGTACATTGAACAAAGGCAGCTGTTTTGCTTTTAACTTGCTTTATCAAAAACCAGAAAAAGATATTTCTGACAAATCAGAGGAAAATCCCCCGATTAAAGATGTTAACTTACTATTTAAAAAAATACTTTTGGTTGAAGACAATAGGATAAATCAAATCGTAGCAATGACTATTCTCCGCAAATTAAAGCTTAAAGCTGACATAGCAGATAACGGTATTGAGGCAATAGAAAAGCTAAAATCAACGTCCTATGATTTAATCTTAATGGATTGCCAAATGCCTGAAATGGACGGTTATGAAACAACTAGAGCGATTAGAGCTGGAAAAGCAGGAAAGGAACATCAAGATATCCGCATTATCGCGATGACCGCTAATGCGATGAAAGGAGACAAAGAAAAATGTATGAATGCTGGTATGAATGATTACTTAGCTAAACCGATAGATATTGATAAATTACATCAAAAACTTTCCGCTTGGGCAACAAAATAACCCCACATTAAAAATCATTAAGGTACTTGTTAACTTAAAGATATTATTCATTACCGATTGTAAATAAAGCCAATATATTGGCTTTATTTACAATAAAGTCGTTGAACTCTAGCATTAAAACCCTTTATTTAAAAAAGTGACCTTTAGGGCTACATATCAAGTTTAATTTGTGCATAATAAGTGCCTCTTCACTTTACTGTCCGACGTTTATATGAAAAGCAACATTGTTGATTTACAAGATAAGCTAAATACATTATTGCTTACTCATCGTGATAGCTTTGTAAAAGGTGCCGTAGCGGACTACATTCCAGCTCTCGCTATTGTTAGGCCTGATTTTGCGGGTATATCTGTCGCGACCATTGACGGAAAAACTGTAGGCGCGGGAGATTATCAGCAGTCTTTTTCCATTCAAAGTATTTCAAAAGTATTTGGTTTAGTCATGGCAATGAATCGTCTGGGTGAGTCATTATGGCAACGTGTAAGAATGGAGCCTTCAGGTCAACCTTTCAACTCTATTATTCAACTTGAGTGGGAAAAAGGTATTCCCCGAAATCCGGTCATAAATGCTGGAGCGCTATTAGTTGCTGACGTATTAACCAGCCATTATTCAGCCAGTAAACTCGCTTTCTTAGGCTTTGTAAGAAAACTTGCCAACAACGAAGATATTCGCGTTGACCTTGAGGTTTACCAATCTGAATTCACCCATGGTAACCGTAATGCCGCCCTAGCCTACTTAATGAAAAGCTTTGGTAATATTGAAGCCGAAATTCCTGACGTACTTAGCCATTATTTCACCCAATGTTCAATCGCTATGAGCTGCGAGCAGTTAGCGCAGAGTTTGCTTTTTTTAGCCAATAAGGGTGTCGATCCCTTAACAAAACGGGTTATTTGTAGCCCGAAAGATGCCCACCGCGTTAATGCGATATTATCAACCAGTGGTATGTATGATCAATCTGGTGAGTTCGCTTTTTCTGTCGGTTTACCCGCTAAAAGTGGTGTTGGGGGTGGTTTAATTGCTATTGTGCCAAATTATGGCGTTATCTGTACATGGAGCCCACCGTTAAACAGTTTTGGTAATTCTGTTGTTGGTATGAAATTAGTAGAAGGTATTGCAGAAGAATTAGGCTTGTCTATTTACCATTAAAGCCGATAAAAGCAGTAAGTTGACCGACATAAAGACTTACTGCTTATAAAAGGGGGATTTTTATTTCTCTAATGAATTATTGCTGAAAGCGATAAACAGACCCTAAAGATAAAAGTTGAGACAACTCATCTAAAGCCGTACGTGACTCAATAATTAACTGAGGATCTCGTAAATCATCAAGTATTAATTTATCACGATAATGTTTGTTAACCCATGCAACTAATTGTGTATATAACGCGGGTGTTAATAAACAACTGGGATTCACTGCAAGTAATTCTTCTTCAGTAAGGGCAACCCTTAAACGCAAGCAGGCAGGGCCACCACCATTTTTCATACTTTCGTTAACATCAAAAAATTCAACATGGTTTATTGGATTATCCGCAGCGATTAATCTGTGTAAATAGTCATTAACTTGAATGTTTTCACGACAGTGCGTTGGAGCAATAATGACCATCGTATTGTCCTGTAACGTAACAATTTGCGTATTAAACAGGTAGGTATTAACCGCATCTTGAACAGACACTTGTTCGGTTGAAACTTCAAGAAAGTGCAGTTTTTCGCTGTCAAATTTACGTGTTACCTCAGCTTTAAATTCAGCGGTATTTAAATAGGCTTGCTCATGGTAAAAAAAGACATTTTGATTTCCCACCGCAATGACATCATTGTGAAAAACACCTTGATCAATAATATCGGGATTTTGTTGCACAAAAACAGTTTTATCTTCAGACAAACCATGTAACCTTGCAATAGCCTGACTCGCTTCAAACGTTTGACGAGCAGGAAACTTAATAGGCACTGGTTTATTGCGGTTAAAAGCATAACGACCATAAGTAAAAATTTCTACACCCGCATCACCATAACCTTCACATAAGCGCGTATGGTTAGCAGCACCTTCATCACCAAAATGTTCATTATCATTAAGATGCTGGTGATGCTGGAAATACTTTTCGTCACCAAACATCGCTTTAAGAATTTTGCTGGTTGTTTCAGGCTCAAGTGAGCGATGAAATTTATTCGCTAAGTTAGCAGAAGTAAAATGCACTTTTTTATCAAGTGTATCGGCTGATGGCGACACTGATGCTGCATTTGCTGTCCACATCGTTGAAGCAGAGCAACAAGAAGCGAGCAGGGTTGGCGATGCTTTATAGGCTGCTGCCAAAATTTGATCATCACTACCATGAAACCCCAGTCTTCTTAAGGTATACATATCAGGGCGTTCTTGAGGCGCAAATACACCTTGCTTTAATCCCATATCATGCAAAGCTTTCATTTTTTTCAAACCTTGCAAGGCGGCTTTTTTAGGGTTTGAGCTGTTATGAGTATTAGATAATGACGCAACATTACCCTCTGAAAGACCCGCATAATTATGGGTTGGCCCCACTAATCCATCAAAATTTACTTCAACACTTTTCATCATCATTCCTACATTTTTATCATTATGCTAATCGCAAAGCAAAATACACACCAATCCAAAATAAAATACCTATCAATAGCTTACAATTTTTGGTGATATTAATGTTTGTTTAATGCATCATTTTGATCCATTAATTTTTTGTAACGTGCAGTGTTTACTCAATAGAAATAAAGCAATGGTGGTCTGTAAAAAGAATAGCAAGTGGTCTCTCTCATCAATTATTTCTCTCAGTAAGACTAATAGGTGAAAAATGTTAAAGTATAAGATGAATTTATCTCATTTGCCATGTTCATCGAATAAATTTATGATGGTTTTGTTTTTTGAATCACTCCCTATTTTTAATAATAATATCTCTGATTCTTTAATAACACTCTTTTTTATTGCTAGACGGCTTCATTTCAAGGACATCATTTGATGTCCTTTTTTCTGTCTTTTTTGACTACTAGGTGAAATAAACTCATCTATCGGATGAATTTATCTCGTTTGCGGCGTTTGATCGATAAACGTAAAGTGAAGATGTATTTTGAATCTCCCCCGATTCTTTAATAGCACTTACTTATATTGTTAAACTGTTTCATTTCAAGGACATCATTCGATGTCCTTTTTTTCTGCCTTTATTTTGACTACTAGGTGAAAAAAACTCATCTATCGGATGAATTTATCTCGTTTGCGGCGTTTGATGAATAACCTTATGGTGAAGATGTATTTTGAATCTCCCCCGATTCTTTAATAGCACTTACTTATATTGTTAAACTGTTTCATTTCAAGGACATCATTCGATGTCCTTTTTTTCTGCCTTCATTTTTTATTTCTTTTACTGTCCTTTTAGTGCAAACGAACCAAAGTAGTGCAAGCAAGACCTTATCACCGTGTAAGTAAAAAAAAATAAACAATGATATCAATAAATTAAATTTCGGTATAAGTATTGCTAATCACCTCTGTCTTCATCAATATATTTTACTTATATGCCTATTCAAACACCCATACGTGGTTTACGGTCATTCTGTGTGGCCTCAAAATGTTTAAGTTTTAAACATGCCGCCGCACAATTATTTTTAACCCCCTCAGCGGTTAGCCATCAAATAAAACAGCTAGAGGAACAG
Organism: Colwellia sp. MB02u-14; assembly: GCF_014076915.1. Lineage (NCBI taxonomy): Bacteria > Pseudomonadati > Pseudomonadota > Gammaproteobacteria > Alteromonadales > Colwelliaceae > Colwellia > Colwellia sp. MB02u-14. The sequence goes on from NZ_JACGUX010000079.1 coordinate 219,982, forward strand.
TTAGGTTTTATCCTTTTTAAAAGACGTACCCGATCAATAGAATTAACCAGTTCAGGGAAACAGTTTTATCAGTCTATTCAGCCGATTATTCATCAGCTTGAGTCGACAATTTCAGAATTTACTCATAACCAACAAAACAAGACAATTGTCATTAGTTTGCCTGAGTTTTTTGCCAGCGAATTATTCATTCCACAATTAAGTGAATGGTCTGAAAAGAACCCAGAAATCAATCTGCAATTAGAGACAATAAAGTCAGGAAGTGAGCCCTCCCAGGTTGCTGACTTATCAATCGTACTCGCCAATGGGAAGCCTAATGCCAGTATTGTTCATGAATTATTTCCTGTTCGCTACACTCCTGCTTGCAATAAAAAACTCTATAAAAAGCTTAAAAGTATGGGGGTTGCCGCATTAAAAAACACGCCACTCATTTTACACCGTTCTCGTCCTTGGTCATGGCATCAATGGGCTGACAACATTAACATTGACGATTTTGATCCGAAACAAATTATACAATTTGACAGTATGTTTGGCGTCGTACGAGCAGCTCAACAGGGAATGGGAATTGCTTTAGTACCTCTTCCTATTAGTAAAACATGGTTTAGCGAGGAACTATTAGTGAAACTATTCGATGAAGAGCTAAATACCAACGACAGATACTATTTAATTCAACATGAGAATATGGAAAATAAAACCGAACTAACTTTATTCGCAAATTGGGTAAAAGAAACCTTCGCCAATGACAATAAATAGCCGCGTTGGTGATGGGTGAATTTTATTCACTTAATACGTTTATTTTAATCGTTTGTTTAGCTAAATTAAAATTTCTATAGTGAACGTGCATTAACCCAATGCGCTTTTAAAAAGAGATACCAAAATGAATAGTGAACACGTTTTTTTAAAAAAATCATTAATGACTCTAGTAATGACTTTAGTGATAAGTAGCCCTTTAATGGCTTTTGAAAACAACTTAGCCTTAAAAGTGGCTATCGTTAAAGATGCTACTGGTAGTCAAGATATTGTTAAGGGAAACTTTAACTCGAGTATTAAAAAACTAACCAGACGTCATAAAGATGAAAATTCATACAACAGCAATATGAGTTTATGTGTTGCTTATTTACAAGCTGATAATGCCAAACAGTCAGAATTAGCATGTACTGCGGCAATCAACGATGTTGAAGCCATGGACTTATATAATGACAAAGCCCTATACCTTAAATCATTAAGTTACAGTAATCGTGGTATTTCGAGATATAAAAATAATGATATTTCTGGTGCCTTAACTGATTTAAGTGCAGCTGTGTTAATTGATGCAAATACGGTTACCGTTGGTAACTTAAACATTGTAAAAAAACGACTCTATAAATCTCAAACTCTTGCTTCAACTTCAGCACAGTTTGCCGAATAATCATCATTACAACGTTAATATTTAGGAGATACAACATGCTAAAGCGAATGCTATACAGTATTTTATCCGTAACGACTTTACTGCTTAACATTAAACATTTATCAATAAGTCAGTGGGATATTGAAGAAACAGACAATACACAACACTTTAATAACTCGCGACAACAAAGGTAAATGAATGATCTATTTAAAATACAGTAGCAACGCAGTTAACTCATTTAACATTTAAATGATAAAAATAACGTTGCTACCTTATTTCCTTATACCCAACCCTCATAAAATAAAACTACGTTAACCGCATTAAACGGGCACTTTCCTGTAAAAACACTTATCATTAAAATCGAGTTTTTATGAACTATATTAGTGTAATAGAGAGATATCATGAATATCATGACGCTATTCATGAGCTTATGGCTTCAATCGTTGCAGGGGCTTTTGATGAAAATTTTTTTAACGATGAACGCTTACTGAAAAACTCAATGGATTGGCTGACCAAACATTACCCTTTTATTGAGTTGATGTTCACTTTAGATGCCGATGGTATTCAACGTAGTAAAAACATTTCAAAGCATAACGTTGTCAATAAAAACAGTATTGAAGGCCCTGGAATAGACCGCTCTTATCGCCCTTACTATATCAAAGCAAGTGAAAATAATAACATTATTGTTACCGAGCCCTACTTATCAACCTCTAGCCATAATTTATGTATCTCTTCGTCAATGAAATATGCCAATAAAAATGGTGATGTGGTCGGTGTGTTGGTGATTGATATTAACTTATCTCAGGCAATTGAGTTTTTAATGGGCGATGTAAAACGAAAAAAATTCCACCCTTTTTTTGTTAGTATATATTCATGCATTGTTATTGGCCTTTTCTTTATCGTGGGTATTCTTTTATATTCGGCAGGTAGTGAAATAATTAATTTACTGCTTTCACCCACCCCTGAAGATCTTCAATTAAAACCGTTTGGCATTATTATTTTTTTAACCTTAGCACTCGCTATTTTCGACTTAGGTAAAACGACCATTGAAGAAGAAGTGCTCATGCAAAAAGATATATTACGCCACAGTTCGACACGACGAACAATAACTCGATTTATTGCGACCATCTTAATTGCTGTTTCGATAGAAGCTTTATTGCTGATGTTTAAATCGGTGCTTGGCTCGCCTGAATACTTAGTGAATGCGGTAGCGATGATGGCAACTTCAGTTGGATTACTGGTTGGATTAGGACTTTATGTTTATCTTGGCGCAAAAGCAGAAACATTGTTGAAGAAATAGCTTACATTGCTTAATTATTAGTAATATTTATATCAATAAAGGCATAAATATACGTGATTAACAGACCACAGCACTAGTCAAACTTCACCCTAGCGGGTAGAATCTAGCTCATCAATTTTTTAAGAACAATGAGATGCATTCAGATGGGTAGAGCATACCAAAACCGCAAATTGTCAATGGCGAAAACAGCCGGTGCGAAAACTAAAGTTTATTCTAAATACGGTAAAGCAATTTATGTGAGTGCCAAAGAAGGCGGTGTAGACCCTGACGGCAACTTAACACTTCGTGGTTTAATTGAACGAGCTAAAAAAGACCAAGTACCTACACATGTTATTGAAAATGCTATTAAGAAAGCATCTGGTGCTGGCGGTGAAGACTTTGTGGCGGCACGATATGAAGGTTTTGGTCCGGGTAACTGCATGGTTATTATCGATTGTTTAACCGATAACGGTAATCGTACCATTAAAGACGTTCGCCAATGTTTTACTAAAACGTATTCTAAAATTGGTTCATCAGGTACTGTTTCACACATGTTTAATCATCAAGCCGTATTTGCCTTTCAAGGTGAAGATGATGAAGCTGTTTTAGAGACCTTAATGATGGCTGATATTGATGTGACCGATGTTGAGCTTGAAGACGGTATCATTACTGTTTATGCCCCGCACACTGAGTTTTTCAAAATTAAAACTGAATTTGCGAATTCAATGCCAGAATTTGATTTAGAAGTTGAAGAAATTACGTGGGTACCACAAACTTATACTGAAATTACCGGTGAAGATGACACGGCAAATTTTGAGAAGTTTATCGCTATGTTAGATGACTGTGATGATGTACAAAACGTTTATCATAATGCTGATATTGCCGAGTCATAATTTAACATAAGACTAAGCTCAGGATGCTCTTTATCTGGCATCCTGGTTTCATCATACTTACTTAGCCAGTTTTTCCAGCATGACATTTACCGCGTCTAAATGTTCTGGGTTGTTATGACACATCCCTTGGAATACTGCACAAATATCTAGAAAATCAGGTAAATCGGTACGCTGTGCCATTTTCATCAATCGCTTAGTTAAGCGCATTGAAGCGGTTGGTTTACTGGCTATATCCGTCGCTAAGGCTCGCACTGTTTCCATTAATAATTCAGGTTCAACAACATTGAGCACAACGCCCAATTCTTTTGCCTCTTCGGCATCTATAATACGTCCTGTAAAGGTGAGTTCAGCGGCCTTTTGATAACCGATAGCGCGTTGCATAAACCACGCACCACCATCACCAGGGATGAGCCCTAAATTAGCAAATGTTTCTCCAAACTTTGCTTTGGTTGAAGCAATACGGATGTCACACATATTAGCCACATCAAAACCTGCACCGATTGCTGCACCATTAATAGCCGCAATAATAGGCACTTCACATTTGTGTAAAGCAAGAGGGATTCGTTGAATACCTTGGCGGTAACGCGCTTCAAGTTCTTGAACATCGCCAGCAAAATCTCCACCACGCTCGGCCATATCTTTAATATTTCCGCCTGAAGAAAACGCGGAGCCCGCACCGGTAATAATCAAAACTGCCACATTAGCGTTTTTATTCACCCAATTAACGGTTTCAACAATATCATCCGCAATTGCTGTACTGGTTAACGCATTACGTACGTCATGACGATTAAACGTTAACGTAACAATATTATTGTCTAGGGCGAGTATGCAGTCTGATAATTGGGGAAGCTTTTCTTTCATCACTATTTCTCTTTAAGGTATTTCAGTGTTGACTTTTTTTCATCGCGCTTCACTTGTTGCCAGTATGCTTCTAGCGTTTCGAGTGAGTGCTGTTCAAATATTATGCCTGAGTCTTGTACCTGCTTTTCAACACCATGAAATCGTGTAGTAAATTTCTGATTCGCTTGGCGTAATAGCTGTTCTGGGTCTTGCTTGGCATGACGACAAAGGTTAACAACCGCAAACATTAAATCACCGAGCTCTTCAGCCAATGCCTCGGGGTTATTCTGTTCAATCTCAACCTTAACCTCCTCAACTTCTTCCGCGACTTTAGCAAATACGTCTTCAATATTATGCCAATCAAACCCTGCATGAGCACAACGTTTTTGAATTTTAGCCGCTTGGCTCAGTGCGGGTAAATTTCTTGGAATATCCGCAAGAATACTGACGGTTTCGTTGGCATTTTTTTGTTGTCTTTCTTGCGCTTTTTCATCTTCCCAATTTGCATTTATATCAGCATCAGAAACTAACTTTTTATCGCCAAAAACATGTGGGTGACGGCGGATCAATTTTTCACAAATGGCAGCGACCACACTGTCGAAATCAAATTGCTTCTGCTCTTGACCGAGTTGACTATAAAAAATAATTTGAAATAATAAATCACCTAATTCTTTTTCTAACTCAGAGAAGTCTTGCTGCTCAACAGCGTCAATTACTGCATCAGCTACTTCATAAGCTTCTTCGATGGTATGAGGAACTATCGAGGCAAAGTCTTGCTTAATGTCCCACGGACACCCTCTTTCTGGGTCGCGAAGTTGTGTCATAATCCAACGGAGTTTTTCGATTGAAGATTTGTCATTTAACATTTTTAATGTCCACCATAATTAATGTGAAGAGGTCTGCCACTCAATTTTAGTAACCTTGTCGTCTGGGATAGTAAATATCATTGATGCCACTCCTACATCTTCGTTAGCTACCATATAGATATAATTGAAGCCTTCTATCCTGCTTGGCTTACCCAATTGACGTATTAATTCATCTTCCCCATTACAAGTAATCGAACTAAAGCTTAAGCTCTCACCACAACCTGTTAAATTAAACTTTTGAAACAGCTTACGAGTAACTATTTCACTACCGTCATCATATTTGTCGTAATCATAAACATAAAATTGTATAGAAATTTCGTCATATTTTAGAGTGATGTTTTTATCTAATCGCTTATATGTTTCATTTCGTATTGGATTTTCTATAATTTCATTTGGGGTTCCGTTTTTATTAACAACATCATCATAATGCTTACCCCATGAATATAGAGTTTTATAATAGAAATCCGATGGTGGTGAACCTTCCCTAAAGGTTTTTCCCCACTTGGTAGCTCCCATCAAAAGAATACTGATGCAAATAACCATGAACAAATGTAATAATACTTTCACTTAATATCCTTATTAATAATTAACTCATTAACCGTGGAACCTTGCATTCCTCTTCAATGGTGTGGGGAACTATCGAAGCAAAGTCTTGCTTAATATCCCACGGACACCCTGTTTCTGCGTCGCGTAACGCTGATATAATCCAGCGAAGTTTATTCATTGAAGCTTGTTCAGTTAACATATTTATACGTTTTCCATAAGGTAGATAAAATAAAGCTAAAGTCTTTTAACCTCTAATACATCGTCGAGTTGCAGTAATTTTCCAATTAAACGACCTAATATTTCATTGTTTGGAATTTCGATATTTAATAACATAGCGACTGTTTGTTTACTGGCATCAGAACGACTTTCCATGCCGACAATACTGACACGTTCATTTGAGACAATCGTAGAAATATCACGGACTAACCCTTGACGATCACTTGCGATAACTTTAACCGTTGCAAGGTAATTCTGTTGACTCTGCTCACCCCATTGCACTTCTACTTGACGCTCAGGTTGCTGATTTAATGCATTAGCGAATTGGTCACAATCGTTGCGATGTACCGAAATACCTCTTCCTTGGGTAATAAAACCCGCAATATCGTCACCGGGCACTGGATGACAACATTTTGCCATGTGTGTTAACAAATTACCGACACCCGATACGGTTATACCATTGGCGTCAGCTTTAAATTTTTGCTGAGTTTGTTGAGGTTTTACTAAGCTTTGTGGGTCAAGTTCAACAGGGGGTTTATTTCTTTCTTCATGATATTGCAAATGATTAATCACTTGCTGCAAGCGAGCATTACCTGAGCCTATTGCGGCATATAAATCATCAACGGTTTTAATATTAAAACGTTGGCTTGCTAGCATTAAGTCTGCATCTGATAAATCAAGTTTAGATAATTCGCCATCTAACTGCTCTTTACCTGAGGCAATGTGTTTGTCACGGTCAAGAAGCTTAAAGAAATGCTGAATTTTCGATCTTGTTCTTGGTGCATGAGTATAATGCAGATTAGGGTTTAACCAATCTCGACTTGGGTTGGGTGTTTTACTGGTTAGTACTTCAACTTGATCACCTGTTTTTAAACGATAAGTAAAAGGCACAATTCGACCAGAAACTTTAGCACCTATACAACAATGACCAACATTTGAATGAATATAATACGCAAAATCTAACGGAGTAGCCCCTGCTGGCAAATCAATTACATCACCATTTGGCGTGAATACATAAATACGGTCTTCAAAGACTTGGCTACGTAACTCATCCAACAAGTCACCGCTTTCGCTTACATCATCTTGCCATTGTAATATTTTTCTTAACCAACTCACTTTTTCATCAAAACCCGTTTTTCTATCGGTATTTTTCCCCCCTGCACTGCCTTCTTTATAACGCCAATGGGCAGCGACCCCCATTTCTGCATCATCATGCATTTGCTGAGTTCTAATTTGAACTTCTACTGATTTACCCTCAGGACCTAAAACGACCGTATGAATCGATTGATAACCATTAGGTTTTGGCGTCGCGACATAGTCATCAAATTCATTAGGCAAATGCTGCCAACTTGTATGAACTATGCCTAATGCGCCATAACAGTCTTGTAATTTATCAACAACAACTCTTACCGCTCTAACATCAAAGAGTTCTTCAAAATCAAGTGACTTTTGTTGCATTTTTTTCCAAATGCTAAAAATATGTTTAGGCCGGCCATAGACGTCACCCAAGATATTTAAATCTTTTAATTGCCCGCTGAGGTTGCTAACAAAATCAGCCATGTATTGTTCTCGGTCAAGGCGTTTTTCATCTAATTGTTGGGCAATATCTTTATATACGTTTGGATGGAGGTAGCGAAAAGATATATCTTCAAGCTCCCATTTTAATTGCCCTATGCCTAACCTATTAGCCAGTGGCGCATAAATGTTGGCTGTTTCTTTGGCAGCTAAAACACGTGTTTCTTCATCCGCATTTTTTACCAGTCGCAAGTAGCAAACTCGCTCAGCAAGTTTAATCACAACCGCACGTACATCATCGACCATCGCAACTAACATTTTACGGATGTTGTCAACTTGGTTTGCAGACACTTGATTTGACTGGCCTTGCTGCAGGGTCTTTATTGCCTGCATTTGGCTAACACCATTACATAAGTTGAGTATTTTTTTAGAAAAATTTTCTTCAATGTATTCCAATGAAATACATTGATATTCATATAAGGGGAGTAAAAAAGCAGCACACAATGAATCACGGTCAAGATTCAAGCTGGCAAGAATCTCGACCATTTCTAAAGACTTAGTCTGACACTCTTGCTGCTCTACGCAGAACTCACTCACTTGCTGCCAAAGCTTCTCGAGTGCTAGGTTTTTTTGGTCACTAAGTTCTAATGAGCTTAACCATTGCTCAAAATTTATTTCTGAAATTTGATGAGATTTACGTACCGACACCATAAAAATAACCTACTAAATTTTAGAGAAACAAAATGAATACCTACTTTACAAACAATACCATAGTCTCAATATGCTTTGTTTGAGAAAACATATCCATTAAAGATATTTTTTCAATACGATAACCTTGTGCTATTAATAACTCACTATCTTTAGCTAACGTTGCGGGATCACAACTTACATATAAAACGGTTGGAATATTTACATGAGTCAATTGTTGCAGCGCTTCATATGCACCTGCTCGAGCAGGGTCTAATAGCAGTTTAGTGTATTTTTTGTTGACCCAAGTTTCGTCCTTCCAATCGCTATTTAGGTCTGCTTGATAAAACTCACAATTAGTTAAACCATTTTGCAAAGCGTTTTTATGCGCATTAGTGACCATAAGCGCGACGCCTTCAATACCGACAACTTGCGCGACACGTTTTGCGATAGGTAAGCTAAAGTTTCCTAAACCACAAAATAAATCTAGCACAATGTCTTGCTCAGTTAACTGCAACCAATCAATAGCTTGAGTTATCATACTTTTATTTACGTCGTGATTAACCTGAATAAAGTTATCACTACTAAAAGAGATAGCAATATTGTTATCTAAAACATACTGTAAATTTTCTGAAATCGATTCATCTAACGAAATTATCTCTTTACCAAAATCAAACCGCACATCACAACACAAATCATCACTGAATGTTTGCCAGTGCTGTTTATCTTGCTGGGTTAGCTTGTCAAGTTGACGCACCACAACGGTCACTCTTTCTGTCGCAATAACCTCTATATGACCAATAGCATTTTTACCAGACAGTTTTTTTAGCAAGACTTTAAGGGGTGAAAAAATATTATTTAATGGCTGAATAAGTACAGGACAATTTTTAATATTAATTAAATGATTACTACCACGCTGCCTAAAGCCAATAGTTGCTTGCCCAACTTTATTGTACTGCACGCCAATACGAGCCTTTCGTCGATAATGCCAAGATTGACTGATTATAGGTACTTGCCAAGGCAATAATTGCTCATGATTGTTGCGCGAAAATAAGTCACTGACTTTTTGCTGTTTGAAGTCAAGTTGAGCGGCGGGTGACAAATGCTGTAAATCACAACCTCCACAACTGAGAAAGTGTTGACACTTCGCCGCTATACGCTCTTCATTGGGAACGATTACCGCGGTTAGCTTGCCACGGCTATATTTGTTTTTTTGCTCAATAACCTTCACCTGAACCACTTCATCAGGTAACGCACCATCAATAAATATAGGCTTTTTATTGTATTGACCAACGCCGCAGCCGTTAATATCAAGGCGTGTTATTGTAATTTTTACTTCTTGCCCTAATTCTTGTTTTTTAACTGTTGCTTTAAAAAAGTTGGCCATGACGAAATATACCTGTTAAGTGCTATAAATTTATATGACGATATGCCATGATAAGGTTATTCAAAGTCATGATTTTACACTAAAGTTCAGCAAATAATGCATAAAATAAGTCTGAAAGATTGGGTAATTTTACTTACCATAGTGCCAACCACGCTGATCGCTTTCTCGATCGCCAGCTATTTTTCCTATAGCCGGTATGATGAATTGAATAATTTTTTAACGCAGCGCTCACAAAGTATTATTGAACCCCTAGCGATTGCCAGCACTTTGCCCATGTTGAACAAAGATCGTGTGCAACTTCGTAATTTGATGAACTTCACCCATCGTAGTCAATCGTCTATTATCAAAAGTATTGCTGTTTTCACCAAAGATAACCAAGTTTTTGTTACCAGCTCTTATCACGGTGATGCTAATTTGTTGCGTCTTAAAGCCGGGCAAGTTATTCCTGATGGTACAATTTTTTCGAAAACGGGTGATGATTTTATTTTTCATAGTCCTATAGTTAATGAAACCTTAATTAATGACGCGACGCGTTCCTTATCTCAAGATAATATTGGCTATATTGCTATGCAAGTTGATAGCAGTAAGATTCGGTTAAAGCAGCAAGACCAAATGATATTCTCCTTTCTTATTGTACTTTTCGGTACAGCTTTTAGTGCCTTTTTTTCTTATCGGCTTATTAAAAACTTTACTCGTCCAATAGGCGCTATGGTACAAGCTGTTGATCGAATTAGGGAAGGAAAGCTGGAAAGCCGAGTAACGGGACAATTGATTGGAGAGTTAAATTTTTTGAAAAATGGTGTCAATGCAATGGCCCAATCATTAGGAGATTATCAAGAAGAAATGCAAGGCAGTATTGACCAAGCGACTACCGATTTACGAGAAAGTTTAGAACAATTTGAAATACAAAACGTTGAACTTGATATTGCTAAACGAAAAGCACAAGAAGCCAATAAAGTTAAATCAGAATTTTTAGCTAATATGAGCCATGAACTTCGTACACCACTCAATGGCGTTATTGGTTTTACTCGCCAAGTATTAAAGACACCTTTAACCATTACTCAGCGTGACTACTTACAAACCATTGAGCGCTCGTCAGCTAACTTGCTGGCGATTATTAATGATATTTTAGATTTTTCGAAGTTAGACGCTGGAAAAATGGTGATTGAAAACATTCCTTTTTCAATGCGAGAAGCCGTTGAGGATACATTAACATTATTGGCACCTACCTCTCATAAAAAAAATATCGAGTTATCTTTACGTGTTAACCCGCAATTACCTGATGCGCTTATTGGTGATGCGATGAGAATTAAGCAGGTATTAATCAATCTAACCAGCAACGCAATGAAGTTCACCGACAAAGGCTCTGTTGATATAGATGTCGACAGCGAGCGTATTGAAAATAATATCGCTATTTTAAAAGTAACGATAAAAGATACAGGGATTGGCATGAGTAACGAGCAGCAAAAAACTATTTTTGACGCTTTTGGTCAAGCAGATAAGAGTGTTACTCGTCTTTATGGTGGCACGGGGCTTGGCTTGGTTATTTCTCAACGCTTGGTTAATGAAATGAACGGTAATATGGGCTTTTCCACAGAGCAAGGCCAAGGTTCAACCTTTTGGTTTACTTTCCGTTGTGAAGTTAACCCTATTTCTCTTGGTAATATTTTTGATAACCATGAGCTTTCTGGAAAAAGTGTGCTTTATTTTGAACCTCATACGCATAGTCGTATTGCGACCAGTGAAATTCTTACCGATTGGGACTTGGACGTTCATCCTGCTCAAAACTTAGCGCAAGTAAACGATTTGCTTAGCGAAAAGTCACACTTTGATTTTGCCCTTATTAGTCATGATATCACGCCAACAGCGTTAGTAGAGTTGAAGGAACTTATCGCAACACTTTCAACCAACGTGACTCAAATTCATTTAGCAATAAACAGTAACTCTCCTAATTTACAAGAAGCACTGATTGCGAGTGGGGCCAAAAGTTGTTTAAGTAAGCCTATCACACCAGAACGATTAAATAAGGTCTTACTCCCTCAAAACCACCTACTTGGTAACACTACATCAACCACTGAAGAAAATAAGATCCCTATAAAAATATTGGCAGTTGATGACAACGAAGCTAATTTAAAACTCATTAATGAACTTTTGCTTGAACAAGTTAACGAAGTAACCACCGTTTTAAACGGTCAAGAAGCCGTAAACATTTGTAAAAATGAAAAATTTTCAATGATATTTATGGATATTCAAATGCCAATAATGGACGGGATTTCAGCCCTAAAAAGTATTAAAGCGATGACGTTTAATGACAATACTCCCATCATTGCAGTAACGGCTCATGCCCTTAAAGAAGAAAAAGATAAACTGTTAAAGCTTGGCTTTGACTCTTACATGACTAAACCCATTGACGAAGCGATGCTGCGCCATTGTATTTATGAATATTGTGATTTAACACAGCCACCACATGTTACAACAATAAAAAATAACAGCCTAAATCGTACTCATTTACATAAAAACATAAATGAGACTAAAAAATCAACGATTGAGCCAGCACATAATAATAATAAAGTGATTGACTGGCCTTTAGCATTAAAGCGAGCAGGCAATAAAGAAGAGCTCGCCAAAGAAATGCTCAAAGGTTTAGTACAAAGCCTACCTGAAACTAAACTGAATATTTCTGAAGCGCTTACTTCACAAGATGTAGAACAATTAAAGATACTCATTCATAAGCTCAATGGTGCTTGTTGTTATTCAGGAGTACCAAGCCTAGGACGTGTCGTTCATCAGATTGAAACAGAGCTCAAAAGTGATGTCACCATTGATGATTTAGAGCCTGAATTTTTTGAGTTTTTTGAACATATCGATAATGTAATAAATCAAGCGCCTGAAATATTTAATCATTCAACAAAAAACAAGCACTAGATACACTTTATTATTATAGATAATCAGTTAATGATCATTAACTGATATAGCTTTAGCCATTTTTAGAACTTAGATAATTTACTGAATACTTGATCAAAGCAGTAACTGGGCAATATCTTGCACTAAACTTTTATTAGGTCTTTCAATGATCCGTCCTAATTCCTCTTTTTTAATTTCATCTCGGTAAATGATAATAGTGGGTGTGTATTTGATATTATTATTTATTGCCAAGTCCTGAGGATCTGTTTTTTGATAATCAAGCGCAATAAGTGTTACGTTAATATGCTTATTTGCTTTTAATAGTTTAAGTAATTTAGGCACTTCCCGCTCACTGTCATGGCACCAAGTCGCAAAATAAATATCTATTTTTAGCGTTTTAGGCCACTGAGCAATAAGTTCTTGCTCTTGCTCGCTGACTGAAAATGCCTCAAAATTTGTCTCAAATACGCTAAAATCGTTCAACAGTTTAGCTTCACTGACCACACCCAATGCAAAATCATCGGCTTGCGCTGATAACGATAATAGGCTAATAAAAGCGGTTGATAACATTGTTAATAATAATTTTTTCATAGCGACTCTTGTTGGTTTGTATCAGTATATACAAAACTGTAAACGTCAAAATCGTTTAGTGTTTCTTTAATTCGTTAGCTTTTAATAACATGGCTTTGCTTTCTTGTAAAAAGATATCGGCATAATCACCAAACCAATCAGATACTTGTGAAAACATAGTAACAAAAGCATCTTTATCACCCATTTCAACATCTTCTAACAGTTCTAAAAACCGATAAGCGAAACGTTTCATCATCGCGACATTATCGTGATTTGAAAAAATTATATCGGTATAAAGCACTGGGTCTTGTGCAAACAAACGCCCAACCATAATCAACTCTAGACGATAGATAGGCGAACTCATTTCAACAAGTTGTGAAATATCAGCTCCTTCTGTCATCAAATGATAGCCATAAGCGATCGTTGAAAAATGTCGCATCACTTGCACCATCGACATTGCCTGATCGTGTGCTAAAGCATCTACGGGGTAAATTTTTGCCCCCCAGACCTGAAATTGTTTCAGCAACCAATTATATTGTTCAGGTAAGCGCCCTTCACAAGTAATAATGGTTTGTTTAATTAGCCCTGAAACATCGGGTCCAAACATCGGGTGTAAGCCAACAACAGGCCCTTTATGAACTTTCATCATTTCATAAAGAGGCATTTCTTTTACACTGGTCACATCGGCTAAGATACATTTTTTTGATAAAAAAGATAATTTTTGGATAATCATTGATGTTAACCGAATAGGTACGGCAACAATAACAACGCCTGCTCCAGCAAGAATATTATCGCTATTTGACCAATCTTCCTGTTCGAGTATTTCTACCTGATAACCAGAGCGCTCAAATAAGTCGACAAATACTTTACCTAACTGACCACTACCACCAATAACAACAATTTTACCACACTCAATATTAACACATTGATAACCACTCGCATCTTGGCTAATGTAAGAGTCACTCATTAATCGCCTTAAAATATCTTCGATTAATTCAGGAGACACCCCTGCTTCCATCGCTTGTTGTCTGCGCATAGATAACAATTTAGCTTCCCGCTCAGGTGCATAAATAGGCATACCTACTTTGCTTTTAAGCGCTCCAACTTTGGTCGTGACTCTCCTGCGTTTTGCTAATAGCTCGACTAATTGAGTATCTATTTCATCAATTTCATTTCTCAGTTGATCTAACTGAGGAGCTATACTTTTATTATCCATTGGTTTACTCATTTACTTTTAGTGGCCGTTGCCTTCACTTCGGTTTACATTAAACGGTTTTTTAAGGCATCATTAAGTTTATTGGTCGCATTGGCTAGTAAAAGCGCGGTATCGTTAAAATCAATACATGCATCAGTGACTGAAATACCATATTTCAATGACTCTTTTGGACCACTCGTACTCTGGTTACCCGCATGAATATTACTTTCTAACATTATACCTATTATTGACTTATTACCTTCAACGATTTGATCAAAGACATTTTCTGCCACTAAGGGCTGACGGCGATAATCTTTGCTTGAGTTGCCATGTGAGCAATCAATAACGATACCAGGCTCTAAGCCATGAACACTCAATTCTTTCTCACACAACCCGACATTAACAGCATCATAATTAGGTTTTTTGCCACCCCGCAAAATAACATGGCCGTCAGGGTTGCCTGATGTTTTAATCAATGACACTTGCCCTTGACGATTAATCCCCATAAAACGATGTGGAGATGCTGCTGACTGCAAAGCATTAATAGCAACATCTAAACTACCATTCGTGCCATTTTTAAAGCCGATAGGCATAGAGAGCCCTGAAGCCATCTCCCTGTGTGTTTGTGACTCAGTTGTTCTAGCACCAATCGCTGACCAACTAAATAATTCAGCTAAATATTGGGGGCTAATAGGGTCAAGTGCTTCGGTCGCTAATGGCAGGCCTAACTCAGTTAAATAAATCAATAATTCTCGAGCTTTACGTAAACCGGTTTCAACATCAAAAGTGCCGTCCATATGTGGATCGTTTATCAACCCTTTCCAACCTACAGTCGTGCGGGGTTTTTCAAAATATACACGCATAACAATGTAAAGGTTATCTTGATGCTTATCGTGAAGCGTTTTTAATTTTTGTGCGTATTCTTTAGCAGCTTCAAGGTCATGTACTGAACAAGGGCCTGAAATGACTAATAAACGATGATCTTTTTTATGAATAATATTCGCGATAACTTTTCGGGCAGCTTTAACAAAATTCCGTCCGGTTTCTGATAAAGGTAATTCGTCTCTAAGCTGATCAGGTGTGATCAGTACATCTTCAGAATTAACGTGAATATCATTAAGTGTTTTCACATGAGAATTTTTACTTGATAAAGAGTGAGACATTGTATTTTCCATTTATCGCAAGATTATTTATTAAGGTAAATATAGAACAAAAGACTAAGTGTGACTTAGCAAAAGAAGGGAATGTAATAATATCTTTTTTGTTGGATTTGCATAATAATTTTACCGACTGTAATTATGTAAAGTTAAGTTTACTATGTTTGTATAGAATATCTTACAGATTATTTTTTTGAAGGTACAGGTTTTTTAGTGTTTTTATTCTAGCTTATTTAATTTTTGTGCATAAAACCGCCTCTAATAGCTACCATAGCGTTCATCCGAAACATAAAAAGCGCCCTAAGGCGCTTTTTATGTTGACAGTAAAGACTACACTGATGGTTTAGCCAGTATGAACAATTCGGTTACTGATTAAATGATCAACTACCGCTGGGTCTGCTAATGTTGACGTATCACCAAGAGTATCAATATCATTTTCAG
Source organism: Colwellia sp. MB02u-14 (assembly GCF_014076915.1). Taxonomy (NCBI): domain Bacteria; kingdom Pseudomonadati; phylum Pseudomonadota; class Gammaproteobacteria; order Alteromonadales; family Colwelliaceae; genus Colwellia; species Colwellia sp. MB02u-14. The sequence goes on from NZ_JACGUX010000079.1 coordinate 235,862, forward strand.
CAATTTTACGTAAGATACGACGCATAATTTTACCCGATCGTGTTTTTGGTAAACCCGGTGCAGACTGAATGTAATCAGGTTTGGCAAAACGACCTAGCTCTTTAGCAACAAATTCTGTTAAGTCTTTAAGCAATTCTGGAGACTCGCTCGCATTGCCCATTAAAGTCACGTAAGCATAAACGCCTTGCCCTTTAATCTCATGTGGATAACCCACAACAGCAGCTTCTGCAACAGCAGGATGAAGAACTAATGCACTTTCGATTTCAGCGGTGCCTAAGCGATGACCCGAAACGTTAAGTACATCATCAACACGCCCCGTTATCCAGTAGAACCCATCTTCATCACGACGCGCGCCATCACCAGTAAAATAATTACCTGGATATTGGCTTAAATAGGTTTGATAGAAACGGTCATGATCACCATAAACGGTACGTAGCTGACCAGGCCAACTGCCTGTTATCATTAACAAACCTTGATCAGCACCTTCGAGAGCATTACCTTCTTTATCAAACAATGCCGGCTGTACACCAAAAAATGGCTTACCGGCTGCACCCGGTTTCATATCAACGGCACCAGGTAATGAAGTAATTAAGATACCACCCGTTTCTGTTTGCCACCAAGTGTCAACAATTGGACAATTAGATTTACCGACAATTTCATAATACCAATGCCAAGCTTCAGGATTAATAGGTTCGCCAACAGTACCTAATATACGTAATGATGAAAGGTCTGATTGGTGAACTAAATCATCACCAACGCTCATTAAAGCCCGAATAGCGGTAGGTGCAGTGTAGAAGATATTCACTTTATGTTTTTCACAAACCTGCCAAAATCGTCCTGCATCAGGGTATGTTGGCACACCTTCAAAAACCAGTGTAGTGGCGCCATTAGCTAATGGGCCATAGAAAATATAAGAGTGGCCTGTGATCCAGCCAGCATCCGCGGTACACCAATAAATTTCACCATCTTTATAATCAAAAACATATTTATGGGTCATAGCAGCATAAAGAGAATACCCACCACAAGTATGTAAAACACCTTTTGGCGTACCTGTTGAGCCAGAGGTGTAAAGGATAAACAATGGATCTTCCGCATCCATCACTTCCGGCTCACAAACGGCTAATTGCTTGGCAACTTCGTCTTCATAATTAACATCAATCTTGTCATTCCAAGCAACATCACCACCTGTTCGGGCAACAACAATAACAGTATGTACATTAGGGCACTCTGCAACAGCGTCATCAACGTTTACTTTTAAAGGAATAACACGACCACCACGTAAACTTTCATCGGCGGTAATAACCACTTGGCAATCAGCATCAGCGACACGAGAACGAATGGCTTCAGTTGAAAAACCACCAAAGACAACAGAATGAACTGCGCCAATTCGAGCACACGCTAACATTGCATAACCAACTTCAGGGATCATCGGCATATATATACAAACACGATCACCTTTTTTAACACCTCGTGCTTTGAGTAAGTTTGCAAAACGGCAGACATGATCATGTAATTCTTGGTACGTAATTTTTTTGTCTTCGTTGGGATCATCGCCTTCCCAAATAATAGCCGTATCGTTTGCTTTAGTCGCTAAGTGACGGTCAATACAATTATAACTTACGTTTAATTTACCACCAGAAAACCACTTAATATCAGCCGTTTTCAAGTCAACATCACTGACACTGTCCCACGGTTTATACCAATCAAGAAATTTATCAGCTTGTTCAGCCCAGAATATGTCCGGTTGCTCAATTGATTGCTTATACATCGCATCATAAGTTGCACTATCGATATGCGTGTGTACCTTGGCTTGCTCTAAAACTGGATAACAGCTTTTCAATTTTTTCATCTTGAGTCCTTCATTGCTGACTTGACGTTGCTAACATTATTATTACTTAAATGGTCTTAAAATCCATATAAGCGGTAATAGATTTTGAGTTTTACTTTTAAAACAGTGAACAACATCATATAGGAAGTTAATTAGTGCGACTACTCAACTAAAGTCGAATACGACTGATTAATTTCATATTAAGCTGGAAAAAATTATTGTCCTTGCAATACATTAACACTGAAAACACCCAATGACAACGCTGTCATTAGTCAACTAAAAAAAAGCAAAAAAATTTGCACTTTATTATAAAATATAAACGGTAGTGATTATGGGTTAACGAATAGTAATTTCTGGTGAACCGTTAATTTCACCACCTTCTGTTATAATAACGGTGCCGTTATTATTCGATAGCACAGCGATACTTCGCCCCTCTTCATTACGTATAAAGAGTAATTCATAACCAAACTTACCTAAGCTACCCGCAGAAAATTTTTGAGCGAGTGATAACTTTTCCCACCAGACTGAATGCTCAGGAGATTTTTTTCTTCTCTCAGTAAAGGGTTGCTTTTCTAAACGCATAACATACCCGCCAATTAAGTAAAGACTGACTACATTCTCGTAATATAGGCTTGAACAATTGTCACACCTACTCTTAGTATAGGACAGATAGATCACCAAGGGACTTTTATTAGTTAACTAAGTAGAAAGTACCACAAACGCTGTGGCAAACAACGCTTCATCAGAGAGTGATATATGCCAAGTTTTAGCGCCTAATGCTGTAGCTAGTACTTCTGCTCGATCATATAAGTGCAGTTGAGGCTGGCCTGATGCTAATGATTTTATTTCAAAATGTTGAAATGAGACTCCATTGGCTATCCCCGTACCTAAGGCTTTTGATGCAGCTTCTTTTCCTGCCCAGCGTTTTGCTAAATAAAACACAGGATTTTTTAATGAGTGATATTTTTCATACTCTGCCGGCGTAAGTACGCGAAGCGCTAAACGGTCACGTACGTTAATGGCCATATTTTCTATACGGCTTATTTCAATAATATCAGTACCTATACCGACAACAGACATAATGAATCTCTTTTATAAAGCTTTCTTGTAAGCGCCACATTAACATTTATAAATACTTAGTTACGTTAAATAAGGCAGCAATGTGACACATCCTGCCTTCGATATACTCTAGCGTGAACTTCGAGCTTCTAACATTAACTGTTTCATATCACGAACAGCTCTATCTAATCCGTCAATAACGGCTCGCGCAATAATAGCATGGCCAATATTTAGCTCTATTATCTCTTCGATTGCCGCAATAGGTTTTACATTAAAGTAGTTTAAACCATGTCCAGCATTAACTTTTAAACCATTGGCATGCGCGTATTTAATGCCTTCAATTAAACGGTTCAGTTCAATTTTTTGTTCTTGTTCATTTTCAGCATCAGCATAATGCCCAGTATGAATTTCAATATAAGGGGCTTTACTTGCAATGGCTGCATCGATTTGATTTTTATCTGCATCAATAAATAAACTTGTTTCAATACCTGCTGCAGATAACTGAGTAACTGCACGGGTAATTTTATCTAAATTAGCCACGACATCTAAGCCACCTTCGGTTGTAAGTTCTTCACGTTTTTCAGGAACAAGACAACAAAATACTGGCTTAACTTCACAAGCAATTGCTAACATTTCATCAGTGAGTGCCATTTCTAAATTCATGCGTGTATGCAAAGTTTGCTTTAGCACGTGAATATCTCTGTCTTGGATGTGACGACGGTCTTCACGTAAATGTACCGTAATACCATCAGCACCAGCATGCTCTGCAACTGATGCAGCATAAACAGGATCAGGGTAATTTGTGCCCCTCACTTCTCGTAAGGTAGCAATATGGTCGACATTTACGCCTAATAAAAGTTCGCTCATTGTTTTTATCTCTTAAATTTATGAATTTTTTGTAAATAATTTCCGGCTATTTAACGGTTTACCATCGAGTAAATGGTTAATAATTTGCCGCATCAGTCCTTTATACGTTTGCATGACTTCTTTAGATGATAAATCTTCTTGTGCAATCGCTTTTAAATGCATTGAATTATAACCCGTTTGAACCAGCTTAGTGATTGCAGGCACAAACCCCTTCTCTGGAAGGTAATAATAATGACTATTATTTTCTGAAAATAGGGGTGAATAATCAATAGTCATTCCTAATTCTTCTAATAATCTATTTTCGAAGTGTCTCAATATAAATTCAATGGGACGTTGTTTAGATAGTTGCTTAATACTTTCTTGATATTGACAGTAAAGTTCATCGTAGGGGATATGTTCTCCCAATAAACGCACTTGTAGCTCGTTAAGGTAGAAACCACTGTAGAGGTAATTACCGCTGAGTTGATATGATTTCCTTGCTGGTTCAACCCGCTGTAAATACTTCAGATTACCTTTCCCTTTCAATACAATTTTTAGCGGAGAGAAAGGTTGCAGTAACGCTTTTTTATTAGATTTTAACGAATGACCTAAGTAAGAAATTGCAGAGATTTTCCCTTGATGGGATGTTAAGAATTCAAGCAATATTTGATTTTCACGATAGGGCCGTGAATGTAATAAAAATGCACTTTGCTCAAATTCTTCCATTATTTAGGGTCCAAAAGGCAGGTTAGCAACTAGCCAGAGTATTCATCCCCATAACCCAAGCTACGTAAAGCACGTTCATCATCTGCCCAACCTGATTTCACTTTTACCCAGGTTTCGAGAAAAACTTTCTGTTCAAAAAGTGCTTCCATATCACGACGAGCTTCTTGACCAATTGTTTTAAGGCGCTCTCCTTTGTTACCTATAACCATGCGCTTTTGGCTTTTTCGTTCCACTAAAATGAGCGCATTGATATGGATAATACCTTTTTCGTCCATTTTAAATTGTTCAACTTCAACCGTTGTTGAATAAGGCAGTTCATCACCCGTGAAACGGATAAGCTTCTCACGAATGATTTCAGACGCCATAAATCGACTCGAGCGGTCAGTAACGTAGTCATCCGGAAACCAAAAATCACCTTCAGGAAGTGAGTCAAGGCAAAGCTGACGAATAGTATCAACGTTATCACCTTTCGCTGCAGAAATAGGCACGATATCACTAAAGTTGTGCTTCTCGCCTAATTTTTGCAAGTGGGGCAACAACGATTCTTTATCTTGCACGTTATCTATTTTATTAATGACTAAAATACAACGAGCGCCTGATTTTTTGATTTTACTGAGTACAAGTTCATCATCTGTTGTCCAATGTGTCCCTTCAACAAGAAACACAACTAATTCAACTTCGGCAATTGAACTGCTGGCTGCACGATTCATTAAGCGATTAATCGCGCGTTTTTCATCTGAATGTAGCCCTGGAGTATCAACTAATACCGCTTGCTTATTTTTTTCGGTTAAAATACCTAAAATTCGATGGCGAGTCGTTTGTGGTTTACGTGAGGTAATACTAATTTTTTGACCTAACAAGCTGTTAAGCAATGTTGATTTACCAACATTAGGACGACCAACAATAGCAATTAAGCCACAATGTTTATTTTCACTTGTCATGATGATTTCGCTGAGTTATTTTTTATCAAAAATGAGCGCGAGTACTTGTTGCGCTGCGGCTTGTTCGGCTTTTCGGCGACTAGTGCCTTTAGTGATAACTTCAGTACTTATCACACTAGTTGTACATCGCACAGTAAATTGCTGGTTGTGAGACTGCCCACTTGTATGAATAACTTCATAAAGTGGCAAGGCAATTTTCCGTGCTTGTAAGTATTCTTGTAACCGTGTTTTAGGGTCTTTTTGCTCGTTACCTGGCTTAATGATATTTAAGCGTTCAGCAAACCAACTCAGCACTAACGCTTTAGCAGTATCGTTATCTGAATCTAAATATACGGCACCAATAATAGCTTCAACAGCATCTTCTAAAATTGAGTCTCGGCGGTGTCCACCACTCTTTAATTCACCAGGACCTAAAATTAAGTATTCACCTAAATTAAAGCCTCGTCCAATTTCGGCTAATGTTACACCACGAACCAGGCTAGAACGCATGCGAGTGAGGTCACCTTCATCATGAGAAGGGAATTGCTGATAAAGTACTTCAGCAATGACAAAGCCAAGGATAGAATCACCCAAAAACTCTAAACGTTCATTGTGCGTACCTTTTGCACTGCGATGCGTTAATGCTTGTAATAATAAATCAGTATTGTTGAAGGTATACCCTAAATTTTTACTGAGTCTTGTGATTGCAATTGCTGAGCTTTTCACCATTAATTAATCCAGCCTAAACGTGAGAAGCGCACATTAGTCGGCACCCATTTAGGTAAAAAACTGCTTTGGTCACGATCAAAGTCAAAACTCATCCAAATAGCGATAGCTTCGCCAACAAGATTTTCTTCCGGTACAAAACCCCAAAAACGTCCATCGAGACTATTATCGCGATTGTCACCCATCACATAAAAATGCCCCGCGGGTACTACAAATTCATCTTGCTGTGTACCTGATTGCTTATAATAATATTGAGTACGCGGCAGTATTTGGTTATCAATTAAAATATCATGGCTTTTGTTTGGCATATCAGACGTATAACGACTAAGTCCATACGAACCATCTGGTGACTCAGTTTCTTTTTTAAAAGTATGTACTACTTGTTCAAAGTCTGGACATTTAGCATCACTTTCTTGACAAGCAGATTTGATATAGATTGATTTATTACGATAAATAATTCTATCGCCTGGTAAACCAATGACACGCTTTATGTAGTCGATTTTTGGATCTTCTGGATATTTAAAAACAACAACATCACCACGTTCAGGTAAACCTATTTCAATAAATTTATTACGTACCACAGGATCACGTAAACCATAGTTAAATTTATTCACTAAAATAAAGTCGCCATCTAATAGCGTTGGCATCATAGAACCAGACGGTATTTGAAACGGTTCCCATAAGAATGAGCGTAAGATCAAAACAAAAGCGATTACCGGAAATATTTGCACAGCCGTATCAACAATTGTTGAAGGCTCGGCTAACTTAGCGGCAACGTCATCTGGCAGTGCTTCTTGGCATTGCGCTTGAGCGTTCGCTAATTTTAATTGACGCTGAGGGGCTAGATAAAACTTATCTGCTAACCATACAATGCCGGTGATCCCAGTAATAATAACCAGGAATATTGAAAAATAAACAGCCATAATTTCCTTACTAACTTTCTAATTTAAGTACCGCTAAAAACGCTTCTTGAGGTACTTCAACGTTACCCACTTGCTTCATACGTTTTTTACCATCTTTCTGCTTCTGCAGTAGCTTTTTCTTACGAGAAATATCACCACCATAACATTTTGCAGTAACATTCTTACGTAATTGCTTAACTGTCGTACGGGCAATGACGTTATTGCCAATCGCGGCTTGAATGGCAATATCAAACATTTGACGATGAATAAGTTCTTTTAGTTTATCCACTAACATACGGCCACGAGCAACTGAATTACCTCTATGGGTAATCATTGCGAGTGCATCAACACGATCACCATTGATCATTACATCAACGCGCACCATATCTGCAGGTTCAAAGCGAACAAAGTTATAATCAAGCGAGGCATAACCACGGCTGGTGGATTTCAATTTATCAAAGAAATCCATTACCACTTCTGCCATTGGTAACTCATACCTTACAGCCACTTGATTACCGTGATAAATGATATCTTTTTGAACGCCACGCTTTTCAATACATAAAGTAATAACATTACCTAAATGTTCTTGTGGCACTAAAATATTGGCTTCAACAATAGGTTCACGAATTTCATCAATATTATTAACGGCGGGTAAATCACCCGGGTTATCAATTGATAACACTTTGCCATCAGTACACAAAATTTCATAATTAACCGTTGGTGCAGTTGTTATTAAATCAAGATCATATTCACGCGCTAAACGTTCTTGCACAATCTCCATGTGTAACATACCAAGAAAACCAATTCTGAAACCAAAACCAAGTGCTGATGAATTCTCTGGTTCAAAAAATAATGATGCATCGTTTAAGCTTAATTTGTTCAATGCATCACGGAAATTTTCGAAATCCTCAGAACTTATAGGAAATATACCCGCATAAACTTGCGGTTGAACTTTTTTGAAACCAGCAAGTGCGGTAGTCGCTTCCTTCTTACTGATTGTGATGGTGTCACCCACTGGCGCACCATGAATTTCTTTAATGCCAGCGATAATGAAGCCTACTTCGCCGGTTTTTAAAATACCTGTTTCAACTTGCTTAGGTGTAAATATACCGACTTTATCAATTTGGTGAACTTGTCCTGTCGACATGACCACCATTTTATCGCCTTTTTTGACTTCACCGTTCATAACACGAACGAGTGAAACAACACCTTGGTAATTATCAAACCATGAATCAACGATCAATGCTTGTAAATTGCCTTTAGGGTCACCTGTTGGCGCAGGAATATTTTCAACAATAGTTTCTAATACATCTTCAATACCTATGCCTGTTTTTGCAGAACACTGCACAGCACCCGTAGCATCAATACCAATAATATCTTCAATTTCTTCACTAACGCGATCAGGATCGGCTTGTGGTAAATCGATTTTATTCAAAATAGGGAGAACTTCTAAATCCATCTCAAGCGCGGTATAACAATTGGCAACCGTCTGTGCTTCAACACCTTGACCGGCATCGACAACAAGCAAGGCACCTTCACAAGAAGCTAATGAGCGCGAAACTTCGTAAGAGAAATCAACATGGCCAGGCGTGTCGATAAAGTTAAGCTGATAAGTTTCCCCATTTTTAGCTTTATAATCAAGCGTAACACTTTGCGCTTTAATGGTAATGCCACGTTCACGCTCAATGTCCATTGAGTCTAGGACTTGTGCTTCCATTTCACGTTCTTGTAAGCCACCACAATGTTGGATCAAGCGATCAGAAAGTGTAGATTTACCGTGATCGATATGGGCGATAATTGAAAAGTTACGTATATTTTTCATAAATGGAAGTTCAAATAATGCTGTGGTTAATTCAATAGTGGCACGATTTTATCTAATTTAGCGCTCTGCGGCTATCTTTATGTTGTGTTAACTTGTGTATATGCTCGTTCCATTTCAAGATACGGCTTTCAGTCAGTCGTTAAAGGCATAAATACTCGGCAGTAATTGAAGATAATAACGATCGTATTGTCGACATTAATTAACGAGAGAGTGCCCTTTTATCGCCTTACACATTAGGCTAGAACAGATACACTCGTTTTAGTCAGTAATTTCGACAATATTTATTGATGAATGATTTATTCGAAGAATGCGTGGGATTAATAAATTACAATATTTACCACGCTTTTGCTGATATTTTGCTAAAGAAAAACCGATATAACCACCGAAAGCACCTAATGCTATTGCCAGTAATTCGTGACCGAATATTTCATTTTCAACAAACCATTGCCCAAGGGAAGATGCTATAACTAGCCCGAGCAAAGGCCATAAATAGACTTGCCAAGCGGTTAATAATAAATGTTTATCCGATAAACCTAAAACGACTGTATCGCCAATTTTTACCGGTAAATCAGTCTCTAGTTCTAAAGTAAGTTTGGGTTGTGGAAAGGCTTTAGCCACCTGCCCACTTCCGCAGTTATCAACTTGTTTACAGCCACTGCAACTTGATTTTATTTGGCTTTCAACCGTGACTTTACTTTTAATGGTTCGATCAGCACTTTTATTTTCCGCTGAATCTATTGACACAACGGTAGCATTTTCTTCAATCATGGTTTTGGCGGTTTTATCGTAATAGAGTCTGCAATAGCTTTTGCCGTTGTAGAAGGAATTTTTCCAACAACACTGACTTCAATACCTTCATTCACTTGGTTTAATGCCAACGTTGCTCCGTCCATAGCAAAATCAGCATTACGTTGCTTTTCTTGACTACCATTAACGTAAATTGAAATATCGACAAGGCCGTCACTCAATAGCATAAACTCAACTGGCTGTTTCGTGAGTGATATTTTATGACGATTAGTATTAATTTGAGTAAAACCTTCCGGCAACCAATTAACATTCCATTGCAACTCTTGCTGTTGATACTCTTGCGGAATATCAACTAAAACTGGTAGTTCAGTATCATTTAACTGTAATACACTTTCAGATGGCTTATCCGTTATCTCTAAATGTGTGAATTGAATTTGCTCTAATTGTTGCCCTTGTTTAGTAACAATAGACAATTTTAATAGCATACTCGATTGCTGATCTAACCACAGCCAATAAGCATAACGATGAGCATTTTTTGCTTCTATTCTGATCAGTTGTGCGGGTCGGCCTAAAACTCGGCTGCGGCCAACAGAAATAAAATCATATATGTTTTCTAACTGAGAAATATCGCCCGCTAAAATAGCAGGAATAGGCCCACTAATTTGTTGAGAGGTCACCGAATAAGGAGGAAGCTCTGGCTCAATGTAACTAACGGTATTGCCTTTACGAAGAATATCGCGACGCGGGCCATTGAGTAGAGAAAGTATTTCGAGTTCAGTGCCGGTATCATCTACACCATGAAACCAATGATATGGCTGTGCTTGATTGTTTTTGACGACAACAAAAGAAGTGCTAAAATTCAGTTTATTTAATGCGTTAGATAAACGTTCAAGCCAAGCTTTTGCTGGCTCACTTTCTTCACCAACCGCTGAAAAGCTTATACTTAACAGTAGTAAAACATAACTTAATAATTTCATTTATTACTTTCATTTACCTTTTTATCAACAATAGAATGAGTTTCATTTTGATCATCAGTGTTAGTATCATTAACAGCCAATGAACTTAATTTAACCTGTTGCTGATGATCAGAGAATAAAGCATGAAAACGACGCTGTTGATCAATAAAAGCTTGTTTCTGTGAAGCCCTATCAGGCTCTTGAAAGTTAAGGCTTACCGGTTCAGCAGTGCCAGCCATAGGAATAGTTTTTACTATTTGGCTCGGTAAAATAGTTTCATTATTTTGAGCAACATTACTTTGTACACCTAAAACCATTAAACCTGCAGCTGAAGCGGCAATCGCTAGTTGGCCAAAAGGTTTCGCAAACGCGACAACTTTTGCCTTTAATTTCAACGCGAAAACGTTATTATTTTTCGGCGCTAAAATGGTTGGCTCTGCTGCAATAGCTTGTGCTATTTCTGCAGACAAATCGAGTTGTAAAACATCTGGAGTGTCGTTGCGTAATACATCTCCAATTAAATGATAACGATCCCAAGTAGTCGACAAATGTTCATCGTTGATAATATCATCAAACGCGTTGTCATCATGTTGAAAATCATCAACACAAGACGACACTGTCTCAAACTTATTTTCACTCATATATACACCTTAAAAATTAACACTAACATTCGTGTGAATTAAATTAATTTTATCTTTAATACAACAAAGCTAACATTAATAACTAGTTTTGTAGTAGTGGCCTAATTTTTTTATCTACCGCGTCTCGAGCTCTAAATATTCTCGAACGCACAGTCCCAACCGGACAATCCATGATATGTGCTATTTCTTCATAACTTAACCCTTCTAGCTCTCGAAGGTTAATTGCTGTGCGCAAATCATTGGGTAACTGTTCAATGGTATCAAAAATAACTTTTTTGATTTCATTGGTTAATAATAACTTTTCAGGAGAAGCGTTTTCTCGTAAAGCTTCACCTGAGTCATAAATTTCTGCATCCTCAACTTCTATATCAGAACCTGGTGGTTTTCGATTGCTAGCAACCATATGGTTTTTTGCGCAATTAACGGCTATTCGATAAAGCCAGGTATAAAAAGCACTGTCCCCTCTAAAGTTAGGTAAAGCTCTATAAGCTTTAATAAATGCTTCTTGAACTATATCCGGTACATCACTGTGATTCTTTACATAACGCGACACTAAATTTGCTACTTTATGCTGATACTTTGTCACCAAAAGGTTAAAAGCAGCCTTATCTCCGCGCTGTACTCGTTCAACCAGTTTTTGGTCAACGTTTATTTCGCTCATTTGAGCCAATACTCCTAATTATCACTTACTTCTAAAATCCGGTTCAACATTTGGCTCATGGCAAACACATCAAGTAGGACTGCACTTATTTGAAAAAGTTCGAAAAAAGATCAAAATAATTCGTAAAACGATAAGAATTTATTCTTTTTTCGACATACACCCCGTTTTATCTGTTCCCACAGGTGAATAACCGTTAAGATTCCTGCTATATATATAGAATACATCAAAATCAGAATTTTATGAACAAACAACATAACTGCGACGTATTAATTATTGGTAGTGGTGCCGCGGGTTTAACACTTGCGTTACATTTAGCGAATAATGCCGATATTATTGTATTAAGCAAGGCGTTAGTTAATGAAGGTTCTACCTTTTACGCCCAAGGGGGTATCGCTGCTGTTTTTGATGAAAATGATAGTGTGGCAGATCACGTTAGCGACACGTTAATTGCCGGTGCTGGCTTATGCGACCAAGACATAGTGCAGTATACCGCTGAGAATGCCCGTGTATGTTTAGAATGGCTTATTGGGCAAGGTGTTAACTTTGACCAAGAAGAAGATGATCAAGGTGAATTACGTTATCACTTAACCCGTGAAGGTGGGCACAGTCATCGCAGAATTCTTCATTCTGCTGACGCGACCGGTCAAGCTATTCAAACCACATTAGTGGATCAAGTTAAAAATCACCCGCGTATTAGGATTTTTGAACGCTACAATGCTGTTGATCTAGTCTGTGAAACACCAATTGATGACAACAATCAACAAAAGCGATGTATTGGTGCTTATATCTGGAATCGAAATAATGAATGTGTAGAGCGTATTTTTGCTAAGAAAACAATTTTAGCAACGGGTGGAGCAAGTAAGGTTTATCAATATACTTCAAACCCCGATGTTGCCAGCGGTGACGGGATAGCGATGGCGTGGCGAGCAGGTTGTCGTGTCGCTAATATGGAGTTTAATCAATTCCACCCCACTTGTTTATTTCATCCTGATGCTGGAAATTTTTTATTGACGGAAGCATTACGTGGTGAAGGTGCTATTTTACGCCGTCCTGATGGTAGTCGATTTATGCCAAGTTTCGATGAGCGAGCTGAGCTTGCCCCGCGTGATATTGTTGCTCGCGCCATTGATTTTGAAATGAAGCGCCTTGGCGCTGATTGCATGTATCTAGATATTAGCCACAAATCTGCTGATTTTATTAAACAACATTTTCCTAATATTTATGAGAAAACTCAATCTTTAGGTATCGACATTACCAAACAGCCTATGCCCGTTGTACCTGCTGCCCATTACACTTGTGGTGGTGTGATGATCGACAAGCAAGGGAAAACGGATGTTGATAGCTTATATGCTATTGGGGAAGTTGCTTATACCGGTTTACACGGTGCTAATCGCATGGCAAGTAATTCATTATTAGAATGTTTAGTCTTTGCCCGCGCAGCAGCTTTAGATATAGAACAGAAAATAGATCTTCAGCAAAGTATTGTCGTATTACCTGCCTGGGACGAAAGTCGTGTAACAAATTCCGACGAAGAAGTTGTTATACAACATAACTGGCATGAACTACGATTATTTATGTGGGACTATGTCGGGATTGTTAGAACAACAAAACGTTTAGAAAGAGCATTGCACCGTGTTGAATTATTACAAAGAGAAATCGATGAATATTATCAAAATTTTCGGGTCAGTAATAATTTATTAGAATTAAGAAATTTAGTACAAGTTGCTGAATTAATTATTCGGTGTGCAATGGAACGTAAAGAAAGTCGTGGCTTACATTACACACTCGACTATCCTGAATTAAGGCAAGCAGCGACCTCAACCATTTTAACCCCCTAATATCAGGTATTAGCTATCCGCGTTATTACTTAACTTAATAATAACGCGGCATAATCTTGCATATTGCTTGGCTGACAAACTCTTTTGAGCAATAAAATAGCTGGGTAAGCTTAGTTTTACTAGCCACTTTTTTAAGGGAGATTGTTGAAGCAGATAAGCATTTTCAGATGAACGACTTTCAAAGACCAACCAACATCCCCAAAAACCTATTCGACTTTCAGAACTTAATTGCCTTTTATCGTCAACCGAGAAATGACACTCCCCCCTTATATTAAGAGTAAAACTAGCGGGTTGAGTATAAATAATACGCATAAAGTTTATTTTATTATGCGTATCTATAACATCTATATTAAACTTTAACTCGCTTGAGGATGCACTGCACCATGGCGTTAAGTTCTTTGTCTTCACAGACCTTATGCCCCATAAACCAAGCAAATAACTCAGGGTCTTGCTCTTCCAATAAACGTTCGAAAGTTTGCTTGTCTTTTTCTGACAGCAAATCATAAGCCTCTTCAACGAAAGGCATAAAAAGTATATCTAATTCAAGCATTCCACGACGGCAAGCCCATCTTAAACGCGGTTTATTATCGGTTAGTGACATACAACACCCTGTAAAATAAAATATGCACTTATTCTAGCAAAGTCATTTGCCATTACAAAATTGTTTATCCGATCCAGAGAAATAAACTAACGAATCTCACCAGCACCTTGAATTTTCCAAGAAAGTCCTCATTAATTAACCTAACAATAAAACAACAATGCTAACTTAATTATGACAACCTCTGTTGAAAATACCCTACCTAGTTACGATAACCTCCCTGATGCTTGTGCCATTAGTTTAGCTGAATATGGTGCAATTGCTTTGCATGGAGCAGAACAAAGTAAATATTTACAAGGACAAGTCACTTGTGATGTAAACACGCTTGCAGATGATAACTTATTATTAGGGGGTCATTGTGACGCTAAAGGAAAGGTACTTTCTGTTTTTCGTTTAATTAATCGTCAACAAACACATTTATTATTGCAACCGACAGCAAGTATTAGTAAGTCACTCGTTGAATTGAAAAAATTTGGCGTATTTGCCAAAGTCACTATTGAGCAAACAGCAGGTTTAGCGTTTTATGCGGTTGCCGGAAAAAACGCAACTGAGGTTTTGCATCAGCAATTTGTTGAATTACCTAATAGCTTAACCCCCGTTTTGCAGGTTGGCAGTACCACGATTGTGTATTTAGCGGGCAAGCTAAAACGTTATCTTATTATTGATGAAGCGAAGATTGCAGAGAAAATAATCAGTGATTTTTCATTAGCTATTTACCCACATGCGCTGTGGAATTTAATCGAAATTAACGAAGGTTTTCCTTTACTCGCTCCAGAAACAGTTTCTTCATATGTACCTCAAATGTTGAATTTACAAGCGATTCACGGCATAAGTTTTACTAAAGGCTGTTACTTAGGACAAGAAACTGTTGCGCGTATGCAATATTTAGGGAAAAACAAACGCGCTTTATTTTCGTTAAAAAGCCCTTCAGCCAATAATGAGTTAATAACCTTGCAAGCAGGTGATATTATTGAGCAACAGTTAGGTGAAAACTGGCGTAAAGCAGGTGACCTTCTAGCCAGTTATATCAGTGGTGATGGTATTTATTATCTGCAGGCTGTTTTAGCCAGTGATATCGATAGCACCACAAACTTACGAATTAAAAACCATGAAAACTCTGCTCTAAGCTTGGTTGAATTACCCTATAAATTAGTGGAATAGTCGCTAGTTATATTTATTTAAAATTTAGGATATATAATGAAAATTTCAGAAAATAAAGTTGTCGTTTTACACTATGCCGTATCCGACAGCGAAGATACACTCATCGACAGCTCTTATGACCACAGCCCTTTATCTATTATTCACGGTACAGGTTATCTCATTCCAGGCTTAGAAGATGCCTTAACAGATCATGTTGTTGATGATAAATTCGAAGTCGCAGTAAGTGCTGAAAATGCTTATGGTGATCGCCATGATGAGTTTGTGCAAACCGTACCCAAAAGTATGTTTGAAAGCGTTGAAGATTTAGCGGTTGGTTCACAACTACGCGCTACAACCGACGATGGCGAGCAAACTGTTATTGTTATTGATGTAACAGATGATGAAATAACCGTTGACGGAAACCATCCATTAGCGGGTATTGATTTAAAGTTTGATGTTGAAATTTTAGAAGTCCGTGATGCTACAGAAGATGAATTGAAACATGGACACGTCCATGGTGAAGGCGGTTGTGGCCACAGCCACGACTAATCACCATAAAGAATGAGTTCGAAAAATAAAAAAGCGAAATATAAGTACATTATATTTCGCTTTATTAATTCATTATTTGCTGCTAATTCTTCATGACACTGATCACTTTTTCACGTACTTCTTGATAACGAATATTTTCGCAACAGCCAAAGCCGGGTAACTGTTTTATTTTATTACGGCTAAAAAGCGGCACGGTTAATCCGGTTAAAAATCGGCACATCGTTTCTAAAGATAATACACCTTTGTACTTGGTCGACATATGTTCGATAAGTGTCGTTAGCATGTCAACTATCACGGCGTCATCTGGCAAAGTACTTTTTTGTGAATAGCTTAGCTTAGCAAAGTTTCCTCGGCATACCGAACAATGCCCACAATGTTCAGGGGTGTTTTTATCATTAAAGTACAAGGATAAATTTCGACTCAGGCAAGACGCTAATTCAAAGAAGCGCACTAGTGTCGCAATACGTTTTATTTCTTTTTCTTCTTTATCAACAAAATAATCATGCAATGACTTAGCAAGGTTTTCAGCCGACAATAACCTTTTATTGACACTAAATACTTCAGTAATTTTTTTTGTTTCCAAGGTGATCAATTGTTTCTCTTGTAGGTATTCCAAAGCAACAATCACTCGACCACGATCACAGCCATAATGCTGAAATAACGCATCAAAATCTGGCTCTCCCCATACTTTCTTAAAGCCACTGTAGCTAAAAATAGTCGCAAGGAAGTCTTTGCGCTCACCTTCAAAACAATTTAATACATCATCTTTATTGGTGGTAAATTTATATTTGAAATCAGCGAAATATGAAAACAACGGTTTAATAACGCCCTGTAGCTCTAACTGAACAAGTAATGTTCTCATCGGTAGTTGGCGAATATTACTGATATTTGACAACGACAAGCCTTGTAATTCCCAGCGTTCATTAAGGCATTCTTGTTGAATATTGTTTATGACACATTCGATACCACTCAGTTCAGGTGTGTCACCAAAAACAAAATTTTCAACGGTATTTAACCCATCTAAATTTGCCAAAGTAATACAATTTGACGCTAAACCATCACGTCCTGCACGGCCAATTTCCTGACTGTAATTTTCAATTGATTTTGGTAAATCATAATGAATAACAAAGCGGATATCTGCTTTATCTATACCCATGCCAAAAGCAATAGTCGCCACGATGATTTGTACTTTTCCCGACATAAAGTCTTCTTGGATCTTCTGCCGTTTTTCGCTAATAAACCCAGCGTGATAAGGTTGAGCATTCAAACCTTGCTGTGACAAAAAGCTTGCTACATACTCAGCGCTTTGTTGTAGAGTCACATAAACAATACCACAACCGGTTTGCGCGTTGATGTTCGTTAGCAATTGTTGATTTTTATCTTTGCTTGAAACCGCTAACACTGTTAAATCTAAGTTGTTTCGATAAAAACCCGTTTGCACAATATGCTCGGGTAAAATGTCGAATTTAGATGCCATGTCCTTTTTTACTTTTTTTGTCGCTGTAGCGGTTAATAAAAGTACCAGCGGAATATTCAGTTCTTGGCGATAGTTAGGTAGTTTTAAATAATCGGGGCGAAAGTTATGACCCCATTCAGAGATACAATGCGCCTCATCGACAACCAACATTGAAACATTAACGGAATCAATAAATTGGCGAAAACGTTCATTTTTAAAACGCTCGACTGACACCATAAGAATCTTTATTTTACCGCTGCGAGTATCCGCCATCACTTGCTGATTTTGCACAGGCGTTAATGTCGAATCAATACTTGCCGCCGCTATACCTTTCGTCTCTAAAAAGGCTAATTGGTCTTTCATTAGCGCCAGCAAAGGAGAAACAACAATAGTTAAGTGAGGAAGTTCTATAGCCGCTAACTGATAACATAATGATTTACCTGAGCCAGTCGGAAATATTGCAAGAGAAGATTGGCCATTGAGGAGCTGTTCAATCGTTTGTTGCTGCCCATCACGAAAGGCATCAAAGCCAAAGGTTTGCTTGAGTGAGTTAACAAGAGGTGACACAAGAAGTACCTATTAAATAAATGAGTTAAAAAAACGAGTACCAACAGACAATTGAAAATCACTGTTGATACTCGTTTTATAATACCAGAGTTATTTAAAAGGTTTTAATCACTTTAACTTTATCACTAACTTTAGCAGCATCAATATAACCAATGGCATCAGGGTTAGCCGCAACAAAACTTAAAACCTCAGCATCGTTGTCAAATTCTGCTAAAGGTTTGGCCTTACCAGAGAAAATTTGCTTAGCCCAATAAGATTTAACTTGGTAGCTAGTCTTTTTCAACACTTTACTTTCAAACTCTTCTCGAGCCGCACTTTCATCCTTTAAATTTGCTGCCATAACAGAAGCACCGTTAGCAAATTTCTTATTTTTACCTAAAAAAATCCGAGAGATGTCTCTGTCGGTCAGCGCACTAGAATTAGCCGGGTTAACAATAACAGCAATATCGGCAGAAGCCGTTAAACTAAAGCCTATTGAAAGTAAGATCGCAGTGACTTTTATATATTTCATCATCAATCCCCTAAAAAACAGTAACAAGTGAAGTGCGGAATAAACCAGCATCATTGACACCATTAAGGTCATCATTAAAACCGGTATATTCAAACTTTAATGACGCTGAGCTATGAAAATCCCAACGTAAACCAACAGTAACATAGCTTGAGTCATTTTTTTGATCAGTTATAGTCTTTTGTGTTGGCAATTTTAAAGCGTCAAGAGGAGTTCCTGACGGTATAACGCTAGTAAAATCGTTCGCCGCAGTGTCTTCATCAACACCGTAAGTAATGTGTACTAAGTAATTATCAAAGCGCTTACCTAGCATCACATAATAAGACTCTTCTTCACCTAATATCGTATTATCTATTTTAAGCGTTGTATATTCGCCAACAACTAAGATGCCTTCATAGTCAATTTGAAAGCCAAGTTCAGTGAACGTTGCTTTGTCTTCAAAAATACTAGTATTGCCTGCAAAGGTTGGGTAACCATTTTCACTCCAAAGCTTAGCAAGTCCATCTAATTCAGTTAAAGGTATTGATACATCAGCATTAAAATAAGCCGCTCTTAAGGTTAACCAATCTCTGTTAAAGGTAGCAGCGCCACCTAAGATATTATCCATGCTAGGCTTTGTTTTTTCACCAAAGACTTCGATTTCATCGGAGTTATTACCCGCAATAAAATGGTAAGTCGTATCAAATTCTCCAAGAGTACTACTGTATATACCGCTAAGACCGTCAAAGGTATTAAAAATTAAATCGTAAACACCTTTTGGTGGTGTTATCCACGGATAAGCATACGAAACATCTAAAAAGTCTGAGTACATAAAGAAAGGTGCTCGTTGACGCCCAGCCAAAACCCTAAAGTTATCGTTTACGTTATAGCTAACGTAGGCCCATTCAAATTCAGTATCCCAATCATTATCACCGCGAGAAACAATTTGTGCAGTAATATCAAGACCTTCACCTATATTACTTGATGCTTGAATTGCCAGTAATGAACCATTTTTAAAGTCAAAAGTATCATTAAAGCCATACAGTTTTTCATCACTCGATGTAGTGATACCACCTGTTATTGAAGCGAAGCCACTTAAATTGATATCTGCTTGAGCCGTATAGGAAATAAAGCTACTAGCAATCGCTAGTACCGCTATTTTACTTTTCATATTATTCACCTTAGAGTTTATGTTCTTATGTTCTTATGTTCTTACTGTATTGTTAAAATAAAGTTGCTTTAATAAAAGCTAACCCAATGAAGTATAGATGAATATTATAAAAGTGTCATACAAGAAAAGCAAAAGGATAACAGATAAAGAAAAAAATAAAATACCAGCCACTTTTGAGTAAAAATAACTTTTTAAATTGAGGCATATGTCGTTAAAATCAACATATTTCATACGTATGTATAAAATATGTTAAGTTAACTGAACATTTAAATACTGATTATATCTCTGCAGCGATTACCGATATTTCAATGAGTAATGCATTTCGTGCCATACCAGCTTCGACACAAGCTCTTGCCGGAGCAAAACCCTCGGGGATCCAGTTATCCCAAATGTTATTCATTTTTGAAAAGTCACTCATATCTTTTATGTAAATTGTTGCCGATAAAATATGCTTTTTATCACTACCTGCTTGCTCTAGTAATTCATCAACCTTCTCTAACATTGAATGTGTTTGTTCTTCAATGCCAAAGCTCGCATCTTTGCAAACTTGCCCGCATAAATAAATGACACCGTTATGTTTAACAATACGGCTCATTCTTGTTTTTGTTTCTTGTCTGATAATAGTCATTTTTATTCAGTAATTATTGATTTTGTTAAAGTATATACTCTACCTACAGCAGAATGTAGCTTCGATACAGATATCATGAATAAACTTTCACCGATGAATATTCAAATAACTCTTATTCGTTGAATCTTGCAATTAAACATTCACAAACAGGGTAATTAAAGATAAAGTCTTTAATAGATGTAATACTTATTAAAAAGGAATACTGATGAACATTAATCAGTGGGTTGATGAATTATTTGAAGTTTTCGATGAAGACAAAGATGGCGCGATTAGTCGTAGTGAGTTTGTTGAACTGATTGAATGCCTTTTACAAGATAAAGGCCTTCGTATGTGTGAGAGCATTTTTAACAAATTTGATGTCAATCATAACAACTCTATTTCTAAAGAAGAACTCAAAGCGATGGTTATTGAATTAGCGTTGTAATGCCTATCATTAAAAATTTATGATGAACTAAAAATTTATTCTGAAAAATAAAATAATTATTTTGTCTAATCAAGAGCTTACCCAAGCTCTTTTTTTATATCAAAAACTCCTTGGTCTGACCTCTTGTTTCAACTATTTTTTATGTTATTATTTCAGTGTACACGTGTGCACTGAAAAGCAAAAAAACATAACAGGATAATAAATGACAAGCCAAGCAAGTTACAGTAAGAATGAAGAAATCGCCAATACGTTGACTCACGCACTAGGTGCCATATTGTCTATTATTGCCTGCTACATGCTATTAACCGCCGCTATTGTCGACAATAGTTTAATAAAAATAATTAGTTTCTCTGTATATGGTGCCAGTTTAATTTTATTGTTTAGCGCCTCAACTTTTTATCACTCTTTTCAAGATATTCATAAGAAAAAGCTTTTTAAATTACTTGACCATTGTGCTATCTACTTATTAATAGCCGGCACTTATACTCCATTAATGTTAATTTCATTGAATGATCAACTTGGGATGATTATGTTAATGATTATCTGGACTTTAGCCATACTGGGTGTGTTCTTTAAACTAAAGTTTGGCCACCGTTTTAAAAAAACATCCTTGATCACCTATTTAGGTATGGGACTCATATCAATAACAATTATTGAACAGTTGAATGAAAAACTATCAAGCGAAGGGTTAACACTGCTGGCATTAGGTGGGGCTATTTATTGTTTAGGCGTTATTTTTTATGTGCAAAAGCGGATTCACTTCAATCATGCTATTTGGCACCTGTTCGTACTAGGGGGCGCTATTTGTCATTTTTTTATGATCTACTTATACCTGTAAGCACAAAGACGAGTTGCTGTTCGCCCATAACTATTGATTATAAAAGTAGATAATTGATCAAATATATACAATGAATGAATTTTTACGTAACACCAACGTAAAGTTGACTATACCGGTTTATCAACAAAGCGTTGTAATGACTGTAATATCACAGGAAAGTTTTCCCCGCCAAGTCCTAAACGAAAATAAGACCCTGATAGCCCAAATAAACAGGCTGGATAAACGAATATTCCTGTTTGCTCGGCAAGTATTTCAGCCCAGTTAAGTATCGGTATTTCGGTATGACATTTAACTAATGTCAGTAAACCTGCTTGCGGAGGATGCCAACTAAAATATGCATTGTTTTTTTCGATAAACAACTGAAATAAAGTAATATTTTTTTTGATAATAGCATTATTTTTTATAATTATTTTTTGATAGTTTTCCAGAGCAATTTCTGCCAATTTTTCATCTACAATAGAGGTGCAGATCGACCCTTGTGCTTTTACTGCTAAGAGTTTTTTCAAAAAAGACTTACTTTGAGATATTGCCCAGCCGATACGAAGACCCGCCAAGCCAAAGCTCTTTGATAACACCGACACAACAATAGCGCGATCATAATCTAAATAGCGATGGGATAAGTCAATATTATTATAGTTACTCGCTTGGGATACATCGTCAGCTAAAAGGTAGCAATTGAATTGCTTTGCTATCGCTAAAATTTGCTCAGCGAATTTAGTCTCTATTACGCTACCGGTTGGATTATGTGGTGAATTGAGGACAATTAATCGAGTCTTTTCGTTTACTAAGGCTAAAAGTTCTTGCTGATTAATCTGCCAGCTTTGTTGAAAGTCAACCGTTAGGCACCTGACAGTTATTCCCATCTGCTCTGCCATTGTGACTAAAGAGGGATAACACGGTGTGATCACCACAATTTCAATGGCTGATTGTTGCTCAACACTATTACAGTTTGTTATTTCATCTTCAAGCAGTACTGTTTGATAAATAGCAGACAACGCTTCTTGGGCACCACAAAAGGTTAAAACATTGTCAGCCGAGAGTTCCGCTTGATGATGATTATAATCTTGATGAAAAGCAGC
Organism: Colwellia sp. MB02u-14; assembly: GCF_014076915.1. NCBI lineage: Bacteria > Pseudomonadati > Pseudomonadota > Gammaproteobacteria > Alteromonadales > Colwelliaceae > Colwellia > Colwellia sp. MB02u-14. Next base: position 258,471 of record NZ_JACGUX010000079.1, read on the forward strand.
AATAAGTGATCGTAAACGGTGGCTTCCATTTATCGACGCATAAGATAACGCCTGATCACCCAGCAATACTTCGAGGCTAGTTTCACCTAAAAGACAAAGCTGGGCAACAGATAAACTTTGCCCACAAGAGTTGCTCAAATTGTGTTCTACAGTCACTTTTTGATTGCTCGCTAGGCGTTGACCAAAAGCAATATGTGCCGGTAAAAGGTTCTTCATCATTTACGACTTTTTACGCTGCCAAACTGACATTTCCGTGGTTGTCACCGTATAAGTACATTGGTTTTTCTTAATCACTCTCGTTAAGGGCTGTGCACCTAAAAAGCAAAAATCTTCCGCTAGCTTTTCTTGTAAGCCATCAAAACCAATAACATTTTCACCATTGACTTTCAGTCCGCCTAACCAACTTTCTTTTTCAGTATATTGCGTTGTGTACTGATGATCTGTTAATACAAACAATAAACCTTGCTCATTCAATCGCTGTGATAGTGTGGCTAACAACTGTTTAGGCTGATAACTTTTTTCTAAAGCATGTTCCACTAAAATAGCATCATAGCCATTAAACATCGGCTTTAAATTACTGGCATCACCTTGGCTAAATAAAATATTTTCAGCAAAGCCTTCCAACGCTAACGTCTTAAGTGACACTTCATGAAAACTCTGTATATCACCTGAAATAACGTTAGTGTAACGGAGTGTTTTTTGTTGTTGAAGTTGCACACCGTATTGAATATAACGGGCAGAAAAATCTACGGCGTCAATATGCTGGAAGTGTTCAGATAACTCAAAAGCAGTGCGGCCAACACTACAGCCTACATGCAATAATTTGTTGGTATTAGTCGCCAGTTCTTTGACTTTGCTTAATAGCAATTGACCCACTTGTTGTGAGTAATTAGCAATACTTAAATGTTCTTCACCGTAATGGCTTTCAAGTTGCTGACATACTTCAATATCAGTTTCATAACAATTAACCGGTGTTAATGGTATTTTACCGTCAGTGTTTTCAACGTAACGAAAACCCGCATGCTGAGTAAAATGACGTCTAAAAGCATAACGAGACGATTGAATAGTCTCGTTGCCTGTTGAGATCCATGACCCACCTTTAATTAGGTTATGTTTTCCATCAAAAGTGGGTGTAGAGAAATCGTCATAAAGTGGATGAACTTTAAATCCCTCATAACCATCAATTGCAGACTCACTCCATTGCCAAACATTACCCGTAACATCATAAAACTTTCCGGCTGAAAACTCATCAACAGGGCATGACGAAGCATAGTGGGCTAAGTTGATATTCCCTGATGGGGCTTGCTCATTCCCTTGATTATCACTGGTACCTTCTCGTAAGCAATGCCACTGAGCTTCGGTAGGCATAGCAATGTTTAACGTTGTTTGCTCACTTTTCCACTGGCAAAAAGCTTTTGCTTCTAAGTAGTTAACTTCTGCAGGCCAATTTAAAGGTAAAGGAATCTCGTTAAGTAAATTACGTTGCAAGTATTCTCCACTGTTATTGCGCCAAAAACGTGGCATCTCAGCTTTAGTAAAGCTTAACCATTTTTGACCTTCCTCAGTCCAATAATGAGGTTTTTTATAACCACCTGCGTCGATAAAAACTAAAAACTCTTGATTAGAAACTAAATATTTAGAGGCTGAAAACGCACTAACATCAACTGATAATTCACCATATTCGTTATCCCAGCCATAAGTTTCATCACTTAATTTTTTACCTAAAATAACAGATTGTTCAGCAACCGCTAATAATTCATTATTAGGTGCCGCAGAATAATGAGTACAGCTTGCCCATTGGCTAGCTGTCTCCGTTGGCGGTGTTAAGCAATTTAATGGCAGCATACGCATGATCACCGATGATGTTTCTAGATGTATGCGTTCATGCTCACAGCCCATCAGTATTACCCAAGCTAATGAGTCTTGTTTAATGGGTAAACTTAGTTCCATCGTATCAATGAGGTTATTAACCAAAGCGAAAACTTGCTGGCGGTATTCTCTTACTTCATCAACATTAGGCCAGTCGTAATGCTCACTGTTAAGATCATCCCAGCTCATTTCATCAACACCAACAGCGCAAACGGCTTCTAACTTGGTATTAACGCGCTTATTAATGTATTTACCCAAGAGTAATTTATTAATAAAGAAGGTAGCCGTATGGCCAAAATAAAAAATAAGGGGGTGGCGTAATGTCTCAGGCCGCAAATAGTATGCTTGGTCGTTATTGATTAAAGCAAATAACGACTCGTAGGTCGTCCATGTATTATGAAAGTAACTTTTCAGCTCTGCGCGCTTATCATCTATAGATAAACCATTAAGCTGAGGGGTAATATTTTGATTATTAATAAGAGTCATATTTTATTTTTAAATTAATTATAATGTATGAGTGAGAATAAGTTTCTGTTGGTATGGCGCTAAAATCATTTGCTTTATTTTATCACCTAATAATAACTGCTCTGACATCTGTTCACCACATGAACGAGTAAATATCTTATTTAAACGTTCACTAAACCAGTGATCATTATCAAATAAGGATATTGCACCTACGCATTTTGTCAAAGTATTATCATGCAATGATGAAGGTAAATTTTGCTGATGAACTTCTTTACGGAGCAATCTTCTGCAGTTATCAGTGTTATATACTTCAAGTGCATCAATTAAGTTCAATAAAGAATAAATAATATTAAAATAAGCATTATATTGCAGACTTGAAGCGCCAATCCTATGTTCGATACGCGCGGTTTTTTGCCAATTGTGCTGCTTAACTAAGACTTTATTATTATGATCATAAAGTAAGGGTTCTTCGCCCATAGCCTGATTATGTTTTCCTACTTCTTTGTACAAAGCAATACTGCCCTGGTGCCCACCTGAAATATCGATAGGTGAACATAACTCAGCCGCTAAGCCATATTTACTTTTTAATGCTAAACGCTCAAAAGCTTCTTCTTCAGGTAAATATATTAAACAACAGTTTAAACTCGTATCAAGAAAACATTGCTGCAAATACTCACCAAACCCGCGTTCAACAATAATGTTTTTACCTTCGCTATCAAGTGCACTAATATTCATTTGTACTGCATTAGGAATGTGTACAGCACGTGTTTCAGTGGTGAATATATCGCCGCTACCACTGGCTAACTTACCTTTGTCCCCAGACCATACAACCGGTTTAATTAATGTTGTACTGATACCTTGTTCAGCAAATAGTCGCGGTAAAAACTTTATTGCTTGGCTTAAATTATCCGCTTCTTTTAAAGGTGACTGGCCGTTAAATAAAGAAACATACTCCCACTGACTATTCCAATACTCAGGCACTAATTCGCCATCAATTCCTGCACGAACTAACTGGCGATTAATTCTTTGGTAGTCCAATGAGAATTTTTCTATTTTACTGTCGAATTGATAACAACCTTCTAATTCAAAATGAATTACGGGGGTAAAACCAAGCTGTTTTATATAACTTTGTAATAAGAGAATAGCTTGAACAGTTAATGGTGTTGTATTATTCATAAGAGGTAATGGCTTTCTATTGATATATAACCACATTGTTTTTACCGTTATGCTTTGCCTGATAAAGGGCAGCATCGGCATGTAGGTATAATGCTTCGCTCGTAGGGCTAATTGGGGACAAGGAAGCAATACCGATACTCACCGTAATTTGCAACCCTAGATTTTCTGTAAAAACTTGCTGTCTAATTTTTTTCAAAAGTCGTTCAGCAATTACTTTACATTGCTTTTCATCAGTCCGTGGTAGAATACATAAAAACTCTTCTCCCCCAATACGACCAATGACATCTTCAGTACGAAACACATCATGGCAAAGATCAGCTAATTTTTTAATAACTGAATCGCCAACCGGGTGGCCAAATTTATCATTGACACTTTTAAAGTCATCAATATCAAACAAAATAACCGATAATTTTGTTTTTTCAACAAAAACATCTTTACAGTAATTTGATAAATATTCGAAAATATAGCGACGGTTATATAAATTTGATAAAGGGTCTTTAATGGATATAGCATACATTTTTTTATTATTTTTATATTGAATGGTTATCACCGTAATAACAATTACACCGCCACATAGAATAAATATCAATAAATAAATATTCTGTTGTTTTTGTTGATTAAGTGACTCATTTTCTAACATAGAAACTTTTTCTCGTTGTTGAGTCAGTGCATTTTCAATGTACATTCGCTCGTTTTCCATTGCTGCACGAGCGCTCGTTAAGCGCATGCTAGAATTTTTCACCAGTAATTTGTTATATTGTTGATAATACTGTCGAGATAATTGAAACGCTTCACTGTCATTATTTCTTGCATGAGCAAGCTCTGAGCCAAGCTTTATTACTTCAAGTTGCCATTTAGTTCCTACCAATTCAGGCAACGACATAAATATATTTTCAGCTTTAGTCAACGATGCTTGAGCTTGTTCCAGTTTACCTAATTGAATAAAACAATGAACTTGTTGCTTGTATAGCTCAGCGTTATAGTCAATTAATCCATTGAGTGTTAATGCGCGATTAATAACAGTGATGGCTTGTAAACAATCGCCTTTTTCAGCAAGTGTCATGCCTAAACCATAGGCAGAGAAAAAAGAAATCTCGGTATTAGGAGTATAAGCAATTTTTTTTTGATAAAGCTCAAAATACTGAATCGCTTGATCATATTTTTGCCAGTAACGATAAGTTGCAGCGATACCATAAATAGCCTCTGATACATGTGCGGGATAATTTAAACGTTCATAAGTATTTAGCGCTTTTTGATAATATTCAATCGACTTTTCATAATCATCTAAATAACCATAAATAGCACCGTAAGTTTCATTGATGACGGCAATCAGAAAATATTCTTTTAATGCATAAGCTTCCAAATAAGCTTCCTGCATTTCATTTAACGACAACTCATAAAGTTCAGTGATACTTTTTGTATAAGCAAGCTCTTGCTTAGCAATAATGAATAGATAGGTTAAGTTGCTTTTCTTAGCTATAGTCATCGCTTTACGAAGAATAAGTACAGAATTAGCATACTGCGCATCTCGGCGATAAATAAGACCTTGGTAAATATAAAGACTACTTTGAATTTTGAGTGGTGTATTAGCATCAATAAGTGCAATGGCTTGGGTAACCGTTTGATTAAAATCTTTATAGAAGTAAAGTAAATTTTCTGCTTGCGCCTTGCGTAATAACCACCAAATTTGGTGTAACTTAGGCATATCAGAAAAAACATTTTCTAAGGCTAATAATTTTTGATATGTCTGCAAAGGCCGTCGGCGTATTTCATCATCCATGTCTAGCTGGCTAAATGGCACATCGACTTGGGCTACTGATAACCTATTGTTATCTGCCAGCGATTGACCACATAGAGAGGCAAACATAATAAAGGCAAACGAAAGAAATCGACAACAATCAAACTTCATGACACATCCGTGATCAATGATATTTTTATATCTGTTACATAATTTAACTTTAGCATAACCATTTTTTTAAAACGAGTTAAAGCAATTTATTTGCATGAGCATTAATATAGTAAACGATAACGCTGCAAATTAATCATTGTAGAGTTTGTTAAAATCGCTTAATTTGAAACCTTGCAGGTATTGCTCGCCAACCTTTATTACTGGCACAGATCTAAAGTTTGCTCGGCGAAACTCTTTTTGTCCCGCCGCCGTTTTTACATTACATAAACGATATGAAATGTTATTTTTTTCAAAGTACGTTTTCGCCACAACACAATGCGGACAGTTGCTCATACTATATAAAACAATTTTTTTCACGAGGTTAAATTCCTTTATGGTTGATGCAAAGGGTTATTATCAATAACACGATTTTTGAAAGCATACTCTTGATACGTTTTTTGACTACTGTACTTGCAAGTTTACATCAATTGACCTTAAAAAAAACACTCACAATTAATGCTCAGGTAGTTTTACTTGTTCGTCATACCCCATTCTCTTTATAAAGGGGTAAGTATTACAGACACTTTAATTATCGTACCACCAATAATAGGGGGAGTGGCCACTTATCATTAGCGAGTTATAAATCTTTCAGTTATGATAAAAGTACCGGTAAAACGTTAACCAATAGAAAGAGTAATAGACATGGAAGTAAACCAAATAAACAAGAGTTCACCTTTAATAAAAACGTTTGTTTGGAGTAGAAAAATTCGCTTATTTCATTGGTTAAATGTCTTGTCAGTATTACTGCTTATTGTTATTGGCACTATTATTTATTTTAGTAAAGATTTAGGCGTTTCTACTGAAGGTAAAGTCCTCCTGAAAACAATTCATGTTTGGATTGGTTACATTTTTTCAGCAAATTTAATTTTTAGAATTATCCTAGGTTTTGTGGGTAAAGGCTTTGAACGTTGGGGGCAAACACTGCCTTTTAGTAACGTATTTAAGAAAGAGCTCGCTGATTTTAAGCATGATAAAAATAAAATCTTTAAAGGTCATAGTCCACTTGGAAAACTGATGGTTGGTGCATTCATGATAAGCTTGTCTGTGCAAATGTTTTCTGGTTTAGTCATTGCTGGTACCGATATTTATTACCCGCCGTTTGGCCAATATTTTGCTAGCAGTATTGCTCAAGATAAAAGCCAGATGACATTAATTAAACCTTACAGTAAAGAAAATATTGATGCTAATGCGTACAAAGAAATGCGTAGCTTTAGAAAACCATTTATAACGGCACACGTTTATAGTTTTTACATTTTATTGCTCTTGATCCCACTACATATTTTAGCCGTATTCTTTGCTGAGCGACGTGAGAAACATTCTATTGTTTCTGCAATGATCCATGGTTATAAGTATTTACCAAAAGATAAATGATCTCCTTGAGCTTCGCTAAATAGCGAAGCTCAAATTTAGCCATTAGGTGCAATAGGCATAACATATTAATGATGTTGATTTCACTCATAAAAATAAGCTGCCATACCACTGACGAGCGCCATCAAATAAGCACTATGATCACTGCTACAATTGTTATTAAATTGTCTCTGCATCATTAGCATACTCCTCAAGTTTTAAGGACAGTATCTCTCTAAAAGGTAATACACGGTTAAAGAATAAAACAAACGCTGTATAAAAAACCAGTTATTGTGCTAAGCTTATTTTAGTGGACAGTGTTGACCCATGGAAAATCTATTGAAACTATATATCGCCGAAAAACCAAGCTTAGGACGCGCAATTGCCGCAGCCCTACCCAAACCTCACAAAAGTCAAAAAGGCTATATTGAGCTTGGCAATGGTGACGTGGTCAGCTGGTGTATTGGTCATATCCTTGAGCAAGCAGATCCCGAAGTTTATAACGATGACTTTAAGAAATGGCGAATGGATCACTTACCTATTATTCCTGAGCAATGGCAGTTAACGCCAAAAGCACAAACACGTTCACAACTTTCCGTACTACGTAAGTTGGTTAAGAGTGCAAGCGAAATTATTCATGCTGGCGATCCCGACAGAGAAGGTCAATTACTGGTTGATGAAGTTATTGATTTTTTAAAGGTCTCTAAAACTAAAAAACAGCAAGTTAAACGCTTATTAATCAGCGACTTAAACTTACCTGCTGTAAAAAGGTCGCTCAACGCATTAAAAAGTAACCAAGATTTCATGCCTTTATCTATTTCAGCACTGGCTCGTTCTCGAGCTGATTGGTTATACGGTATAAATCTGACTCGGGCTTATACCTTACAAGGACAAAAAGCAGGTTTTAATGGTGTACTTTCAGTGGGTCGAGTACAAACACCACTGCTAGGTTTAGTCGTAGAAAAAGATCGTCAAATAGCACACTTTATTCCTCATGATTATTTCGATGTTTATGCAGATATAATTACACCTGCCGGTGAGAAATTCATCGCTAAATGGCAGCCTAGTGATGCTTGTGCACCCTACATGGATGACAATAAAAAAATTATTAACAAAGCACTCGCAGAAAACGTGGTTGGCCGTATCGCAGAAAAACCCGCAAAGGTGACCTTAGTCACCGAACAAGATAAAAAACAATTTGCCGCACTTCCCTATAATTTGTCTTCATTACAAATTGATGCCGCCAAACAGTTTTCTATGAACGCAAAGCTAGTACTTGATGTTTGTCAGGCCTTGTATGAAAAACATAAATTGATTACCTATCCGAGATCCGACTCTAGATACTTACCCGTCGAACATCATCAGCAAGCGAGCTCTATTATTAAAATATTAGCTGACTCAAAAAACAAATACGCGGAATTTGCTAAAGGTGCTGACTGTAACATTCAAAGTAAGGCTTGGAATAACAGTAAAGTAAGTGCTCACCACGCCATTATTCCAACAGAAAAGTCAACCAATAATATTGCACTTAATTCTTTTGAAATAAACATTTATCAGTTAATTGTTCGCCAATATCTTGCACAGTTTTATCCTCCTTATTGCTACCAACAAACGCAAGTAGAACTTGATATAGCCCAAGGAAAATTCACAGTAAATGCAAAGGTACCACAGCAACTAGGTTGGAAAGTAATGTTCCAATCAAGCAAAACAAAAAACAACCTGTCGTCTAATAGCGAACAAGACGTATATTCAGAACAACTTTTACCTAAATTAAATAAGGGTGAAACTCTACATTGTGAACAAGGTTTAATTGCAGAGAAGGTGACACAAGCACCAAAAGCTTACAACGATGCAACACTACTCAGTGCGATGACAGGTATTGCTCGTTTCGTTCAAAATACAGAAATTAAAAAAATTCTTAAAGATACTGATGGCTTAGGAACAGAAGCGACTCGAGCGGGTATTATTGATTTACTTTTTAAACGCGGTTTTTTACAGCGTATAGGAAAGAATATAACGGCTACAGATATTGGCACATCACTAATAAACGCTTTACCTAAAATGGCTACAACACCAGATATGACCGCACAATGGGAAGCAACACTTACTGATATTAGTGAACGAAAAAGTAACTATCAAAATTTTATTATGCCGTTAACAGCAACGTTAAAGAGTATGGTGGCTGAAGCTGGGCAGCAATCTTTTGATCAACTGCCAAAGGTACCTTTTAAACGCAAAACTAAAAGGAAACCTCGCTTTAAAAAGGCAGGATAATTTCTCTACTATATTTATACTTTCACAGCAAAGCTCCTGTGAAAGTATAAAGAGGGTGGCTAATTAAGAATACCCGTTAATATTAGTACCGAAATCACGGCCAAACATAACAATAGCGTACGCTTTGCTAATCTCACTAATAAACAAGGCTCGGCAGTACAATCATCAGCGTCGACCATAAAGTCTTCAGATTTTTGCGCCACACTGATCAGTATTTGATTAGGTTGTTTATTGATATCAAAAAAGTTTTCTAGCCATACTGCTATTGCTTTAGAGAAGTGTCCTACTAGCATGTAACCAAAAGCCACAAGGCGAACCGGTAACCAATCCACCCAAAATAATATATCTTTTAATAATGGCGTTTTATTTTTTTCAATAAAATCTATTGGTGTAGCTTCGGCTTTACTTTCGACATTTACATTAATATCAGCTTCATCACTTTCAGTATCTACACTCTCTTCTTTCGTCACGTTTTCGAATATTTCAGGCGATTCATTCATGGTAACCAATAAACGATAAAATAGTGCGCCTGCCGGTCCAAAAACAACAAAGAAAATCATAATAGCGATAAAGTATCGGTAGTTTAACCACACCAATAGTTGACCAAAACTCATTGGCGCACTGCTGGTATCTTGTTGCAGTTGCCTATGGTGTAATCCACAGGTTGTCGGTTCACCTCGAAAAGCTGACAATAAGTAATCTTTATAGCACTGTCGAGTTTTAACACAACCAAAACAAACAATTAAGATGAGAGTTGAAAAGACCAGATAAAGTAAGCCATCATCAACAAGTTCGAGTAATAAATCGCAAGCAATTACAGGTATGGCAATAAAAATCAATTGAGACACAATTGACTGCTTCGCTAAATGCATTAGTTTAGAGCGTTTAAATAGACCAACATAAGCATGAAAATAAGTTTTAAACTGCCATGATGTTGTCGACAAATAACGTTCAGCAGCCAATGCAATAAGTAAGCTAATAAGACTCATAAAATTTTCCTAATTTTTAATACTCTTTTTAAATGAGTATATACCTTTTGCTATTGAATTAACTAGACTTTAAACAATGATGAAAATACTGCCAATTAAAAGCATTGCCGGGATCTGTTTTTCTCCCAGGAGCAATGTCACTATGCCCTGCTATATTATTTTTAATACTCGGGTAATTTTGCTGAAGCGTTTGGGTTAATTGTGCCAACGAATAATATTGTGCAGCTGTGTAAGAAATATCATCAGTCCCTTCTAATTCAATACCAATAGAAAAATCATTACATTTGTCTCGTCCTTGATATGAAGATACACCAGCATGCCAAGCTTTATCGGCGAATGAAACATATTGAATAATTTGCCCCTCTCTGGTGATCAAACAATGGGCTGATACTTTTAATTGAGCAATTTCATCAAAATACGGATGAGCTTTTACATCTAACTTCCCTAAAAAAAAGTCAGTAATATATCCGCCGCCAAATTGCTTTGGCGGTAGTGATATATTGTGGACAACCAACAAGTTTACTGTATCGGTTTTCTCTCGCACGCTAAAATGTGGCGATTTTTGCTGCTCTTCATTAACAAGCCAGCCAAAACTGATGGGCATATTGCATTTATGCTTTATTGCTAATTTATTTTTAAAGTCTTTCGTCATACAATGGCGTTACTATTTGATTTTCAAGATCTGTGTGTAGAGTATGACTGAATTTGATCCGACAAACAAAATGGGAAAAATATTTATTTGGCTAGCTTGGTTATTTGCCTTAGCATTATTGGTATTTTTTTTTCAAGATGTACTTGATAAGCAATGGGATCCAAATAAAGACCCTAAAATGAATTTAAATAGTCAAGGTAAAGCTGAAGTAACACTGCAGCAAGACCGCCAAGGGCATTATGTCGTTCATGGTGAAATCAATGAATTGCCGGTAGTTTTTTTACTTGATACCGGAGCAACCCAAGTGTCAATTCCTGCGCGCATTGCCGAAGAATTACAGTTAAAGGGTTATGGTTCATCACGCGTTAACACGGCAAATGGCACGACTACTGTTTATCAAACAAAATTACAACAACTGAGTATTGGTAATATCTATTTGTATGATGTAGCCGCCCACATCAACCCCAGTATGCAATCAAATCAAATTCTATTGGGCATGAGCGCACTAAAAAGGGTAGAATTCAGTCAAGTAGGTAAGCAACTTATTTTACGTGAACGATAACTTACCAACGAAGATCTACTCGCTATTAGCAACCAACTGAAAACTGACTTAATTACTTACAAACAAGAGAATAAAATTCAATGCTTTGTGTGCAACTACAACATGATATTCAAAAAACAGTAACGTGGGCATTATGTGAAGACTTGGGCGTTGATAACGCTGATGCATTAAAAAATAGCCAAGACATTACGGCTGAACTCATTCCTGCTCAAAATATCGCGGTTGCTAATATCATTACCCGCGAAAATTGTATCGTTTGTGGTGTTGCTTGGGTAAATGAAGTTTTTGCACAACTCGATGCTATTTATCGTACTCAAACTCATATCACTTGGTTTGTTAACGATGGCGAGAGTGTTAAGGCCAATACCACCTTATTTGAATTGTCGGGTAACGCACGCATTCTGCTTACCGGCGAACGTAGCGCTTTAAATTTTTTACAGTCGCTTTCTGGTACGGCAACATTAACCAGTACTTATGTTAAAGAGTTGTCAAACACAAATACGAAATTGCTTGATACCCGTAAAACGATCCCAGGTTTACGTAGCGCGCAAAAATATGCGGTTAAATGTGGTGGCGGTGTTAATCACCGTATTGGTTTATTCGATGCTTTCTTAATTAAAGAGAATCATATTGCTGCGTGTGGTGGTATTGAAAAGTCTATTCAAACCGCTCGAAAAAATCATCCAAACATAACTGTTGAAGTCGAAGTTGAAAGTATAGACGAACTCAACCAAGCGCTAAATGCTGGCAGCGATATTATTATGCTTGATAACTTTAGTCATGAGATGATTGAACAAGCGGTAGAAGCGACCGCTAAAATATCTCAAGGGAAGACCAAATTAGAAGTTTCTGGCAACATGACCATTGAAACATTAAAAAGCTACGCAAAATCAGGTGTGGATTTTATATCAGTTGGCGCGTTGACTAAACATGTTACCGCTATCGACCTGTCTATGCGATTCGTTTAGTCATTAATAAGAATAAACTAAGTTAAAAAGTCGTTAATAACTAACAACTTTTAACTTTTAAAAAAATAAAGACAAAAAAAGTGTCACAAAATTTTACATTTCCTGATTTTTGTCGCAAGATGAATCCAGCCCCCGTAATTAAGTATGGAAATACCTATTATGAAAAACGTAAAATTTTTAAATACTAAATCTGTAAACAAAGCAAAGGGTTTTACCCTTATCGAATTAATGATCGTTGTTGCGATTATCGGTATTTTAGCCGCTGTTGCACTACCTGCTTATCAAACTTATACGCTTAAAGCTAAATTTTCAGAGGTTGTATTAGCAACAAGCCCTGCTAAAATTGCTGTTGAAATTGGCAGACAAACAGGTGTGGCTCTTGTCGATTTAGATGATGGCTCAAATGGTGTTGTAGCAGCAGGAGCAACAGATAAGGTTGCATCTGTGGTAACTACTGATGGTGTTATAACAGCGACTGCTACTGCTGCAGCAGGATCTGCGACGTATATTTTAACGCCAAGTGCTGGTATTCCTGTAGAGTGGACAAAAACTGGAACATGTATCGCTGCAGGTTTATGTTAATAATATAGCGATAACTTGTTAGCTGCTTAACATAACTAACTAGTTTGCATAAAAAAGCTCCTACATTAGGGGCTTTTTTTATGCCTAATTTTTTCAACTCTTTATTTTACAAAACTCAAAATGAATTAAGCTATACTTGCAATAAACATTGTGAGTAAATAGATTATATTATTCCTACCGCGAAAAGGTTGCCATGAAAGGTCATCATAAACAATCAAGTGTTTTAACTGCACTTTTAAAGCATGATGTTGTCGACAAGAATATGGTCGATAGTATTGGTGCTGAATTCCTTCAGCAATCAAAACCTTTCATACGATTTCTTATTGAAGACAAAAATTTAAACGCGGATAGTATCGCCACCATACTGGCACGCAGTTTTGGTTATCCAATCATAGACCTTAATGCTTTTGATACGGCGATGATCCCCGATGGTATTCGCAACGAAAAATTAATCCGTAAACATAATGCTCTTCCCTTATTTTTACGTGGCAAAATTTTATTTGTCGCGATGTCTGACCCAACCAATCTAGATGCTTTAGAAGATATACAATTTAACACCGGGTTTCCTACCGAATTAGTGTTAACGAATGATCAAAACTTACAAGTCTTTATTGATAAAATTCTTGAAGAAGAAAGTGACTCTTTAGATATTACCGATATCGATGCTACAGAATTGGCTGGAATAGATGTTGAAGAAGAGCGCAAAGAAGATGATAGCGCTACCGGTGATAAGGAAGATGCACCGATTGTTGTCTATATCAATAAAATATTACTCGATGCAATTCGCAAAGGCGCTTCAGACTTACACTTTGAACCTTACGAAAAATCTTACCGTATACGCTTTCGTGTTGATGGCATTTTAACTGAAATGGCAAAGCCACCAGTATCACTTGCCTCTCGTATGGCTGCCCGTTTAAAAGTAATGTCAAAACTCGATATCGCTGAAAGGCGAGTCCCCCAAGATGGGCGGATAAAATTAGCCTTATCCAAGAAAAAATCGATTGATTTTCGTGTCTCAACCTTACCAACAATGTGGGGTGAGAAAGTTGTAATGCGTATACTTGACTCTTCAAGTGCGATGTTAGGTATTGAAATGCTGGGCTATGAGCCGGCACAAAAGCAAATTTACATGGACGCTTTAGAGCAACCACAAGGTATGATATTAGTCACTGGACCTACAGGTTCAGGTAAAACAGTTTCTCTTTATACGGGGTTAAATATTCTTAACACCGCAGAGCGTAATATATCAACAGCAGAAGATCCGGTAGAAATAAATTTAGATGGAGTGAATCAAGTACAAATTAATGTGCGCGCTGGCTTAACTTTCCCTAATGCACTCCGCTCTTTTCTTCGCCAAGATCCCGATATTGTAATGGTAGGGGAAATTCGAGATCTTGAAACTGCTGAAATAGCCATTAAAGCCGCGCAAACAGGTCACTTAGTGTTGTCCACGTTGCACACAAATTCAGCATCAGAAACCCTGACTCGATTATTAAATATGGGCGTTCCTTCATATAACGTGGCCAGTTCGGTCAGTATTATTATTGCTCAGCGTTTAGCAAGACGTTTATGTAGTCGCTGTAAAGTTGAGGATGTTATACCTAGACCTGAACTAGAAAAACAAGGTTTTACCTCTGAACAACTTAGCGAAATAAAATTATTTAAACCCGTAGGTTGCGATCAGTGTACGGGGGGCTATAAAGGTCGTGTTGGTGTTTATGAGGTAATAAAAATCAGTGAAAAAATGTCTTCTATTATTATGGAAGGTGGTAATTCTATGGATATCGCTCAACAGTGTCAAAAAGAAGGTTACAATAACTTACGGCAATCAGGCTTAGAAAAAGCACGTCAAGGTATAACGAGCTTGGCGGAAATAAACCGTGTGACTACAGCTTAGTCAACTATTATTTTTATAGAAGTTGACTAGTATTAAAATTATGAACAATTTAACTTTTACGGGTAACCAATATAATGGCAAGTTCAGGGGCTAAAAAACGAAAATTACCACAAGCTAAAGCTCTTGATATTTTTATATGGCAGGGTGTGAACCGCAAAGGTAAAAAGGTCAATGGTGAGCTTCCCGCAGCAAGCATGATTGAATTAAAATCTCAGCTACGCAAACAAGGTATCACCCCTGGTAAAGTAAAGAAAAAGGCAAAATCAATTTTTGGTAGTGCCAATGATAAAAAAATATTACCCGCTGACATTGCCATTATTACCCGACAAATAGCAACAATGCTGGGCGCTGGTGTTCCTTTAGTTCAAACGGTTGAAATGATTGGTAAAGGTCATAGCAATGGTAATATGCAACGATTGTTAGGAGACATCAGTAATAAACTTCAATCTGGTATTCCTTTATCTGAATGTTTACGCGACCATCCTAAATATTTTGATGACTTATATTGTGATTTAGTTAATTCTGGCGAGCAATCAGGGGCACTTGAGGCCATTTATGATCGAATTGCCACCTATAAAGAAAAAGCTGAAGCGTTAAAATCTAAAATAAAAAAAGCAATGACTTATCCTATCTCTGTTTTAGTAATAGCATTCATTGTAACCTCGATATTATTAATTTTTGTTGTGCCTGTATTTCAAGATATTTTTGCCAGTTTTGGGGCTGAACTACCCGCTTTCACGATGTTAGTCATCGCGATATCTGAATTTATGCAAGCATATTGGTATTTAGGTTTAGCGGGAATATTTATAGGCAGTTACTTTTTTAAAAAAGCCCACCTTAATAGTCAGAGTTTCAGAGATAGTATTGATAGAAAAATACTGAAAATTCCTGTTATTGGTTCGCTACTCGAAAAAGCAGCGGTTGCTCGTTACGCAAGAACACTTTCCACCACATTCGCAGCGGGTGTTCCTTTACCTGACGCCTTAGAGTCTGCAGCAGGGGCTTCGGGTAATGCAGTATTTCGTGATGCGATATTAGACATTCGTGCCGAAGTATCGTCAGGTATGCAAATGAACTTAGCAATGCGTAACTGTAATATTTTTCCTGACATGGTCATACAAATGGTCGCCATTGGCGAAGAGTCAGGCGCCGTCGATGATATGCTATCAAAAGTAGCAACTATTTATGAACAGCAAGTCGATGATGCAGTAGACTCTCTAACCAGTTTATTAGAGCCGATGATAATGGCCGTTCTCGGCGTTGTTATTGGTGGATTAATTATCGCTATGTATTTACCTATTTTTGAGATCGGTAAAATAGTTTAATTTGTCGTACTAACGGTTCCTAATAATGTTCAAATATACTATTTAACAATAACAACCAAAGGATTTATTTTGTCTGAATTCATTCAACTATTAGAAAGTAATTCATTGTTTTTTTATGGCTTAGTTTTTGTTTTATCGTTAATGATAGGCAGCTTCTTAAATGTAGTTATTTATCGTTTCCCAAAGATGCTAGAACAAGGTTGGTACTATGAGTGTCGAGAGTTTCTTGCCGACGAGCTTAAAGATTCGTCCTCAAAAGAAGTAACCACTCTGACCTTGTCAACGCCCAATTCTACCTGCCCACATTGTCAACACAGTGTTCGTGTTTACGAAAATATTCCAGTGATCAGCTGGTTGTTTTTAAGAGGAAAATGTAGCCAATGTAAAAATTTAATTTCAGTACGTTATCCGTTGATTGAGATATCCACCGCCTTATTAAGCTTAGTTATTGCTCAACAATTTGGCGTTACTCTTATTACCTGCTACGCCCTGATACTCACTTGGGGGTTAGTGGCCTTAACGATGATCGACTTTGACCATATGTTACTACCCGACCAAATTGTTTTACCTTTATTATGGATCGGATTAATAGCCAACTTATCAAATGGACTTGTGCCGATTGAAGATGCGGTTATAGGGGCAATTGCAGGTTATAGCAGCTTGTTTATTATTTTTTGGTTATTCAAATTAGCAACTGGCAAAGAAGGTATGGGGTTTGGTGACTTCAAGTTATTTGCACTCTTTGGCGCTTGGATTGGTTGGCAATTACTTCCCTTACTTATTTTAATGGCTTCAGTAGTAGGGGCGATTATCGGTATCAGTTTAATGCTTTTTAAAAATCATCAAAAAGAACAAGCAATACCATTTGGCCCCTATCTTGCGATTGCGGGGTGGATCACTCTTTTATGGGGAAACAACATATGGTCATGGTACCTTCAACAGGTATTATAATCGTATGAGCATAAATATTACTCAAAAAATCGTTATTGGTGTAACTGGTGGTATAGGTAGCGGTAAAACCACTATCGCCAATTTTTTTAGTGATCTCGGAGTCGACATTGTTGATGCCGACATAGCAGCGCGCACAGTTGTCGAGCCTGGCAGCATTGCGCTTGCTAAAATATCACATCATTTTGGTCTGCAGTGTATTCAACCTGACGGCACACTTAATCGACCTTTACTGCGTAGCCAAATATTCAGCAATGAACAAGACAAACATTGGCTAAACAATTTATTACACCCGCTAATAAGACAAACAATGCTAGAAGAAATACAGCAAAGCCAATCTCCATATTGCTTACTTGTTGCTCCGCTACTTATAGAAAATAATTTACAAGATTTAGTCGCACGTATTTTAGTGATTGATATTAAAGAATCTGAGCAAGTTAAACGAGCTGCTTCAAGAGACCCCAGTTCTGTTGATGAAATTAAGCGTATTATAGCGAGTCAAATATCAAGAGAAAAACGTCTAACATATGCAGATGATATTATAAATAATAGCGAAAGTGATTTAAGTATTATAAAAAGTGATGTCATAAGGCTTGACCAAAAATACCGAAATTTGGCATCAAATTAGTAAATTTGTACAAATTTCAGTGTTTTTGGTAAAAAAATTCGCCATTTCTGTTTGGTGTAGTTAGTATGGAAAATTAATCACCAAACTTTAGTGATGACAATAAATTAATGACAAAAATTTTATATGAACATCCGCTTAACGAACGGATACGTAACTACCTTAAACTCGAGCATTTGTTTACTCAAGCAGAAGATTGTTTGCAACGTAAGATTTCAGTGAGTCATCAGGTTTTCTTTAACGCGTTATTTGCCATTATTGATACATTAGAACGAAATGATGTGCGCGGTGATCTCATAAAAGATCTGGAAAAGTTAGAGCAAAATCTGGTTATTTGGTCACAAGCACCGGAAATCGACTCAAGTGTACTAGCTGATAACCTACAACAGACTGTAGAGCTTATTTGCCAACTAAAACCTAATACGCCGCAATGGGCTCAACTTAAGCATGATA
Source organism: Colwellia sp. MB02u-14 (assembly GCF_014076915.1). Taxonomy (NCBI): domain Bacteria; kingdom Pseudomonadati; phylum Pseudomonadota; class Gammaproteobacteria; order Alteromonadales; family Colwelliaceae; genus Colwellia; species Colwellia sp. MB02u-14. Next base: position 276,551 of record NZ_JACGUX010000079.1, read on the forward strand.
AGTTCCTAGCGACGCTAAAACAACGCTTTGCCATGCAAGGTGGCAGTTCAAGTTTTGATTTACCACAGTTACAGTTTTGGTTACATCAAGACAGCGAAATACTCGCTGAAGATGTACAAGGTTGGCTAGCTTTGTTAGAACAAATTAAAAGCGCTTTAGCTATTATCTTAAAATTTATTCGCCAACGAGCAAATTTCAGCCAAATTGATACTGAGAGCGGTTTTTACCAAGACAATGGTGAAGGTATTTTATTACTTCGTATTAAGGTCGACCAAGCATCACTTTATTACCCAACCGTTAGTGGCAGCCGTTTACGCTACTCAATTCGGTTTATGTCACCTTGTGATAAAACCGGCCGTAAGTATTCGAACAAAGCCACTTCATTTGAATTGGCGCGCTGTTAGTATTTTTATTATTTATTTTGTATAATCACCTAACTACAGTATTTTATTACAAGCCATCATTATGCCCCTAAAAGTATCTTGCCCAACTTGCCAGAAAGAAGTTATCTGGCAACCAGAAAGTCAATTTCGTCCCTTTTGTTGTAAACGTTGCCAACTGATTGATATTGGTGAATGGGCCGATGAAGGACATAAAATTTCACAGCCATTGCAAGGTGATGTTCAATTAACCGAAGAGATGCTTGATGCACTTGAAGGTGAGTTTTTACAAAGTAATAAATTTTTTGTTGAACCTGAGTAGTGACTAGCACTTAATTTTTAATGCTTCAACAATTGCTGCATTAGCCGCAGGAAAATCTAGCTTTATTAATTCATCTAAAGTAAACCACCCTGATTGTTGCCCTTCTTGGGCGACAGGCTCTTGCTGAAAGTTGTCAACAACATAAACATCTAATCGTACTTTTTTATCACCATAGTCATGGTCGATTTTAATAAGTGGATAGCAACTAAGAATATCTATCGCAATCTCTTCCTGTAATTCTCTATGCAAAGCTTGAGCGACTGTTTCATCTTTCTCTACTTTACCACCTGGAAACTCCCATTTTCCGCCTTGATGTGCGCTATCAAGACGCTTAGTCAAAAAATACTCCTGATCTCGAACAATAACACCTACAGCAACATGCACAATTTTTTGCATTTTATTCCCTAAATCTTTTCAATTAAACGATTAATCCCCACATTTGTTCTATCGGTAAATACAAATTTATAAATACAGTGACAGATGGATATATGCAATAGATTTGGCCAAAAAAAACGCCAGTTAATAACTGGCGTTTTATCATATCAACAGACAATAACGACTATGTTAATTTACCGTGACATTGCTTATACTTTTTCTTTGAACCACAAGGACAAGGCTCATTACGACCAACACGAGGCATTTCTGGTTTACTTTCTGCATTACTTACTGATTCATGCTTATATTCTTTAGGTACATCTTCAGCTTTACGATGTTGCTCTTCAACAGCTTCAACATCAGATTCGGCACGAATTTTAACTTTGCTTAGAATGCTAATAACATCGTATTTTAGGCTTTCTAATAATTCACCAAACAACTCAAAAGATTCACGCTTAAACTCTTGTTTAGGGTTTTTCTGTGCATAGCCGCGTAAATGTATACCTTGGCGTAAATGGTCCATCGCCGCTAAATGTTCTTTCCAATGTGAATCTAAGCTTTGCAGCATAACTGCTTTTTCAAATTGGCGAATAACATCAGCACCAACTTGTTCTTCTTTCTCAGTGTAATTGGTTTCAACTTCTGCGAGCAGTTTTTCACGTAAGGTTTCTTCGTGTAACTTACTGTCTTCTTCAAGCCATTTTGCAATAGGGAACTCTAATGATAACTCACCTTTAAAACGCTCTTCTAAACCTGAAATATCCCACATTTCTTCCATAGATTGCTTCGGAATATGCTGGTTTATAATACCTGTTATAACGTCCGTACGAATATTTTTGATCACATCAGCAATATCTGCTTCGTCCATTAATTCATTACGCTGTTCATAAATAACTTGGCGTTGATCATTAGAAACGTCATCAAACTCAAGCAACTGTTTGCGAATATCGAAGTTACGACCTTCTACTTTACGTTGAGCATTTTCAATACTGCGAGTCACCCATGGATGTTCAATGGCTTCGCCATGTTCCATTCCTAATTTACGCATCATATTAGAAATACGCTCTGAAGCGAAAATTCGCATCAAGGCATCTTCCATTGATAAGTAAAAGCGTGTTGAACCGGCATCACCTTGACGACCTGAACGACCACGTAATTGATTATCGATACGGCGAGATTCATGACGTTCAGTTGCTACAATGTGTAAACCGCCTAGCTCTAATACTTTATTGTGCTGTACTATCCATTCTTCTTTCGCTTTAGCGATGCTTTCTTTACTTTGATCTTTTAATTTAGCAACAATCGCATCAAAATTTCCACCTAATACAATATCAGTACCACGACCAGCCATATTAGTTGCTATCGTTACCGCCCCCACTTTACCGGCGTCAGCTACAATCTCAGCTTCTTGCTGGTGAAACTTAGCATTCAATACTTTATGCTTAATTTTTGCTTTCTTTAAGAAATCAGATAAAAACTCAGATGTTTCAATGCTAATCGTTCCAACAAGCACAGGTTGTCCGCGTTTAACACAATCTTTAATATCTTCTAAAATTGCTTCAAATTTTTCTTCGCCAGTTAAATAGATTAAATCGGCTAAATCTTTACGGATCATCGGTTGATTCGTTGGAATAACAACAGTCTCTAAACCATAAATATGATTAAACTCAAATGCTTCAGTATCAGCTGTACCTGTCATTCCTGATAATTTTTCGTAGATACGGAAAAAGTTTTGGAAAGTAATTGAAGCTAAGGTTTGATTTTCGTTTTGAATATTCACCCCTTCTTTTGCTTCAACGGCTTGGTGTAAACCTTCAGACCATCGACGACCTTCCATTGTACGGCCAGTATGTTCATCAACAATAACGATTTCGTCATCTTTAACAATATAGTCAACATCTTTCTGAAAAAGCTTATGGGCACGTAATGCCGCCATAACATGATGTAATAATGTTATATTGGTTGCAGAAAACAAAGAGTCTCCATCTTGAATAAGACCTTTCTCATTCATGATTTCTTCGATTCTTATTTGGCCATGTTCCGTTAAATAGATTTGTTTAGATTTTTCATCAATCGTGAAGTCACCTTCAACGAAGTCTTTCGATTGACCTGTATCTTTGTCTTTATCTTCTTCACTTTGCAGCACTAACGTTGGCACAACTACATTTATTTGGCGATAAAGTTCAGAGCTATCTTCCGCTTGACCCGAAATAATCAATGGTGTTCTAGCTTCATCAATAAGGATTGAATCGACTTCATCAATAACAGCAAAATTTAATGGCTTTTGAGTACGCTCTTCAGGCGAAAAGGCCATGTTGTCACGTAAGTAGTCAAAACCAAATTCGTTGTTTGTTCCATAAGTTACATCTGAATTATACGCAGCTTGCTTTTCAGCAGGCGCTAAACCAGCAATGTTGCAGCCTACCGTCATATCTAAAAATTCAAATAATGGTCGACACCAATCAGCATCTCGTGTTGCAAGGTAGTCGTTCACGGTAATTACGTGAACACCCTTACCAGTTAATGCATTGAGGTAAGAAGGAAGTGTTGCGGTAAGCGTTTTACCTTCACCCGTTCGCATCTCAGCAATTTTCCCGTCATTGAGTACCATTGCACCTATCATTTGTACATCAAAGTGGCGCATACCAAAGACACGTTTACTGGCTTCACGTACGACAGCAAATGCTTCTGGTAAGATACTTGAAAGTGATTCTTCGTTGGCTAAACGCTCTTTAAATTCTGCGGTTTTTGCTTTTAGTTCTTCGTCAGACAGAGCTTCAAGTACAGGCTCTAGGGCGTTTATTTTTAAAACTTCTTTATTCATTTGTTTAATTAATCGATCATTACGACTACCAAACATTTTTGTCATTAACTTTACAAACATCTTGTTAAACCATATAGCTATTAGAAGAAACTCTTCCACTGAAAATAAGGTGACCATTGATGATCACATAAATTGTTTTTATTTTGCTTTTCTATACACGAACTTTATTGGATCTATTTGTGCATTATTACGTAAAATTTCGTAATGGATATGAGGTCCTGTCGAGCGCCCCGTACTGCCCATACGTGCAATAATTTGTCCTTTGCTTACCACTTCTCCTACTTTAACTAATAATTCTTTGTTATGACCATAACGAGTTTTTAACCCTTTACCATGATTAATCTCGATAAGCTTCCCGTATCCGTAGCGGTCGCTTGCCCATGTAACAACCCCCGAACCCGTCGTTATTATAGCGGTACCTTCTTTACCTGCGAAGTCTAAGCCCTTATGTACTGCTGCTTTACCACTAAAAGGGTCTTTGCGCACGCCATAATATGAAGAAAGCCAACCACCTTTTATTGGTCGACCAGATAAATAACTCGTATTTTCTATATGGTGACCCAAAGTCACAGATTCAAGCGTGGTCAATTGATTTTCTTCATGTTGTAAACTTTCTTCTAATACTGATATTTCAATCAGCATCTCTGCCAATGTTTTTTTATGGCTAGTTTGACTTTGTAACATTGGACCACCGGAGGGTGGTAATTGTTGAAAATTAAATTCATTTTCTGGGATCGATGCTTCACTCGCTAGCCGATCACCTAGTGCATTTAATCGTAATACTTGGCTTTGAAGTTCAGCAAGTTTCATGGTTAATGCCATTAATTGTGGTTCACTTAACTGATTAGGATTTATTTTAGCGGGTGAGTTGATCGCAAAAGGTACCGTTTGAGGTACATCATTAGCAGAAAAAAGTAAATGAATCACAAAACCTGAAATTAGTGCAAAAACAGCCATCGCAGACAACCAATGCAACTTATTCAGTGTCATTGAAAATCTAACGTTCTTTCCACGATATAGTAGTGTTAAACTCATATTTCTTAAATACTATTCCAAAGTAGAGTGGTTAATGGCACGGAAAACAAGAAAACCTTCAGATATGTCAGAGCTCTTTCAATCATCGAAAGGCACTTTGGCACAAATAGCGGCAAAAACCAACTCTTTAACTATCTTGTCAGACATTGTACGCCAAACATGCCCTGACCTGCCAGCAGATGTCTGGCATATTGCCAATTTTAAGCAAAATTTTTTAGTGATTGAAGTCACTTCTGCCGTTTGGAGCCAACGATTACAGTTTGAGCGAATGAATATTTGTCGAAAACTCGCTGTTGCCACTGACAATGCTTATAATCAAATTGAAATTAAAGTATCACCTTACCGTAATAAGGTTGTATATCAATCTGAAGAAAAACCTGCAGAGCCTTTACATATCTCTCAAAATACCGCGAATCAATTACTTGCGATTGCCAAAAATGCCCCTGAGAGTTTAAAGAAAAAACTAGAAAAATTAGCAAAGCACGCTGAAAAAATTAAATAAGATAATTTTCCACTCTAGTCATATTAAGACCACTTATTTTGAAATAAAAAACCAGTCATTCGACTGGTTTTTTTGTATTCATCGTAAGAAATATTAATTAAAAAGCGGCAGCTGTCACTTCTTGATATTGAATAGGAGACGGTGTTTCGTCTTCATAAGTCACCCATTCCCAACTTTCTTTTTGTTTAAACACTTCTCTTAACAGCAAATTATTTAAGCCATGTCCAGATTTAAAGGCGTTTAACTCGCCTAAAATGCTATGGCCACACATGTATAAGTCGCCAATAGCATCAAGTATTTTGTGTTTAACAAATTCATCATCATAGCGCAGCTCATCTTTATTAAGCATGCGATATTCGTCAAGTACGATAGCATTTTCTAAACTGCCACCTAACGCTAAATTGTGTGAGCGGAGTAACTCGATATCACTCATAAAGCCAAAGGTTCGTGCTCGGCTAATTTCTTTAATAAATGAGCAGCTTGATAAATCCATGCTCATGGTCTGACATGTTTTTGAAATAACTGGGTGCTCAAATTCGATAGCAAAGTTGATCTTAAAACCATGGTGAGGTTTTAACTCTGCCCATTTGTCACCTTCTTCAACACGGACTGTTTTCTTTATGCGAATAAAACGTTTTGCTACTGCTAATGTTTTGATGCCTACCGACTGTATTAAATAGACAAACGGTAATGCACTACCGTCCATAATTGGGATTTCAGGAGAGTCAATTTCAACAATCAAATTGTCAATCCCTAAACCTGCGGCAGCCGATAACAAGTGTTCGACGGTGGAAATCTTGACACCTTGCTCATTGACCAAGCACGTACACAAAGTTGTCTCACCCACAGCTTCAGGCGTTGCTGAAATTTCAACAATCGGATCTAAATCTATGCGGCGAAAAACAATGCCGGTATTTGCCGGCGCAGGACGGAGAGTCAACTGCACCTTTTCACCTTTGTGCAAACCAACACCAACGGCGGTTACACTGTCTTTTAATGTACGTTGTTTAATCATAAATGCCTTATTAAGCTTTTACTCACCTTGAAATGCACCGTCCACTTTTGACGGGCGCACAATATAGCAGAAAAACATAACAAAATCAAAATATCAGCTTTTAGCTTTATTTTATTTTACACATAACTGTTCAACCAGTAATGTTCTGATAACAAGTCAATGGAATAATAATAGACCTGGTGATCACAACTTTTATTCACTCATTGCACAAATAAGCCTTTTGATTAATCCGCTTGCTTACGTAAAAATGCAGGAATATCTAAATAGTTTTCGATATCGGCTGCAGTTTGTACTTGTGCGTTACTATCTTGCATAGTTATGGGTGCTGGATTTACTTCTGCCTGTGGACTAGCAATATAGTCTTGTCCAACAGCAATAGGTGCCATTGAAGGTGCAGGATTTACCAACGTTATATCTGGCTTACGATCTGCACCAATACCCGTAGCAACGACGGTTACTCGCAGTTCATTACTCATTTCAGGATCAATAACCGCACCGACAACAACAGTTGCATTTTCTGATGCAAAAGCTTTGACGGCATTACCCACTGTTTCAAATTCGTCAATACTGATGTCCATGCCAGCAGTAATGTTAACCAAAATACCACGGGCACCGGCTAAGTCTACATCTTCAAGTAACGGACTAGAAATGGCAGCTTCTGCAGCTTCTTCAGCTCGGTCTTCACCTGATGCTGTACCTGAGCCCATCATCGCAGTCCCCATTTCTGACATAACGGTGCGTACATCGGCAAAATCGACGTTAATTAGGCCTGGGCGTGTAATAAGCTCAGCAATACCCTGTACAGCGCCTAATAATACGTTGTTAGCGGCTTTAAAAGCGTCAAGTAATGATGTGCCAGGGCCTAAGACTTTTAATAGCTTTTCATTGGGAATGGTAATTAACGAGTCAACACTTTTTGACAATAACTCAATACCTTGATCCGCATAATTCATCCGCTTTTTGCCTTCAAATGGAAACGGCTTAGTGACAACAGCCACTGTTAATATACCCATTTCTTTTGCTATTTCAGCAACAACTGGAGCAGCGCCTGTTCCTGTACCACCACCCATACCCGCGGCAATAAATATCATATCAGCACCTTGCAAGGTCTCTCTGATCGTTTCTCTGTCTTCTTCAGCACTTCGACGACCAATTTCAGGATTGGCACCAGCACCTAAACCTTTAGTGACGTCAGCGCCAAGCTGCAAAGTAACATTGGCTGCTGAATTACGTAAAGCTTGTGAATCTGTATTTGCAGTAATAAATTCAACACCTTCAATAGTTTGGCAAACCATGTGTTCAACTGCGTTACCGCCACCGCCACCAACACCAATGACTTTAATTACTGCTTCTTCGTTATGATCTTCCATTAGTTCAAACATTTAATACTCTCCGATTTCTATTAGGTTTTGTTCCACCAAAACACGATTTACTTATTAACTTTTACTTAGCTCTTTAGGACTGTTATAAAAGTATCTTTACCATTCTTTTACTAGTTGCCATGGTAAGCGTTTAAAACTCACCTTTAAACCAGGCTAAAATTCGTGAGGTAATGCTAGCAATACCTTCACTTTTATTACCCTGTGTACTTTGCTGTTCATTTGCTTGCATACCGTAATGCAATAAACCGACAACCGTTGAATATGTTGAATCATCAACGTATTCTTTTAAACCACTCATACCTTTAGGTTTAGCAACACGTACCGGCATTTGAAACACTTCTTCAGCGAATTCAACAACACCTTCCATTTTAGCTGTACCACCTGTTAATACATAACCCGCCGCTATTTGATCTTCTAAGCCTGCTTCACGTAATTCTTCTTGAATAAGCTCAAAAAGCTCTTGATAACGAGGCTCTACGACTTCTGCTAACGTATGACGAGACATTGATCGAGCAGGACGACCACCAACACTTGGCACTTCGATATTCTCCTCCATACTCACCATTTGACGAAGCGCACAAGCGTACTGCACCTTAATGTCTTCAGCGTGGCTTAATGGCGTTCTAAAAATTTTGGCAATATCGCTGGTTACCTGATTACCCGCCACAGGAATAACCGCGGTATGTCTTAAAGCCCCGCCGGCAAATACAGCGATGTCCATCGTGCCTGCACCCATATCGACCACACAAATACCGAGTTCTTTTTCATCATCCGTTAATACAGCATAGCTAGAGGCTAACGCTGAAAAAATCAGTTGGTCAGCTTTTACTTCACAGCGCTCGACACATTTAACAATATTTTTTGCCATATCGTTTGCGCAAGTAACAATATGCACTTTTGCTTCCATACGCACACCTGACATGCCGATAGGACTTTTTATCCCGTCTTGACAGTCGATGCTAAATTCTTGTGGTAGCACATGCAACATGCGCCGTTCAGCTGAAATAGGCACAGAACGTGCGGTATGTATTACGTTATCAACATCTTCTTGAATAACTTCTTTGTCGTTAATTGGCACCATACCGTTTTCATTTTGACAACTGATATGCTTACCTGAAATGCCTAAATATACCGAACTAATTTGGCAGTCAGCCATTAATTCTGCTTCATTGATGGCACGCTGAATTGATTGAATAACTAAATTCAAATCATTAACACCCCCTTTATCCATACCACGAGCAGGCTGATTCCCAACACCTACGATGCTTAATTGATTGTCTGGTGTTATTTCACCCACAGCAACAGATATTTTCGACGTTCCTATATCTAATCCTACTACTAGGTTTCTTTCGTTTACTTTTGACATTAAAGTTAAGCTCTTTGTTTTTTCTCTGCGGTTTTCCAACCAACAGCGAGTCCAGTGTCATAACGTAAATCAACATAATCTACTTGCTGATTTTCTTTTTTTGTTTTTATTATTTGTGGATAAATATCCATAAAACGTTGTACCCGCTCAATCTTGTTTTCTCGGCCTAAATTGAGCGTTATGCCGTTATTAAGCGTTAACTGCCAAGAGTGACGCTCAGTAAGCAGCAGTTCATCAATTGATAAATCACTGAATCTCAGTAACTTACTTAAATTAACAAAGTTATCTAATGCAAGATTTTCACTACCTTCTGGGCCAAAAAATGCAGGTAACGCAGACAGTAATCGTGATGTATCTGCTTGAAATGCTTTACCGTATTCATTGATCAGAAAATCTTCATTCCACAAAGCAATCGGCGTTTGATCAACAACATAAATTTTCAGCTCATTAGGCCATTTTTTTCGTACAGAAACTGAGTACACCCAAGGTAGTTCAGCCACTTTTTGTTGTACATCGTTAACATCAACGTTAAAAAAGTTACCTAAATTGACGCTTTCAATAGCGTTTTCTATATCTTGTCTAATAGTGAATGGCATCTCGCCACCGATAACAATAGAGGTCACCGGAGTTGATTCTTCAGATGACATCTTATTATTTAAAAACCAACTGAAGGAAATAATAGCGACTATCACCAGCACAAAAAATGTTACACCTAGCCAAAATGACCAGTGTAATTTTTCTTGCTGCGCTGCCATTGATGGTGCCAATGACGTTTGATTATGGCTATTTTTTGTCATTATTTATTGACCAGTGGTCCTGTACTTATTTCAACTATTTTTGTTACCAGTTCACTAAAACTTAAACCATGTACTTTTGCTGATTTAGGCACAAGTGATGTTTCTGTCATGCCTGGTACCGTATTTACTTCAAGTAACTGCCATTGATTTTTATTATTTCGCATAACATCGACACGACCCCAACCTTTTGCTCCCGTTGCTTTAAATGCTTTAAGCGCTAAAGCTTGCAGTGAGTGCTCATCTTCCTCACTCAAACCCGCGGGGCAATGATATTGCGTTGTGGTTGATTGATATTTTGCTTCATAATCATAGAATTCACGGGGTGTTTCCATATGAATAGCCGGTAGAGCCTCTTCACCTAAAATAGCCACGGTATATTCCGGGCCATTGATCCATGCTTCTACTAAAATTTGTTCATCGTATTCAAAAGCAGCCGTTAGTGCTTGGTGTAACTCATTAGCGGTTTGCGCTTTAGCCATACCAATACTCGAGCCTTCGTTCGCCGGCTTAACCATCACCATCCCACCGAGTGCATCAAGGATATTGTGCGCTTGAGTTTCTTGATAATCATTTTTTTCCACAATAGCAAAAGCGGCGGTAGGTAAACCATGAGCTTGAAAAATTTGCTTACTACGAATTTTATCCATCGATAATGCCGATCCTAAAACATCAGAACCAGTGTATGGAATACCCATATACTGCAAAGCACCCTGCACGCACCCATCTTCGCCACCTCGACCATGTAAGGCGATAAACACACGATCAATATTACGCGTTGTTAAATCAGTTAAACAAAAACCTTTTGTGTCAATAAGCTCAACGTCAAAACCTGCTTGTCGTAAGCCACCTGCAATGGCTTGTCCAGAATTAAGTGAAACGTCTCGTTCTGCTGAATCTCCGCCATATAAAACCGCCAATCGTTGGTCTTTAAGTGCTTTCACTTTTCAGTCCCTTTTAAGTCAACATTTAATAACGGATTTTTAATGATTTTTCGTGCAATGACGCCAATCGTTCCAGCCCCTTGTGTGATCACCATATCGCCATCTTGCAGTTGCGCGTGCAATAACTCGGCTAACTTTTCAGCATCGCTGACATAAATAGGCTCAATTTGACCACGTTGGCGAATACTTCGAGCTAAACTTTTACTGTCAGCACTGATGATAGGTGTTTCACCAGCGGCGTAAACATCAAGTAAAAATAAGCAGTCAACTTCAGATAACACTTCAACAAAATCTTCATACAAATCACGAGTACGAGAATAACGATGTGGCTCAAAAACCATCACTAAACGCTTTTCAGGCCAGCCGTTCCTCATCGCTTTAATGGTTGCTTTGACTTCTCGAGGGTGATGTCCATAATCATCAACTAAAACCATTTCACCTTTATCGGTTGCTAAATTAGCAAGCTGTTCGAAACGTCTACCAATACCCGCAAATTTTTCTAAAGCACTAACAATAGCCTCGTCTGCTACACCTTCATCGGTCGCAACGGCAATACTCGCTAAGGCATTGAGCACATTATGCTCACCGGGTAAGTTTACGGACATATCGATATCAGCAAAGCCTTCACGTTGCACGGTAAAATGACTAACTCCACCATTTTGTTGAAATTCTTTCGCGCGCACATCGGCATCTTCACTAAAGCCATAAGTAATTACTTGGCGACTCATTCGTGGTAATAATTCGCGCACTACCGGGTTATCAAGACAAACGACTGCTAAACCGTAAAACGGTAAGTTATGTAAAAACTCAATATAAGTATCTTTAAGTTTTTCAAAATCACCTTGGTAAGTTTCCATGTGATCTTCGTCAATATTGGTGATCACGGAAACCATCGGTTGAAGGTGTAAAAATGATGCGTCACTTTCATCAGCTTCAGCAATTAAGTAGCGACTGGTGCCTAAACGTGCATTGGTACCCGCACTGTTCAATAGACCGCCAATCACAAATGTTGGGTCTAAGTCACCTTCAGCAAAAATACTCGCGATTAAACTTGTTGTTGTTGTTTTTCCATGAGTACCCGCAATGGCAACACCATGTCGAAAACGCATCAATTCGGCTAACATTTCAGCACGGCGTACTACTGGAATACGTAATTTTTGTGCGTTCAACAATTCTGGATTGTTAGCGTTAATTGCGGTTGAAACAACAATAACGCTAGCGCCAATGATATTGTCTTCACCGTGGCCTATAGTAATCTTCGCACCTAAGGCTATAAGACGGGTAACTACTTGGTTTTCACCAATATCAGAACCGGTAATTTGATAACCTTCATTTAACAATACTTCAGCAATACCTCCCATACCTGCTCCGCCTATACCGACAAAGTGAATACACTTTACTCGTCGCATTTCAGGTATTTTCATCGGTGAGGTGTTATTGGCAATTTTGTTTTTCATTACATTACTCATTTAGGAACTAACTCCGCGCAAGTATTCGCAACACAATGCGTTGCATCAGCGTGAGCAGCGTCATGCGCGGCTTTCACCATAGATTGCACAACACTGTCAGAAACAAATAGGCTGTTAAGCATTTGCGCTAAAGTTGTTCCGTTAAATTCTTTTTGTGGTAATAATTTTGCAGCACCACGAGAGACTAAATACATCGCATTTTTTGTTTGATGGTCGTCAACAGCGTGTGGAAGTGGCACAAATATAGCGGGTTTAGCCGCCATCGCTAATTCTGAGACCGTTAGGGCACCCGATCGACAAACAACGACGTCAGCCCACTGATAAGCAGCAGCCATATCTTCAATAAATTCTGTTACTTTTACTTTGTCTGCTGACAAGCCAAATTTTTTATAACTTTCAAGTACAGCCGTTTGATTATCACGACCTGTTTGATGCCACACATCAATATTTTGCAGCTGGATCTGCTTTAATGCCTGTGGCACTGTATCGTTTAAAATTTTAGCGCCAAGGCTACCACCCACCACTAGCACTTTTTTACTGCTGCTAGGGTTTGTGGGAACAACCGGCGTTAAGGCGGTTATTTCTTTGCGTAACGGGTTACCAACCACTTGAAAAATGACATTACTTGCAAAAGCACTAGGGAATGCGCTTAAGACTTTTGTTGCGATCTTCGCTAAGTAACGGTTTGTCATGCCAGCAACCGCATTTTGTTCATGTAGCACTAAAGGAATATGCATTAACCATGCAGCAAAACCGCCTGGTCCACTCGCATAACCGCCCATACCTAGGACAACATCAGGCTTTATCTTACGTAATAACCTAATTGACTGTAAAACTGACTGTAATAATTTAAACGGTATTTTAACGCGCTCAAATAAACTTTTATTGCGAATACCCGCAATATTAATAAAAGAAATGTCGAAGCCGTGTTGCGGAACAATGGTTGCTTCCATACGCTTTTCAGTACCAAGCCAATGTATCGTCCAGCCTTGTGCTTTTAGCATTTCTGCAACGGCTATACCGGGGAAAATATGTCCACCCGTACCACCAGCCATCACTAATAAAGTAGGTGATTTCTTGCTAGTTTTTTCTTCAAATCCAGTCATATTGTTCACCCTCCTTATCATGTTCTGTTTTGGGTTTTTCTGCTGTTTTATTGTTCAAGTTATTTTTCTTTATTTTGCTTTTTTTTAATTTTTTCTTAGTGGTTGCCTGAATACTTTGCAAGCGGATCTCATGATCAATTCTCATTAAGATAAACACCGCCATTGTCATGACTATCATCGAGCTGCCACCGTAACTTAACAACGGCATAGTTAAACCTTTCGTAGGTACTGCGCCGACACTAGCCCCGACATTAACCGCTGCTTGAAAGCTAATCCAAATACCAATAGCGTAAGCGAAAAAACCTTCAAAATATTTTTCTTTTTGTAAAGCAATTCTGCCAAGTAATAGTGCTTTAACCACTAACAACATGCTCAATAATAAGATCACGCTTATACCAACAAAACCAAATTCTTCTGCTACAACTGCCATCACAAAATCAGTATGTGCTTCAGGCAAATACTCTAATTTTTGAATGCTATTGCCTAAACCTTGCCCAAATATTTCACCACGGCCATACGCCATTAATGACTGTGTTAATTGATAACCACTACCAAAAGGGTCTTCCCACGGATCTAAAAAGCCAGTAACACGCGCCCAACGATAAGGAGAAAAATAAGCGAGCGCGGATAATAAACTAATGCCAACGCCAGATACACAAGCAAATTGCCAAAGTTTAGCGCCCGCTAAAAATAGTAAGCCGAAAGTAGTCACAAACATCACAATAATGGTGCCTAAATCGGGTTGCATTAATAACAATGCGCCGAGTACACCAAAGACAATCAGTGGTTTAGCGAACCCTTTCACGTTTTCCATAACTTCATCGCGACGACGTACTAAGTAAGCCGATAAATAGCAAAAGAAAAACAACTTTGCTGGCTCTGCCGCTTGCAGGGTGATCGGCCCAACAACAATCCAGCGTGTTGACCCATTAACAGTTCGACCAATCACTAAAACCACCATTAAAAGCAAAATACCCACGAGCAACAAATGCCCACTGTGTTTTTGCCAAAGGCTCATTGGTATACTCATGGTAATAAAAGCAACCATAAGGCTTATACAGATATAGATAAAATGACGTTCTATAAAGTGGAATGGGTCATTAAACAATCGCTCTGCAACTGGCATTGATGAACTTGCTACCATGATTAAACCAATCATATACATACTGATCGCAAGTAATAAGTAGCTACGATCAAACGTCGCGCTACTTTGACTTTGCTCTATTAATAACCATTGTGGCAATTTTATATTATCGAGGCGCGATAAAACGGATGTAGGCATTAGTTCACCTCTCCCAATAATTGAGCTTTACTTTGTAAAGCAATATTATTAACGGCGTTAACAAAAACATCGCCGCGCTCAGCAAAGTTTTTAAACATATCAATGCTGGCACAAGCAGGAGAAAGTAACACGATATCACCAGATTTAGCGATATCACCTAACGTATTGACCGCTTCTTCAATACTGATAACTTGAGTATTTTTTGTTTGAGCTTGCTTTGCTAACAAAGCAATCTCATTACCGTCTTTACCTAAGGTAAAAACGTGTTCTACATATTTCGCTATAACCGCTTGTAAAGGGGAAAAATCAGCACCTTTACCTTCGCCACCTGCAATAACATATAAGTTATTCGTTGCAGACATCATTGCAGCTAAGCCTTCTATTGCCGCCAATGTTGCCCCCACATTGGTTGCTTTAGAATCGTTAATCCATTGGACATTTTTATAGGTTGAAACGAGCTGACAGCGATGTTCTAAGCTTTTAAATTCAACAAGATGTTCTACCATTTCGTTTATAGACCAACCTGCACAGTGTCCCAAGGCTAATACGGCCAAACAGTTCAATGCATTATGTAAACCTGCTATTGGCAGCTTATTCACACCAATAATCGCTGTTGAGCCAAACATACATTGTGTTTGCCCATCAATGACATCAAGTCCAAAGTGACCTTGCGTTGCGGGCCCACTTCCAAATGAAATAACATGTTGCACGTTACCCTTAACATGAGTGTTTACATCGTCACGATTAATAACAGCTGTTTGACACTGCGGGTATATACCTTGTTTTATTGCTATATAATTTTCTAAGGTTTTATGACGATCTAGATGGTCATCACTAATATTTAATACCGCTCCTGCAATCGCTTGCATACTGCGTAACGTTTCTAATTGAAAACTAGAGAGTTCTAAAACTAAGCAGTCGAGTAATTTTTTTGATTGGTCAAGAACAGGGACGCCAATGTTTCCACCTAATTCAACTTTTTTACCCAGTTTTTGTCCAATAAAAGTTAATAAGGAAACAACAGTAGATTTACCATTTGACCCCGTAACCGCGAGAATGGGCGTATTATTGTTTTGACAATAAAGCTCAACGTCACCTGCGACAATGGTATTTTTATTTATCGTACCAGCGATATCGGCAATATGGGTATCAATACCTGGGCTGACTAATAGAATATCGGCTGAAGCGATAAGCACTTTGTCCCATCGACCTAAAATTAACGGTATTGATGGAAAATCTTGTTTGAAAACATCAACATTCAACGCGTTTTTTCGACTGTCATTTACCGAGCATGTTAGGCCATTTTCTTTTAAATAACGCACACAAGACAACCCTGTTAATCCTGCACCGAGGACAACAATTTTTTTGGCTGTTAACTGCGCTAATGCTAGCGGAGCTTGTGAGGTTTCTTGTGTCATTTTATACTTTTATACCTATATTTTTTCACTGAGTTAATAAATAATTAACGAAGTTTTAATGTTGCTAAACCAATGAGTACTAACACTAACGAGATGATCCAAAAACGGACAATAACTCTAGGCTCTGGCCAGCCTTTTAATTCGTAATGATGGTGAATAGGCGCCATACGGAAAATACGTTGACCACGTAATTTGTATGATCCAACCTGTAAAATTACCGACACCGTTTCCATCACAAAAACACCGCCCATAATAAACAAGACTAATTCTTGACGAACTAACACAGCGATAACACCTAAGGCGGCGCCCAATGCTAAAGAGCCGACATCGCCCATGAAGACCTGTGCTGGATAAGTATTGAACCAAAGAAAACCTAAACCTGCACCCACAATAGCGGTACAAACAACAACGAGTTCACTTGCCATGGCTATATGAGGTATATGTAAATATTCAGAGAAATTTGCATGCCCTGTCATGTAAGCAAATATCGCAAATGCGCCGGCAACCATTATTGTTGGCACTATCGCTAAGCCATCTAAACCGTCGGTTAAATTCACCGCGTTACTTGTACCTACAATGACAAAATAAGTCATTGCCACATAGAAAATACCCAGTTGAGGTAAGACATCTTTGACAAAAGGAATAAGGAGACTCGTTTCTTCTGGACTTTGTGCAAGAGAATATAAAAACAATGCGGTCGCTAAACCCGCGACAGTTTGCCAAAAATATTTCCAGCGAGCGATTAAGCCATTGGCATCTTTTCGGATAACTTTTCTGTAATCGTCAACAAAACCAATAATGCCAAAGCTGGTGATAACAAACAGCACGACCCAAACATAGGTATTACTTAAGTCTGCCCATAACAAAACACTAACGACAATCGCCGCTAAAATTAAAATCCCGCCCATGGTTGGCGTACCCGTTTTGACCAAATGGCTTTGGGGACCATCGTCACGAACCACTTGACCCACTTGCATATTTTGTAAATAACGAATCAGTTTAGGGCCAAAGTATAAAGAAATAATTAACGCTGTTAAGGTACTAACAATGGCACGAAACGTCAGATATGAAAAAACATTAAAAAAACTGTAATACTGTGTTAAATATTCACTTAGCCAAACTAGCATGAACTTTTCTCCGATGAATTGTGTTCTAAAGTTGACGAAGAGAGATCTGCATTTTTACGCCAGTTAATAATATCTTGCACTACATTTTCCATACGGGCGCTACGTGAACCTTTAACTAAAATAGAGATCGTTTGTTGTTCATTTTCCAACAAAGAAATTAAGCAACACATTAATGGTGTTCTTTCACTGAAGTGGTGTCCCTGAAAAGCATCTGCTGAGCTTTGACTCAACACACCAATGGTGAGTAATTCATCAATTTTACAGTGTTTAGCATACTCGCCCACTTCTTGATGATAACCACGCGCTTGCGCGCCTAATTCACCCATATCACCCAAAATAAGGATGCGACGACCAGAATAACTTGCCAGTAAGTCGGTGGCGGCTTTTATTGATTCAACATTCGCGTTGTAAGTGTCATCAATTAATTTAAACGTTGGTGTTAACTGATGTAAGTTCAATCGCCCTTTCACTGTCAACATTTCTGCCAGGCCCAAACGAATATCATCAAGGCTTGCACCAAATTCTAAAGCAATGGTTGCTGCCGCTACGGCATTACAAACATTGTGTTTACCGGGCACTGTTAATTCAATAAATGTATTGCCGTAATAGGTATGTAAAGTGAAGCTTGCACAACCGTTATCGTCGAGCACCGCATCACTAGAAAAGCAGTCAGCGGCTTGTTCGCATGAAAATGTTCTCACCTTTTTATCGGTTAAGCGCCATTGCCATTTATTAGCCAATTTACAATCTTGATTATAAAGTGCCACGCCATTACTGTTTAGCCCTTCGAAAATCTCACCTTTAGCGCGCGCAACACCAGATAAATCGCCAAAACCTTCTAAATGAGCCGCCGCAATATTATTAATAATGGCGACATCAGGCTTCACTAATGCTGTGGTATAAGCTATTTCACCCATGTGATTTGCGCCTAATTCAACAACGGCAAAGTCATGTTGTGGTTCAAGACGTAATAAAGTCAATGGCACGCCAATATCATTATTAAAATTACCGTTTGTTGCTAATACGTTGCCTAAACGCGACAAAATAGCAGCGACCATTTCTTTAACCGTGGTTTTACCGCTACTACCAGTGATAGCAACCGTTTTAGGAGCAACTTTTTCTTTTACATAAGCCGCTATTTTGCCTAATGCTATGTGGGTATCGCTTACAATAATTTGAGGGATGTCAATTTCACATTGATGATCAACAATAACGGCTTCACAGCCGAGTAAAATGACCTGTTCAAGAAAGCGGTGAGCATCGAAATTAGGTCCTTTTAATGCAAGGAACAATTCACCTTTAACTAAAGCTCGGCTATCAGTATTGATACTATTAATAGTAATATCTTTTCCAACAAGCTTGCCATCAACGGCCAGCGCTATTTCAGCTAAGCATAATGGGATCATAAAATAGCTCCGACAATTTCATTTTTTTGTTGGTAACGTTCATAAATTGATTTGATAAATTCACGTTCGTTATAGTTAATTTTTTCTTTACCCGCAACGATATACTCTTCATGGCCTTTACCGGCAAGCAAGACCATGTCATCAGCTTTAGCTTTTGCTAATGTGGCTACAATAGCCAATTCACGGTCAAGTAAAACGGTAACATCCTCAGGTTTAATACAACCTGCAAGCATATCAACGACAATATCTTCAGCTTGTTCTGTTCTTGGATTATCAGTCGTAAACACGAGATGGTCAGCACACTTTTCCGCGGCTTGCGCCATCAGTGGCCGCTTACCTTTGTCTCGGTCACCACCGCAGCCAAAAACCACCCATAAATCGCCGATACAATGATGACGACAAGCATCTAATGCACTTTTCAAAGCATCAGGTGTATGTGCATAGTCAACGATAGTGGTCGCCTTTTCATGGGCTTTGAAGGTTTCCATACGTCCAACAATGGGGGTTAACGATTTAACCGCAACGGCTATATCACTTAATAAGATATTTTTGCTCATTAAAACAGCAATAGCAGCAAGTAAATTTTCAATATTGAAATCGCCAATTAATACACTTTCAATTTTTTGTTCACCCAGATGCGTATTCAGTGTGAATTTAACACCACTCGCATCCGTTTTAATATTGCAAGCTTGTGCATAAGCTGAAAATTTCGAAATAGCTAACGATTTACCATAAACAATAGTAGTTTGTTTATTTGACCAATGGGCTAACCAATACTGAGCTTGCTCGTCGTCACCGTTTATAATCGCTATTTGCGCAGCATCATGGCTAAAAATCTTGTATTTAGCGTTAGCATAGTTGGCCATTGTTTTATGGTAATCAAGATGATCGCGTGACAAGTTAGTAAATACCGCAATATCGAGTAAGTTGGACATAACACGTTGCTGTTCAAGCGCATGAGAAGATATTTCCATAGCCACATTTTTGCAATGGTCAGCCGAAAACTCAGCCATTAACTGATGCAACTGTGTCGCAGCTGGTGTAGTGTTCTCAACTGCTTGTAGTGATTCAATTTGTCCAGCGCCATTCGTACCTATAACAGCCGTTCTTTGTTGGCAGCTCGCTAATAATTTTGAAATTATTTGACTGGTACTGGTTTTGCCATTCGTGCCAGTAATACCTATTACTGTCATCGTTTGTTGTGGATTTTGATAATAAGCTTTTGAGAAAGCAAAAAGTTGTTCATTGAGCTTATAAAAATAGACTTGTGGTATTTTTTTGGCTGAGTCTGCTTTGGTTAGATAAACAATCTGACCATGCTGCGCTGCATCTGTGCATTCAGCGATAACGAAAGCCCCCTTTAAAGAGACGGCATTAGCAATGTAATCATTGCCATTTTGCTGACTTCCTATCACCGCACAAAACACGTCGCCTGCTTTTAATTTACGCGTGTCGTTAACTAAATCGCCCAAGCTAAGAGGAAAGTCTGTTTGTTCTGCCAACCGTTCTGTCGGTAAATTAAACGCCTTTAAAACAGCAAAAAATTTCGTTTGGCTCAATGAAAAAGTAAAATCAGGCATCTGCTTGCTCCTGTTTCGCTTTCGCTACCAGTTTACCTTTACTTTCTGTCGGTCTATTTTCAGCAACACGTTTTGCGTCAGGTGCAATATTCAATACCCGTAGTGCGCCCTTCATGACTCTTGAAAAGACAGGAGAAGCGACTTCACCGCCGTGGTATAAATCACCGCCAGGTTCATTGATCACCACCACAACAACAATAGCGGGATCAGAAATAGGCGCCATACCCGCAAAGAGTCCAACGTACTCATTACCGTAACCACCCGCAAAAGCTTTAATAGCAGTGCCAGTTTTACCACCAACACGATAACCTTCTACTTTAGCATTTGAAGTATGTTCATCAACAACGTGCTCTAGCATCCCTACAACTTCTTGACTAGATTGCTGCGAGAAAACACGTACATCACGTAGCGGTATAGTATCAAGGGTACCTTGCTTAATAATAGTCAGTGGTTTTTTAATACCGCCATTAGCTAATGTTGAATAAAACCTTGCCAGTTGTATAGGAGTAACAGCAACCCCATGCCCCCATGACAAAGTGGCTAGTTCAAATTCAGACCAACGATGGCGATTATGCATAATACCAGAGCTTTCACCGACCAAACCCACGCCAGTTTGTTCGCCAAACCCTGCATCAAAAAACTTATTAAGTAAAAATTCTTTTGGTACAGAAAGGGCTAACTTAGTGGTACCCATATTTGATGAATGCACTAAAATATCAGTAACACTTAATTTTCCACGGTTAATCGTATCACCTACACGACGTCCGCCTAAGCGCATCCAACCTGGGCTGGTATCAATAATGCTATCCGCTTTAACTGAGCCGAACTCTAATGCAGTTAATGCGGTTAATGGTTTTAAAGTAGAACCTGGCTCATAAAAGTCGGTAATCGCTCGGTTTCGAAAACGATGAATTGCCGTATTTCGGCGATTATTAGGATTATAAGACGGGCTATTAACCAATGCTAAAATTTCGCCCGTATGAACATTCGTAACAACAACGGACCCTGACGATGCTTTAAATGCTTTTACGGCACCTTTCAATTCTTTGTAAGCAATCGCTTGTATTCGTTGGTCAATACTTAATACGATATCTTTAGGCTGAGTAGATGCTTGTTCAGAAAGAATTTCTATTTTGCGACCTTTCGCATCTTTACGGTATTTTTTTTCACCATCGGTACCGGTGAGTAATTGATCATAAACATGTTCAACGCCCTCAATACCTTTATCATCAACATTGGTAAAGCCCACAACATGAGCACTAATTTCTCCTGACGGATAAAAACGTTTTGATTCTTTACGTAAATGAATGCCCGGTATTTTAAGTTCTTTGATATATTTAGCCATAGCGGGCGACACTTTACGTTCAACGTAGACAAATCGTTTGCTTGGATTTTTAATGATCTGTTCAGTCAATTTATTTACATTACGCCCTAAAACATCAGCAAGTGCTTGCCAATGTTCTTTCATTGCGAGGGCATTATTTTCCATAACTATTTTAGGATCAGCCCAGACGGTTTCAACAGGTACACTTATTGCTAATTCACGGCCATTACGATCGACAATTGAACCTCGTTGTACCGTATGAGCTGCAGTGCGTAATGAACGCATATCCCCTTGTTTTTTCAACATGTCAGGTTCAATGATTTGAATATATGCACTACGGGCCAGTAATCCCACATAGACAAACACAATTAAGCCTAGCACCACGTAAAAACGCCATGCCACCGAAATTTGCTGTTTGTCTGGTTGTTTCTTCACTAACTTGCTCATTATAGTTGAATGATGACTTCCGAATTAATATTCGGTCTTTTCATCTGTAATAATTTACTGGCTTTGCTTTCTATTGTGCTGTGCTCAGCTAGGCTGTTTTGCTCTAATAATAAATTCCGCCATTCAATATCTAATTCATCTCGCTCTGTTAATAATATTTCCAAACCACTGGTGGTTTGACGATTTAAATGGGTAAAGTAAATCACCGAAAATGCTGACATCACGACCACCAGCAACAACAAATATGTAAATATATATCGTTGAATGTCATAAAGAATATCAAGTGGCAGTACCATTTTCGAGTTTGCCATAACTATAACAACCACATTAATGCGGTAATCTCATTGCAACCCGCATGACTGAGCTTCGTGAACGTTTATTTTCTTCCACTTCACTTTCACTAGGTTTTAGTCTTCGACCAATCAAGGCTAATTTTTTACCTTTATTGAGTTCCTCTTCACTAATAGGTAAACCCCGAGGAACTTTCTTTCCTTGAGAGTGCTTTTTCATAAACTGCTTCACAAGGCGGTCTTCTAAAGAATGGAAGCTAATGACCACTAAACGGCCATTTTCAGCAAGTACGGAAAGCGATGCAGCCAGCACTTTTTCAATTTGCTCTAACTCACTATTAATATAAATGCGGATAGCTTGAAAGCTACGTGTCGCGGGATGCTTTTTGATTTCGCGTTGTGGCGCAGTCGTTTGAATAATCTTCGCTAATTGGCTGGTACGGGTATAAGGTGTTTCTTCACGAGTATCAACAATTGCGTTAGCAATTCGCCAGGCATGCTTTTCTTCACCGAAGGTACGTAGTACCCAAGTAATGTCTTCAACATCAGCCACCGCTATCCATTCGGCAGCTGTTTGACCCCGTGTAGTGTCCATACGCATATCCAGTGGGCCATCTTTCATAAAGCTAAAGCCACGTTCTGCTTCGTCAAGTTGCGGCGAAGACACGCCTAGGTCAAGTAAAATACCGTCAACTTTTTCAAGTAACTGATGTTTTTCTGCAATGCTTTCTAAATCAGCAAAACCTTCGTGCTCAATAGTAAATCGAGCATCATCAGCAAATTTCTCAGCCGCTTTAATCGCGGTGAGATCTCTATCAATAGCGATGAGTCGCCCATTTTCAGAAAGCTGAGAAAGAATAAGCGCTGAATGGCCGCCTCGGCCAAAAGTGCAGTCGATATAGGTACCATTGGGGTTAATAGCGAGTCCGGCTACTGCTTCGTCAAGCAATACCGAGATATGTGAATTATCTAATTTCATTTTGGGTAACACCATCTTACTGAATACCAAGTGATCAATTCGGTATCGGGTTTATTAACTATTTTTAGTTTTAATTTTAATTTTAATTTTAATTTTAATTTTGCTATTTACAGTGATAAGTCTAACAAGCGGTCAGTCAACTCAATTTCACCTGACTGAATTTGGCTAATGCCTCTTTGCATTTGCGCTTGCCATGCATTTTCACTCCAAATTTCAAACTTTTTCAATTGTCCAACCAGCATCACACCTTTTTCTAAATTGGCATGAAGACGCAACGGACCATTAATCAATAAACGACCACTCTTATCAATTTCACAATCAGAAGCATTACCTAAAAGTACTTGCTGTAACAATCGCTCTTGTGAGTTCATGCTAGACAAACTACACAATTTCAATTCTATTTCTTCCCATTCAGGAAGCGGGTAAAGGAGTAGGCAGGGATGTTGAATATCGACGGTACAAACCATTTTTCCTTGGCAATCAGCAAATAGCTCTTCGCGGTACTTGGTCGGTACCGTGATTCTATTTTTGCTGTCGAGCGTAATTGCGCTAGTGCCTCTAAACATAATCCTGCTTTATTATTTTAGTAATCCCTTAAGATCCACTAATTCCCACTTATTCCCACATTGATGTAGTTTAGTGAGAAAAGTAAAGCCATGTCAAGCAAATATTAGTATAAATGAAAAGGCCTAACACCAATAAAATTAAGGCTTTGAGCAAAGTTGATGAATTTGTGGGGTTTTGTGGATCATCACCCCAATATCTGCGTTAAAATTAATTTTTAAGCTGTTTTTGAGGAAAACATAGGCAGTTAGCGACCACTTACGTGATACCAACCAGCCCTATTATTAACAACCAAAAAGCGAAGAATAATTTCAACTTAGTTGCGGAGAAACGGGTGACTAACGTCTTAGCAAAAATGCCACCAAGCACCGCGCCAGGGCCAGGGCCAGGGCCAGCAAAAATGACGACTTGCCAGTAAACGTCAAATTGAATAAAGGTATGCTGCCAAATAGCTGCCCACACTGTAAAAGCTGAAACAATTACCGCTGCGGCAACCGCCAAGCTGATATCAAAACGGCGTAAAATCAAATATATGGCCAACAACTCACCTACGCCTACTGATAACCAAGCGGTTAACGCCCCGCCAAAAAAACCTATTGTTATTAAGGCGAGCCAATCAAAAAGATAAAGTTGGCTGCATTCGCGATGCGCCTTTAAAAAGAACACCGTAACAATAATAAATACCCCAAGTACCAAAGAAAACCAGCTAAAGCTTTGATATAAAGAGGATGGTGATGTGATTTGGTTACCATAAACCCACCAAATTCCAACAATTGAGCTAGCTGTGGTGATGCTAATAATACGTTTAAAACCTTGCCATAAACGTAATTGCGTTTTTTCATGCTTATAATGAAACCACCACGTGAGGGCACCTGCGGTCATACCAAAACATTGAATAGCAAAGCTAGTCGCTATCGATTGTTGTTCAGTAAAGTTGAGTTGATTAAACAATGGAATAAAGACAACACCACCGCCCGCACCTGTCGAATTCGCAAAAATAGCGCCAAGAACCCCCATAAAACTAAATACCCCATATTCATTGATGCTTTCAAGTGTTAACGGAGACAGAAAAAGCATGCCAAGCCAGATAGCAATAAAGGTAAAAATGAAATTAGGATTGTTTAAGCGAAGGAAACTCATCAATAATGAATGCTAGCTTTGCTGATCAAGTTTTTCAGTTAGGAATAAAATCGCGGCTGCTGATAAGTTTTTATTAGAGATATAGCTGCGCCCTTTAGCGTGTTTTATTAACCAACCCAGCTGGGTCGTTTCAATGAATAGCACATCAGGCCACAATAACGTTAGGCTGGCATAAAATGATTTACTCACAATCCCCTGTTCATCTATCGTCAAGTCAACATTACCTTTTGCTGCTTTACTGAGCATTTGGCGCATAACCCACCAAGGTTTTTGATAATAAGTACTCACAGCTTCGAGAATACCTACAGCAAAAACAAACCAAGCGAAATAGGGATTCATTTGCGTAAACAACACCAATAACATGCCCGCAATAGTTAAAGCGATTGATTTTTTATAAGCATTAATAGGGGTAACAATGACAACAGATTCACTAAAACATTCTTGAAAGTGTGCTTTGTCTAGTTCGTAAGTTGTTGAGTAGGAAAACGGCTGCGACATAGTGGTTATAAACTCAGATAAAATAATGGTGTTATTTTACCTGAGTTTCTCTCAAATGATGAAGTAAATAGTCATTAATAGTCGTGACTATTTACCCTTCTTCATTGAATGTTGGATTAACAACGTCTAACGTGATGTTTACTTCTGCAATCATATCAACTTCGACCCGATCAACACGTTGTAATCCTCGTGGTAATTTGTTGCCTCGACGACCGCGTTCCCCAAAGTAATGTTCAACATCACTCGGTTTAAGGGTTAATTTACGTTTACCCGCATGTAACGTTACTGAACTGTCAGCTGAAATTACGTTAAGTAACGAAACAAATTCTTCACGACTTTTCGCTCGAGCAGCAGATATATTAATAATTTTATTACCTTTACCTTTGCTTAATACCGGTAGGTCTTTGACAGGAAATACCAACATTCTACCTTCAGACGTAATAGCGAGTACTAACATATTGTCAATATTGGTGATAGGTAATGGTCTATTCACTTTAGCGTTTGCTGGCAAGCTCAGTAATGCCTTACCATTTTTATTACGACTGATCATGTCAGAAAATTTCCCAACAAAACCATAACCAGCATCACTACTGAGTAAGTATTTACTTTCATCACTCGCCATTAAGCTCGTGACGAAGGTTTCACCTGTTGATAAGCTAAAACGGCCACTTAAGGGTTCACCTTGGCTTCGTGCGGTCGGTAAGGTATGCGCATCGGTTGTATAAGCACGCCCCGTTGAATCTATAAAAACTACCGGATTATTACTGCGCCCTTTTGATGAGCATAAATAACTGTCCCCTGATTTATAACTCAACGCTTCGGGTTCAATGTCATGACCTTTAGCACAACGCGCCCAACCTTTGTGAGACACAACAACAGTAACCGCTTCACTGGGCACTAAATCTTTTTCAGAAAGTGCTTTGGCTTCACTGCGTTCAATAAGTACCGAACGACGGTCGTCACCATATTTTTCAGCGGCTTCTTGAATTTCCTTTTTCATCAGCGTGTTCATACGCGCTGTTGAATTTAAGATTTTTTCAAGATATTCACGCTCTATATTAAGCTCAGCTTGCTCTGCTCTTATTTTTATTTCTTCAAGTTTAGCAAGTTGACGAAGCTTAATTTCTAATATTGATTCAGCTTGACGTTCTGATAAATCAAAACGGGAAATTAATTCCTCTTTTGGTTTATCAAAATTTCGGATAATTTCAATAACTTCATCAATATTTAAATAGGCGATTAACAAACCGTCTAATAAATGCAAACGTGCCAAAACTTTGTCAAGACGATACTGTAAGCGACGACGAACGGTTTCGCGGCGATACTCAAGCCACTCAGATAAAATTACCCGCAAGTCTTTTACAGCAGGTTTATTATTTAAACCAATCATATTTAAGTTAACACGGTAACTTTTTTCTAAGTCGGTACTTGCAAACAAATGATTCATTAGTTGTTCTATATCAACGCGATTAGAACGAGGAATAACAACTAAACGTGTTGGATTTTCATGATCAGATTCGTCACGTAAATCTACCACCATGGGTAATTTTTTCGCGTTCATTTGCCCGGCAATTTGTTCGAGTATTTTTCCTCCCGAAGCTTGATGAGGTAAAGCAGTAATAACAATATCACCCTGCACTACTTCATAAATTGCACGCATTTTTATGCTGCCTTTACCGGTACGATATATTTTTTCAATATCGGCTTTAGGGGTAATTATTTCAGCATCTGTAGGGTAGTCAGGCCCCTTTACATATTCAAGTAAATCACCAATTTCTGCTTTAGGTTGCTCTATAAGATGAACACAGGCATTGGCAACTTCACGTACATTATGAGGCGGAATATCAGTAGCCATCCCCACCGCAATACCTGTAATACCATTTAATAATATATGCGGTAAACGAGCGGGTAAGGTTTTAGGTTCATTCATGGTACCGTCAAAATTGGGTGTCCAATCGACAGTGCCTTGCCCTAATTCAGCCAATAATATTTCACTAAAGCGTGATAGTCGTGATTCTGTATAACGCATCGCGGCGAACGATTTTGGATCATCCGGCGCCCCCCAGTTTCCTTGTCCATCAACCAATGGATATCGATATGAAAACGGCTGAGCCATTAGTACCATCGCTTCATAACAAGCAGAGTCGCCATGTGGGTGAAATTTACCCAACACATCGCCAACAGTACGCGCTGATTTTTTATATTTGGCGTTAGCAGACAAGCCTAATTCAGACATGGCATAAACGATACGTCTTTGTACAGGCTTTAAGCCATCGCCTATATGTGGCAAAGCTCGATCCATGATCACGTACATCGAATAGTTTAAATAAGACTCTTCGGTGAATTGTCGAAGTGGCCGCTGTTCAATACCTTCTAGGCTAAAATTAAGCGCGTCTGACATGAATTAATTCCTGAGTTGTCACCCTGTTAAGCGATAGCCCTAAAGGTGACTTTGATTATTATTTTTAGATTGTATTCGCTGAGCTCTAGCTTATATGATTATACGAGAGGGGAAAATACTTCTTTAGCAATATGTCTAAATTAGTCGTTATTATCTTGAGTTTGATCCTTAAACTGACAAACTTGATTGCGACCATTGCCTTTAGCAGAGTACATTGCTATATCAGCAGCATTAAGTAAATCGTCAAAATTTGGCGCAACTTGCTCCAAACAAGCGACACCGATGCTTACAGTGAGATTTTGTTTAATGTTAAATTCAGACAAGTCTTTGTTTGCCACTTTTTCGCGTAAACGCTCAGCTATAGCTTTAGCTTCAGCACAACCGACACCAGGTAAAACCCCAACAAACTCTTCGCCGCCTAAACGAGCAAACAGATCCCGAGAACGCATAGTTTCACTACCTAACTGGGCAATTATTTTAATAATTTCGTCACCAACATCATGGCCATAATTGTCGTTTATATTTTTGAAAAAATCTATATCAAGCAAAATAACACTTAAGTTTTTTTTTGCATCTGTTGCTTTACCTACCGCTTGAGCACCCTTTTCAAATAAAGTACGTCGGTTGTATAAGTTCGTTAAACTGTCAATTTTTGCTAAATACCTTAATTTTTTCTTCGCTTTGATTTGTCTAAATAAAAGTATAAGAAAAACAATAACAGTAATAAGCAAAATTGAAATATTACGTTGTTGGGCAAACTTTTTATTTTCTGCGGCAATAATGTTTAAACGTTTAATTTTATTTTGGTTGGCTAATAGTTCATTCTGTTTAATTTTTTGATCTGTGGCATAGGTTTTATTCAGATCTTTGATCTTTTCTGCTCGGGTCCCATCAAAATATTGATAACCATTTCTTATATATTGTTTCTTATAATCGAATGCTTGCTTAAAATCTTTCTGAGCAGAGAAAGACTTAGCTAAAATAAGGTTTACTTCTGAAAACTCAGGTAAATACAACTGTTTTTCGGGAATTTTATCTCGTAAAACCAATGTTTTTTCAAGCCAAATTATTGCCTGTTTGTCCTTGTTTGAGTAGTGTTCGATTAAACCATGTATAAAAAATATTAAATATTTTTCTGCAGCGTTAAAGGTTGAGTTAATATCTTCGAGTTGCAATAAAACATCTTCAACTTTAGCGGTATTCGTTGTAGATTTTTGTTGTACGAGAGATAACAAAGATAAAATTCGGTCATTAACGGGTAGAAGTTCTTTATTGTCTAAAATATTTTCGGGACCTGCTGATACGCTTAAACTATTATTTTCTTTATCGCTTACTTCATCCGCACCTAAAAAAGGCCGAGCTATTGCAGAAAATGCAGCACTTGCAAAACAAAGGCTCAGCAAGAAATTCTTTGAAATACCCATGAAAAAAGTATATCTCATTAAAAGTACACCCTGTTTTTACCTAATTTTTTCGCTTGATACATATTAATATCCGCATCTTTTATGAGTTGAGCAAAGCTTTTATCATTTTCTCTTTGGTTAGAAGATATACCAATACTTACTGTAACACCTGCAAGGTCTTTACAAGACCAGACTTGATTATAAATACTTAAGCGCAACCGTTCAGCAATCTCGTAAGCACTTTGTGATGACGTATCAGGTAACAAAATAATAAATTCTTCACCACCAAAACGGCCAAAACTGTCATTTTTACGCATAATACTATTTGCTAACTCAGCAATATTTTTAAGTATTTTGTCGCCAGTATTATGTCCGAAATCATCATTGATTGCTTTAAAGTTATCAACGTCAAGCATAAGTAAACTAAAAAAACTTTGTTCTTTTTTTGCGTGAATAAGCATTTGTTCGCCCAATTCCATTAAGCGTCGGCGGTTAGCAACGCCGGTTAAATCATCTACTTGGCTAATGCGAACTAAATGTTTTTGACTTTGTACCATTTTAAACAAAAACCAGGCTAGTGATAATACGATCAAAGCCACAAAAAAAATCAAAAATTGTAAGTTTTTTTCATGGTAGGTTACATCGCTCAGTTGTATTATTTGTACAGAACGCTCCTGCTCAAGAATTTTATTTTTTAGGTCTGCTTGTTTACTTTCATAACGTAGCCTAAGTTCTTCAACCTTTTCCATATTTACGTTTAACTGATCGTTAAATAAACGAGTGAGATATTGGGACTGTTTTTCGTAAGCTTGTTTATATTTTTCTTTTTTATAATAAATTTCAGACTGCAAATACATTAAATTATAATGTGAAAAGGTATTTTTAGTTTGACTGTTTCGTGCTAATAATTTTTCAGAAATGTCTAAACTTTCAAGTGCTTCATCGTAGCGTTCCATTGCTTCAAGTACGTATGCCTTGTTTACATTAAAATACAATAACGCGTTATGCTGCTGTACGCCTTTAAGGTACTTTTCTGCAAGCGTAATATACTGATAGGCAACGTCTAAATCAGGCGTTTTTTTCATAGCGTGCGACATAGATAAACGCGTGTAAACACCACCAATAAGTTCGTTATTACTTAATTTACTCGCGCTCTCTATAACTTCTTCAAACAAGGGAATCGCTTGTTCATAACGATTTTCTTCCATGTGATTTATCGCTATATTTTGTAAACTATTTAGCGCATAAAGTTCCATGCCTGCTTTTTTATAATGTTCATAAGATGCTTGGTAAAATTTTACTGATTTTTGAGAATTAAACATATAAGAGTATAAAATACCCAACTCACTATTAACCGACCCTTTAAGCTCCTCATTATCGAGTGTATTCGCAATGACCAAAGCATTATTGAGCATAGTTAGTGATTTTTCGAATTGTTCTGTTAAGTAATAAACCGCGCCTAAATTTATAAAGCCATCAGCAATAAATTTTTCGGCATCTAGTGATTCAGCGACCTCTAAACCATTCAGATAGTTTTCGACCGCGCCATTAGCATCACCTAAGCTTTCTAAAGAAAAACCACGTAAGTAAGAAAGCTCTGAAATTAAAAGGGTTGGACTAGTTAAATGCTGTGCAATTTTTAGCCCTTGAGACGCTGCATTATGCGCTAACCTATACTGCGAGGTTTCAATATATATTTCTGCCATTACTTGAAAATATTTCACCTGATTTTCAACAGTAAGCACATTGATATTTGTTTGATAAGAATCTAGCAGCGCAAGTGCACCGGCAATATTGGTATTTTGTAAGTGTTCAACGCGTTCTACAAAAAAGATGAAGTCACTATTTATTTTTTCATCGTTGGCAAATGTTTGCATGGATATGAATAAATAATTAATCAAGAACCAAAAAATAAAGGTAACTTTTTTGTAACGTTTATTTAACAAATTCAACCTCTTATTTATAGTTTCTATGATCCTTAGATCAACTTATCTTGCAGTATAAAACGATTTAAACCGAATAATAAACCGTTATTTGTAATTAATTATTTTTCATTTATGTCTATAAAAAATAAAACTAGAACAACAACAAGTTTTAATATAAATTAGTAACGTTTTCAGTATTATAAAGTCCCTGTAGCTCAGTTGGATAGAGCAAGCGCCTCCTAAGCGCTAGGTCGGACGTTCGAATCGTCTCAGGGACGCCACCTCCAAAGTATGCAAATAATTTTAGCCAAGCATTGGCCGTAATTCTTATTTTGCATGAATATGTTAATAGCAAGATTAGTCGAGCTATTTACGCAGTTTTCTTGAACAACAAACTAATAATTCATTGAAGTACATAAATGCATTTATACTTTGAAAGCAGACTAATTGGAAAATTCAGGTTGCTTTCTACTTCGCTGTAACCCTGAATACCCCCTATATTTCAAACATAAAAAAGCCTCGTAAAACGAGGCTTCTAAAATATATACGCCCACCATCAAATATTATTCACTGGTTGACTTTTCTACTGTAACATCCTTGTCTCCTACGATTGAGTTACTACTCAATGCTGCTGAAACAGCTAATACGATTACCGCAAAAAGCACTGTCGTCAGCTTAATTCCTCGTGAAGATGACCTGTTCATAAATGTTCCTGTGTCAGGTGTTTTTGTTGTTATTTTGACATCTGTACAAAACTCAACCAATCTATACGATTAATATCGACAATTCAACCATTTATCAGCAATCAATTTTGATGAAATAGAAACGCCCTCCAATTACATCGTGTTAACATTAGTGTTGTTTTTAGTGATTTAATCTAACTAATATTAAAAAAAACACTTATTTGCATAATATCGTTTGCAGTTTAGTGGTGGTCTAGGCGAAAATGGCACCACTTTCACCCTCATATACTTAGTTAATATAAGTATAAATATAATAAAGATTTGGAGTCAATATGCCGTCTCGTCAAGAACTGGCCAATGCAATTAGAGCTTTAAGTATGGATGCCGTACAAAAAGCGAAATCCGGACACCCTGGAGCCCCAATGGGCATGGCAGATATTGCCGAAGTATTATGGCGCGATTTTCTCAAGCATAACCCAACTGATCCGAACTGGACTGACCGCGATCGTTTCGTTTTGTCGAACGGTCATGGTTCAATGCTTATATATTCTTTATTACACTTAACCGGTTATGAATTACCGATTGAAGAATTAAAAAACTTCCGCCAATTGCATTCTAAAACACCTGGGCATCCAGAATATGGTTATACCCCAGGCGTAGAGACAACGACAGGCCCGTTAGGTGCTGGTATTTCTAATGCGGTTGGTATGGCAATAGCTGAAAGAACACTTGCCGCACAATTTAACCGTGATGGTCACAATATTGTTGATCACTTTACGTACTGCTTCTTAGGCGATGGTTGTTTGATGGAAGGTATCTCTCATGAAGTATGTTCATTAGCCGGTACCTTAGGCTTAGGCAAACTTGTCGCTTTTTGGGATGACAACGGTATTTCAATTGACGGTAAAGTTGAAGGTTGGTTTACTGATGACACTCCTGCTCGTTTTGAAGCTTATGGCTGGCACGTAATAAGCGTTGACGGTCACGACTCAGCAGCTATAGCAGCAGCTATATCAGCAGCTAAAGCCGTCACTGATAAACCTTCAATGATTTGTTGTAAAACGATTATTGGTTTTGGCTCACCTAATAAAGAAGGTACACATGATTGTCATGGCGCACCATTAGGCGATGAAGAAATTGCAGCGACACGTAAAGCGTTAAATTGGCCACATGCCCCTTTTGAAATTCCAAGCGATGTTTACGCTGAATGGGATCAAAAAGAAAAAGGTCAATCAAGCCAAGTTGCTTGGAATGACCAATTTTCAGCATATCAACAAGCTCATCCAGAACTTGCCGCTGAATACGAGCGCAGAGTTATTAAGGGTGATTTACCATGTGACTTCGAAGAAAAAGCCAGTGCCTTAGTGCAAGCTTGCCAAGATAAAGGCGAAAATATTGCTTCACGTAAAGCGTCGCAAAATACTATTGAAGCTTTTGGCGCTATCTTACCTGAATTATTGGGGGGGTCTGCCGATTTAGCGGGGTCTAACTTAACGTTATGGTCAGGTTCAAAAGGTATTGAGAAAGACGCTGCGGGTAACTACATCTATTACGGTGTGCGTGAATTTGGTATGAGTGGTATTATGAATGGCGTTTCATTGCACGGTGGTTTCATCAACTACGGCGCAACGTTCATGATGTTTATGGAGTATGCGCGTAATGCGGTCCGTATGTCTGCCTTAATGGGTATTCAAAATATTTTTGTCTACACGCATGATTCTATTGGTCAAGGTGAAGATGGTCCTACACACCAACCAATCGAACAGTTAACTAATTTACGTACGACTCCGAATATGGATACTTGGCGCCCGTGTGATGCAACAGAATCTGTTGTTGCATGGAAGTCAGCAATTGAACGTAAAAATGGCCCTACGTCATTAATATTCTCTCGCCAAGGTTTAGCTGCGGTAGCACGTAACAATGAGCAAGTAGCAAACATTGCCAAAGGCGCTTATGTATTACAAGACTGTGACGGCACTGCTGACGTAATTTTAATTGCGACCGGCTCTGAAGTTTCTTTAGCGCTTGATTCAGCAAAACAATTAACCACTGAAGGTAAAAAAGTACGCGTAGTCTCTATGCCTTCTACCAACACTTTTGATGCTCAATCAAACGAGTACAAAGAATCGGTATTACCTTCATCAGTGATAAAGCGTGTTGCTATAGAAGCGGCGCACACTGATTTTTGGTACAAGTACGTTGGTTTTTCTGGCGCTGTTGTCGGTATGACAACCTTTGGTGAATCTGCACCGGGTAACGTATTACTCGAGCATTTTGGCTTCACTGTTGCAAACGTTGTTAAAACAGTAAACCAACTTTAAGTATTAACCAAAGTCTATAAGCTAACACCCTTAAGCGACATCAATCATCGCTTAAGGGATTGTTACTTTTATTAATATCATAAATAATACTATCAACCTATGCCAATAAACTTATGTCTGTAAACATTGCTATCAATGGCTTTGGTCGAATTGGCCGAAGTGTAGCTCGTGCTTTATATGAAAATGCTGATAACAGCTATTTAAAGCTTGTTGCTATTAATGAGGTTGCCGAGCCAAAAGGCATCGCCCACTTACTAAAATACGATACCACCCATGGTCGTTTTCCTTTTTCAGTTGAGTTAATCGATGATCAATTAGTGATTGCCGGTGATGTAATAAAACTGAGTCATGAGAAGTCACTTGGCGATATGCCATGGAAAAAAAATAATATTGATATCGTCCTTGATTGCACCGGTAAATTTGCTAATCAACATGATGGAAATATTCACTTAAGTCAGGGGGCTGGTAAAGTACTTTACTCTTACCCTGGAGAACAAGACGTTGATGCCACCATTATTTATGGAATTAATCATCGTCAGCTCAGTGAGAAAGATAAAATAGTTTCAAACGGCTCCTGTACAACAAACTGTATTGTCCCTGTGATAAAAGTAATTGATGAAGCTTTCGGCGTTGAAAGTGGCAGTATTACCACTATTCATTCCTCTATGCATGATCAACAAGTTATCGACGCTTACCATCCAGATTTGCGCCTTAGTCGGGCAGCAAGCCAATCTATTATTCCGGTTGACACAAAATTGGCGGCAGGCATTGAAAGAATACTACCCAAATTTGCTGGGCGTTTTGAAGCGATTGCCGTTCGAGTGCCTACTATTAATGTTACCGCGATGGATTTAAGCTTAACCTTGTCGACTGATGTTGATATTAACGCGATTAACCAAGCGATTATTGCTGCCCAAAATAATGGCTTACAGGGTATTTTAGGTTATACCGAAGAACCACTGGTTTCTGTAGATTTTAATCACGACCCACATTCTTGCATTGTAGATGGTAACCAAACGCGTGTTAGCCATAAACGTCTAGTTAAAATGCTGGTGTGGTGTGATAACGAATGGGGCTTTGCCAATCGCATGATAGATACAGCAAAAGCCATGGCAAAAGATATTCAGCTTAAAAAAATAAGAACGATATAAATACCCGCAACTTTAAAATTTATTCAATAGGAAACAGCAAATGTCAGTAATTAAAATGACCGACTTGGCACTCGCCAATCAACGAGTTTTGATCCGAGAAGATCTCAACGTACCTGTTAAAGACGGAAAAATAACCTCTGATGCTCGATTAAGAGCAGCTTTACCTACCCTTAAACTCGCTTTAGAAGCGGGTGCAAAAGTAATGATCATGTCTCACCTTGGTCGACCAACAGAAGGTGAGTACAACGAAGAGTTTTCTTTACAGCCCGTCGCTGACTATTTAGCAGCTACATTAAATGCTCCAGTACGCTTAGCGAAAGACTACTTAAACGGCGTTGATGCAAAAGTCGGTGAATTAGTTGTTTTTGAAAACATTCGTTTTAATGTGGGCGAAAAGAAAAATGATGATGTTTTGGCGAAAAAATTAGCGGCACTTTGTGATATTTTTGTTATGGATGCTTTTGGCACCGCTCATCGCGCGCAAGCGAGTACACACGGCGTAGCAAAGTTTGCCCCTATCGCTTGTGCCGGTCCTTTATTGTCAGGTGAATTAGAAGCGCTTGGAAAGGCACTTGATAACCCTGCACGTCCTTTAGTGGCGATTGTTGGTGGCTCTAAAGTCTCAACAAAATTAACGGTGCTAGAGTCGTTAGCTAATATTGTTGACCAATTAGTGGTTGGTGGTGGTATTGCGAATACCTTTATTGCCGCAAATGGTCATAATGTGGGTAAATCATTATACGAAAAAGATTTGCTTGATGAAGCGAATCGCTTAACAGCACAAGCAAAAACAAATAATGGTGATATTCCGGTACCTACCGATGTTATTACTGGCACAGAGTTTTCAGAAACAGCCATTGCAACAATAAAATCTGTGAATGATGTGACTGATGAAGATATGATTTTTGATATCGGCCCAGATTCAGCACAAGCATTAGTTGAGATAATCAAAAATGCTGGCACTATTGTCTGGAACGGACCGGTAGGTGTTTTTGAATTTGACCAATTTGGTCGCGGCACCGAAACTATTGCTAAAGCTATTGCTGAAAGTTCAGCTTTTTCCATTGCCGGTGGTGGTGATACTTTAGCGGCTGTTGATAAATATAATATCGCCAACAAAGTCTCTTATATTTCAACAGGTGGCGGTGCTTTCTTAGAGTTTTTAGAAGGTAAAAAACTTCCTGCTGTCGCTATTTTAGAAGAACGCGCTCAGTCGTAAGTGATTATCTACAAAAAAAACAACTAATTAATGTTATTCAAGCCCTGATTTATTTTATAGATCAGGGCTTTTTCATTTTTAGATAACTATCATTGTATTTTAACTAATAAAGTTTTTATAAAACAAAAATATCACTTCATCATAACTTCTGCTCTTTCGTTGTAAACTTACAAAACAAAAGTATAAATTTCTCTCAAAAAGTGAGTTAAATGGGATTCTTGACGGTAATTATCGAACATTATTTAAATCAGACATAAAACAAACAAATAAAAACCACTGAGGCGACATTTTTTTCTTTTGCCATGTCAATTTCTTATCTGATATACTTACGTTACGAAAGCTTAAATTTCATAATGAAACTTGCGTTTTGAAATTAAGTAAAAACACTATATAACATCTTAAATACTTAGGAGTAATTCAATGGCTTTAATTTCTATGCGCCAAATGTTAGATCACGCAGCAGAATACGGATACGGTATTCCCGCTTTTAACGTTAACAACTTAGAACAAGTCAGAGCAATCATGATCGCTGCAGACAAAACCAATAGCCCGGTTATTTTACAAGGCTCTGCAGGTGCTCGTAAGTATGCTGGTGCTCCTTTTTTACGTCACTTAATTCTAGCCGCAATTGAAGAATTCCCTCATATCCCTGTTGTTATGCATCAAGATCACGGCACCTCACCCAGTGTTTGTCAGCGTTCAATTCAATTAGGTTTTTCATCCGTCATGATGGACGGTTCTTTGATGTCTGACGGTAAAACACCTTCAAGCTACGAATACAATGTAGATGTAACACGTAGAACTGTCGAAATGGCTCATGCTTGTGGTGTTTCTGTTGAAGGTGAATTAGGCTGTTTAGGTTCTTTAGAAACCGGAGAAGCCGGTGAAGAAGACGGTATTGGCGCAGTAGGTATTTTAACGAAAGAACAAATGTTAACAGACCCTGAAGAAGCCGCGGACTTTGTTAAGAAAACTCAAGTTGATGCTTTAGCTATTGCTTGTGGTACCTCTCATGGTGCTTACAAATTTACCCGTCCGCCAACAGGCGATATTCTAGCCATTGACCGTATTAAAGCGATACATAATCGTATCCCAAATACCCACTTAGTGATGCACGGTTCATCATCAGTCCCGCAAGAGTGGTTAGCAATTATCAATGAATATGGTGGTAATATTCCTGAAACTTACGGCGTGCCAGTAGAGCAAATTCAAGAAGGTATTAAAAACGGTGTGCGTAAAATTAATATCGATACTGATTT
The DNA here is from genome assembly GCF_014076915.1 of Colwellia sp. MB02u-14. NCBI lineage: Bacteria > Pseudomonadati > Pseudomonadota > Gammaproteobacteria > Alteromonadales > Colwelliaceae > Colwellia > Colwellia sp. MB02u-14. The sequence continues at coordinate 314,482 of NZ_JACGUX010000079.1, forward strand.
ACGTTTAGCATCAACGGGGGCAACTCGTCGCTTCTTAGCACACAACCCAAGCGAATTTGACCCACGTAAATTTTTAGCTGAAACCACTAAAGCGATGACTGAAATTTGTATTGCGCGTTATGACTCATTTGGCGCTTCAGGTAACGCAGATAAAATCAAACCTATTTCATTAGATACAATGTTTGATTTATACGATGCAGGCAAGCTTACTGCTATTGTAAAGTAGTTAACATCTCATCGATAAAAAAGGGCTTAGGCCCTTTTTTTATGGGCATTTTTTATAATATAATTAGAAATCGTTATACAAGTTAACTATAATCATTGGGCTATTTTTCCACGGAGTATAAAAATGGACAATATCATTAATTGGTTAAATGAAAATCAACCAATGTTACAAGAAAACCTAATAAAATTTATTATTGCAGTAGCTATCTTTATCATCGGTAGACTTTTCGCAAAACTCATCAGTTCAGCAACAAAAAAAGTATTAACGCATAAAAAATTCGATAATACCGTAATTTCTTTTATCGCTAGCTTAATTTATGGCTTAGTTGTGATGGTTGCCTTTATTGCTGCAATTTCTCACTTAGGTTTTAATACCACCTCATTAGTGGCAATTGTGGGTGCCGCTGGTCTTGCTATAGGCTTAGCATTACAAGGCTCGTTATCAAATTTTGCTTCCGGCATCTTACTTATTTCATTAAAGCCTTTTAAAGCTGGAGATTTTGTAGAGATCGCAGGTACCGCAGGTATTGTTGAAGAAGTCCATGTATTTTCAACACAGTTAAGAACCGGTGATAACAAAACAGTTATTATTCCTAATGGTGGCATTACAAATGGCACAATTACTAACTACTCAGCAAAACCTACGAGAAGAATAGATTTAGTGATTGGTGTTGGTTATAGCGCAGATTTAAAGCTAACAAAAAAAATATTAAAAGATGTGGTTAGTCGCCATGACTTAGTTTTAAAAGAACCTGCTATTACCATAGGTGTTAGTGCATTAGCCGATAGCTCGGTAAACTTTATTGTGCGTCCATGGGTTAAAACAGCCGATTATTGGCCTGTACATTTTGATTTATTAGAAGCAATTAAAATGGCCTTAGACGATGCTGGCATTGAAATCCCATTCCCACAACTTTCTGTACATGTTAATCAAGAGACCAAAAATGAACAATAAATTAGTAATTCTTGCCTTATGCGGCAGCTTATCACTTAATACCTTTGCCGAAGAAGTAGAAGCTCCTAAAGATCCATTAAGTATGTCAGCGGAATTAGGCGCACTATTTAAAACGGGTGACAATAAAAGTACTGATATAAAAGCAGGCTTCGATTTAGATCATCAATTAGGCGAATGGCGAAGTACGGTTCGCTTTGACTTGCTTGCAAGTAAAGCTGAAATTGAAGATGAAGAGGGTGTTGAACGCTCTCAAACAACAGATCAACAATGGAAAATAGTCGGTCAAACAAACTATACCATTGGCACTAAAAAAACCAATTACGTTTACGGAAATCTATCACACGACGACAATCGTTTTGGTGGATTTGAAACTCAAAGTTCGATTTCTGCTGGTTGGGGTCGTCGTTGGTATGAAAGTAAAATGGCTACCTTTGATGCTGATATTGGACCGGGTTACAAAAAAGACGTCGTGCGTTTAGAAGATGAAAACGGTAATGAGTACACTGAAAACAAGGGCGCTTTCATTATTCAAGCGCAAGCATTGTACACGCGTAAGTTAAACGAACATGTTAAATTTAAACAGCTATTTGTTGCTAAATACGCAACAAAAAGTGGCGAAAACAGTAATTATCAAGCTGAAAGCTCTATTACAACAAAATTGATTTCTACTTTACAGCTAAAAGTTAGCTTTAAGATTGATCATAATACTGATGTTGAAGAAGGCAAAGAAAACACCAATACTCAAACGGCGTTAACACTGGTTTATAGCTTCTAATTAACTTTACTTGGTTTGATTTAACTGAGTATGATCTAGCCTACGATCGTTTATTTATATTCGCAGGCTAGTTTTTCTATACTTTTACTTACTTAAATTGATAAGTACCTGAAAGATAAAACTGACTTTGATCTTCAATTAAGTCAGTAAAGGTATTTTGCTCTTCATACCAAGAAAATCCTGCCAGTAAGGTTAAGCCATCAAGTAATGGTGTCATGTTTCCTGTCATTGATATTTTTAATTCAACACCATAAGCAGCAAGAGTGTCATTTTCGTCAGCTTCATGTTGTAAATAGAACAGTGTAAAATCGTTTACGTCTACTTCAACATTATGCTGTTTGAAGTGAAAGCCTGTTTGCCATGCAAGTGGCACTCTTGGATCTACTTTATGACTTGTTAATACTTGGCTCGTTGTTGTTGCTAATTGTCCACCTTGAGTCAATAACGCATAGAATGGTGTGTCATCATCAACTTCACTGTCTTGATAGCTGTATTTCAATGCGTAATCTTCAATACTTATAAAAGCTCCAAGCCCAACATCATTTCTTTGCCACGTATGCTTTTCTTGTTTTGAACTTTCATAATCAATAAGTGCAGCATTGAATGAAAAACCATAGTTAATTCTGCCTATATTATGCTGAAAAGCATATTGGCCTTGTACGCGATAATGATTAATTTCATCGTCTGCTTGCGTGAGTAAACTATCAGAAAAATATTCAATATCATCAGTACCCACGCCAAGTTGTACTTTCAACTGACTGCTGTCTGATATTATAAATGTTTTCGCTAAATCTATATTGAATAACTGGTTTTTACGCTTCAAAGAATCATTTTCATATTTGCTATCAATAAACTCAGCAAACCACTCGATATTTTGCCAGTTACTCTTAATTGATATCGCGCCATGATCTTGCTGGTCTCCATGAGTAACCGCCGCTTGCCAACGTAAGCGTCCTAATGGATCGCCACCACGAATGACGAGATCCAGACCATTATCCTCATTACTGATATAGCCTGTAGTCAATGTTATAATCCCTGTTTGCGGGCCTATACCGTAATTTTTTGTCGATAAGTCACTTGCTAAACTTATTTCTGGTACCGGTTTATCAAGTGTTAACAGCTCATAGTTACCTGATGGTAGCTTTTGCTCTGTTATACTTTTATTAAGATCTTGGCTATAAGTATCTTGCCCTTGGCTAGTGGTAGATAAGTAAATTAACTGGTCATTAATAGTAAAGGCATTGGTGGCAAGTTTCTCCCCTTGGGTAAGTTGCTGCCAAGATTTTGTCTCGGGTTGTAAACGATAAACATCAACCGCAACATTGTCTTTAACCCCCCTACTTACTTCTTGAGTGATATTATTATGGCTTTGTGAAAAATATACCCCCTCTGTTTGCCAACGCAAATGCGAGGTATAATTTCCTGTTAACGGTAAGTTGACAACTTGCCACTTTTGCGTGGCTAATTGGTAAAAGTGTATCTGCCAATGCTTTTCATGAATAGCCATTAACGCAAGTGTTTCACCATCAGGACTCAACGTTAAGTTGTCCATCGGTTGATTAAGTCTTTTGCTATCAAGAGACTGATAACTTCCGTCACCTAACGAAATTTTTATCAGTTGATTAAAACCAGCAAAATGCGAGGTCGCGATCACTGACTTTTTATCGGGCGTAAGCGTAAAGTCATGAAGACGCAAAGATTGTGTTATTTTTTCAACCTTGCCTGTTGTTAGTTCAACCTTCACTAGTTCAAAACCCAACTCTTGATTGTCTTGTAACTGAGATTGCAATACCAAGGCGTGATTATCGTCTAACCAACGTGCTTGTCGCCATTGCGACTTTTTAGCTGATTTTATGACGATTTCAGCTTCTCGATTAAAGACTTCAGGCGTGCTATTAGCAACATCTTCTTTATCAGCTTCAAGCAACTTTTCGTTATCTTCGATAAATTTATCTTTCGCTTTGTTATTTTCTGCAAACGAGAAAATACTGAGTGTTGTATAACCTTTGTCGTCTACTTCAAGTTGCAATAACTTATCTTGTTGCGGAGAAGGTTCACTACTGATCACTTTAAAACTATTGTTTTGCCACACACTTCCGGTGTTATCCGTGATAAGTTGTGTTTGTTTAGCGGATACCGTTTGTTCAACAACAAACTTTTTATATAAAGTTCTTGGACTATCTAGAAATAAGCCGGTAAAAGCATCGTCAAAGTCACGGTATTTTTTTGCTGTACTACGTTTCCATAACTGCTGCAGTTTTTCTTGACCATAATTTGCCTGTAACCAAAATAAAAATGCGCTACCTTGATAATACGCCATACGGTTACCTTCATAGCTACTATTACCATTTAAGGCATCATAACTGGGTAATTGGCCTTCTGTAGCCCACTGCTGCAACATCGCTTTGATATAATCACTGTTTACTCGCCCTTGCTGAGTATATTCTGTTTCGATGACTGTTGCGTATCCTTCTGTTACCCAACGAGGATAGCGGGAAAAATTAAGTATGTCGGAATCAAGTACGCTTGAATCTAACATTGAACGCCAACTACGGCTTGGCTGTGACATGTGAATTTTATGGGTAAGCTCATGACTTATCACTAAATCTAGCCAGTCGTTATATGCGCCAAGCGCTTCTTCAGAACGCGGAGAACTGGAAAAGACTTTAACTATTTTCCCTGCTGTTAAGGGAATTGCATAGCCATTCGCTTGGTGAAAATCGTCACCAATAAGGAAATCTAATTTATCGTTTTGCTCAAAACCCACTCGAGCACTCACATCAGCATAAATAGGTTCAAACTTACTCGCGACTTGTTGTGCAAAGGCTTGGTAGTCTTTATGGAAATGAATGCGTGCATGTTCTGTTTCAATAGTTTGTAATGAATCTTCTGCTTGTACTAGCGGAGAAAAAAATGATGATACTACGGTGCTACCTAATGTAGCTAAAAGTGCGAGCGTTATTTTATTCATAAACGTAAATTCTTCCTTTAATTTTTTACTAACTGTTTATCAGCAATAAAGAGTTAGTCTTTCTTTTTACAATTTTATTACAAAAAATATTAAATGAATGTTTTAAAAGTGGGGATACGCTATGTGGCAGGAATATATGATAAAAAAAACCTTAACATTTTTAGAAAATATTAAGGCTTTTATTATTTATACAGTAGAGGGGGTTATTCCCACTCAATTGTCGCAGGTGGTTTACCTGAAATATCGTAAACAACACGAGAAATACCATCAATCTCGTTAATAATACGGTTAGAGACTACCCCTAAGAAATCATAAGGTAAATGTGACCAACGCGCGGTCATAAAATCAATAGTTTCCACACAACGTAGTGATACTACCCAGTCATATTTACGTGCATCACCCATAACGCCAACTGACTTCACCGGTAAAAACACCGTAAACGCTTGGCTTACTTTGGTGTATAAATCATGTTTGTGTAATTCTTCAATGAAAATAGCATCTGCACGGCGTAATAAGTCAGCATATTCTTTTTTCACTTCACCTAAAATACGTACACCTAATCCAGGTCCAGGGAACGGGTGACGATAAAGCATGTCGTAGGGTAAACCAAGCTCTAAGCCTATCTTACGTACTTCATCTTTAAAGAGTTCACGTAAAGGCTCCACTAGCCCTAATTTCATGTAATCAGGTAAGCCACCAACATTATGATGTGATTTAATTACATGTGCTTTACCCGTTGCAGAGGCCGCAGATTCAATAACATCTGGATAGATAGTGCCTTGTGCTAACCATTTAGCATTATCAAGCTTGTTCGATTCTTCTTCGAAAACATCAATAAAAACATTACCGATAATTTTACGCTTTGCTTCTGGCTCACTTTCACCCGCTAAACGGTTTAAAAATCGATCTTCTGCTTCAATTTTAATGATATTTAAACCGAAGTGGTCACCAAACATATCCATGACTTGCTGGCCTTCGTCTAAACGAAGTAAACCATTATCAACAAATACACAAGTCAATTTATCGCCAATAGCACGATGTAATAACATAGCAACTACTGATGAATCAACTCCGCCTGAAAGACCTAAGATAACTTCGTCGTCACCGACTTGAGCTTTCATTTTAGCGATAGCATCATCAATAATCGATGATGCAGTCCATAATTTTTCACACTGACAAATTTCAACAACAAAGTTTTCTAAAATTCGTAAACCTTGTTTAGTGTGAGTCACTTCAGGGTGAAACTGTACACCATAAAATTGCTTTTCTTCATTTGCCATTGCTGCATAAGCACAACTTGGCGTTTGTGCAACGCTAACAAAACCTTCAGGGATAGCAGACACTTTATCACCGTGGCTCATCCAAACGTCAAGCAAAGCATTACCATTACCGCCAATACTGTCTTCAACATTATTAAATAATGCAGATTTTGTAATAAGTTCAACTGCAGCATAACCAAATTCTTTATGCGTTGAACTTTGTACGCCACCGCCAAGTTGTTCAGCCATTGTTTGCATGCCGTAACAAATGCCTAATACCGGAACACCAGCGCTATAAACATATTCAGGTGCACGAGGTGAGTTTTCTGCAGTGACCGACTCAGGGCCGCCAGCTAGAATGATACCTGTTGGGTTAAACCCTTTTATTTGCTCTTCAGTTACATCCCAAGACCAAAGTTCACAATAAACGCCTATTTCACGAACGCGACGCGCAATGAGCTGGGTGTATTGAGAACCAAAATCTAAAATTAGTATTCGGTGATCATGAATGTCTTTACTCATGTTGTTTTCCTACTTTATTTAACTATTTATAAAATGAACAGGCTGAGTTGTTATCTCATTAAGATGTCAACTCAGCCTGTTTGAATTTTTTGTTTTCTTACATCAATAAAAACGTAAGAATAGTTGAGTTTGATGCTAGTTAATATTCTGGCAAAGAAGAGGCACGGAGTTGACGTTAGTCAATGAGTACCGCTGATGCAGTCATTATGTTAACTAGCAATAAAATCAGCTGTTCGATTAGCCCATACGATAGTTAGGTGCTTCTTTAGTGATTGCCACGTCATGTACATGTGACTCACCCATACCCGCAGAGGTTATTTTCATAAACTCTGGTTTCGTGCGCATTATCTCAATATCTTTAGAGCCCGTTAAGCCCATTGATGAACGTAATCCACCCATTTGTTGATGAATAATGGCTGAAACTGGGCCTTTATAAGCAACTCGACCTTCAATACCTTCAGGTACTAATTTGTCTGCCTCGCCATCTGTCTTTTGAAAGTATCTGTCGCTAGAACCATCTTTTTGAGCCATAGCACCTAACGAACCCATACCACGATAAGATTTGTAGTAGCGGCCTTGATAAAGCTCGACTTCACCAGGAGATTCTTCGGTACCCGCTAACATGCTACCAACCATAACGCAGTGTGCGCCAGCAACAAGTGCTTTAGCAATATCACCAGAGAAACGAATGCCACCATCAGCAATAACAGGAATACCTGTGCCTTTAAGCGCTTCTACTGCATTTGATATAGCGGTTAGTTGTGGTACACCAACACCCGTAACAATACGCGTAGTACAAATTGAACCTGGGCCAATGCCAACTTTTACCGCGTCGACGCCAACATCGGCTAAGGCTTTTGCGCCAGAGCCAGTTGCAACATTACCCGCAACAATTTGTAAGTCAGGGTATTTGTCACGAGTTTCTTTAACTCGGTCAAGAACACCTTGAGAGTGACCATGAGAAGTGTCAATTAATAGAACGTCAACTCCTGCGGCAACTAACGCGTCAATACGTTCATCAGTACCCGCACCAACACCTACCGCAGCACCAACACGTAAACGACCAAGGTGATCTTTACAGGCATTTGGCTTATTTTCAGCTTTTTGATAATCTTTAGCGGTAATTAAGCCAACTAATTTGAACGCATCATCAACCACTAAAATTTTCTCAATACGGTTACTGTGCATTAAGCCTAGAATTTCTTCACGAGCAGCACCTTCTTTCACCGTCACTAAGTTTTCTTTAGGTGTCATCAGTGCTGATACTGGCTTGGTTAAGTCAGTTTCAAAGCGTAAATCACGACCCGTAATAATACCGGTAAGATTGCTATTTTTATCAACAACAGGAAAACCAGAAAAACCTAGGTCATCAGCTTTATGCATAACTTCTTCAATCGTAAAATCAGCATTGACTGTCACGGGATCTGAAACAATACCACTTTCGTATTTTTTTACTTTTAATACGTTAGCCGCTTGTTCAGCAATGGTCATATTTTTGTGAATAAAACCTAAGCCGCCTTCTTGCGCCAGTGTAATAGCAAGAGGTGCTTCAGTAACTGTATCCATAGACGCAGAAACCATAGGTATATTCAAATTGATTTTACGGGTTAATTTAGTTTTTAAATCAGCCGTGTGTGGGAGTACATTTGAATGAGCAGGTACAAGTAATACGTCATCAAACGTTAGTGCTTCTTGGGCAATTCTTAGCATCGCAACATCTCTCTAAAAAGGTTGGTTAGGGAGTGAATATTGCGGCAGAATTTTAACCGCTTTGTTGTTTGAGAACAACTTAAATTTAACGATAAGCTAAAATAAATATCTCTAAGTAGTTTGTAGAAATATATAACACACACGTTGCTCTTGAATATGCGGGATTCAGCTCGAATGATAAACGGCTTTAGGCAAGCTATTGATTGAAGATAATAGTTATTCTATTTTTGAAATCAATAACGTAGAATAAAGTGTTTACAAAATAACCCTTCGGGGAAACCTGAGCAAATTCAAGTAGAGCGAGTATATCGATTAAAATCGCTTTCACATTATAAAAAGTAAGTGATTTATGGCTACGCAGCACATTTTACAAGTAAGTGAACTCACAAAAAAAGTAAAGTTCATGCTAGAAAGTGAACTTAATACCGTATGGTTATGTGGTGAAATATCAAATTTCATTGCGGCTAGCTCAGGTCATTGGTATTTATCACTCAAGGACAGTAAATCACAAGTGCGATGTGCGATGTTTAAAGGCAACAATCGACGAGTAAGGTTAACGGGAAGTTCAACACCACGCAATGGTCAACAAGTTTTAGTGCGTGCCAAGGTTTCTTTGTATGAGCCTCGAGGCGATTTTCAATTAATTATTGAAATGATGGAAGATGCCGGTGAAGGCATATTAAGGCAACAGTTTGAGCAGTTAAAAAGCAAGTTGAATGCACAAGGGTTATTCGGCCAACAATTCAAGCAAAAAATTCCTCGAAACATTACAACTGTTGGTGTCGTTACTTCACCAACAGGCGCAGCAGTAAAAGATATTATTTCTGTTCTGCAAAGGCGTAACCCCACTATTGCTGTCGTCATTTACCCCGCCCTTGTTCAGGGCAAGCACGCCAAAGGTGATATTGCTGATGCTATTGATATTGCCAATCAACGTGAAGAGTGCCAAGTATTAATTGTCGGTCGTGGTGGTGGATCTCTGGAAGATTTATGGCCCTTTAACGAAGAAGACGTAGTCAATGCTATTTTTCACAGTCGTATTCCTGTGATCAGCGCTGTGGGTCACGAAATAGACACAACATTAAGTGATCTCGTTGCTGATTTAAGAGCACCAACACCGTCGGCTGCTGCAGAGCTCGTTTCACAAGACAATAGTGAATTACAAACGCGATTACGTGAGTTGTCAAAGCGAGCTCAACATTTATTTACTCAAAAAGTTAAACAAGAAAATTTAACCTTACAGACTTTAATACATCGATTAACGCAAGTTCATCCCGAAAGGAAACTTCAACAGTACCAGCAAAAATCAGATGAGTTAAACATCCGCCTAGATAAAGTAATAAAGCATCAGTTTGAACGTTTTAGGCAAGCCCCCGAAAAACTAGCCAGGGATTTACAATATTGCGATCCAAGTAAAGTTATTATTCAACATCAAAAGACACTTAGCCACTTAGATGAAAAATTACAAAGAGATTTTCATCTTATTGTAAAAAACAAAACTGAACATTTTATCAGTGTCATTGAACAGCTTAATATTGTTAGCCCACTCGCAACGATTGCTCGTGGCTATAGTGTCAGTAGAAATAGTCGCCATCAAATTATAAGAACAAAAGATCAAGTGAGTGTCGGCGATGAAATATCAATTCAAGTGAACGACGGCAGTATTTTTACAAAAGTTATCAGCAATGTTTAATTTTCAGCAATAACGGCATGCTGAAGTAATTTTATTACTGAGGCTTTGCTTTTCTCTTCAAATTTTAGTCCAATACAAAGACCATTGGCTTGTGGTTTATAACTACACGTTTGGGCTAAAAACTTTAAGTTGCCAAGTCCTTGGAAGTCTTCAACGACTAATTCGACAGATTTATCTTTTTCCATCACTAAAGATTCACCATTATTAATCAATACTTGGCAGCCGTTCACTGAAATATCAATAATTGTCGCTTGCCAATATTCTTTGGCGATTTTTATCTTTGCAATAATGTCGGTATCAATGCGCATTGCTGACCGTAAACTTTGTAAGCTCACTGAACGAGGGAAATCAAGCACGATTAATCGAGAGGGAATTTGTAACGTTTGTTTCACATTACTCACAAAAGCCACTACAGCACCTTCATGTCCTTCAATTAAACCACGAACAGTAATTACCGTTCCTTGAGTAATATGTTGCGAAAAACTGCCTAATTTTTTAGGGTCTGGAAATTGTATCAACACATAATTTTTTGGTAAATAACCAATAAAGGTGCTGCGAAATTTTGCTTTTTGTCCTGCTGGTGTTGCTATATCGATCGTGATGGTAGAGCCTGATTGCAATAAACCGAGGTTTCGATTTAAGCGGTTAACCAACGCAATTTTTTGAGGGCGAGCAGCCATAATGTTAACATTTAAGAATAATTCTTTTAAATGTAGCACTTAGCAAAAAGCCAATCAAATGATTGGCTTCAGTAATACGCATTTAATTTTAGAAAGAATAAATAATTAGTCTTTTTTATAACCTTGAGTCGCTCTTGCCATTTTCTTTTGCTCGGTATAGGTCAACTTCTTCTTACCTGCAAATGGGTTACTGGTTTCTCTAAACTCAATTCTAATAGGCGTACCCATTATTTTTAATGATTTACGGTAGTAGTTCATTAAGTAGCGCTTATAAGAAATAGGCAACTTCTTCGCCAAGTTACCATGAATTACGATGATAGGCGGGTTATAACCACCGGCATGTGCGTATTTAAGCTTAACTCTACGTCCTTGATGCATTGGCGGTTGATGATCAAACGCAGCCATATCTAATATCTTGGTGACCATTGAAGTCGAAATACGTTTAGTTGCAGAAATAAAAGCTTCTTCAACAGACTCGTATAAATGACCTACGCCTGTACCGTGTAATGCTGAGATAAAATGGATACGCGCAAAATCGATAAAGCCTAAACGACGATCTAATTCAGTTTTAATACGATCTTTAACATGCTCTTCTAACCCATCCCATTTATTAACCGCTAGCACCAAAGAACGACCAGCTTCTAAGATAAAACCTAATAAACTTAAATCTTGATCAGAGATACCTTCACGAGCATCAATAATTAATAAACACACATTCGCATCTTCAATAGCACGCAAGGTTTTAATCACTGAATATTTTTCAACAACATCAGTGACGTTTTTGCGACGACGAATACCCGCCGTATCAATAAGCGTATATTCACGACCATTATGTTCCATAGGAATATAAACACTATCACGCGTGGTACCTGGCGCATCAAACACAACAACACGGTCTTCACCTAATATACGGTTAGTCAGTGTTGACTTGCCAACGTTAGGCTTACCAATAATGGCGAGTTTGATTTTATCATTTTCAAAAGGTGCTTCAGCGATTTTTTCTTCATCAGTTTTACCTGAGAATTCTTGTGCACCATCAAATTCATCATTTTCGCGGGCTTCACCCAATGCTTCTATGTGCGGTGTTAAGGCCAGCGTTAATAACTGGGTAACACCGCGGCCATGAGCCGCTGCGATTTTATGCACCGTATCACCCAGTGACAACTCATAAAATTCAGCAACAGCAGAGTCGGCATCTATACCGTCAACTTTATTCGCCACCAAAAATATTTTTTTATTTTGTTTACGAAGGTAGTCGGCAATACCTATATCCGCTGATGTTAAACCATCGCGCGCATCAACCATAAACAATACGGCATCAGCTTCTTCTATCGCCATCAGTGACTGTTCAGCCATCAATGCATCAATACCTTGCTCATTGCCATTGATACCACCGGTATCAATAACAATAAACGGATGATCTTCTACTTTCGCTTGACCATATTGGCGGTCACGCGTTAAACCCGGATAATCTGCTACAAGCGCATCACGGCTTCGGGTTAATCGGTTAAATAAGGTCGATTTGCCAACATTAGGACGTCCGACAAGTGCAACTACTGGAAGCATGTTTACCTCTATAAATTCATTTGTAGAGTAAACACCGCTCTGCAAAATGCAAAACTTTTACTCTATGTAATAACAAACAACGGCTCCAATGCATTTTGCAATGGAGCCGTTTAATTCTAGCCGATAAAAAAACTTATGGAATTTTTATCGCTTGTAAATCACCATTACGTGATTGTGCATAAATAATATTTTCATGAACAGTTGGCGTAATATTTAAACCACTGCTGTCTACTTCATGACGAGAAACAATATCTCCTGTTGCTTGGTCTATAAAGTGAAGATAACCTTCTAAATCACCAACAATAATATAGTTACCTAAAACAGCAGGTCCTGTAACACCACGATTTGTTAATGAAAGCTGACTCCATTTTTCAAAACCGTTTTGGCGATCAACCGCATAAACGTGACCTTTAACATCGGTTAAAAAGATAGTATTACCATCGATAGACAAGTCATGATATGACGAATATTGACGTTCCCAAAGCATACGGCCTGTACGTAAATCAACAGCGGTTAAGCGACCTTTTACAGAGATACTATAAACTTTGTCGCCAAAAATAAGCGGCGTAGAATCAACATCAATCACACGTTCTAATTGTGTAGAACCTAACGCTTCACCGACTTCTATAGTCCAGCCTTGCTGACCACTTTCAAGGATATAAACACTCAGCGTTCCATCTGCTGAGCCAACCATGACTCCGCCAGAAGAAATAGCAGGAGAACTTACACCACGTAAAGTTAAAGCAGGAACTTCTTGCTCAATTTGCCATTCGTCTTGACCATTCGATGCATTAAATGCCTTAATAACACCAGAAGCGGTATTTACTACCAATATCCCAGCATCAATGGCAGGAGCCGCAATAACTTCTCCCTTCACTTTACCTTGCCAGTCAAGTTTACCAGTATCAGAGTCTAGTGCGAATACTTCACCATTTTCACTACCAATAAATATTTTCTGAATACCCGTAATTGGGCCACCATTTAATAAAGCAGATTGGCGACTATCAAAGAATCCGCGGTCACCTTTTATATCACTTAAATCTGTTGACCAAATTTCGTTACCATTTTTAAGTTCAAGCGCAACAACGTCTCCCTCTCGACTGGCACTATAAAGCTTGCCATAAGCAACATTAGGTTTAATACGCGAAAAGTAATCGCTTACACCATTACCAACACTTGATTCCCAAAGCACATCAGCCTCAAATGTTTGATTAATTTCTGTTAATTCAGCAACTTTTGTCGCCTCATCTTCTTCATCAGTTGACGAGCAAGCACTTAGTCCTAAAGACAATAGCGCTATCGCTAACAACTTTTTATTAAAGCGTATTTTCTTAAGCATATTAATGATCAGCCTCTTTATTTAGCAATAGATGATAATTGGGCTAAATCATTTAATTTCATTTGTAACGCACTGTTGTTTGCTTGGCCTTCAACGTCAAGCGCTGCTTGATAAGCATTACGAGCAAGTTCTATTTTACCTTGTTTAAAGTATGCATCGCCTCTAGTTTCTTCAACAGTGCCTTTGAATGATTCAGGTAGCGTTACAGAGATTGTTGCTAAAGCTTCAGTGTACTGTTCAAGTTGTATTTGTACACGTGCTAACCGAACACTGGCAATAGCTTTAACACCTTGATTTGTAGCACTTTCAATAGCTGTAGTTAAGTGTTTAGCCACTTGAGTCCAATCTTTATGAGTAGCCGCTTCTTTTGCTAAAGCAAAAGCGGTTAATGAAGCGTAACTCGAGTCTTTATTTTCAGTAATAAATTTATTCGCACTTGTCGAAAAAAGCTTTTCCTTTTTACCGGCGCTTTCCATAACAGTTTGATAAGCATCAGAAGTTTCAACTTCGTTAGCTAACTGTGCTTCTTTATAATAATTAAAACCAATAAATCCAGCAAAACCTAATACTAAACCAGCAATAACGGCAGTACCATTTTCTTTCCAAAAACCTTTAATGGCTTCTACTTGTTGTTCTTCTGTTTGATAAACGTCCACTACTTCACCTTAAATTAAACTGTTTAATAAAGCTGGCACTTGTTCAAGCGACACCTTTTGCTGTTCATGTTGTCCACGCAAATACTTTATCGTTACGCTTTGCTCAGCAAGTTCATCTTCACCGATGATAATTGCCACTTGCGCACTCGATTTATCTGCCCGTTTCATTTGTTTTTTCATATTACCACCACCGCAGTGGTTTTGTATGCGAATATCTTTAACTTGATTGCGCCATTCTTCACTTAGTAGTGCGGCTTGAATATCAACACCTTCACCTAAACCAATAACATAAACATCAACTTGTGCGCGAATGTCATTGACTTTTTCCAAGCTCGTTAACATTAATACTAAGCGTTCTATACCTAAGGCAAAGCCAAATGCCGGCGTTGCTTTTCCACCCAACTGCTCGACTAGGCCGTCATAACGGCCGCCTGCACAAATAGTACCTTGTGCGCCTAAGCTGTCAGTTACCCATTCAAAGACGGTGCGATTGTAATAATCTAGACCACGAACTAAACGATCGTTAATCACATATTTTATACCTGCAGCATCTAAACGCTGACAAACACCCGCAAAGTGGGTTGTAGATTCTTCACCAAAATAATCACTTAGTTTTGGTGCGCCAATTAAAGCGGCTTGTACATCTTTGTTCTTACTATCTAAAACGCGTAATGGGTTGGTATGCATTCTACGTTTAGAGTCTTCATCAAGTTGATCTTCTTTTTCAGTCAAGAAAATCACTAAAGCGTCACGATAATTTGCACGTTCTTCATTTGAACCTAATGAGTTTAGCTCTAGTGTGACAAACTCATTGATGCCAAGTTCCCGCCAAAGACGAGAAGTTAACATAATAATTTCTGCATCTATGTCAGGTGTCGCAATGCCAAAGGCTTCTAAGCCAAATTGGTGAAACTGACGATAGCGACCTTTTTGTGGGCGTTCATGCCTAAACATCGGCCCCATGTACCATAAACGTTGTTCTTGGTTGTACAATAAGCCATGTTGATTACCGGCACGGACACAACAGGCAGTGCCTTCGGGTCGAAGCGTTAAACTGTCGCCGTTACGATCATCAAAAGTATACATTTCTTTTTCAACAATATCGGTAACTTCGCCAATAGAACGTTTGAAAAGCGTTGTAGATTCAACAATTGGCATACGTATTTCAGCAAAACCATAGCTACTAGCCACTCGACGTAAAACTGTTTCAACCATTTGCCAAATAGGAGTTTCAGTGGGTAAACAATCGTTCATTCCCCTGACGGCTTGTAATGTTTTACTCAAAGTAAGGTTCTCTCTTATCTACTGTAAAATAGGTAATTATAAAAAAAGGGAAAAATTAAATACAGCGCGCATTATAGGTAGTTTGAGACGAAACGTAAATAGTATTACGTTTCTCTCTTTTATGGTTTGCTCGACTATTCGATTTCTTTAACATCTATTTTATAAGCGGCGTCGAGGAGTCTCGCTTTTGCGCGAATTCGTTCTTCAAGTTGATCAACCAAGTTGTTATTATCAAAACGCTCTTTCTGTCGAATACCATCTAAGTAGTAACCACTTTTTCGACTACTACCGGTTAAGCCTAAATCAGAAATAATCGCTTCACCTGGGCCATTAACAATACAGCCGATAATTGACACATCCATCGGTGTTAAAATATCTTCAATACGTTCCTCTAAAGCGTTAACTGTTGCTATAACATCAAATTCTTGACGTGAACAGCTTGGACAAGCAATAAGGTTGATGCCTCGGCTACGCAATTTTAACGATTTTAGAATATCAAAACCGACTTTGATTTCTTCAATAGGGTCTGCCGCTAAAGAAATACGCAAGGTATCACCGATCCCTTCCGCTAATAATAAACCTAAACCTACTGACGACTTTACTGAACCCGAGCGTAAGCCACCCGCTTCAGTAATACCCAAGTGAAGTGGATTATCAATCTGTTTTGCTAATAATCGATACGACTCGACTGCAAGAAAGACATCAGAGGCTTTAACACTGACCTTGAACTGATTAAAATTAAGTCTATCTAGAATATCAACATGGCGCATGGCAGACTCAAAGAGGGCTTCAGGCGTTGGCTCAGTATATTTTTCTTGGATATCTTTTTCTAAAGAACCACCATTCACACCGATACGAATAGGTATATTCAAATCACGAGCACATTCAACCACACTGCGAACTCGGTCTTCACGGCCGATATTACCAGGATTAATACGTAAACAATCTGCGCCATATTCAGCAACTTTTAAGGCAATTCGATAATCAAAATGAATATCAGCAACCAACGGGACATTGACGAGTTTCTTAATTTCACGAAAGGCTTCTGCTGCATCCATGGTCGGTACACTCACACGGACGATATCAGCGCCCACCGCTTCTAATGCTTTAATTTGTGCAACAGTTGCGGCAACATCCGTGGTCAGGGTATTCGTCATTGACTGCACGGTAATCGGTGCATTACCACCTACAGGAACATTTCCCACCATAATTTGACGAGACTTACGGCGGATAATTGGGGATTCTTTAAACATAATAATTCACAATTTTTGTGGTTGATCACTTAAACGTGATTAACGTTATTTATACAAAATACCCATGACTAATTCGAAACAGGCAAAGTAAACTTAGCGATATTGCCCATGTTAAATTGGCTCATATCAATGACTTCATCAGCAAAATTTATTGCCACTAATTCAGGTTTACCTAAAGTAACATCAAAAGGTGCTTGTCCAGATATTGTCATGACGTAACCCAGTTTTTTAACACCCCAAGCAATGCGCTCGCCAGTTGCATCAGAAATATTTACCCAACAATCTCCTGAGAAAGTAAAAGTGACATTGGTTAAAGTCACGTCTGTCTCATCGGCTTCACTTACTAATGTAGTGTCAGCTCGAGTTTGCTCTGCAACTTTTATGCTTTCTGTGTCTGCTTCTAATGTTGATGTATCTATGATTTCTTGATTTAACACAATAGAAGGGGCTGCTGATGCTTCGCCAACATTATCATTATCGACGTCAACCTCGGCCACGAGTGACTCAGTGACTTGCGGCACAGCAAGACTATCCGGCTGTTCATTTTTTTCAGTGCCAGATTTTGTTATTTTTATTTCAACATCTTCTTGAAAGGTTTGGGGTTGACCTTGTTCGTTATTATTTTGCATCCACCATACGACAGTAGAGCCAATGAGAATGGCTAAAATAAAATAACTGATCCACATAATACGATTACTTTCTGCTAATTTTTCAGTACCTTTAGAAAAGCTTTGCAGTTTAGATGCCTCTGCTTTAGCAATATTTAATTGCTGATAACTAACGATGACATTTTCTTGGGATACATTGACTAACTTTGCATAGTTTCGTAAATAGCCCCGGTTAAAAGTTTCTGGCAAACGGGTATCAAATCGCTCACTCTCTATTTCATCAACTAAAGAGAGTCGAAAATTTAGTTTGTCTGCTACATCTTGCTGAGTTAATCCCGCCTTATTCCTAGCTTCGCTAAGAATTTGTCCTGGCCCCATGACGTCAACCTCTGCATAAGGCTCTTCTAGGACATTGTTATGCACTTCGTCTGACGCTGCATCTGTTTGTGACTTGTTAATGTTATTCGCCTTTTCAACATGGGTCATTGAGTTTTCTCTTGTTCGATACTTTTAGTCGCGTTGTGTGCTGGTGAAGTATTCATATGTTCAGGAGCAGATATATAAAGCTTTTGACCGAGTTTTAACGCATCGCTACGTGAAAAGTTATTCCAGTGTTCTAGTGTTTTCATATGAATATTGTACTGCGTTGATATACTAAATAAGCTTTCTCCCGGCCCTACCGTATGTATTATAGGATTAAGCTCTGTTTTTAAATCACTCACGGGATTTTTCATAGTAATAGTTTCGTCAACAAGATTTTTAGCGCCTATTATTATCTTATTTATTTTTTCAATACGCTTTTTTCGAGATTTATTGGGTGATAAAACAACAACACGTTTAGTTGAAGGTTTTACAGCTAAAACGAGTGTTGTAGTTTGGTAAGCCGTTGCTAAATCATCCGCTTCAATATGGGCAAGCGCATTCAAAATATATTGTTTAGCCTGGTAAGAGTTTGGAAACATTTTTACCAGCATGCTCGCGTAATTCTTAGCGATACGACGGTTACCTTGCTTTTCAAAAACTTTATAAGCTAAGGCAAGCGCTTGCGGACTAAAGCGACGTGTTTCTTTTTCATAGCGACTTAAATAATTTTGTGCTGTTTTATAATCTGCAAAAGCATACTGTAAACGCACCATTTGTAATAATGCTGACGCTCGATTAGGGCTATGCTGAATAGATTTTGTGAAGTATTGCTCTGCTTTAACAAATTCATTCGCTTTTAATTGACAGAGCGCTAGATTTTCGTAACTTTGCGATACCATCAAATAAGTAGGAATTTCTATCGCTTTTAACGTATATTTTTCAGAAGCTTGATACTTTTCGTGTCGGCAAAGAAAAACACCGTAGTTATTTAACGTGTCAGGGTTTTCTGGATCTATTGACAACGCTTTTTCATAAGCATTAGTCGCAAGCTCTGACTCACCGACGACATCATAATAGTGGGCAAAGGCCGTATAAACTTGTGACAAATTAGGAGAAAATCGCTTTGCTTTTTCTAAGTTTAATTTCGCTTGCGTCGTGTTGCCCATTTTTAAGTAACCAAGACCTAACGATATCCGAGTCATCGCCATTTCGTTATTACTAGAATCGCTTTCTACGACCGGTGTGGTGCTGTTATTCTCATAGCTTTGTGTTACACATCCAGAAAGGACTGTTAACAAAGCGATAACGCTCGTTACCAATAACCGCGGTATAAATTTAATCATATTGCAGAATGTCACTTATCTTAATGTAATAGTTACAGATTATACCTATACCCGCTCTACTTCAAGATGCTTGTTCAGGAACATGTATAACTTCGCGGTTAAGAATATCAATGAAGTCGTCGCGCACCCTTACAAATTATTTTATTGTAAAGGTGAAGCTATCAGTATAACGAGTATCTGCTTCCTTTGGCTAGCAAGACAATAGAACAGGTGCATATACCGCAAGTATAAGGCGTTAGACCAACTTAACTGAAATCTCTTGGTCATTAGACATTTCAGTTTTTGAAGAATTCATCGCTGTTCGCTTTGTTCTATCAAAAACATCACCCGCTAATTGGCCACAAGCTGCGTCGATATCATCACCACGAGTGCGACGTGTGATCACGGTTAAACCGTATGACTGTAAAACTTTATCGAAACGGTCAATTCGTGAATTACTTGAGCGTTTATAAGGCGAGCCTGGGTAAGGATTAAACGGTATAAGGTTAATTTTACTGGGTAAGTCTTTCAATGCAATTGCAAGTTCATGCGCTTGGTCAGTACTGTCGTTAACGTGATCTAACATCACATATTCAATTGTTGCTTGTTTATTCGCTTTTGAACCCTCGATATAACGCCCCGCTGCAGCAATAAATTCTTCTAACGGATATTTTTTATTGATCGGCACTAAGACATCACGAAGTTTGTTGTTGCCGGCATGAATGGAAATAGCTAATGCACAATCTATTTTTTCTTTCAACATATCAAGCGCAGGAACAACACCTGAGGTACTTACCGTTACACGACGTTTTGATAAGCCGTAGCCTAAGTCATTCAACATAGTATCAAGCGCAGGAATTAAATTTTTCATATTCAATAACGGTTCGCCCATCCCCATCATTACAATATTCGTAATCGGGCGTTTGCCAGCAATACGGGTCGCGCCAATATCATTAGCCACACGCCATACCTGACCAATAATTTCACTCATTGATAAGTTACGGTTGAAACCTTGTTGCGCTGTCGCACAAAAAGTACATTCAAGTGCACAACCTACTTGTGATGACACACATAAAGTTGCACGATCGTTTTCAGGGATCCACACCGTTTCAACTTCTTGACCCCCTTCTAGGCGTAAAGAGTATTTTATCGTACCGTCTGTTGACACCTGTTTTTCTGAAATTTCTGGTGCACTGATTTCGGTATCACGTTGGAGTTTTTCACGAAGTTTCTTATTTAAATTAGTCATTAATTCAAAATCAGAGTAACCAAAATGATAGATCCATTTCATCATTTGATCAGCGCGAAATGGCTTTTCGCCAATTGAAGCAAAGTATTCACGCATCCCTTGATGATCTAAATTTAATAGATTTACTTTTTTCTTTACCGCAGATACGGTTGGGCTTACTACTTCAGTCACTTCACTCATGATTCACTACTTCTCAAACAACAAAATTACAAAAAAACAATTGTACAACTTTCATACAAAAAATGACAATTTACAGATTAAATCATATCAAATCTTAACACTTTTAATTAAACTTCTCTTTATGTAAAACAAAGGCTTAGCAAACTAAAAATTTTAAGGTTTATTATAAGTCTAAAAATAACAAAAGGATTTTACTGAAAACAGTAAAACCCTTTCATATTTCGATTTCTACTTTAATCACAGCAAATGAAGTGAATTCAAGGAGATTGCACGGAGCTTACGTTAGTAAGTGAGTACATTCGACGAAGCATTCGCAAAATTTGTAAAGATTAAAATCAGATTAACGAGTGCGTGGGCAAATTTCGTCGTCTGAGAAGAAGTAAGCAATTTCACGTGCAGCAGATTCTAAAGCGTCAGAACCGTGAGCAGCATTTTCGTCGATGCTATCAGCAAGATCAGCACGGATAGTACCCGCAAGTGCTTCAGCTGGGTTAGTAGCACCCATGATTTCACGGTTTTTAAGAACAGCGTTTTCGCCTTCTAAAACCTGAACCATAACTGGACCAGAAGTCATGAAAGAAACTAAAGCGCCAAAGAAAGGACGTTCGCTGTGTTCAGCGTAAAAGCCTTCCGCTTTTTCTTGGCTTAAGTGAACCATTTTTGATGCAACGATTTTTAAACCGGCAGTTTCAAAACGGTTGTAAATTTGACCAATGAAGTTTTTAGCAACTGCGTCTGGTTTTACGATAGAAAAAGTACGTTCGATAGCCATGATAAGCCCTTATATATATTTTAAATAAAATAGGTGTATAAATTTTGGCGCGATTATAGACGAATTCACACAGAAAAACTAATATTATTCACGAATAAACGGTTTTGCTTTTAATGTAGCGAAAGCAGATAAGTATGGCATTAACCATTATATTACCGCTTAATCTTTAACAAGGATAAGGTGATAATAAGCAATGCAGCTATTCGTCGGTGGTCAACCTAGGGGGTAACCCATTAGGGCATTTCATCAACAGCGTTACTTAATTGTCACCCTCAAAAACAATGTACAACGTTTAGTTAATAGCAGCTCGCAATAAAGTCATATAATTTAGGTAGCCAACGTTATTAAAATTACTAGAGTGATGATTCATAAAACCATGTAAGTATTCAACTTGTGTTATTTTTACATTCGGTTTTTGTTCAAGCTTGTTGATGAGTTCAAACACATCAAAGTGTGATTCATGTTGAGGAAACACTAAATTTATTTTATAACGCGGCGTTATCTCTGTGAAATTCCTGATTTGTGAGCCATAAAAGCAATAGGCTTGTTTAACAAAGTGATGATTGCTTAGTGAAAGCTTCCAAATAGCAGAAGCCCCAATACTAAAACCAATCAGTGTTGTCTTAGTATCAAGTGAAGCCAAAACGTTTAAGACTTTTGAAAAGTAAGCGTCAAGCCCAACCGTCGCAATGAAATAATTATAGGCATTTTCTTCATTATTAAAGCCCATACTCTTCCCTTGGTATGGGTCAACAATAATATTCGCTCCGAGTTTATCTTTGAGTTTTATTAATTGAGGAGTGAGGCCAAAGACATCTGAAACGATAATGATATTCATAATTCTTTTGTGCTCCTGCGTCTATTATTCTGTTTGTAGTTTTATCTTGAATATATCCTTTTGGCTAAGAAGACACGATATCAATGACAAGTAGTACTAAATGCTCTGCTGACTTTTCCCAAAAGCCTTTTTCAGACTCTTTTTTTTGATAATGTTTCTCTAGACATGCTTTGAATAGATCATCACCAAGTTTACCTCATGCTTTTCTGCGGTATTAACGACATGAATGCAACGAGTGCTGTCGGCTAATTGCGTAGATGTGCAACCAGAGATAACACTTAAAGTTAACAAGATCCGTATTCATTTTTTTGCTTTGATCTAACCTTACATTTAATATGCGCTAGAGTGCCTAAGCCAACTGCATATTGACATCCTTGCGCAATAATTTCACTTGCGTTTATTATAATGGTCTAATTAAACACACAGTAAATATTGAAATAGTACTCTCCTGATAATAGGTACTTTGCCTGCTACAGGCGACTAGCTGTGGCTTTATCAACAAACTAAAAAAGATCAGTAGGGATAAATCCACGACAATAAGTGATGACTAAGCAACTCTTTATTAGTGGGGAAAACCAATTTCTAAATTGAATTCTTCAGAGCTTTTCCAAAGGTTAAGCAGTATGTAAAATTCTTCTATTTCACTTGTGGAGGCGGTTAAGGTAAGTACTGTTTCAGAGAGGGTATTCATGCGATTAAATTCATTTTTTGTCATTATTAACACTCCTTGTTATTTGTTAATCAATTATGACTTAAATGTTATAAAAATCAAAGCTTGTTGGCCGTTAGTTTATAAATTTTTAAAGACAGGTTCGCTATAACAACTAAGATTATTAGCGGTGTTGTGCTTTATTAATAAAGGTTTTCATTAAAATCGCATATATTTTTTGGCCCTACAAAAAAATAGACCTAATACGGTCTATTTCTCAAATACGTATGTAATATAAGCTAACTAAACACTACTTCTACGATATTTTCTATATTCTGGCTTCCAAAAATTACGCTCTATTTTTGCCAGTAAACTTTCATCATCAATGCGCAAAGCTAAGTTTTGATCAAAAGCGACTTTAGCGACGGCAAAGGCTATTTTTCGACTTAAGCTCGCAATTTCGGTTAACGGTGGTAGTAGTTCACCTTGGCCTGTATTAGCAAGTGGTGAGGCTTCAGCAAGCGTTTCACTGGCCACCATTAACATTTCATCAGTCACTCGATTGATGTTCGCTGCAACAATACCTAACCCTAAACCTGGGAAAATATAACTGTTATTACATTGCACGATTGGAAAGGTTTTACCCTGATATTCAACCGGTTTAAATGGACTACCCGTAGCAACAATGACTTCACCTTCCGTCCAATGAATCACTTGCTCTGGTGTAGCTTCCACTTGTTTAATAGGATTACTGAGTGGGAAAATAATAGGCATAGGGCAATGTAATTTCATCGCTTTAATAACGTGTTCGTTAAATAGGCCAGGAACACCTGAAACACCAATAAGAATATCTGCCTGGGCATTATCCATCACTTCTAATAATGTCGCGTATTTACCTGAAATATCCCAGCTTGAAATTGCACAAGGAGATTGTACTAATTTTTGCTGGAAATCACGTAAATCAGCCATACCATCCGTTAATAAACCAAAACGGTCAACCATGAAAATTTGACTACGTGCTTGTTCTGCAGAAATACCTTCGCTGATCATTTGCGCAATAATTTGTTCTGCAATACCACAACCCGCCGAGCCACTGCCGACAAAAACAACTTTTTGGTGTGATAGTCTCGTTTCTTCACCTAGCTTGCGGCCTTTAATGCGACATGCCGCTAATAAAGTGCCAACCGTAACCGAAGCTGTTCCTTGAATATCATCGTTGAAACAACAAATTTGATCACGATACTTAGTAAGCAATGGCGTTGCGTTAGGTTGAGCAAAATCTTCAAACTGCAATAATACATGTGGCCAACGACGCTTCACTGCTTGAATAAAGATGTCGACAAACTCGTTGTATTCTTCTTGATTAATCCGCTTATGTCGACGTCCCATATACATAGGGTCGTTCAATAGTTTTTCATTGTTCGTGCCAACATCCAGCATGACTGGCAAGGTATATGCGGGACTAATGCCTCCACAAGCAGTATAAAGCGATAGCTTACCTATAGGAATTCCCATTCCTCCTATGCCTTGATCACCTAAGCCAAGAATTCGCTCACCATCGGTAACCACAATGACTTTTATTTTATTCTTTGTCGCATTGCGAAGAATATCATCCATGTGGTGTCTATCTTCATAAGAGATGAATAACCCGCGCGAGCTACGATAGATATCTGAAAATTGCTCACAAGCATCACCCACCGTAGGCGTATAAATAATCGGCATCATCTCAGTCAAATGTGCTTGGACTAATCTAAAAAACAAGGTTTCATTATTATCATGAATAGTACGCAAATAAATGTGTTTGTTTAAGTTGGTTCGAAACTTATTATATTGCATAAATGCACGTTCAACTTGCTCGTCGATAGTTTCATAACGAGGAGGCAAAAGGCCGATTAAATTAAAGTTGGTGCGCTCTTCTTCATCAAAAGCACTACCTTTATTTAATAGTGGCGTTTCTAACAGACTTGGACCGGCATAATGGATATATAATGGACGTTTTATTTTTATTGTCATAATAATTTTTTATCTGGACTATAGGGTTGATGAATAGTGAAAATTCATAATGATGATATAAAACGGTAGTATAGGTCAAATCAGGCTTATAAAACAACCAATTACCGATGAGGAGTAAAAAAACATCTTTAACTTACCGGTCTTCAATCAATCTCAGAAATCCACGCGAGTTGTATGGCTTCTAGCACTCTTTCGCCACAGTGCTTTGGATCATCATCAAAATTTTCAAGGGCGACTACCCATTGCATCAATTCTGGAAAATGTAAGGTCAGGGGATCAACATCCGGATGTTGTTCCATTAAATCTAATGCTAACTCTAATGAGTCTGTCCAACGATATCCCATAAATAATTCCTATGTTTAAAAAAGATTAAAATAACAGGTTAAACCACAATGCATCTATTGCAATCATAATAATTAACCAAATAAACATTCTTCGGTATTTCAGGCAAAACTGACAATCGGTTTGCCACCATTTTTTCAATGTTTCTTTCATTAAAACAATTCACCTTCGTGCTTTGCCATGAGTATAATCTAGCAAACAATATTTATCTAAAATAGTAGAGAATAGAGATGAATGAAATTAAATTTACATCTGCCCAAAAAGAATTACTGATCCATAAGCTACAGCAGTACTTTTCAACCGAACTCGAACAAGATCTTGCTCAATTTGACGCTGACTTTTTACTTGATTTTTTTACTAAAGAAATGGGCAATCATTTTTATAACCAAGGTATTTATGATGCGCAGCAATTACTAGCAGAAAAACTCGACGACATTACAGATGAAATGTTCCAATTAGAAAAACCAGCCAATTAATTATCCGCTTAAAAAATAAGTGAAGATGCAGTAACTTTTTATATTTTTTCACCACTCGTTGATTTATCGCAACGATTATTATAGTAAATGCGCTAAAATGACATTAATGTTCCTTTGAAACAACAACTATGATGCAAATTACCGATTTAAAAGAAGCGCAGAAAACTCTCCCCATATTTCGCTTAGGCTTTCGTCCCTTTTTTTTAGGGGGTGTTATTTTTAGTTTAATTGCCATTACCTTGTGGTTATTGATTTATAAAGGGGCCGTTAGTTTTATTCCTTACGGTGGAGGGTATTGGTGGCATATTCATGAAATGATTTTTGGCTTTGGTAGTGCAATTATTGCCGGTTTTTTACTCACTGCAGTACAAAATTGGACCGGACTTCCTAGCGTAAAAGGTAAGCAGCTTGCGGTACTATTCTTTTTATGGCTGTTAGGCCGTGTTGTTATGTTAATGCCTGATTTATTAGGTCACTCATTAAGCGCGTTTATAGATTTAAGCTTTTTGTTAGCGGTGGCTTATACCCTAGCAAAACCTATCTTAGCGATAAAACAATATCGAAATTTATTCTTTGTGCCTTTATTAGTCTTATTCACGATCGCCAATAGTGAAATGCACTTAGCCAGTATTTATCCACAAAGTGTTTCATTGAACTACTCTGGTTATGCTGGGGTTTTATTAGTCGTGTTTTTAATGTCTGTAATGTCAGGGCGCGTTGTACCTATGTTTACCGCTAACGGCACTCAAACGACTAAAGCGACACCTACACCATTACTCGACAAACTCGCCAATGGCAGCTTAATGCTTGCTATGCTGATGTTATTGTTACATCCATTAATTGGTTTTGTTCCAATGCTTTTTGGTATCATATTAATTTTTGCTGGCTTGTTTCAGTTGATCCGGTGGTTGAGATGGCGTCCTTGGATAACACTCGGTGTGCCCCTTTTATGGTCATTACATTTTGCGATTAAATTCATTTGGTTTGGCCTTATCTTACTTGGATTTAGCTACATTATTGATGATATACCTACCCATCATATTTGGCATTTATTAACCATTGGCGGTATGGGTGGTATTGTCTTATCAATGATTTCTCGTGTTTCTTTAGGACATTGTGGTCGCCCTTTAACGCCCCCTAAAATGATGTCGTTCGCGTTTGCATTTATAACACTATCAGCAATGGCTCGAGTCTTTGGTCCTTGGTTGATGCCAGAAAGAACCCTGTTATTTGTTGATATAAGTGGTTTTTGTTGGTTAGTTGCTTTTGGACTCTTTACTTTTTACTACGCGCCAATGTTATTAAAAGCAAGAGAAGATGGCCGCCCTGGTTAAACAAAGTCACGCTAATTTTTATCGAGGTAAAACAAATAAATACAAGGTATAAAATTTAGTAAGTTGTTATTCTACTTATCAATTTTATAATGAAGTCGTTATTCGTTTTACCCCTTAAAAATGAACAGATATATAATCAACTTGGTTATGTCTGTGATTGTCGTTTTTTTTCACCTTAAATTAACTTAAGCTACCCCTCTCACTTTATTTTTGAAGATAGCCATGCAAACCGTTTTTTTAGATCAACAAACTTTTAGCCCAAACATTTCTTTGGCAAGTATTGAATTTCAGGTCAGCAAGTTAATTTGTTATGCAACAACGACAAACGACCAAGTGCTTGCACGTTGTAAAAATGCTGACATTATTATTACCAATAAAGTGGTTTTATCTAAAAATATACTTGAGCAATTACCTCAGCTGAAATTAGTTTGTATTGCCGCAACAGGCATGAACAATGTTGATCTGGCTGCAGCGCAAGTGCTTGGCATTAGTGTTAAAAACGTCAGTGGTTATTCACAAGCTTCCGTGAGCCAATATGTGTTTGCGCAAATGCTTGAATATTTCAGTAATACCGCACACCACAACAACAATACTAAACAAGGGCATTGGCAAAACAGCGATACTTTTTGTTTTCATGGTAAAGGCAGTCAAGAACTTGCCGGAAAAACGATAGGCATTATTGGCTTTGGGTGCTTAGGTAAGGCCGTGGCAACTATTGCCGAAGCTTTTGGTATGAAAATACTGATTGCTGAGCGTCAAAATGCAACAAAAATAAGGGAAAACCGCCAGAGTTTTAACTATGTATTACAAAATGCTGATGTCATTAGCTTACACTGCCCGCAAACAGATGAGACAACAAATTTAATAAACCGTGCAAGTTTATCGCTAATGAAACCCTCTGCACTGTTAATTAACACCGCTCGTGGTGCCTTGGTAAATAGTGAAGATTTATTAGAGGCATTAAAGAATAAAGTAATCTCCCACGCGATACTTGATGTTTTAGAACAAGAGCCTCCTGCGGCTAGCCACCCTTTAATAAGTGCCCTGATGAAAAACGACATAGATAATTTATCTTTAACCGCACATATTGCTTGGGCAAGTATTGAATCACAGCAGCGATTAATTAATTTAGTTGCTTTGAATATTAAAAACGTTAACCCCCTATAAATTTTTATTTATAGGGGGTTGATAAAGCATCACTGAACTTAGTGCTATTCAGTAAATTCAGCTGGCACTTAATAGTAACAGTTAACTTTCTCTAATAAGGTAATCAAATGCTGATAATGATGCTTTAGCGCCTTCACCCATAGCAATTACAATTTGTTTGTAGGGCACAGTTGATACATCTCCTGCGGCAAATATGCCGGGTTCCGAAGTATGACATTTCTCATCAATAATCACTTCGCCATACTTTGTACATTCCACAACACCTTGTAAAAAGTCACTGTTGGGTAATAAGCCTATTTGGATAAAAATACCCGACAAGCTTTGCTGCTTCATTTCACCTGTTGCTCTATCTTCATAAGCCAGCGCAACAACCTTACCATTTTCTGCAATTACTTCTTTGGTCGCAACATTTTTGATAATCGTAATCTTTTTATGTGCTTCCGCTTTTTCTACCAAGATGTTATCTGCTTTTAACCCCGGTAAAAATTCAAATACAGTCACATGATTAACCATGCTCGCCAAATCTAACGCAGCTTCTATGCCTGAATTACCACCACCAACCACGGCGACATCTTTACCTTTAAAGAAAGGGCCATCACAATGTGGGCAATAAGCAACACCTGAACCTATATTCTCTTTCTCTCCCGGTATACCCAGCTCACGCCATTTAGCACCGGTAGCAATAATAACCGTTTTAGACTCAATAACCTCACCACTAGAAAGGTGTAACTTTTTCGGTGCTTTACTTTCTGGCTGCCCTTTTTCAATTTTTTCGACACGAACAAACTCTTTTGTCGTTATCTCGTAATCGTTTAAGTGAGCTTGCATATTACCCGTGAGTTGTGTGCCTGTTGTTTTAGATACCGAAATTAAGTTTTCAATACCCACTGTATCTTTAACTTGACCGCCAAAACGGTCAGCAATAATAGTGACATTTAGCCCTTTACGCGCAGCATAAATAGCAGCAGCAACGCCAGCAGGACCTGCGCCGATGACAGTAACATCTTGTAAGGGCAACTGTTCATTATCATCGCCATCTATAATATAAGGAAAACGTTCAATAAGTTTGTCAACTAACTGCGCCGTATCTATTTTTCCGTTCGCAAATAACTTACCATTTAAGTAAACACTGGGCACACCTTGAATATTGCGTTCATCAATTAACGTTTTAAATAAACCACCATCAATCATTTCACTGCTAATGCGGTCGTTTAATAAAGCAAACTGATTCAACGATTGCACAACATCAGGACAGTTATGACAGCTTAAAGAAATGAAGACTTCAAAATGTAAGTCTTCAGTGATTTTCTGCACCATTTTAGTCAAGGTGCCATCAAGTTTAAGATCAGTACCTGATGACTGTAATATAGCAAGTATCAATGAATTAAATTCATGACCACTGGGGATGCCAGAAAAATGTATACCGTTATTTTTGCCTTCAACCTCTAAATAAAAAGTAATTGGACTACGTAAATTTTCGTCACGTTCAACGACAATGAGGTTGTCAGATACGGAAGATAATTCTGTTAAAAATTCTTTTAATTCGTTGCGTTTTTGATGTTCACCCGTCTGTAAAACAAGTGATACTTTGTTGGACATATTCTGGGTATAAGCTTTTACTGCATTTAAAATATCTTCACTTAACATGGGGCTACCTCATTATTTAGATTGTTTGATTAACATAAAACATGTCATCTTATTGGATGGAATGAAGCGGAAGTCGTTAACGGTGATAACGACTTCCGCCAATTTAGAGCGTGCCTGACTTAAATTTTACCAACTAAGTCTAAACTAGGTGTTAAAGTGGCTTCGCCTTGTTCCCAAGCTGCAGGACAGACTTCACCATCGTTTTCACGAACGTATTGTGCAGCTTTAACATTACGCACCATGTCTTTCGCACTGCGACCAATACCGCCAGCATGTATATGAGCGACTTGAATAACACCATCGGGGTCGACTAAGAATGTACCTCGGTGTGCCATATGATCTTCTTCAATCATCACATCAAAACCACGGGTAATTGTGCCCGTTTGGTCACCGATCATTGGAAATTTAATTTTACCAATTGCTTCTGAAGAATCGTGCCATGCTTTATGTGAAAAATGGGTATCTGTTGATACGGAGTAAACTTCAACACCTAAGCCTTGCAACTCTTCATACTGGTTTGCCATATCTTCTAATTCAGTAGGACAAACAAAAGTGAAATCTGCTGGGTAGAATAAGAAGATTGACCATTTGCCTTTAGTGCTCTGTGATGTTACTTCAACAAACTCGTCGTTATGAAATGCTTGAGCTGTAAATTCTGGGATAGTTTTGCCTATTTGAGCCATGTGTAATTCCTCTGGGTTATAAAAATCTTTAGTTAAAAGGTTTTGTTTTAAAAGCATGTTTGCTTTCGATGTGGGTATACTAAAGTTAACTCAGTAATAAATAAATTTGATTAAATTGATTTTAATGTTCTAAAAAACAGAACTATTGAAATGAGCAGGCGCAATAGAGGGTGAATCCCCTGTTAAGATAATAAAGTTGAAATCGTAATTAAAACAGCAGCAAAGAAGATGACTAATTCCATAATTCTGATTAAAATAGCCTTTACGTTCAATAAAAATTATCATCAACAACATGATCTCAATAAAACAATTACACTATGCACTCGCCGTTGAAAAGACCTTACACTTTAAAAAAGCCGCAGAGGCATGCAACGTATCTCAATCAGCCTTAAGTACAGCAATCAATGAGCTTGAAAAGCAATTAGGGATGATCATATTTGAGCGTAATAACAAGCAAGTCTTAGTCACCCCAAAAGGGCAATTGATACTTAATAAAGCCAAAAGAGTAAAATTAGAACTAGACGAATTGCTGCAATTATCACAAAGTGATAACCAACCGTTTTCCAGCCCAATGACCCTAGGCGTTATTCCAACTATTGGCCCATACCTTTTACCTAAAGTACTGCCCGAGGTAAGACATCAATATCCAAATTTCAAATTAAGAATATTAGAAGAACAATCACATACTCTGATTGATATGGTTAGAACCGGAGCGATTGACGCAGCAATACTTGCGCTGCCTTATCCTGTAGAGGGGTTAATGAGCTTTGATTTCTGGCAAGAAGACTTTTATTTAGTCTGCCATAAAGATGAATGCCCTCAAATGATGGAAGAAATTACCAATGATGAGCTAGAGACGGAAAAACTAATGTTATTAAAAGATGGTCATTGCTTAAAAGAGCATGCATTAGCCGCCTGCCAATTACAAAACCCAAAACAAGGCTCTGATTTTGGTTCAGCAAGTTTACATACACTCATTCAAATGGTTGCGGGTAAACTGGGTACAACACTCGTACCGCAAATGGCATTAGACCAATTAACTCATAATGAATCGGAACTAAGAGCGATTCATTTGAATGAACCTGGGCCACATAGAACGATTGCCTTAATCATTAGACCTAATTATGTCAGAACTAGTGAATTAGGCCTGCTCAAAGCTATTTTTACAGCACAACTCACGCAAAAGTGTAGCTAATATTACCGGTTAGATACTTCAATTAAATAGAACTATATATTAAATTTTATCAAATTTACTGAATGTCGATGTTAGGCCACAATGGTTTTATCTTAAATACATCAGGTAGCCAAAATGAAAAACATTATTAATAACATCAAAAATATTTTTAATACAACAAGTGATAAAAAATCCGAGGTTAATTGTAACTACTCAAACAACTATTATGGTGATCAGTATTGCCAAGCAAATAAAAAATAGGGTTAATCAAAATCAATGACCCCTTCCTCATGCTCGGCTCGTTTAACAATACACGCTTTTAAACAAAACGCTGCAGACTCACCATCGAAGGTGGTGGTCTTTGCACTCAAAAAGTAAGATGGAATATACCATGGGTATTTTTCAACATCATCAGCAACCTTGACGATATCGTTTAAATAAAACATTTTAAAATTGCGAGATTATCTAAGAATCATTCACAGCAACATCAATGAAAGAATAAAGCTTTATTAGAAATAACTACTTTAAATACAATCAATTAAAAACATGAGATGATGGTTTATCTATGGAATCGGATATCATTTACAACAAATAATTTAACCATCCACACTATTAATATGGACTTACCTCATGAAAAAAACACTCTCAATAGTTATCACTATTATTCTATCGATTGGCCTCGTAGCCCCTAAATTGGTAGGGAATCAATTTTCGACAACACTTAATGTGATCGCTGAGAAAATGAATAATACGCCGAGTTATACTGTAGAAATTCAAACCATTAACTCACACTGGTTTTCTACCGACGCACTAGTTACCCTAAGTTTAGATACCACACACTTAACCGGGTTATCGGATCCAGCCCTTAGCGATGATGACTCTGTAGTTTTTGAAATAAATGCCCAACATGGTCCTTTCCTTTTTAATGAACAAAGTAACTTAGCTTGGTTATCATGGACTGCAAATGTTGATGGTGAAACACTTCGAAACAATCTTGATTGGTCAGATAATACAGACTTTTTCCAAGCTAATGGCTTAATAGACCTCCTTGGTGATTACGACTACCAAGATACCGTAACGGCATTCACTGCAAACATAACAGATGAAAACGTTAATTTAGTGTTTAGTGGTTATCAGGGAAATGGGCAATATAATGGGCAAGATCTTACCTACCAAGGTAATGTGGCAAAGTTAACAGCAACGTCTAATGAAGGTGATTTTTCCATGAATAATTTCACTGTAGATATGTTAGTTAACGCCTCATTAGAAGAAATATTTAATAACAACTTCTATGACTCTGCAACAACGGTCAACTTCTCTTCGATTAACTTTAACAATAATGAAAGTGAAATCATCAATCTTACCGACCTATATGTCTCTGCTTCATTATTATTAAATAAAGCAGAAAAATCAGCTAATATTCAGGTTGCTTATGGGATTAAAGCCGCAGATGTTAATGAGTACCAAGTTCAAGATTTAGCACTTGAACTAGCGATTAATAATATCAGTGGACAGTTTATTAAAGCCTACCAAGATTTTAGTCAAACACTAAGTGATAGCAGTGCGGAAGACATGCAAGAAAAAATGTTTAACTTTACACAAGAAAATTTACTTTTATTGCTCAGTGCTGGACCAGAAATTAATATCACTAGCTTACGAGGTACTTTTCCTGAAGGCAAAATGAATGGCACAATGCACACCAGTTTAGTTAATGTATCAGCATTACCAACGCCAATAGAAGATCAGCAATTTTGGTTTTCTCATGCACTCATGAATGGGGAAATAACGGGCGATAAAGCCATTATTGAATTGTTCGCTGAACAATTTATGAAGAAACAGCTACAAGCTAACCCGCAAACACAAGATATGACAACAGAAGAAATAGACAAAATGGCCGCTCAACAAGTGCCTCAAATGTTAAATATGTTAGTGGAGCAAGGCTTGTTAGTTGTAACAGACACCCATTACACAACTGATTATATTTTGAAGGACAGTCAATTTAAAGTGAATGAAAAGCTTATTCCACTGCCTTTTTAAACTGATTAGCCGCTATTATTTGTGGATCGTCAAACATAATGAGAAATGCGTCACACGATGAGAAAATTTAACATTTAAGTTACACCGGAGAAAATTTTTGTAACTCGTCAACGATCCAATAAGGTCAGCAAAGATACGATCAATGTCATTAACTTAAGGTTAATTTATTCATTTACAATAAGTTAGCTAATTGCTAACCTGCCTATGAATTAAAAATAGAGAGAAATCACCAATGAGCTGTTCAGTATTTAATTCAAATAGTACAAAAACTAACCAATGAAATTCATTCAACTGAGTTTTTAGAAAATCACCGCAAAAAACCTACCGATTTCACTCGAAACCGAACGCTGACTTTTCCTCGTTTAATGAGTTTTTATGTTGAATGCTCTTAACGGTTCAATTCAAGCTGAACTTTGTCGGTTTTTCAATGTTATCGATGATAGCTACTTGTCAAAAAAGTCAGTGAGTACCGCTGCTTTTTGTAAAGCTAGAATGAAACTATCTCATCAA
This sequence comes from Colwellia sp. MB02u-14, assembly GCF_014076915.1. Classification (NCBI taxonomy): domain Bacteria; kingdom Pseudomonadati; phylum Pseudomonadota; class Gammaproteobacteria; order Alteromonadales; family Colwelliaceae; genus Colwellia; species Colwellia sp. MB02u-14. The sequence goes on from NZ_JACGUX010000079.1 coordinate 348,734, forward strand.
GCATTTATTGAATTAAACGACGATTTAGTTCAAACGTTCTATGAAGCGGCAACCATTGATAAATGGCAAGGCCATAGACTGCTAGCTGTTGATGGCTCAGTCACACAATTACCTAAAACTGACAAACTACTTAAGCATTTTGGTAAAGCTCGTTCACATGCTGATATGCCTGCCGTGCGTCTTTCTCAACTTTATGATGTTAAGAATAATATTACTCTAGATTTATAGGTAGAAAGTCATTCAACAGGAGAGCGTGAAATGGCACTGAGGCACTTAACTAAAACCCAAGCAGGCGACTTAGTCGTTTATGACAGAGGTTACCCTGCCGTTTGGTTTTATAAATACCATAGGCTAAAAAATGTTGATTTCTGCATGCGCATTGTTAAAGGCTCTAATGTTGTTAAAGCCTTCTTAGAAAGTGGGAAATATAGTGATATCGTTGATTTTCCTTGTCTTGAAAAGTCTCTTCAATGATGCCGAAAAGATAAAATATCGACAGAGTCACTACAGTTAAGATTAGTGCGAGTTGACCTGCCATCAGGTGAGCCAGAAATTTTGGTTTCATCATTAACAGATATACAAGCTTATCCTACTGCTCTTTTCGCTGATTTATATTTCCAGCGTTGGGGGGTTGAAGAAGATTACAAAGTATTGAAAAGTCGTCTCAATATTGAGAATTATTCTAGTGTTTCTGTTGAAGGTGTTTTACAAGACTTACACGCTAAGCTATTGACTAAAAACTTTGCTGCTTCTGCAATCCATGATGCAAAACGAAAAATAAAGAAGCCAAAAAAAAATAGGCTCTATGAATATAAAATCAATTTCACCTTTGCGATAAGTCAACTGAAAGATAATATTGTTCGGTTCACAATGAAGTTAGCTGAGTTTAAGTTATACGAACTACTGATAAGTAAAATATCAAAAAATTTAAGTATTATTCGACCCAATCGTAAATTTTTTAGACAAGACCGTAGAAAAAAGACAAATAAGTACCCAATGAATTATAAACGTATGTGTTAAATCCTTAAGTTAATGACATTGAAGATACGATAGTGGACGTTCCCAAAAGATAAAAACATGGTCTATTGATGATAACTTTTTGCCAATAACCTGTTAAGGCTGAATGAGAAAAAAAACAACATTGCCGCCAGTCATTAAGTCGCATTGGGATGACTTCAAAGTGATCGTTATAGTCATCAATACATAGCTTTATGCCCTATATTTGCTGAGACACTATTTATGCCATGTTACTGAAAGTCTCATTAATATATGTCAGACAGTTAAGCTCAACTGTCTCACTATAGCAGAGCACTTACAATACAGGGCTTTGCAAGATCCAAAATACCAATATAGGAATTTGATATATTCTATGTGTATTTTTATTTAATTTCTATAAAACACTTCCCTTAGCCCCTTTCAATCAAAAAACAAGGTTTAACAAAACAATGCGCATTAACAAAAGCGTGTTAGATGTCAAATCCTCGCTAAATCAATAATGTCATGCTAATTTTAATAATAATGATAATGATAATGATAAGTTGAGGTGTGAACAGTTATGATTAAAAAACTTAAAATAAGCTCAAGGTTAGCAGTAGGCTTTTTACTGCTAATATTGATATTTACAATATCATCCGTTAATTCAATATTTGAAATTACCACTATTACAAAAAGCGCCAATAAAGTTGTTGAGTTACGCATACCTACCGCACAGGCAAGTGCTAGTGTATTAAATGGTGTCAATCATGCCCTTGCTGCATTAAGAGGGTGGATGCTATTAGGTAAAGATAAGTTCAAAGATGAACGACAGTCAGCCTGGGACATTGAAATAACCCCCGCAATAGCAACATTAGATAAAATGTCGGCTAATTGGACAAATCCTAAAAACATAATTAAGTTAAAAGAAATAAAAGCCTTGTTAAAAGACTTTAATCAAGAGCAGAAAAATATAGAAAATATAGCACAAACTCTTCAAAACATACCTTCAATTGAAATGCTATATCAGCAAGCCGTACCCCAAGCGTCTATTATGTCTAAAGAAATAACAAAACTCATTGATATCGAACTAAATCTTAAAGCAAATAGTGAAAGGAAAGCTTTACTAGGAATGATGGCGGATGTTCGTGGTTCGTTAGGTTTAGCACTTGCTAATATCCGTGGTTACTTATTATCAGGGGAGACTCATTATCGTATCACTTTTGAGCAGTTATGGGATAAAAATCAACGCAGGTTTTCAGATTTAAAGACACAACAAGCCATATTGAATGCTGAACAAAAAAAATCACTAACAATATTTTCAGAAGCAAGGGCTGTTTTTTCACCTTTACCAAAGCAAATGTTGGACTCTAGAGGACAAGATGACTGGAATTTAGCTAATCATTGGTTGGCATCGAAAGCAGCTCCCTTAGGATTTAAAATAAAAATAATTTTAAGTGATATGGCTATTAATCAAAAAACGCTATTAAAAAATGATGCTAGTATTTTGGTTGCTAGCAGTAATAGAGCTGTATCAATGGCTTGGGTATTACTTGTTGTAGGTGTTATTGTTGCAATTAGCTTAGCCGCAATAATCATTAGAAGTATTATCCCTCCCCTTAATTCCATATCTAAAAAATTATTTCAAATAAAAGACAATAATGATTTAACCATTAGTCTTGATAACCAAGGCAGTGATGAAATTTCAGCTATGGCTGATGCTTTGAATGATTTATTTAGCACATTTAAAGTGTCTTTACATGAAGTTTCAAGTGCAAGTAATCAAATATCAGTAACCGCAAAAGAAACATCAGTAATTTCAAATCAAATAGTAAATTCTATTCAAAATCAAGCAGAGCAAACAGAGCTAATTGCAACAGCTATGAATGAAATGACCGCGACAACGAAAGAAGTAGCTCAAAGTATATCTATTTCCGCTGATGCTTCTGATGAAGCTCATGAGCATGTAAGTACCGCCACAGAAATCATGAATAAAACTATTCTTACTATTAATGATTTAGCATACAAAATATTGAACACCAGTCAAACGGTTAATGAAGTAGAGCAAAATAGTATTAAGATAGCTAATGTACTCGAGGTAATTAATTCAATAGCTGATCAGACCAATCTATTAGCATTAAACGCTGCTATTGAAGCAGCTAGAGCAGGTGAACAAGGCAGAGGTTTTGCAGTGGTCGCAGATGAAGTGCGAGCGTTAGCGGCAAGAACACAAGAGTCTACTGGTGAGATCAGTTCCATTATGAATGACTTACAACAAAGTGCTAAAAATGCTGTTACCTCTATTACCCAAAGCAAAGAGCAAGTTGATGAAGTTGTTAATCAAGCTCAGTTATCTAGCGAAGTACTTGTTACTATTTCAGAAGTTATTACAAATATAAATGATATGAGTAACCAGATAGCTACTGCATCAGAGGAACAAGGTGTTGTAGCAGAAGAAATAAATATGAATGTTGTTAATATTAATGATAAAACCCAAGAAAATGTTGAGGCTATAACGGAATTATCAAAAGCAGGACGTGAATTGGCACAGTTATCTGTACAGATGCAAACTTTAGTATCAAGGTTTAAAGTTGTATAACTATAGCGTCAAATTTCATCTCAAATATAACAATATGTATCTGTACTAGCGTTTTTTTTGTGTATAAATATTAGTGATTAGATTACAAATATCAGCATTATATCTGAAATTAATGTATTCCACTCGTTATGTGGGCATTGGAATACAACTATGCTGGTCATTAAAGAGAGTTGTTTTATTAAATGTAATCAAGCCCCTTAATCACAGAATAAAGTGAACGTATGATTTTATGTGTCTTAAGCTCTTGCGCTATTTGACTAGCCGAAAAATCCTTAGGCATCTTTTTTAATTTGGCTAAATCGGTAAAAGTGCTACTTGATTCAAGTAACTTAAGTAACGTTACTTTTATTGCTTGGTTTAAGTTTTCATTAAGAAGTATCTCGATACGGCTTCGTTCATTTGATAAAGCGGTTGATATAGTGTCTTGCATTGCTGTGTAACCACCACAGGTCAGACCCTTGCAGCAACCTCTGACTTGTCTAGGGTTATCTCGAAAAAGAACTTTAATGCGGTTAGCGTGGCATTGACTGTGATGCTCGAAACACCGTGATTAACCATAAAAAGTTGAAATTCATGCAACTCTTCTTGGGTGGTGGCTTTAGGTAAGTGTTGTAAATATTGACAGAGTTTGTTATCACCACGGACATACGCAATTTGTGTTTTAGTGGCAAGTTTACACATGATCATGTCTTCGTTAAACCGTTTGCGTAGTTGTTCTGAAAAGTATGGGCTGATGTTCATAGGATATTCTCCAATCTAAGATGAGGCGACATGCATCAAGACTTAGTGTAGGAAAAAGTGAATGTGTATAGGGATGAACGATGCTAACCAAACACACCGTTACCGCGGAGCGGTTTAGTTCTTAGAGCTTAAACCAGCCCAACAAACAACCAGTAAATTTTGGTTGGAATTGTCTTGAATTTGATCGTGTATTCACAAAACATTAATGTCCGCAATTGGCTAATAAGTGACCATTCAGTACATAGCTTAAGAGGTTTTTAAATTTTCTTATTTGTTGTGACATTTTTTATAGTTTTCTCACGACTTTTGACGTAAATTTTTCAGTTGATTTAACTCAATATAGCTACAGCCAAGAAAGTCCTGAACGAGAATTCTCATTATTAGTGAAGATCCACATATTGACTAAAAGCCGTTAAGCTATTGAGTTATTTATACGTGTAACTTAACGCCTAATGTAGAAGAAAAAATAAGGGCCGCTTTGAAACAAGCGGCATAAACTCTCACTAAAATCTTTCAGGTTGATCAATTTTAGACAACCTGAAAATCACTAATGCTCTGCATAATGACATGAGATAGCATCAATCACTAAAACCATTCATCTTTTACTTTTCCATAATGAAAATATCCCCATTGTCCAACACGTCTCAAAGGCGCGAATGGAAATTTAGGTAATTCACAGTTATACAGTGGAAGATTTTCTATTGCGGAGTCGATAGCTTTTCCAGCCACTTTTTCAGCTAAACGCTTACCTGCTTGCACCGAAAATGACACACCTGATCCACAATAGCCCATGCTATAAAAAATATTTTTCTTCGTGTTTTGGTAAATATGAGGTAAGTCGTCTAAAGACATACAGATCCAGCCTGACCAAGCATACTGGTAATTTAGCTTAGCTAAAGGTGGAAAACTTGTTTTTAATACCGCTAATAAGCGCTGAGCGTAATAAGGATCATCCGCAGACTTACCCGTTATAGCGCCACGGCCACCAAATAAAATACGGTTGTCTGGTAGCTTTCGGTAATAGTATTTGAGCGCACGCGTATCCATCACAACATTCGACGTTAAGAAGTTACACTCTGCAAGCTGCTGTTCTGACAGTGGTTCCGTGACAATAATTTGTGAAAGCACCGGTAAAGTTCGATCCGTCGTTAATGAATGAAATCCTTTGGGTGTATAGCCATTAGTTGCAATAACAATTTTTTTAGCATTAACCACACCTTTAGGTGTAATTAATTTTTGTTGATGTCCTTCATCTAGTATTTCTAATACGGGTGAACTGGTGTGAACTTTAGCGCCAGCTTCACGTACTAATCGTTGATAACCCCATGCCAGTTTTAACGGATTCAAGCCAAAACCATCTTGATAACGAATAGCGCCATAAGCATTTTTATCGTCCATGTATTGTTGACGAACTTCGTTTTTTGTTAAAATTTCTACATCACTATTTTTGATACCCGCAAAGGTTTTTTGTTGAAGTTTTGCCTGAATAATAAGCTCAGCCAATTTACTTGGTTTATGGGCAACTTTTAAAAAACCACGTGTTTGTACGTCGCAATCAATGCCTTCTGCGATGAGTGACTTTACTGTTTCTACGCCTGCACACATTTCATCATAAATGCCGCGCATTACTTCTTCACCCCATTTCTGCGCCATATCACTATAAGATTTACGACCTGAAGACTTTAAAATAAAACCCGCATTTCTGCCGCTACAACCCCAAGCTGTTTGATTAGCTTCTAGCACATGCGCTTTAATACCATGCTCACGCGCTAAATATAATGCACAAGAAAGCCCTGTATAACCTGCACCAATGATTGCAACATCAACGTCGACATCTTGACTAATTTGTCCATCACTTTGTGGGGCATTATTTTGTATATCAGCATTTTCAGCCCAATAGCTATCAGGGTATGCTTCGCCGCAACCGGGCGATTTGTCATGTAAAGGATCGTACATCTTTTTAACACTGCTCTAATAAAGAAAACCACGGAAACCTTACCGTATTTATTATAAATTTGCTAAGCTGAATGTCTAAAATACAATTTTATTTAAATAAATAGTCAACATGAAAAAACAGAGCAAAGTGGAAAACCCTCAAGTGTCTTACCGTGAGATGTTACCTAACGATTTTTCAGCAATAATCGCTTTGGGTACGGCTGTTCACGGGGCGGGTTATATTGATGATTCAAACATGAACATCTGGTATAACAAAGGCTTATTGAAACCGCACGGTGGTGTCGAAATAAACGCAAACTTTGTTGCTTACCTTGGTGAGAAACTGATTGGTTTTCGATTAACTTACGCGATTAATCAATGGGAAATTGACTCATGGTGTAGCCCTAAACTGTGGCTGCACCCTACCGATAAAGTCTGTTATTTCAAATGTAATACGGTTGATGAAAACTATCGAGGTTATGGCGTGGGCAGTCAGCTACTCAAATTATCAACACAAGCAGCGATTAAACAAGGTGCAACTGCTGGCATTAGCCATTTATGGAAACAAAGTCCCGGTAATAGTGCCGTAAAATACTTCACAAAATGTAGTGGCGTATTAATTAAAGAGCATCCTGAACGTTGGAATGAACTCAGTAAACAAGGTTATGAGTGCCCTGCTTGTAATGATGAGTGCCACTGTGTTGCAGCAGAAATGATCATCAGCTTTGAAAAATGATCCTTGTTGTCATAGAATAATAAAGCAGTAAACGAAATGCTTATTTATGCTGCCGGTAGTTTATACAAATATTTGAGTAAACTTCCGTCGATGGCTTTCAAATTCCCCCTTACTTATCACAAAAAGCAACGATGTTAATGTTTGAGTGTCATCAGTGGTGTTATCAATGGGATTGTCGATAAACAACAGGGTAAATATTTTATCCGTACTACTGACAATATTGATAAAAGTCATGGTGACTTATAGATATTTATCGAATAAAAATTGATTAAGGTATGACAATAAAAGAAAAGATCATTTTCTGTATAAAAATGATCTCAACATGAAGGTTTACATACAACGACTTACGTTAGACTTGCTTGATGCCTGTACTCAGAAAAAGTAAGTTGAAGGTTGCTTTGTTACTTATGCTCCTAACTTGTGCTACTAAATGTATTAAATTTTTTCGAACACGGTCACTCTTAGCTTTCGATCAACATTATCATCAGGAAAATCACACTCACTGGTAAAGCGCTCAGTCATTTTCAATGTATCTGACGATGACGCTATAATCTCAGCATCTGATTGATCCCACGTAGCGTCATAACGATGAAATAAGCAAATTAACCAACCTCCAGGGTTCAAAAGCTTTGAACAAAGACTGACTAATCGTGAAAAGTCTTGTCCCTTAGGCTGATGTTCTGAATAAGGTGATTTATATACTTTCGGCGGAGGGTCTAAAATAATACCATCGAACCGCTGACCATTCTTTATCGCTTTAGGTAAATGCTTATAGATATCACCCTGTATAAAGCTGCGAGTTCCAAAATCCATGCCATTTATTTCATAACTGTTTTGGATACGTGGTAACAACGCTTTCGATTTGTCGAGATGAATAGCTGCTTTTGCACCACCTTTTAAAGCGGCTATACCAAGACTTCCCGTAAATGAAAATAAGTTAAGTACACGGCGTCCTTCACTATTATGAGCTAGCCATTTACGAACAGGGCGCGCGTCGAGATACAAACCACAGTTATGCATCGCATCAGGCAGTAACCCATAAGATATGCCGTATTCTTTAGCGAACTTTGGTGCATCTGAAATGTCACCATGCAACGCATACATTCTATCTTTCAACCGCAAACCGATTGATTGATCGCCTTTAGCCAGAATAAGTGTGAAGGGAAAACACTGTAAAAGCGCATCTTTAATCTCATCAAGGTCATCACGAATGTCATCTTTATATTCAACGATAACCATTGTGCCAAATTTTTCAATAACGACACCTGACGCGCCTTCTGTGTAACCATGGAAAACACGCCAACAATCAAATTCATCAGACTCAAGTAAGTCTTTTCGATCATTCCATGCTTTTTCGATTAGCTCGTGCCAATTTAGTGTCAAATCTATGCCCTGCCCGTAAGTATCTTTTCGTGTTTATTGTTGGTATTCGTTAACAAGTAAGTTAATAAATACCGACAATCGCTTAAATATTGTAAGAACGGATGGCTCCCCATAAACATCCTAGAAAATCAAAGTAATAACAGGACTCAGGAACTCGAACTTATTAATTGGCATTATAACGAACTACCCATGTGTTAACACTGATATCGACACAGAAACAACGCGCTTAATAAAACAGAACGTACTTAGATATATCCATTTAACATACATAGTATATAAAAACGAAAATGTTTTACTTCCTAATAGGGCTAACTATTGAGTAAGCACTTAATCTTCAACACAACCACCATGCTATTTACATAAGTAAATATTAACCGAAGATTTTTTTGAGCAATGAAGGTGAGGCGTTAAGTTCAAGCACCTTTTCTTTTGCGGTTGGCATAACGTCAACATTGGTTAGCGCTAAGGCATTAAAATCAGTAAGACTTGGATAGTTCACCGCAAAATTTTTGTGCTCAAAATCACCGGTAGCAGGGTTAAATCGATATTCTTTTGCCCACTCAATAATGTTTTCAGTCACTTGGTTAATCGCTTCAACAATGTATCTTACTTCTTTGTCAGAGGTGGTAGGATGAAATGAAGCACGGATCCAACCGGGTTTTTCTGCGTAGTCACCCATATTTATTTTTTCAGTGATCTTATTTGAAGTATCGTGATCAACATTTAATAATATATGGCCATAAGTCCCAGCACATGAACAGCCTCCACGTGTTTGAACACCAAATTTATCGTTAAGTAAACGCACTACTAAATTATAATGAACATTGGGTATATAAAAAGAAACAATCGCTAAACGGTCTTTAACATTTTTCTCTAACATCACTACGTTGTCATTTTTTGCTAATTCGTCCATTACATAATCAGTAATTTCTTTTTCGCGAGCGGTGATCTTATCAACACCCATGGCGTTTTTAACTTTTATCGCCAACGCGGTACGAATACATTGTAGAAAACCCGGAGTACCACCGTCTTCACGCATTTCGATGTTATTAAAAAAGCTATGCTCGCCCCACGGATTTGTCCACGTTACCGTTCCGCCACCAGGATGATCTGGCACTTTATTTTTATAGAGCGCTTTATTAAAAATAAGAACACCTGAGCTACCTGGGCCACCCAGAAATTTATGAGGAGAAAAAAAAATGGCGTCTAAACTCTGTTTTGAATTTGTTGGATGCATATCAATATCGACATAAGGCGCCGAACAAGCAAAATCAACAAAACATAAACCGCCATGTTCATGCATTATTTCTGCTAACTCATAATAGGGTGTTTTAATACCGGTAACATTTGAACAAGATGAAAATGAGCCTATTTTAACTTTTCGATCTTGGTATTTTTCAAGTAATAAATTCAAGTGTGCTAACGAGGGTAAGCCGCTGCTGTCAGGGTCAACAATTTCTAAAGTTACGTCACACTCATACCATGTTGTTTGGTTTGAATGATGTTCCATATGGGTAATAAAAACGACTGGCTTATCGCAGTCATCAAATGTCACTTGATCTTGCATACGCTCAGGAATGCGCAAACCCAAAATGCGTTGAAACTTGTTAATAACACCGGTCATTCCTGCTTCTGCTGTAATCAGTACGTCATTGTCACAAGCATTTACATGACGCTTTATTATTTTTTGCGCATCATGATAAGCATTCGTCATCGCACAACCTGTTAAATTAGTTTCGGTATGCGTATTCGCAACAAAAGGACCTAGGGTATTCGTAATATAGCTTTCAATCGGCGCGTAAAGTCGACCACTTGCTGTCCAATCTGCATAGACAATATCTAATTGCTGGCCATTAATTTCATGTGTTAACGACTGACCAATAATATTATTTCTAAAGGGAAGAAAGTGATTTTCAAGTGACATGATTTTTAGCTCGCGGGTTGTTTCGATAAAATAATTCTAACAAAAAACCAAATATGAGCAACCATAAACCAAGATAAACAACAATTACGCAAAATAATTTCAAATAACAGTAATTAGGAGAAATACAGTCTACATTGAACACTTATATGTTCGGCTAACGAAAACTCATTTTTTAACAAAAATGATAAAATGCTTGAGTTTATTTGTATTTAAGCTGATTAGTAAAACAATTCGTCGTACAAAACTGTTTACTTGCAGAAAATTACGTTACGTTAAGGGTCGTTTTTTCACGTCAGAATGTATAAACATGAACTTTTCTTTAGGTCAATTGCTCGTTGTACCCGCGATTATAATTACCCTTAGCGCTTGCCAAATAGCAAGTAACAATGCAGCTTCAACTCAGAACACAGCCAATAAAAAATTTGATGCTGCGGTTCAGCAACTATTAAATCATCGTTCAAGCAAAGGACTTTATAAACAAGATAATGTCGAAAATGAAGTCGAGAAGAAAGAAAATTTATGGCCTGATTTATCACCGCAAGCCTTAGAGAAAAAATACCAAGAACGCCTAGTAATAGCATCGGTATTTGAAGCGATCAATCAAGATGCCCTTTCAGACGATAACCAGATTAATTATTCAATTATCAAGGCTCAACTCGATAATAATATCGCTAACTATCACTTTAAATCACATTACATGCCATTCAAATCTGAGTCTGGTTTTCACTCAAATTTAAACTTTTTCATCAACAATACAAAATTTAGAAAAGAAAAAGATATTGAATTATATCTAAACAAGCTATCGGCGCTTCCTGAATATTTCGATCAAAATATTTATTGGATGCAGCAAGGGTTGGCAACAGGTATTACGCAGCCTCAAGCAGTGTTAGTTGGCTATGAGCAATCGATACTTGCTTTTATTCCTGAGCATATAAATGATTCTGAATTTCTTAAACCTTTTACCACCGCATCTAATTTAATTAACGCTAAAGTGCTAGATGATAAAAAGCAGCAGCTTATTACAATATTAGAAGCCCAAGTGATTCCTGCTTATCAGGGCTATTATGAATTTTTTACCCAAGAATATTTCCCCAAGGCACGTAAAAGCATCGGTGTTTCCGAAACGCCTAACGGTAATGAGTTTTATAGCAACCGTGTAAAGCATTACACCACAACAGACATGACACCTGAGCAAATTCATGTATTAGGCTTGAGTGAAGTTAAACGCATTCGCCAAGAAATGGCTGAGATTATTGCAAAAACGGGATTTGAAGGGTCTTTCACTGAGTTCACGCATTTTCTACGTACAGATCCACAATTTTACGCGAAAACACCATTAGCGTTAATTAAAGAAGCTTCATACATAGCAAAACAAATGGATGCAAAATTACCCACCTTATTTAAGCATTTACCACGGTCACCTTATGGGGTTGCACCTGTGCCAGAAAGTATTGCACCTAAATATACTACGGGCCGTTATATTCGTGCACAAAACGATAGTCAGCCGGGTTATTATTGGGTAAATACCTATGCATTAGATAAGCGCCCTCTTTATGTATTACCTGCCCTTACATTACATGAGGGCGTGCCGGGACATCACTTGCAAATATCACTTAATAGCGAATTAGATAATTTACCATCATATCGCCAAAATGCTTACATTTCGGCCTTCGGTGAAGGCTGGGGTTTATATGCTGAATGGTTAGGCATTGAAGCGGGAATTTATAAAGATAATTACAGTAACTTTGGCCGATTAACCTATGAAATGTGGCGTGCCGCTCGTCTTGTTGTTGATACGGGTATGCATGTTAAAGGCTGGTCAAGAGAGCGCGCGATTAACTTTATGACTGATAACACTGCACTCTCAACCCATAATGTAACAACAGAAATTGATCGTTATATTTCTTGGGCAGGACAAGCGTTATCTTACAAGATTGGTGAGATCACCATCAGAAATCTACGTAAAAAAACAGAAACTAAATTAGGAAAAAACTTTGATGTGCGTGAGTTTCATCATCAAATTTTGAAAAATGGCTCGGTACCTTTACAAGTGCTAGAAGACCAAATTAACGCTTATATTAAAGCAACATTAGTAATGTTTGCTGAAAAATAGACTTTTATTTTTCTATGGCATCCCACTCTAGATAGTAAAAAAATGTAATAAATGTTAATTTAAAATCAAAAAAGAGTAAAATAAAATATCGAAGCGGTTAAAAGGCGATGTCAATTTGAGTTAGGCATTGATTTTTTGATATTTCAGAAGTTACCAATACAGTTATCACCTTATTTATCAAAAAGTTATTGGTGATTAATTTGCTCTATCTTGGTTGTTAGATATAACGGTGAATTAAATATTAATACCGATGAGGTAAAATCTACACAATGGATTCATTGGAAGAATTGGTTACAGCAAATTGAAACTTCATCTAACCTCTATTCACAATGGTGTATTGAAGAAAGTTACATACTGACAAGGTCAAAAACTTTTAAAGAATGGCTTTCACAAATCAATAGTTATCCACCCGAGAGTAATGAAACTGACTTTTTTTAATAAAAACTATATAGCGCTCACTGCTTCTGTTGTTATTCACGTGATTATTTTACTTTCATTAAAAGGGGTCGTGCCCTCTTTACCTGAAAAAAAATTAGAACAAAAAAAAATCATCAAAAGTTATTTATATAATTCATCAATAGATGAAATCAAAATAATCAAAAGTAAAGACATAATCGATGCTCAAAAAACTAATAGCTACATTGTAAAATCAACTAAAGTTGATAAACATGAATTGCCAAAACCAGAAACAAGTAAAACGATTACAAATAACGGTCCTGCTTCAAATAAGATAAAAAACACACTAAAGTCAGCCACAACGGTGAGTACTTCAGTATCAAAAAAACCTGAAGAAAATTAGAATAAAGTAATTGATTTTTCTGCATATGAACAATTGAATAAATTAAAATTGTCTATTAATAATAAAGTAATTAAAGAAGCGCTAGTTGAGTCTCAACGTTTTGAGTCCATGTCTTTAATGCATGCAGATCCTGAACCTGTCCCTCACTCAATAACAAAAACTGAAAGCGTACTTGAAGGGGCGAAAAAAATGAATATGAGGACCTCTCATTATGGTAATACCACAGTATATAAAGATAACAATGGTCTCTGCACTAGCGTTACTGATATGAGTTATTTAGGTCTTGGACCCATGAAGAAAACTCGAATACGTCGATGTAGTGAATCTAAATTTGACAAAACATTTCGCCTTCATATGAAGGACGTTTTAAGAAAACTAGGAAAATAAACTTATTAAAACTCTCAGTTATTGATATAGAAAATTATAAGTTTACCGTTTAACCAAGCAGGTAAACTGCCTGACTAGTAAGATATAACTTAGCAATCGCCACAAACTGGACAATCGGGCTGTTTTTTCAAGCTAAATTGTTGCCATTGGTTTGATAAACCATCAAACATATTTAGCTGGTTAATATGTATCGCATTGCCTGTTAATAACTTTATGGCTTGCAACGATTGCATACCTGCAACAATCGCTAATACAGGTCCGACAATACCTACGGTTTGGCAGTTATTTGTTGGCGCTTTTTCACTGGCAGGAAATAAGCATTGATAACAGGCACTTTCTGGGTCACGAGGGTCAACCACTAACTGTTGACCGTCAAATCCCGTAGCTGCCCCCACAATTAATGGCGTTTTTTTATCAACACACACTTGGTTCAATAAATAACGCGTCGCGATATTATCAGTACAGTCGATTACCACATCGACCTGCTCAATATAATAGTGAGCTAATTCTGTATCGAGCATTTCATCAATCACCTCAACCGTAATATCACTATTATGCTGTTGTAATTTTTCTGCGCCAATATCCGCTTTATTTGTACCAACATCACTTTCGGTAAATAATATTTGCCGTTGTAGATTAGTTATATCAACGTTGTCGCCATCAGCAATAAACAAAGTACCAACGCCTGCTGCAGCTAAATATAAGCTCACTGGGTTACCTAAGCCGCCCATACCAACAATGAGTACTTTAGCATCGCGCAAAGCTAACTGGCCATTCTCACCTATTTTTTTTAGCATAATTTGGCGACTGTAACGTAGTTGTTCGTGTTGAGATAACATAAGCAGCATAGTTTCCTAAAGAAGATTAATAACGTTTACATTAGCGCAGTGAACGCACTGCATTCGCTTTAAATTGAATAAATATACTTTGGCCTATCGTTAACGATAAACGTTTAGCTGACCATGTAGTGATCGTCACAAAGAATTTTTGCTCCGAACAAGTTACAGTTAACAGCACTTGCTTATCACTTTTGTCAAAACAGGTTATGGTCCCAAACAAATGATTAACAATAGAGCTTTCGATAGGCTCATGTAAGGTGATACTAATATCACTTGCCGCAATAATACAGCGTACTTTTTTTGCTTTGTTAGGCTCATGATCACAAGCAATAAATATTTGCTGTTCGCCCAATGCTAAGCTTGTTAAACCGTACTCAGGTAAGTGCGATTTTACAGTTAACGACAAACTGGTTTGGTGCAATATTTCGTTATTTGTTGTCAATTGATGAATAACTTCGTGGATATCACCATGATGACTCACTTTGCCAGACGATATCACCAACAAATTATCAGCAAGCTGTTGAAGCTCGTCTAAAGAATGGCTGACGTATAGCATGGGTAAATTAAGCTGCTGTTTCACTTTTTCGAGTACGGCTAGTAATGTTATTTTATTTCTATCATCGAGAGCACTCAGCGGCTCATCAAGTAATAATAATTGGGGCTCTGCTAACAAGGCTCTTGCTAACGCTACTCGCTGTTGTTCCCCCCCAGACAGTTGAGTAACGGCTTTACCAAGCAAGGGTTTTAATTGCGTTAATTCGATTATTTCTGAGAAATCAAGGACACAATTCTGATTACGTTTTTGACCGTAATGCAGGTTATCTTCAACACTTAAATGAGGGAATAAACGACTATTTTGAAAGACTAAGCCGATATTACGTTGCTGCGGAGCCACAAAGGTTTTTGTTGCACTGTTAAGTAGTTCATCGTTATCAATAGATAGTGTGCCGTGTGCCTGCTTTTCAAGCCCTGCGATCACTTTTAATAACGTCGACTTTCCTGAACCTGAATGCCCAAAAACGCCGGTAATACCACACAAGGATATTTTTTCGTCGACAGACAATAAAAAGTCGTCATGTTGAACAATAAAATTAAGCGCTAATTCAGCCATCAATTAAGCCTCTTTGATTTATTCGCTTATTTTTAGTTGGACGATTAAGTAAATAAATCAACGACAATAAAACAAGAGAAGAGATGACTAAACTGATTGAAATAATATGCGCTTGAGCATAGTCAAACGCTTCAACATGATCAAACAAGGCGATTGAAAGCACACGTGTTTCACCGGGAATATTACCGCCAATCATCAAGACCACACCAAACTCTCCTACCGTATGAGCAAAGCCTAAACTAGCTGCGGTAATAAAACTCGCTTTGGTAATCGGTAATACAATCGTGAAAAATCGATCAAAGGCGCTAGCGCCTAACATAGCTGCCGCTTCTAATAAGTCGTCACCCAATTGCTCAAAAGCCTTTTGCAGGGGCTGAACAACAAAGGGGAGTGAATACAACACTGAACCAATAACAATGGCCGAAAAACTAAAGGCGAGTTGTTGTCCCGTTGCTTGTTGCCAAATTTGTCCGGGCAAATATTGCGGCGAAAATAGCAGTAATAAATAAAAACCCAATACGGTTGGAGGTAAGACTAAAGGTAAAGCCACTAAAGCCTCGATAAAAACTTTCGCTCGACTTTGCATTTTAGCGAGAAACCATGCTAGCGGAGTACCGATTAACATCAGAATAATGGTGGTAATACCTGCCATTTTAAGTGTGGTGATCAGCGCAAGAATATCAGGATGGGTATTATTCACTGCTGTTACCTTCATCTTTCATTACATTGAGTTTCGCATACCCTGATTCAGCAATAAATTGCTGAGCTTGCTTGCTCATTAACAATGAAACAAAACGCTGGGCTTGTTGAATGTTTTTACTGCGCTTTAAAATCACTAATTGCTGTTTTATTGGCTGATGGAAATGAGAAGGTATTAACACGCCCTTAAAATGGTTCAACACTAATTGGCTATTACTGACGATACCTAAGTTTACCGCTTGTGAACGTGTTTGCTGAAACGTTTGAATAATATTAATACCTTGAATGAGCCTTGTTTTATAACTGTCCCACAGTTGTAAATGTTCTAACACCTGTTTTGCCGCTTTTCCATAAGGTGCAATTTTAGGATTAGCGATAGCCAAACGGTGCTGGTTATTTTTCAAAGCAGTCAACACATCAGTGGTGATCTCTTTTTTGGCAGACCAAAGCGCTAACGCCCCATAAGCATAGGTTTGCTGACTATCTTTAACCGCTAAATCGGCTGTAGTTAATAATTGTGGTCGCTTAGTATCAGCAGATAAGAATACATCAAAAGAAGCGCCATGTTTAATTTGAAGAAATAAGGTACCGCTAGAAGCAGCAATAATTATAGGTTTAGGAAAATGCTCTTGATTGAGGTTAAAACGCGCTAATAGTTTTGTTAAGGTCGGGGCGAAGTTAGAAGCTACGGCAATACGTAAAGGTTTATCATCGAATGTTAATACATTTTTAGCTTCAACGAAACGAGATGAAAACAGCATGAGTCCAAAAAAGATTGCGCTAATTAAAATACGACCTAGCCATAAGTTCACTGCTATTTACTCCACGCCTGTGCTTTTTCTTTATCACTGGTTTTCGCTTCAAGCCATGATTCACCCAATTCAGTGAGTTCTTTTTTCCAAAACGGCGCGTTAACTTTCAAAAAATCCATAATGAATTCGTTAGCGGCAAAGGCATCTTGACGATGCTTGCTGGTTATACCCACAAAAACAATTTGTTCACCAATGGCTAACTGACCTATACGATGAATAACTTTTACGCGGCCAATATTCCAACGTTGTTTCGCTGTTTCAATAATTTCAGCTAACAGCTTTTCAGTCATGTCTGGGTAATGCTCAAGGAATAACCCTTTTACTTTTAGCCCTAAATTATTATTGCGCACGCGACCGCTAAAAGTCACTACTGCGCCATCTTCAACGTTATTTTTTTCTAAAAGATTAACTTCAACACCGTGATTAAAGTCTTCGGTTTGAATACTAATCTCTGGGTACTTATTAATGAGACTCGTCATATTAACTATTTTATCCTCCGGTGACGGGTGGAAAGAAAGCGACTTCGTCTCCTGCTTTCACCGAAAAGTCACGACTAACCATTTGATGATTAACCGCACAAAGTAATGAATTATTCGTTAAATAATGTTGCCAGTCATTATTTTTTTGCCCTAAAGCCAATTTTACTTCTGCAACGGTATTAACGTTCGTCGCACTTATTTCAGTGCCGCCACAGCCGAGTTCTTCACGTAGAGCAGCAAAAAATATCACTTTGATCATGCGTTATCCTTCATTCTTGTGTTCCTGTAAAGCTTGCTCAGCTTTTGCTTGCCAAGAGCCTGATTTACCCCCTTCTTTGGTCATGACACGAATACCATGAATTTCCATTAAAGGGTCTGCCGCTTTGCACATATCAAATAAGGTTAAACAAGCCACTGAAACAGCGGTTAATGCTTCCATTTCAACACCCGTTTGCCCAGTTAACTTACACAAACTGGTCACATGCACTTGGCTGTTTTCTTCATCAATAGTGAAATCCACTTTTACTTTTGTCAACATTAACGGATGACAAAGCGGAATTAAATCACTGCATTTTTTGGCAGCTTGAATGCCAGCAATACGAGCGACAGAAAACACATCGCCCTTTTTATTGTCACCTTGAGTGATTAACGACAAAGTGCGCGCCGACATTTGAATATAACCTTCGGCAGTCGCCGAGCGTGACGTCATGGCTTTTTCAGTAACGTCAACCATATTCGCTTCACCACGTTTGTTTACATGGCTTAACGTTGGCTCGTTTGTATTAAGCTGTTCGCTAGGATGGCTCATTAATCACGTGTCTCACACACTTCTGCCATTTTTAAATGTGGCACAAAATTACAAGGGCGATGGCTCGCATCAAGTTGTTCTTTTATCAGCTTATCCCAAGCCGTTCGACAAGCATTGGTTGAACCCGGCACACACATAATAACAGTGCTATTTGCAATACCACCAAAGGCACGCGACTGAATCGTTGATGTGCCAATTTCATCAAGTGAAATAGCACGAAAAACTTCACCAAAGCCTTCAACATTTTTGTCAAATAAGGGCAATAATGCTTCAGGTGTATTATCACGAGCCGTAAAGCCAGTACCGCCAGTAGAAATTATCGCCTGCACAGTATCATCAGCTATCCATTTTGAAACGATGGCGCGTAATTGATAAACGTCATCCTTAACAATCACTTTATCGCTGAGTTTATGACCGGCCTCTATTAAGCGTTCAACCAGTACTTGCCCAGAAGTATCATTAGATTCATCGCGGGTGTCAGAAACCGTTAGTACGGCAATTGATAAGGGAATAAAAGCGTTACCGCTATGTAAAGAGCTCATGGTTTTTCCTAAATTTTATTAATATTTAAATTATCTTCTAGATCAATGAATACTCATCATTTTGCACTCGCCTACATGGATGTAGGTATTTAGGCTCAGTCGGCAAAAATAGCCTGCGTTTCAGGGTCTCGTGACTGGAGACAGAGACAAGTTCAGTATGACAACTTTTACATTTTTTTACTTAAAGAATTAATGCCCAACTGTGCTTGTTGCCATTCTTGCGGTGTGTTGCTATTAAATAAGCACTGTGACGACTTTATTGCTAAAGCCTGATACGGTACTTGTGCAAACATAGAACGAATAGAAGGGCCCTTTTTTATCTTGCTATTACTTTTGGTTAAGCCACTGGTATTACCTTGTAAGTATTGCATAAAGTGCGTAGTAAAAAATTGCTCAACAAAAGCATTATTAGGTAAATAAAGCGGTAGAAAATGATCGATGAAAAAGCAGGCTTTTTGGGCTAATTCACCTTTGATTTTTAACTGCGCAAGTGTTTCCTTGGTCATTAAAGGTAAATCAACCGGTAAAATGAGTAATGATTTAGGCTGGTATTTTTTAATCACGCTATAAATGCCACCCATTGGGCCAAGGTCGGCAAATTGGTCAGTAACATAATTTACGCTGTTCACATCAGTTCCATCAACATAACCACTGACAACAATATTATTTACACCTATATTTTTCAGCAAGTTTTTACTGTAACTAAGCATATTTTCTTTGCCACGTGCTTGCCCATTCACCGCAGTATTTTCACGCATTAACAAGGCTTTATCAGTGCCCATCCGAGAAGATTTCCCGCCAGCTAATACCACGCCTAAACACGCTTGATTATACAAAGTTGTACTCATCTTAGCCGCCCAACATCGCTAGGTTTTTGGTGGCACCGGTCAGTTTGTCCTGCAAGAAATGTGTGGCTTTTTTATCGGTCATCATGGCGCGAATTTGTTCTTTTAACGGTTCGACATCATCTTGTTGTAAGTATGCTTTGAGTGGTAAACCTTCTTCGGTAAATAGGCATAAATGCAATTTACCTAATGAGCTTACTCTTAAACGATTACAGGTATTACAAAAGTCTTTACTGTACGGCATAATTAAACCAATTTTTCCTAAATAATCAGGATGATAAAATTCTTGTGCTGGCCCTGCTGCTTTATCATTGACGACCGGCAACCAACCATCGAGTATTAAATTTTGTTTAATGCGTGCACCTTGTACATGTTGCGCATCAAAAAATTCCTGGTTATCACCGGTTTGCATTAACTCAATAAAACGTAAAGTCACTGGAGTCACTTTCAGCCAATCAAGAAAGGTTTTAATATCGTGACCGTTGTATTCACGCATTAATACCGTATTAATCTTAATCGTTGTACGACCATCGGCCAACGCCATATCAATACCTTTTAAAATATGGGGTAATTTATTATGACCGGTGATCGAATGAAACATGCGCGGGTCGAGACTATCAATACTAATATTAATCGCGTCGATCCCGGCATCTAACCAACTTTGTAAATGCTCAGGTAATTTATAGCCATTGGTCGTTATCGCAACTTTTTTAATACCCGGAGTTTGCTTACATGCAGCGATAATTTCAGGTAAATCTTTGCGCAGTGAAGGTTCCCCGCCCGTGATACGAATTTTCTCTGTACCCATTTGAGCAAAAGCATTGGCTACACGCTTAATTTCGTCAAAGGATAAAAAGTCACGATCATGATCGCACGAATAACCATCAGGTAAGCAATAGGTGCAACGGAAGTTGCAAACGTCAGTTATAGAGAGGCGCAAGTAATAAAACTTGCGACCGAAGTTGTCTGTTAACATCTCACCTTTCCAAATGTAGGGAGGCTAACAAGTTTCCTTGTTAACCCTGGTGGTTATAGCAAAATTACTATGAACCACGGCTTAAATAGCATTCTAAAAAAAGATTTAGCTAGAAAAGCTCGGCGAATAATTCAATTAATAAATGGTAGTATAGTAAACTATTTCACTATTAAAATACGCCTTGGTAATAAGTAATTTGATTTGCATCAAAAAATGATGACTTAAAGCATGTTCTTTGGCCGCAGATTTGCGGCATAATAATATATTCTTATGCCACTAAGTGACTCCCATTGAGCACTTATGGGTATTACACGCAAGCGGCGCTAATTTAGCGCATAATAAAAAAAGAGTTACCTATGGTTGATTGTTGTTCTGCTCCCGGACTATTACCTTTCGAACAAGCGATGGAAAAAATGTTATTGGCTATAAAACCAATAACTGAGTCTGAATCTATTCCTTTAGCGCAAAGCTTAAATCGCGTGTTAGCCAGCAATATATCAAGCCCATTAAATGTACCTCCTCATCATAATTCAGCTATGGATGGTTATGCGTTTACCTTAGCAAGTTTACAAGCGAGTAATAAATTAACAATGGTCGGTCGGTCGATGGCTGGCGCCCCTTTTCAAGGGGAATGTAAAGCAGGTGAATGTATTCGTATTATGACAGGTGCAAAATTGCCAAGCGGTTGTGATACTGTAGAAATGCAAGAAAACTGCCAAGCAAACGATACCAGCATTACCTTTCTAGAAACGCGAGAGCTTAACGATAACATACGTTTTTCTGGCGAAGATATTGCCATAAACCAACAAGTATTTACCCAAGGTAAAAGGCTCTCTGCAATTGATATTGGCGTACTCGCCTCTTTGGGTGTACCCACAGTAGAAGTTTTTCGTAAAATTACGGTGGCGGTATTAGCAACCGGTGATGAACTAAAATCTCCTGGGGAAGCGCTCGCTGAAGGTGATATTTATGAAAGTAACAGTTATGCGCTAATCGCGATGTTAGCTAAGCTCAATATCACGGTTATTAACTTTGGTATTATCGCCGATGACGAACAGGCAATACGCACAGCCTTCGAGCAAGCAGACCAGCAAGCCGATGTGGTTATTTCTTCGGGTGGCGTTTCTGTAGGTGACGCCGACTATACTAAACTGATACTTGAACAATTAGGTGAAATTGGTTTTTGGAAAATAGCCATGAAACCAGGTAAACCTTTTGCCTTTGGAAGACTCCCCAACAGCTACTTTTTTGGTTTACCCGGTAATCCAGTTTCTGCTTTGGTTACAGCGCATCAATTAGCGGTCCCTGCGTTATTAAAATTGCAGAATGCCCAACCCAAAAAAATGCCTTTATTGAGAGTAAAAACAGCAACGCAATTAAACAAACGTGCCGGACGCATGGATTTTCAGCGGGCGGTCTTGTCAACAAATGAGCAAGGTAAAATGACCGTTACCAGTACAGGTGGTCAAGGCTCTGGCATCTTAACCAGTATGTCCTCAGCTAACTGCTATATTATTTTACCGGCGAGTCAAGGAACGGTATTCGCAAACGAAATAGTGAATGTGCAATTATTTGATGACGTTATTCAATAACAGCCTTTAAAGGCGAAGCGAGCTTTAACATCTTGATGAAAAATACGGCTAAAAACCATTATGACCGTTAAAATATATTGCCTGCCAGGTACCATGTGCGATCAACGTTTATGGCAGGCTTGCGCTGAGCACTTACCTGAAAATATTGAGCTTATTCACATTGCCATCCCGGTAAAAAAAAATATTGATGAAATAGTTACGGCACTTAAGCAACAATTCCCTGCAGGAAAAATAAATTTAGTTGGGTTTTCTTTAGGCGGTTATTTAGCTTCGGCTTATGCATTGAAATACCCAGAAAAAATCAACAAATTACTGCTTATTTCTAATATGTCTTACTCGTTAGCAGAGGCTGAATTAAAACAGCGAAGTCGAACGATCGCTTATTTAAAAACTCATGGTTATTCAGGGATCCCCACAAAACGAATCATCGCCCTGCTTGATGTTAGTAAACAAAAAAACCATGACATCATTAACTGTGTGCATGAAATGGATATAAACCTTGGTAAAGAAACGCTTATTCATCAATTAACAGTAACCACCCAGCGTGAAAATTTATTAATAAAACTACCAAACCTGCATTTTCCTATTCAATTCTTAATTGGCGATAACGACTTACTGGTTAAGATCAGTCGTATTGAAGCCATTGCAGCACAATCACCACTTATTTCTTTATCAGTACTTAACAACACTGGCCATATGTTACCGCTTGA
Source organism: Colwellia sp. MB02u-14 (assembly GCF_014076915.1). Lineage (NCBI taxonomy): Bacteria > Pseudomonadati > Pseudomonadota > Gammaproteobacteria > Alteromonadales > Colwelliaceae > Colwellia > Colwellia sp. MB02u-14. The sequence goes on from NZ_JACGUX010000079.1 coordinate 371,736, forward strand.
ACAGCCAGAAAAATGTGTACTTAACATCAAGCGTTTTTTTATCGAGTAATGATACCAATTCTACTTAGTTTCTTCCCGCTCAGCGATATTTAGAAGGTTTAGAGGCAAGGCATTGATTGATGAAAATGGTTATTCCCTTATCAAAATCAATAACGCAGCCTGTAAGCCTTGTAAACTCGCCCTTCGGGAGTTTTCCAGCGATTCGATAACTACAGACAATGACTTTCATATAGAATAGCTATATACAAAATAATTCTATTTGTTCTCAAAGCGCTGGGAAAATCTGAGAGGGAACTAACTAAGTAGACTTGGTATAAGTAAACAAGGTAAAATAACGCATTATTTTTATGCCAAGGAATTCCCGTTGAGCCAGCTTAGTTTTTCCACCTTAAAACTCAAACCTGAGTTAATTCAAAATTTAGAATCTATGGGTTATCAACAGATGACCGACATTCAAGCACAGAGCTTACCCACCATTATTGCCGGTGGCGATGTTATTGCCCAAGGTAAGACTGGCTCAGGAAAAACAGCGGCATTTGGCTTAGGTGTTTTAGAGAAGCTTGACGTAAAACGTTTTCGTATTCAATCACTTATTCTTTGTCCAACGCGTGAATTGGCTGACCAAGTAGCGAAAGAAATTCGTAAATTAGCCCGTGCTATTCATAACATCAAAATACTGACCCTGTGTGGCGGTATGCCTTTTGGTCCACAAGTTGGCTCACTAGAACATGGTGCTCACATTATCGTTGGAACACCTGGCAGAATCGAAGATCACTTAGGTAAAGGTACGTTAAAGTTAGACGATGTGAACATGCTCGTACTCGATGAAGCCGATCGTATGCTAGAAATGGGCTTTCAAGCGTCTGTTGATTTTATTATTAGCCAAATTCCTCAACAACGACAAACCTTATTATTTAGTGCGACTTACCCACCAGAAATTGCCGATATTGCTAAAAAAATAATGCAGTCGCCAACGAAAGTAACGGTTGAAGGCAACCATGAAGAAAGCACTATTTCACAGCACTTTTATAAAGTAGAAAATGACAGTGAACGAATCGATGGTATTCGCTTATTATTATTAAAGCATCAACCAGAATCGAGTATCGTTTTTTGTAATACCAAAAAAGACGTACAAATAGTTGTCGATGAGCTACGCAATTATGGTTTTAATGTACAAGATTTACATGGCGATTTAGAGCAAAGAGATCGTACTGAAGTATTAGTGCGCTTTTCTAATAAGAGTATCTCAATTTTAGTCGCGACTGATGTTGCCGCGCGTGGTTTAGATATTGATGCCCTAGATGCAGTTTTTAATTATCATATCGCTCGCGATAGCGAAATACATGTGCACCGTATTGGCCGAACAGGACGAGCAGGCAGCACCGGTATTGCTTGTTCTTTTTTTAGTGAAAAAGAAAGTTACAAAATAGGTTTATTAGAAGATTATCTTGACCGTACTATTGAAGGTGAATTACTGCCTGATGCTAGCGTATTAAACGCTTCAGTGTATGCGCCTAAAATGGCGACGATACAAATAGACGGCGGTAAAAAGCAAAAAGTTCGTGCTGGCGATATTCTTGGCGCACTTACTGGCGATAAAACTATTTCAGGTAGCGAAGTCGGTAAGATCCAATTATCAGATAACTGGGCTTATGTGGCGATTAGCCGAAAATTTGCCAAACAAGCCTTTAAAAAACTCAGTGACGGCAAGTTAAAAGGCCGTAAGTTTAGAGTGAGGTTGTTATAGTCACCACCGTAAAATAGTGCTTAAGAATAACGAGGTTTTATAAAACGATTGTATTTAATTAAAAACCTCGTATAGTACTGTATTCATATACAGCTTAAATTATATTGTATAGGCCGTTTTATCATCTATGATAAAACTATCAAGCGTAATAGTGATCAGGTAAGGAAAAGTAATGGCAGTTGAAAGTCGATTTGTCGTCATTAGACAAGGTGTGGAGGTAGAAACATTCATGGACAAAAAAGCAGCAGACGAGTATGACAAAATGCTTGATATGGCTGATAGCTTAGCCGAAATGTTTGAAGGAACCACATTAAATATTGATGAAAAAGTGCGTGAAGAACTTTGTATTTACTTAGCTAAAAATCGCGAAGAAGTGCTTGTTGCATTGCAGGCCAAAAAAGCTAAGCCAGAGACCCCAGCAAAGAAGAACGTAACCGCACCTACTGAAAAAGTAAAAAGTAGTGAATTACCTTTAGAAACTGAAGCAGTTGTAAAAGTAAAAGCACCACGAAAAGCTAAAGCAAGTTAAATGACTTGAATTTATGCACACCAACTTTAAATATATTTAGTTATGTTGCCATATCAGCTTATTCGTAGTGTCAAAAGAAAAACGGTTGGCTTACAGGTTAAGCACGGAAAAATAATTATCCGTGCGCCAAAATATGTATCCGAGCAAGATATTGCTTACATTGTTAAATCAAAAAGCATTTGGCTACACAGAAAAATTGCCGAACAAAACGCCCAACCTGCCGCTAGAAATGATCATTATCAACAAGGCAGCCAATTACTGATTAATGGTGAACGTAAGACCCTTGATATTCATTATGGGTTATTTCCTGACGTCACCTTTGATGAAGATATTATCATTGTCACGCTTTCTGACAAATTAAAAACAAAAATTGCAGCTGATCTAAAACAGCAAGATAAATATGTGAAGCAGCAACTTCAAGCTTGGTTAAAGCAACAAACTCACATTTATATTGATCAAAACCTGTGTCACTACGCAGAAAAGATTGGCGTTTTACCTAAGTCATTTAATGTAAGATTATATAAATCACGCTGGGGAAGTTGTAATAGTAGAAAAGAACTGAGTTTTAGTTCTTTATTAGCAATGGCACCTAAATGGATCATCGATTACGTAATAGTTCACGAACTTTGCCACCTCCGGCACATGAATCATTCAGCTGAGTTTTGGCAATTAGTTGTCTTGCACTATCCTAACTACTTGTTAGCAAAAGCTTGGCTAAAATCTAACCAAAATCAATTGCAATGGCCTACGATTTAACCACCACGTTCCCCTCACAGTAAAAAATAGGCACACAGATAAAGACTGTTCTAAGCTCAATTTAAAAAGTTTCAGTATAATAAAAATGAAAAAACCTAAGAATACCTAACCTTACAATAAATTATTGGCACGAATATCGCTTATCTTTTACCCACTAATTTAAATTCACCAGAGAATGACAACCTACTATCCATTGTTATTATCAAGAGATGAAGAGAGAAGAAATGAAACTAAAAACCTACAACTGGAAAGCAGCGGTAATTTATACCCTTTCTGCGATAATGTCGATTATGCTAATTACAGTGATATTTGGCGTATAATGAATGCAGGAAAGAAAATAATACATACAATAAGATTTCCTATTTTTTGTTAAATTAAGCTTTTGTTGATGTACTTTGTCAATAAAAGCTTAATTTAATGACTTTTTATGCTTTATTCATTAACAGTGCACATAATTTAAGGTAGATTAGTATTATAAAATAAAAATAATAAAGGAATACCAATCACATGAGCTTTTCAGTTCTCGTTTGTGATGACTCTAATATGGCGCGTAAACAAGTTTTACGAAGCTTACCAGAGCAACTATCTGCCAACGCACAATTAGCAAAAAATGGCCAAGAGGCCGTTGAACTTTTGCGAAGTCAACAATTTGACATCTTATTCCTTGATCTTACTATGCCTGTTTTAGACGGTTTAGGTGTTCTACAAACACTAAAAGATGAAAAAATCACACCAGCAATTTTTGTTATATCTGCTGATATTCAACCAGAAATGCAAAATAAAGTACTTGAACTAGGCGCGAAAGCTTTTATGCGCAAACCTGTTCAATTAGATATCCTTAATACTAATTTGAAAAATCACGGTTTTTTATGAGTGAACTTAATTTAAATGAAGATCAACAAGATTGTTTACAAGAAATAATCAATGTTGCTATGGGTCAAGCAAGTGACCAACTTGCAAGGTTCTTAGACACCTTCGTTTATTTGAAAGTACCCAGTATTGAACAAGTCAGTACGCTTAGTCTTATTGAAACCTTAAGTAATAACGAAAACTCTGCTGCAGTTGTCAGTCAGGGTTTCTTTGGTTATGAAGGTATTCGTGGTGAAGCGTTATTAGTTTATAAACCCAAAGATTCTGATCGTCTTGCCGACTTACTGGGTTATGAACCTGATGAGTTATCAGTGGAAGAACAGATTATTGACTTAAGTTCGATTTTAACAACCACTTTTTTAAATGTTTTTGCTAAGCAAATAGATAACCAAATGTCTTACAGTGCACCGCGTTTATTAGCCGGTTCACAAAGTGCTGTATCGGATCATCTTGCTCAACAATCTTTTAATTGGGATTTAGCATTAAAAGTTAAAATAACGTATCAAGTTACTGACTATTCATTTAATTGCGATATGATTTTGTTTATACCTGAATTGGCAATTAACAACATCAAAGCTGTTATCGACAGAATTTTAGAAGAATTTTAATGTCTCCAAATGATATTTGTACCGATATTACCAACAAAATAAACACCGGTATTTTGATTATTGATAATCAATACAACATTGTATTTTGGAATAGATACTTAGAAATTCATGCGAATAAAAAAACAGATGATGTCGTTGGACATAACCTTTTTCAAATTTTTCCTGAATTACCTCAAAAATGGCTGAAAAGAAAAGTTGAGAGTGTATTTCAATTGAAATCACAATCGTTTTGTTCATGGGAACAAAGACATCACCTTTTTGAATTACCCCATACTCGCCCTATTTCGACAAACAGTCATTTTATGGCACAAAACTGTACATTTCTTCCGCTTGAACGAAAAGATGGAAGTGACAACGTGTGCATCCTTATTGAGGATGTTACCGATGTATGTCATTACCAAACAATGCTCAACAAAACATTAGAAGAGCTTGCACAAGCAAACCGTATTGATGGTCTTACACAAATATTTAATCGTAAGCATTGGGAAGAATGTTTAGAAAAAGAATTTTCTCGTGCTCGTCGATATCAGCATGGTTTAGCACTCATCATGTTCGATTTAGATCATTTCAAATTACTTAATGATACTTACGGACACTTAGGTGGCGACTTGGTGCTGATTGAAACGGCAAGAGTCATTAGCTCACTACTACGTTTAGGTGATTTATTTGGACGTTACGGTGGTGAAGAGTTTGCTATTATTTTGCCAAATACCGATATAGTCGGCGCTTTAGATGTTGCTGAAAGAATTAGAGTCGCTATCAGTAAAAATGTAATTAACTTTCAAGAATCTGAAATAAAAGTTACAGCAAGCGTTGGCGTCGCTGTTATTAGCGAAGACGATAACCGTTACGAAGACTTGATATCGAATACAGACCTTGCCCTATATGATGCTAAAGCTTCTGGAAAAAATATTGTTTGCGTTGCAAAACAGCTTGTTGAAACTTAAAATACTGAATAAAATCTTTTTAATATACAAAAAAAACAACCAATCCCCATTTTTATGAATAAAGTATAACTTTTTATTCATAAATAACTGTTGACAGTAAAACACTGCTCAGGCATTTTATACTCATGAAAACATTTATCCGCCGAATTACCATTATTATTACTATCACCCTCAATGGGATGATGGTCATCGGCTGACGTGTAAAAAACACATTAAATAAAAGCCCGTGACCTTCTAGGTAACGGGTTTTTTTTGTTTTAAGGTTTTAATCATTACAAAACGTTTTGGCTCGCAAAGCATGGTGTAATAAAGAGGAAGTAAAATGCGTGTATTAAAATTTGGCGGTTCGTCTCTAGCATCAGCAGAACGCTTTGTGCAAGTGGCCAAAATCATATCTGACCAAAGTAACGACTCTCCGGTTGCAGTGGTTGTTTCAGCGCCTCAAGGCGTAACAAACCATTTAGTTGCTATGGCAGAAAACATTAGTGATGAAATAAAATTACAAAATGATCTAGAACACTTTAGAAAAGCTATTAATAGTATTATTGAAGATCTTGATGCAACAGTGCCAAATTTTAGTCCATTACACGCAGAAAAAATGCTCGTAAATTGGGATCATAAACTGTCGCGTTATTTGCAAGGCGCGACAATGCTGTCTTATTGTCCAGATCATATCCGAGCAATTATTATCAGCATAGGTGAACGATTAAGTGTTGCCTTACTTGAATCAGTATTAAACACACAAAATATTGAGACATCTGTACTCGTTCCAGAAAATTTTTTAATCACTAATGATGCTTCACTCAATGCCGTTGCAGACTTAGTGTTATCAAAAGAAAACTTTCAACACCATTACAAAAAACTCAATAAAGTCGCCCTAATGCCCGGTTTCATTGGTGTAAATAAACAAGGGCAAGTCACTACGCTTGGCAGAAACGGTTCTGATTATTCTGCAGCCGTTCTCGCTGTTTGCGCTCAAGCGGATTGTTGTGAAATATGGACGGATGTAGACGGGGTTTTTAACGCAGATCCTCGCCTAATTAAAGAAGCAAAATTACTGGATTATTTGTCTTATCAAGAAGCAATGGAACTTTCATACTTTGGTGCTAGTGTGCTGCACCCTAAAACAATTGGCCCCATTGCTCAATTTCATATTCCTTGTTTGATTAAAAATACGGGTAACCCTTCTGCGCCAGGGACATTAATATCGAATGAAGATGACAAAACTAAAAAAGTTAAAGCGATATCTAATCTTGATGACTTAACCATGATTAATGTTTCAGGCCCTGGCATGAAAGGCATGGTTGGCATGGCGAGTCGTGTTTTTGCAACTATGAGCCAAGAAAACATTTCTCTGGTATTAATTAGTCAATCATCAAGCGAATACTGTATCAGTTTTTGTATTCATACCAGTGATGCTGAATTAGCACAACACAGCCTTCAACAAGAGTTTGAATTAGAATTGCTCAACGGTTTACTTGAGCCACTTAAATTACAACACGAGTTATCAATCGTGTCGTTAGTGGGTGATGGAATGCACCATCAACAAGGCGTTGCCGCTAAGTTTTTTAGCTCGTTAGCGCAAGCTCGTGTCAATGTTATTGCCATCGCACAAGACTCGTCTGAGCGAAGTATTTCTGTTGTAGTAGAAAAACGTAAATGTACTGATGCAATGAAAGTCAGTCATCAAAACTTCTTCACCCATAAACCGACTATTGATGTATTTCTTGTTGGCTGTGGGGTTGTTGGAAGTGAACTTATTGCACAAATAGCGCGTCAACAACCTAAACTAAAATCACAAAATATTTCCTTAAAAGTTTATGGTATTGCCAACAGTAAAGGCATGGTCTTTAATAAAGAAGGCGTTGATTTAGAAAACTGGCAAGCAGAAATGAATAATGAATCAGTACTAGTAAGTGTTGAAAGTATAAAGGCGTTTGTCCGTGACAATCATCTGATAAATCCAGTTTTAGTTGATTCAACTTCAAGTGAATCTCTAGCCATGAGTTATGTTAACTACCTTGAAGAAGGTTTTAATATTGTGACACCCAATAAAAAAGCAAATACCGATTCTTGGGAATATTATCAAGCGCTTCGAAGTGCTGCACAAAAAACAAACCGCCGTTTCCTATATGAAACAACCGTGGGTGCAGGCTTACCCGTAATTGACACATTACAAAGCTTAATTAAAGCAGGCGATGAGCTTGTACGTTTTGAAGGCGTACTATCGGGTTCACTTTCTTATATATTTGGTAAGTTAGAAGAGGGTATGACTGTTTCTCAAGCAACCGCTATTGCAAAAGAAAATGGCTTTACAGAACCAGATCCTCGTGATGATTTAAGTGGAATGGACGTTGCCCGTAAGTTATTGATCATGGCACGAGAAGCTGGAATGCAACTAGAATTATCTGACATCTCTATAGAATCAATACTCCCAGAAGATTTTGACGCAAGTGGCGAAGTAAGCGACTTCATGAATAACTTACCAAAAATCGACGATGAATTTTCTCAACGTATTACTCACGCAAAAAGTGAAGGAAAAGTTTTACGTTATATCGGTAATATTGTTGATGGTCAATGTAAAGTAGCCATAGAAGCAGTAGCAACTGACCACCCTCTATATAGTGTTAAAGAGGGTGAAAATGCGTTAGCTATCCATAGCCGTTATTACCAACCATTACCCTTCGTATTACGTGGTTATGGTGCAGGAGCTGCCGTAACAGCTGCTGGCGTTTTTGGTGATTTATTAAGAACATTAGCATGGGAGCAACAACACTAATGGCTCTTTCCGTTTTTGCGCCAGCATCAATTGGTAACCTCAATGTAGGGTTTGATGTATTAGGCTTAGCTGTTAGACCTATTGACGGCACATTACTTGGTGATATAGTTTCTATTGAGTCAGCTGCAGACAATAAACTTATCGTCATCGGTGAATTTGCCAATAAATTGCCGGGTAAGCCAACAGATAATATTGTTTGGCATTGTTTGGTTTTATACAACCAAGCGCTTGCAAAAGCACAGCAACCGATACAGAACGTACAGCTAACATTAGATAAAAAAATGCCAGTTGGTAGTGGGTTAGGGTCAAGCGCATGTTCTGTTGTAGCTGCATTGGTTGCACTCAATGAATATTATCAGCAATATTTTAATGAAAAGACTCTATTGTTCATGATGGGTGAAATGGAAGCAAAAATAAGTGGCAGTTTACACTACGACAATGTCGCTCCTTGCTATCTAGGAGGGCTAAAATTAATGGTGCCCGACAAACAGGTCATTTGCAGAGACTTACCTCAATTTGATGATTGTTATTACGTAATGGCTTATCCTGGCATTAATGTCTCAACAAAAGCAGCACGAGACGTTTTGCCTGCTCAATACAGTCGCGCTGATGCCATTACTTTCAGCCAAAACTTAGCCACTTTTGTTGATGCTTGTCACCGTCATGATAAAGAACAAGCATTTTCAGTGCTTAAAGACGTGATTGCAGAACCATACCGTAAACACTTGTTACCTAAGTTTGAACAATCTAAAATTTATCTCGAAGAGCAAGGCCATTTAGCGATAGGGATTTCAGGCTCAGGACCCACGCTATTTTGTGTCTGCGAATCACTTGAAAAAGCTAATAGCGCTGCACGTTGGTTACAGAAAAATTATTTACAAACAGACTCTGGTTTTGTCCATGTCTGTCAGGCTGATTTAGCGGGTGCGAGTAAATTACCTACTTAGTCACTTTATTAAAAGTAAAAAGAAATTTATTAGGAATATGTTGTGAAATTTTATAATCTAAAAGAAAACGATGAACAAGTCAGTTTTGCAGGTGCCGTAAAGCAAGGACTGGGTAAAAACCAAGGGCTTTTTTTTCCAGAAACAATCCCTGTTTTAGACAATATTGACGAATTACTTGCTATGCCATTGGTAGAAAGAAGCGTACAAGTACTTTACCCTTTTGTTGAAGGTGATTTAACCAAAGCTCAATTAACCGACATTGTCACGAGTGCTTTTAACTTTCCCGCACAAATTCAACCGATCAATAAAGACAGAGCAATACTCGAACTTTTCCATGGCCCAACGCTCGCCTTTAAAGATTTTGGTGCGCGCTTTATGGCTAAATGCTTACAAGTATTTAGCAAAGACAAAAAGATCACCATATTAACAGCAACGTCTGGTGATACAGGTGCTGCTGTTGCCCATGCTTTTCATAACGTTGAAAATATTCGCGTAGTTATCCTATATCCAAAAGGCAAAATCAGCCTGCTACAAGAAAAAATGTTTACGACCTTAGGTGGTAACATCGAAACGCTTGCTATTGATGGCAGTTTTGATGATTGTCAGGCTTTAGTAAAAAAATCATTTGATGATAAAGAGCTCGCCACTACCATAGGATTGAACTCTGCTAACTCAATAAATATAAGCCGCTTATTAGCTCAGGTATGTTACTACTTTGAAGGTTTTGCTCAGTTATCTCGTCAAAAGTGTAAAACGGAGTTGAATGATGTTGTCGTTTCGATTCCCAGTGGTAACTTTGGTAATTTAACCGCAGGCTTATTTGCTAAAGCACTCGGTTTACCAATAAAAAGATTTATTGCAGCAACAAATGCCAACGATACTGTACCTCGTTACCTAAAAACAGGTGAGTGGACACCCCACACTACGGTTGCAACGATTTCAAATGCGATGGATGTTAGCGATCCAAACAACTGGCCACGCGTAGAACATATGCTAAAATCGGGCATTGTACCCCGCGATTGTGTTAACGCTGTATCTATCGACGAAGAGCAAACACAGTCAGCCGTTTTACAGCTTGCTAAGCTTGGTTATATTAGCGAACCACACGCGGCTATTGCCTATAAAGCCTTACAGTACAATGCCAACGAAGACGAATTTGGCGTATTTTTAGGAACAGCACATCCAGCAAAATTTAAAGACGTTGTAGAAAGTATTTTAGGTCAACCTATTGGCTTACCTAAAGAACTTGCTGACTGCGCCAGCGAAACTATTTTATCAAAAGATATGGCCGCTAACTTTAGCGACCTACATGACTATTTATTATTAAACGATCACTGATATCATCATTAATTAAATGGCTATTGCTCTGTTAAAAACACGCTTATAATGGCTGTTAATTTATATTAACGGCCTTTTTTATGACTACGAAGATCAAGCCGCAATGGCAAAAACTCATCAATGAACAACAAGCTAGCCCTTATTTCATTCAATTAAGCCAAGAGATTTCTCAACAAAGAACTGACGGTGAAATTATCTTTCCTGAACAAAGTGATGTATTTAATGCTTTTTGTTATCAAGATCTTAAAGATATTAAAGTCGTTGTTTTAGGTCAAGACCCTTATCACGGAGAAAATCAAGCCCATGGTTTAGCTTTTTCTGTGCAAGCAGCTATCAAAGTTCCTCCCTCTTTAGTTAATATTTATAAAGAACTTGCCAATGAATTCAGTGATTTCAATAAACCCAATCACGGTTGCTTAACGCAGTGGGCAGAGCAAGGTGTTTTATTACTTAATACGGTATTGACAGTAAAAAAGGCACAGGCACACTCTCATGCTAAATTAGGCTGGGAAACGTTTACTGATGCCGTTATAAAAAGCATTAATGAAGAAAACAGGGGGTGTGTGTTTTTACTTTGGGGAGCTCATGCACAAAAAAAGGGGAAAAATATTAATACTGATAAACACTTAGTATTAAATGGTCCGCATCCTTCGCCATTGTCAGCCTACCGAGGTTTTTTTGGCTGTCAGCATTTTTCAAAAGCAAATGAATGGTTATCTTCAAAAAACAGACAAGCGATAAATTGGCATTTAGCCGAAAAATATTAATTTTTACATCACAATATCAAGCCCTTTAAATACGCATAAAAAGGGCTGTTTTTATTCACACGGTTATTTACCCTATTACTTGAATAATCCTAAATTTCTATCTGTAACGGCATCACGCCAACCACCTAGCCATTCTGATTTAGCATCAGTATTTTGATAAGGACATTTTTCTTTCGTTTTACCGGTAAGGCCTGCTTGATAGCCATTAGAATTTGCTCTACCTAGACGATCTCTTTTCTTTCTTTGCATGGTTAACTCTCCGTCATTGCCTTGTTATATATTTTATTACTGTCGAATTAAACAGCACCCGACAATTCAGTTAAGATGAATCAAGAGACTAAATCAAGTTAGGAAAAGGTTAAAAAAGTGCTTAATAATAAATTATTGAGGGATGAAAAAAATTAACTTTTAGATTAAATAAATAAAACAATTTGTTACCGAAAACGTTATTACCTATAAATATTAAAAATTTATTTTTATAAAAAATTATTTTAATGTTCTGGAATACCTAAACCGCTTGAACGTAAAAGAGGTTCTAACATACCTTCAAGACCATTGAGTTTGACTTCATAAATTAATTCCAATTGCTGCCCTAACTTCCCCTCTGGAAAGCCTTTTGATTTAAACCAAACTAAATAAGGCTCTGGCAATTTTAATAAAGGCCTGCCTGTATATTTTCCAAAGGGCATTATTTGATTCACAGCGTCGAGTAAAGCTTGTTGATCTGAAAACATATTTTTCTAACCATTAAATTTTCCAGCGAAGATGATAACCCATAAAGCTTTTGACATCATAAAAGTGTCACACGCTCTATTTATAATCAATACGAAATTATCGACAACTTCACACAAGGAACGGATATGTCCATAGTAAGAAAACGTAGTGCTGCACACAAAGCTTATATTCCTTCAAATGCGCGAGACAACCAATATATTTTAGCTGAATTTGCAGTTACTGATGAATTGATACAGTTAGTTTCTCCAAATATTTCAACTAATAGCGCTCAACCTTACTATAATTTTTATCAAAACTTGTCACAGTTATTATTTACGCTCAGCAATGATTATGAAATAAAAAGTACCTTGTTTATTGCTAACGACAAATTAGTACGTGTTCGCTACAGCCAAGAAATGCATCAATGGCAAACTAATCAGCAAATTTTATTTTATTACGATCCACAAAACCATGAACTACAGAACTCTTTTTTTGATGCCTGTATTCGTGTAAAAAAAATTACGTTGTTATTCTTAGCTTCAGGCGACGATATTCGTTTCAACGCTGCCATATTCCATCAGAAAGTAACAACATTACTTCATAGCTTTTCTGAGCAAATAAATTTACCGAATAAGGCTATTCGCCTGCGTGACCATCAGCATCTCACCTATGATTTATTTGCTAAGAATAAGGGCTGTTTAGGGACACAAGCGCATAAGTTACGCCCCATTTATGACCGTTATAATGCTCATAATGTCGTGATATCACCTGACTGCTCGGCAATCAGTTATGCGGTTATTAACTTAACCATTGATAATCGTTTATTGGGTTTAGTTGATATTGATGCTAATTCTAAAGACCCCTATAATCCACTTTATACCTACTTAACTGATACTTTTTCACTGGTGGCAAAGCGATTTAATTTAAACAACGGCGCCTTAATTGCTAATGGTTTAGTGCCAATTGTTCGTCATAGTTTGCATGAAATAATTTCAAAAATAGGTGAACTACAAATGTTAGGTTATAACCCTAAACAAAGCCCTTGTGGCTTGGTTAGCAAATGGAAGGCGGATGAACTGGTTGATAATGTACAGTTGATTTTTGTTGCTACCACAGAGGATTCACAACATAGCGGATACGGGAGATTTATGAATCAAATAGAGCAAGCCATGCGTTTATTAGCAACAGAGCTTGAAATTCCAATCAATAAAGATGAACTAACCGTAAGGTTTCATCAACATATTGCTTATGACTTTCAAGAATAATGCTTAACGAGCGCCGGTATTAACCGTTGGTTTTTTTTGCAGCTTCCTTTGTAACGTTCTGCGGTGCATTGAAAGCTGACGTGCGGTTGCTGAAACATTACCATTATTAAATTTTAATACCTGTTGAATGTGCTCCCATTCAACTTGCTCAGTTGAAAGCGTTGGCTCATTGTTAATATCTTCCCCTCTATTGAAAGTAGGCATTGAGTGTTTTATAGAAGAATTATTATTTTTAGCTAATGCCGATAACAACGTTTGTGTATCTACCGGTTTAGTGAGGTAATCATCAGCGCCAAGTTTTATTGCGTCAACAGCGGTAGCAATACTCGCAAACCCAGTTAAAAGAATAATGCGACTATGTGGTAGCAATTTTCTCATGGGAGTAATCAAATTCAAGCCACTCTCATGATGAAGCTTCATATCCAGTAATATAAATTCAGGTAACTGACGATGACAAGTCAATAACGCATCATTAATATTATTGGCTAACCAACAGCTATATCCATATTTTTCCATACGCCGTTTAAGCATACTTGCAAAGGCGCTATCGTCTTCAACAATTAATAGTTTCATTCACTTCACTCCTTACATACCATCAGTAATTAAGGGTAATTTTAACGTTACTAAAGCGCCACCATCAAGATGATTGGTTAAGGTTAATCTTCCACCTAATCGCTCTAAACTTGCATGACTCAAAAATACAGCCATACCTAAACCATGCTTGCTATTGACAGGTTTAACGCCTAACTCACTTAACGTTGAGGGAGTAAAACCCCGACCAAAATCACGAATACTTAGCTGCCAGTTTATGTGATCACAGGCACTGGATAGTTCAATTCTATCACTATTATTCATTTTAGTTGCTTGGACGGCATTATTGACTAAATTTAAAATCGCCGGTAATAAAGAGGAATCTGCTAATATTTCTGCGTTTTTACCTAATGGAGACTGATTATTATTAGGTAAAAAATTAGCACTAATCTCTGGGTAATTAAGACTAATATGTTCAGCTACCTGTTTAATAATGTCAGTACAATAAACTACCTTTGATTTTTGCTCTTTTATCTCAAAAACCATTTCACGAAATTCAGCTAAACTTTTACTACAGCGTAATAATTGTAATTGAAGGTCTGCCACCACCGGGTGTTCTGGTAACTCATCACTGAGCTCATCGACCAGTAGCTGTACTGTAGCAATAGGCGTGGCGAGCTGATGCGTTATTTGTGCTGAAGCAACACCTAATGACATGACTTTTTCTTGCTTTAATTGCTCTTCCCGAAAAGCTGCTATCGCTAATTCTTTTTGGGAAATTCTTCGAGCCATTCGCCCAACAACTGTAGCAACGACAATGCTAGAAAATAGAAAGTTAATCCACATACCAATAAAGTGACTTTCCATATTGCCATGCATAACTGACATGGGTAATAACCAAAGTAAAACACTGTAAGAAGCAATAGCTAGTAACGCAACACCTCCTAACATTAGCGGGGGTAATGTTACAGCTGCAATAGCAATAGGGATAAGCAGTAAAGAGACGAAGGCATTAGTTGCTCCACCACTGTAATAAAGAATGAGTGCTAGAAATAAAATATCAGCACAAACTTGCCCAAGTAAAGCAAACTTATCTGCTTCTTTACCCGAACGATAATATAAATAGCTCGCTAAGGTAAATAAAATTTCGCTTAAAATAACAATGATTAACGGTAACCAAGGAAGCTGATATGCCAAAACTACGTTAACAAAAAATATCAATATAAGCTGAATGATAATGACCACACTGCGCAGTAATAGAACCGTGCGAACTTGATTGAATTTTCGAAAAAATAAAGACATAACGTTTGTTCTAGTTAATAGTATGTGTTGATATTACGCTAATTTTGACCTTTAAAACGGATCAAAAGTAGTTTTTTTAAATTTCAAATAAAAACATATAGACATCTAAACGTCTATTGCTGTACAGTTATTTTAATTACATATATTACGGTTAATTTTAATGTCATCACATGAAGAAAAAATCACACTAGCTGGCGGTTGCTTTTGGTGTATTGAAGGGGCATACAACCAATTAATAGGAATTAAATCTGCAATCTCAGGTTATATGGGGGGGAGTGCCGCACTAGCAACCTATGAAGATGTTTGCTTAGGTCAAACGGGTCATGCCGAAGTTGTGCAACTAACTTTTGATAACAGCGCAATTACGAGTCGTGAAATCTTAGAAGTTTTCTTCACACTGCACGATGCCAGTCAGTTAAATCGTCAAGGCAACGATATAGGTACTCAGTATCGTTCAGGAATTTTTTATCACAATAAAGATCAACAGCAAACTGCTAAAGATATTATTAAAGAAGTCGACGCTAGTAATATGTACAGTTCAGCTGTCGTGACCGAAGTGACCAAAGCATCAGTGTTCTTCTCTGGTGAAGACTTACATCAAGACTATTTTAATAACAATCCTGGTAACCCTTATTGCCAAACGGTTGTTTCGCCAAAATTAGCAAAATTTAGAAAAACCTTTGTAGGTAAACTAAAACCTACAGAGACTTAGACTAAATAGATAGCTGATGTAGCTTAAACTTTATATTAAGGCTTCATCAATATTTTTTATCTGGGTATAGGCCACGTTTTAAGTCCCTCCTATAAATAATAAGTGAGACTTTTAATGGTTTACATACCGATGATTAATGACTTAATACATCAAGGTGTATAATTTTATTCAATATTTGTTCGCTAATGGACGCTGTCTGGCAAGGCTTTAACTTGCCAAACAGAAGCGAGGTGTGCTTCTTGGTGGCCTTTATTTAAAACTACAGGAAAGTTTAATGACCAATAAAGTCTTATTCATTTTGGCAGTACTTTGCAGCACTCTAGTTTACCTGATGTTTGATAGTGGTAGCTCAACAAACAGAAATTCGGAAAATCTCCTTGTAAGTAATGAAACAAAAGTAACCAATGATTTAAGCACTTCTAAATTAAATCGCCATGCTATTCAGACCAAAAACACAACGAACACTTTAAGCCTATCAAAATTAGGAACATGTCATTCTGCACTTTATGTATCTGATGTAATGAGTAACCGCACCCAATATAACAATCAATCACTAATTAACTTATTAAATTTTTATAAAAAAAGCGGCTTTAACAACCAAGAAATACGGAATATTTTAATCGATTCAAAACTCTATGATCGCACTGAAGTAGAAACTGCATCCATTTTATTCGAACCACCAATTTATATATCTGAAAAAGTAAACAAAGAACAGTTACTGTACAATTTTAAACAAATAGATAAATTCAAAGGAGATTACCAATCCATAGCTGATGCAGTAAAGGCGGGCGAGTTGGATGTACATATGAACTTGTCTGCTTTTTATGGTCACCCTAAATCTATAATCGAGTTTTTACTTGAGAAAAAAGGAACTTTACCCGATATTTCAATCTTTCAGAGCTTAGTCGACTCTGGTGTACCTATTAGACCCAACACCATATTAAATGCACTTTCTCCGAACGTTGAAACAAATGTTTTATTGCTTATGATTAAGCACTTACCAGATAGTGAACGTAACCATCATTGGAATGAATTTTTTAATGGTGGGGTTAATTATTCTTATACCAGCTTTGCAGCAAAATACTCAAAACAAGAATCTTTAAAGATTATACTAGAAAAGTCTTTGGGTGATCGTTCAGATGCTATAAATGTCCTACTAAAAGATAAAATGCAATATGACCAAAGACCGAAACCGGTAAATATATTACAATTGGCCGAGGATAGTAATATCTTTAATACTAAATTGGATATGTTACTTGAACATGATATTCCTGTTGACGCAGATATATTGTCATCATACCTGAGCAGTAGAGGTTCTTTAAAAGAAGAACAAAAAATAGCATTAAAACAGAAAGTTACAAATACAACTCTAGAAGCATTTGATAAAATAGACGATGACTTACGCAACGCTGTAATTACTTACGCGGAGCGACTTCAAATAGCACAAAAAGCATGGCCAGAATTCATATTCTCTTATGACCCATCATGTAAGAAAATTCCTAAAAATTCTCATTATCGATTTGATAACTTGTTAGAAAAAAAAATCTTGCTCGATTTAATAGCTATAAAGAAAGCTACAGATACAAAACCTATGATTGAGCGAATGAAACTAATGGGTGATATATATGTTGACTGGTATATCAAAAGTTATATTTTTCCTAATATGCCTCTAGAACCAAAAGTTAAAGCCGATAGAACAAGCAAAAAATTCAGAAATACATCAACCTTAATGAATACTAATATTGTTTTAGGGAACTGGTCAAAAATCGGAGATTCGTTAAACAGTAGAAGTATACCTCTAGACTACTTATATCGAAACAATAGGTTTCTTATCGAGATAGGGATACAAGAAAGGGTACCACAAGACATATTATTTGATTGGTTTAGCCTAGGCGTACCAATACATAATTCATCCCTAGATGAATTACTAGCAATACCAGAATACAGTGAGTTTACAATTGATCTTTTAAAAAAAGGAAAGTTAATCAATAAAAGTCATAAATCAGTACTCTTCCAAGCCGTTAGACAAAAGAACATCCAACTAATTAAATTATTGCTTGAGCCAACGTTTGAAAGTGAACCCTTTAATAATAATTTAGGTTTAACAGCACTAGACTGGACATTATTAAATTATAGCTCTGGCATCAAGCCTCTATTAAACTTGTTATTAAAGCAAGAGACTCACTTATCATCTGAGCAAAAGGACTTGTTAACCAAATTAAATAATCTATAAGTTCACTAATCATTTTATTTTTTAATGGCCTAATTATTATCAACTACTTTAAATAATTAGGCCATTAGATATTTAACAAAAAATTGAAGGGTAATATAAGGGCAAACACACATAATAATAAGTAGTCCTGAAGTTTTTGGTTTTCAGTTTACTTCTAATCACAATTAAATTATCGACCTGCCTTTGAGCTTTTAAACCATGTTGAATCAAATTTGCGCATTAAGTAAGAAAGTAGTTCATTCCTATGCTATTTTTCAAATTAAGTAATAAATAAAACTTTGCATTAACTGTTTTATGCAATTAATACATCAAGGTGTATAATTTTCTTCGATATTTATTCGCTAATGGATCGCCATCAGGCAATGCCTTTAGCACATCAAGATATAAATCTTTGCTCGCCGTGTCTGCACTATCTTTTTGCATGAGTCTAAATAATAATACCAACGCTTCTTCATGACGATTAACTTGGCTGTACTGGGCAACAAGTTGATGTTGTAGTTCTATATTATCCGTATCATTTGCGAGTTGAGCTTCTAGCGCTTTAATTTCAGGTGAATCGGCCGCTTGGCTCGCGAGTTCAAGCTTAGCGATAAGTGCATGGTAGTAGCTGTCTTGATCAACCATCATAATCGTGGCTAATAATGACTCAGCTTCCACTATTTTACCTGTTTGCAAATAAACATCCGTCAACATTAATTTAATATCAGCACGTTCACTGTTAAGTTGATAAGCATTATTGATCACGGTAAAAGCATCATTAACATGATTATCTGCTAATAATTTTTGGGCCTGAGTAAGCAGTAAATCTTCTTCTTTAGGTAAATGATTCGCTAAAAACTCTTTGATATGCTCATCGTTTTGTGGCCCAGTTAATCCGTCAAGTGGCTGACCATCTTTCACTAAGATAGCGGTAGGTAGCCCTTGAATACCAAACTGTTGGGCAATTTGTTGCTGAGTTTGACAGTCAACTGTGGCATATAATATATACTCTTCAAAACCTTGTAAGCCATGGGCTAACTTATCTTTTAGCTCTAAACTTTCCGGTACCTGCGCCGCCCAAAAGTCGACTAAGACTAACTTCGTTTTTGATTCGTCTAAAATAACTTGTTGAAAATTTTCTAGGGTAATTTCAATGGCATTTGTAGTCACATTCAGTTCCGTTTAGTTTATTGATGAGCGTCTATAATCTATATTTTGGGGCGATTATAGAAAGCTCAAGTGCCTTAACGCAAAAAGCTGAATTCCAGCAGGAATTCAGCTTTTTGCGTTAAGCGTGATAATAATTAGACTTCGCTCAATAACTCACGAGCAATAATTATTTTTTGAATTTCGCTCGTACCTTCATAAATAGTGGTAATGCGGACATCTCGTGCCATACGCTCTAATGGATATTCTTTAATGTACCCTGCGCCACCCATCAATTGTAATGCGTCGTAACAAGCAATATTGGCTTTTTCAGCAGCAAATAACTTCGCCATAGAAGCTGACTTACCAAACGGTAAGCCTTGTTCTTTTGTGTAAGCCGCTTGCATAAGTAACAGGCGGGCAGCTTCTAAATCAGTGTAACGCTCAGCGAGCTTCCATTGTAAACCTTGGAAATTTGATAATGCTTGGCCAAATTGCTGACGTTCAGTAATAAATGCACGGGCGTAATCCATAGCGGCTAAACCTATACCTAACGCTAATGAGCCAATACCAATACGACCACCAGCAAGTTCGCCAACAGCAACGCCAAAGCCTTTATTTTCTTTCCCCATCATAGCTGATGCAGGTATACGACAATCGTTAAAATTCACTTCATTGGTCGGTGATGCTTTTTGTCCCATTTTGTCTTCAGGTTTGCTTACTGTGATACCTGGCGTGTTTGCTTCCACTAAGAAACATGAAATGCCCTTCCCTTTTCGCGCTGTAGGGTCAGTTACCGCCCAAACGACAAAGATATCGGCAAAGCTAGCACTGGTAATATAAAGTTTACTGCCATTTAACACGTATTCGTTACCATCAAGTACCGCTGAGGTTTTCATACCTGCTGGATCAGAGCCTGCACTATTTTCGGTTAAACAAAAAGCACCTGCTTTATATTCACCACTACAAATTTTAGGTAAATAATTTTGCTTTTGATCCTCATTACCCACCGCTTGAATAACCTCGGCAACCATATTGGTTACTGAAGTAGTAACCGCAGTTGAGGCACAGGCTCTTGCTATTTCGGTTATTGCTAAACTAAAAGCAACCGTACCGGCTTCTACGCCGCCATATTCTGCTTTAATATTTAACCCCATAAAGCCCAGTTCAGTTAGTTGCGCAAGCTTATTGAGAAAAAGTGTTTGATCTTGGGTTTCATCAAGTTCGGCCGCTACAGGAGCTAATTCACTTTCAGCGAATTTTTTTGCCATATCTTGAATCATCATCTGTTCTTCGGTTAATGATAAATTCATTACTTACTCACTTTTGTATTTGTATAGGATGAACATTTGAAAATTATTTCTCATGTAATATCTTTATTATTATTTCTTTTGTGTCTTAACTAAACGATATCAAAATCGATTTAGATCAATTAACCATTATAAACCACAGTAATGCGACGCCAAGTACTAACCGGTAGATGACAAATGGCATCATACCTACTTTTTCAAGTAATATGAGAAAGTAATGAATACAGGCATAAGCACTAAAAAAAGCTAACACACTGCCTAACCCGATAGCGTTCCAGTCAACAGGACCCGTTTCAGTAATTAATTTTAGCGTTAAATAACTCCCCGCCATAGCAATAGCAGGAATGGAGAGTAAAAAAGAAAATCGTGCGGCATTTTCTCGGCTTAAACCTAACATCAAACCAATGGTCATCGTGATACCTGAACGCGATGTACCAGGAATTAATGCGACAGCTTGTGCCAAACCAATGAGCATGGCACCTTTAAACCCTAACTTTTCAAAATCAATATGCTCAGTCGTTTTTCTTTTACCCGCTCTAATATCAGCATAGCCAAGTAAAAAGCCAAAAATCAAGGTGGTAGCAGCAATCACCGCGGCAGTTCGCAAATGCGCTTCAATAAAGTCTTTGCCAAGTAAACCAAAGATACCTAATGGGATAGTGGCAAATAATATCCACCAAGCAAGCTTGCCATCAAAGCGGGTATTATCTCCCTTAATACTGCCAACCCAAGCAACCGCCATATTGGCAACGTCTTTACGAAAATATAAAACAACAGCAAGTAACGTCCCCACATGTAAAGCAACATCGAGAGCTAAACCTTGGTCTTTCCAGCCTAAAACAGCTGATGGCAAGATTAAATGTGCTGAACTTGATACGGGTAAAAACTCCGTTAATCCTTGTAAAATAGCTAAAATAAATATTTCTGTAATGGTCATTGCTTATTATATTCCTTATGTATAATTCAATTTTTTAATATTTAACTTTTATAATTGGCTTGACCACGAAAAGTCTACTGTGGTTATTTGTTGTTGTGTTTTATCGTAAGCTTGCCAAAGTTGTTGGTACGATTTTTTTAAAATGGGGTGTTTAAGATCTGGGGCTACTTCAGCCAATGGCCATAAAACAAAGGCATTCTCGGTGATTTCGGCACGTGGAATTTGTGCTGGAGTGTTTAACACTAAATCGTCAAACAGTAATAAATCTAAATCTAAGGTGCGTGGGCTATATTTTTTAGCATCAATTTCTCGACCGTTGTTAAGCTCAATTTCGCGGAGTGCTTTAGCAACTTGTACTATATTAAGTTTGGTCGTCGCACCGATCACCATATTATAAAATTCCGCACCGTCGAATCCTACGGCTTGACTAGCAAATAAAGATGATAGCGTTAACTCACCCAGTAGCGCTTCAAGGGCAGTCAATCCTCTCTGTAAATAGTGCTGACGGTCGACATTACTGCCAAGCGAAATATATAAACGCGCCATTACCCATGATTACTGTTATTTGATTGGCTACCACGTTCAATTTCAACACCAACTGTGATGGCATTATGCACAGCATTAGGCTTTCCAACTTTCAACTTAAGCCAAGGGATATGATAAGTTTCCATTAGAAACTTAGCTAAACGCTCGGCTAATGTTTCAAGCAAATCTACAGGGTTTTTATTAGCAAACTCAGCAATTTTTATTGATATTTCAGCGTAGTCGAGTGTTTTAGCTAACTCATCATTTTCAGCGGCTCTAGCGGTATCCCAGCCCATCACTAGATCAATCACTAAAGTTTGTTTGATCCCTTTTTCCCATTCGAAAAAACCTATGGTGGTTTGAATGCTCAAGCCTTCAATATAAACTTTATCCATTGACGTATACTCATTCTTTAATGAAACAACTAAAAATAGAGGCCGATTTTACCTGTGCAAAACTATAAAAACTAGGGTTCACTGATCAATTAATATTTTTTATTGCTATACATGTAAAAAAACTTATTTGCATTGCGATTACGACACGCTAGAATATCAAAAGTTATTAAAATATTTGTGATAAACCGTATATATTTTAATAATGTACTAGGAGGTTTTTTATTAGCGCTTTATTAATAACACTGATGATTATGATTGCTGCCTATTTAGTCGGCTCGATTTCTAGTGCTATTTTATTGTGTAAATTATTTAATCTACCAGACCCTCGAACTGCAGGCTCAAACAACCCCGGCGCAACCAATGTTTTGCGCATAAGTAATAAATATATCGCTGCATTGGTACTTACCTTTGATGTTCTCAAAGGGACTATTCCGGTGTGGAGCGCATATTTCCTTGGCTTAGCCCCCCTTAATTTAGGACTTATCGCACTTGCTGCTTGTTTGGGGCATATGTACCCGATATTTTTTAACTTTAAAGGCGGGAAAGCGGTTGCAACGGCACTTGGCGTTTTACTCCCTATTGGTTTAGATTTAGGCGGCCTGCTAATTTTGACTTGGGTAAGTGTGATATATTTTACGCGGTATTCAAGTTTAGCCGCGATTGTTACGGTATCTCTGGCTCCTTTTTATATTTGGCTACTAAAACCTTTATATATGTATCCGGTCATGATGTTATCGGTGTTAATTATATTTCGCCACAAAGATAATATTTGGCGTTTAATTAAAGGACATGAAAGTAAGGTTTCTTTTACTAAAACCCAGTAAATCATTCGTTGAACCGCATGGTTACTTTCGGTAACTGCTCTTACATTCCCCTAATGTCCTACCGCGGCTTAGCCACCTTGTAAAATCAAAATTAGTGGCGTGTACAACTACTGAATGCAAAAGGCAGGGTCACTCAGGCAACAAAACCAAGAGTGACTATATTTAGTTAATGTTACTTAAACAGCAGGTAAAGTATCTAATGGCCAACGAGGCGTGGCTTTAAACGATAAATCTGCGTCAGTTCCGGCTTTTAAACGTTGTAAACCTGCATAAGCGATCATCGCACCGTTATCTGTACAAAACTCAGGACGTGGATAAAAAACTTCGCCGCCAAGCTGCTTAGTGATTTGCCCTAATTTTTCTCGAAGAGACGTGTTGGCACTAACGCCACCAGCAATCACTAAGCGCTTTAACTCACATTGCTGCAAAGCTCGGCGACATTTTATTACTAACGTATCAACAACCGCTTCTTGGAATGCATAAGCAACATCAGCATGGGTTTGCTCATCCATACCATCATTGCCTTGTGCTTTTTGTAACGCTATTTCTTTGCGAATAACCGTACCGGCAGCTGTTTTTAAACCACTAAAACTAAAATCTAAACCAGGACGGTCGGTCATAGGGCGTGGTAACTTGAAACGTCCTTGGGTGCCTTTTTCAGCCATTTTAGACAACGCTGGTCCACCTGGGTAGTCAAGCCCGAGTAGTTTTGCGGTTTTATCGAATGCTTCACCGGCGGCATCATCAACCGATTCACCTAACATTTCATATTGACCAATACCGTCAACACGCACGAGCATGGTATGTCCACCAGAAACGAGCAAAGCAACAAAAGGAAATTCGGGTACATTTTCTTCTAACATGGGTGCCAATAAATGCCCTTCCATATGATGAACAGGCACGGCAGGTAGACCCCAACCATAGGCTAAACTTCTGCCAATTGAACAGCCAACTAATAAAGCCCCAACTAACCCAGGCCCTGCAGTATAAGCAACACCGTCTAAATCAGCAGGAGTTAAATTTGCCTCTTTTAAGACTTCTTTAATTAGTGGGATAGTTTTACGGACATGATCTCGTGACGCTAATTCAGGAACGACGCCGCCATAGTCAGCATGAACAGCAATTTGGCTATATAAACGATGCGCAACGATACCTTCGGGTAAATCACCTTCGCCGTCGTCATAAATAGCAATGCCTGTTTCATCGCAAGATGTTTCTATACCTAAAATTCGCATAATACCCTTAACCTAAAAATCTAAATAACGTTTACTTTCATTTTATCGAGCGATTTTAACGCCCCCTATGTAAGTATTATACCCATTTGATTAAGGTTTTGATCTACTTTTTTATGAAAAAACAGATAAAGGTAAACGAAGTTTTTATTCATTTTAGCTATTTAAAAT
This sequence comes from Colwellia sp. MB02u-14, assembly GCF_014076915.1. Classification (NCBI taxonomy): domain Bacteria; kingdom Pseudomonadati; phylum Pseudomonadota; class Gammaproteobacteria; order Alteromonadales; family Colwelliaceae; genus Colwellia; species Colwellia sp. MB02u-14. Next base: position 396,300 of record NZ_JACGUX010000079.1, read on the forward strand.
GAGCAGATATATAATAAAACCAGTATTAAATTAACTAATTTTAGTTTTAGAAAATATTACACTTTACTTTAACTAGTGGTTAGCTTTAAAATACGTCACCCAATTTTGATAGAGTGGGTGTTTGCGAAGCAATAATGTTTAAGCAATACACCAATCATATAGATACATACTAAGGTTATACATGCCAGTAATTAAAGTTAGAGAAAACGAACCATTTGACGTTGCATTACGTCGTTTTAAACGTTCATGTGAAAAAGCAGGGATCCTTTCAGAAGTTCGCCGTCGCGAATCTTACGAAAAGCCTACTTGGGAACGTAAACGTAAGAAAGCTGCAGCAGTTAAACGTGCCGCTAAAAAAGTTTCTCGTGAAAACGCTCGCCGCGTTCGCATGTACTAAGATACCTTAGTAGTATTTAAGACTATCGAGTAATATATGAGTTTAATAAATCAACTCAGAGATGAAATGAAAGTTGCTATGCGTGCTAAAGACAAATGTCGTCTTGGTGTTATTCGCATGGCTATATCAGCTGTTAAACAAGCCGAAATCGATCATAACCTCGAAGCAACTGATGAGAACGTCATTGCGCTTTTAACCAAAATGGTTAAACAGCGTAAAGAGTCAATCAAGATGTTTACTGAGGGTGGTCGAGATGAATTAGCGGCTAAAGAAGCTGAAGAAGTAACCGCGTTAGGATTTTTTCTTCCGCAACCTCTTTCAAGCGAAGAAGTTAGTCAGTTAATTACGAAAACTATTGCCGATACCGGTGCAGCTTCAATGGCTGACATGGGTAAAGTAATGGCGGTATTAAAACCTTTAATGCAAGGTAAAGCAGACTTAGGGGCCGTAAGTGGCCAAGTTCGCAATACATTAAACGCATAAAGGGTTGTAACAAAAGCTTACTCACTTAATCTTATAGAAAAATATTTTAAAGCCGTGAATTTATTTCACGGCTTTTTTGTTTATATAAAGCTCACTTAACGTTTCATCTTAACGAGAAACTAAAAAACACCTACCCCATCAGGTAAATTCAGTTTAAAATAAACATCGCACAAACAACCAAAGATAAAGTAGTAATGACTGGTATGATCCCTCGACAATTTATAGATGACTTATTGGCTCGCGCTGATATTGTCGAATTGATCGATTCTCGGGTTCCCTTAAAAAAAGCAGGTAAAAATTATCAAGCTTGCTGCCCCTTTCATACCGAAAAGTCTCCTTCATTTAGCGTTAGCCAAGATAAACAGTTTTATCATTGCTTTGGTTGTGGCGAACATGGCAATGCCATTTCTTTTTTAATGGAATTTGATCGTTTAGAGTTTCCTGACGCGATTGAAGAACTTGCTTCTCATTATAATATGGAAGTGCCTCGCGAAAAAAACAACCATAGTCCTGCACAACTTAAACAACAGCAACAAGCACATCAACAAAAACAAGACGATTATGAGCTAATGGAAAAAATCAGTCGTTTTTATCAACAACAATTAAAAGTTGCCCAAGACAAAGATACCGCCATCGAGTACCTAAAAGGTCGTGGACTAAGCGGTGAAGTCGTTAAGCGCTTTGGTATTGGTTATATCAGCGATGCTTGGGATGGCATGATGAACATTTTTGCTACAAATCCTTCAGCAACGCAACAGCTTGTTGATTTAGGCATGGCGATTAAAGGAGATAAAAACCGTCCATATGATCGATTTAGAGGCCGAATTCAATTTCCTATTCGAGACAAGCGTGGACGGGTTATCGGTTTCGGCGGACGGGTTTTGGGTGATGGTACGCCAAAATATTTAAACTCTCCAGAAACACGTATTTATCATAAAGGCCAAGAATTATATGGTTTATATGAAGCGAAACAAGCCAATAAGCAATTAACACGTTTAGTCGTTGTTGAAGGCTATATGGACGTTGTCGCCCTTGCACAACATGGGGTTGACTATGCTGTTGCATCGCTTGGTACATCAACAACGCCAGAACAATGCCAAACATTATTTAGAACCGTTAAAGAGGTTATTTGTTGTTATGATGGCGACCGCGCAGGACGAGATGCTGCTTGGCGAGCCATGGAAAATGCTCTTCCTTTAATTAACGACGGCACTAGCTTAAAATTTGTATTTTTACCGGATGGCGAAGACCCAGATTCATTAATTAGAGAAAAAGGTCAACAGGCTTTCGAAGAAATTTTAGATAACGCCACGCCTTTATCAGTATTTCTATTTGATCACCTTTCTTTGCAAGTGAATATGAATACGCTGGAAGGTAAATCAAAAATGATTGAATTATTTCAGCCTTATTTAAATAAACTTCCTGACAGCACGTTGAAAGATTCAATTTTAACTGAATTAGCCAATAAATTTGCACGTGGTAACGAAAAACGTTTAGAAGAATTACGTAAAAAAAATGTCCAAAAAAATAAGGCGAGTGCAGTAAAAAAACAAAGTAAGATCACACCATTGCGTCTTGCTATTGCATTATTACTTGAGCACCCCCATATCATTAGAGCGTTACCCGATATTACCATTTTACAACAGCTCGATATGCCAGGTATCCCCTTGCTAAATAGTCTGTTAGTACTATGTAAACAAAATTCAGATATTAACAGTGGTCAATTGATTGAACATTTTCGAGGGACGACTGAAGGTAGTCAATTAACAAAGTTGATGTGCTTACAGCACTATGTCGAACCTGAAAATGCTGAATCAATGTTTATTGATGTAATAGAAAGTTTTTTAAACAAATTTATTGAACAACGCACAGAGCAATTGCTTGCTAAAGAATATGAAAGTGGTTTAAGCAAAAGTGAGAAACAAGAATTGCACAGTTTGTTAAGTGCGTAGCAAGTAAAAATAAGTTGAACTTAGTTTAACGCTGGCAATATACTAAGCAATTAGCTATAATTTCCGGCTTACTGTTTTCATTTTGATAGCCATAATTTAGGTGGACACTCGTCAATGAATCAAGCCCCACAATCTAGACTTAAAGAGCTCATTACCAAAGGTAAAGAGCAAGGTTACTTAACTTTTGCACAAGTTAACGATCACCTTCCACAAGACATAATCGATTCAGACCAAGTTGAAGACATCGTTAGAATGATCAACGACATGGGTATTCAAGTATTCGAAACTGCTCCAGATCAAGATACTTTGATGATGACAGAAGGTAATACTGATGAAGATGCTGCTGAGGCAGCAGCCCAAGCACTTGCTACGGTTGAAAGCGAAATTGGTAGAACAACAGATCCTGTCCGCATGTACATGCGTGAAATGGGTACGGTTGAACTATTAACACGTAAAGGCGAAATTGTAATCGCTAAGCGTATTGAAGAAGGCATTAAAGAAGTTCAGCGCAGTGTTGCTGAATATCCGCCGGCAATCAATTTCTTACTCGATATGTGGGACAACTTTGAAGCGGAAGAAGTACGCTTAACTGACATTATTGTTGGCTTTTTAGACCCTGATGCCGAAGAAGAAGAAATTCCAGCGGCAGCGACTCATATTGGCTCAGAGCTCTCGAAAGAAGATCTAAGTGATGAAGACAAAGCTGATGATGAAGACGAGGAAGAAGAAGATACAGGTCCTTGTCCTGAGCTTGCTAAAGAAAAGTTCACACTGCTTCGCAATGCCTATGAGAAAGCAAACAAAGTTATTGATGCAAAAGGTCGTGGTCATAAAGACGCACAATCAGCAATTGATGATCTAGCTGAAGTATTTAAAGAATTCCGTTTAATACCTAAACTTTTTGATAAGCTGGTTAAAAACATGCGTAGCGTAATGGATAGATTACGTATTCAAGAACGTTTAATCATGAAGCACTGTGTTGTTGGTGCGGGCATGCCTAAAACAACGTTTATTAAGATATTCCCTGGTAATGAAACCTCTAAAGATTGGTTTAACGAACATAAAGCTGCAGGTCATGCTTACTCAGCAAAAATGTCTGATATTGAACTAGACGTTGAACGCTGTATTTATAAATTAAACCAATTAGAAAAAGAAACGTTCTTAAATGTACACGGTATTAAAGATATTAATCGTCGTATGTCTATCGGTGAAGCTAAGGCTCGTCGTGCGAAAAAAGAAATGGTTGAAGCTAACTTACGTCTTGTTATTTCAATTGCGAAAAAATACACCAACCGTGGTTTACAATTCTTAGATTTAATTCAAGAAGGTAACATTGGTTTGATGAAAGCGGTTGATAAATTTGAATACCGTCGTGGTTACAAATTTTCAACGTATGCAACGTGGTGGATCCGTCAAGCGATCACTCGTTCAATTGCTGACCAAGCCAGAACGATTCGTATCCCAGTACATATGATTGAAACGATCAATAAATTGAATCGTATTTCACGTCAAATGTTACAAGAAATGGGACGCGAGCCAACACCTGAAGAATTAGCAGAACGTATGATAATGCCTGAAGATAAAATCCGTAAGGTATTAAAAATTGCTAAAGAGCCTATTTCAATGGAAACCCCTATTGGTGATGACGAAGATTCACACTTAGGCGATTTCATTGAAGATGGTAACGGTGAGCTACCTGTTGATTCTGCTACTGCAGAAAACTTGAAATTTGCTACACACGAAGTATTAGCTGGCTTAACCGCTCGTGAAGCTAAAGTGCTAAGAATGCGTTTTGGTATCGATATGAATACCGACCATACTTTAGAAGAAGTAGGCAAACAATTTGATGTTACACGTGAACGTATTCGTCAAATTGAAGCAAAAGCGTTGCGTAAACTACGTCACCCTTCTCGCTCTGAACAACTCAAAAGTTTCTTAGACGGCGAATAAATCTTTCATTTTTAAATGATAACTTAAAATCCAGTAATGACTTACTGGATTTTTTTTACCTGAAATTAACTCGACTTAACCCATATTCTATAAAAGGACTTTCAATGCGCTTTATCATTCTATTACTTTCTTTATTTTTAACACTACCGACGTTAGCGTCTAAATCTGAGCCTATCGAAGTAACTCCCTTTGCAGGTTACCGTTTAGGGGGGGACTTTACTGTTGCAGGTGACTTTTATGATATGAGTGAACCCCAATCGTTAGAAGTTGAGATAGATGAAAGTTCAAGTTTTGGCGTAATTGTCGCTTGGCCTTATGATGATAAACGCCAAGGAGAATTACTGTTCAGCCACTATGAGAGTGAACTAATACCTGCAAGCTTATTAACACCATATACGAGTGATCTGTCAGTAAGCTACCTACACATCGGCGGTAATGTACCCATTTCAAACACCTTAATACCCTTCTGGTTTTCTGGTGGCTTTGGTATTACGCATTTTTCACCTGATGCAAAAGAACTTGATGATGAAACCAAACTGTCGGTTAATTTAGGGTTTCATAGCAAATTACAATTAAGTGAACAGGTAGCTATTCGCTTAGGTGCAAGAGTCTATGCAACACTTATTGACGCTAAAGATGCAATATTCTGTGATAACAATACCTGTGAAGTCGCAATATCAAGCGACATGTGGGTGCAAAGTGAATTATCAGCAGGTTTAACCTTCACGTTTTAAGACTTACTTATCAACAATAATATGCTTGGGATCAGATAAAAATGTTTGGTCCGTGAGTGTTTTCAAGAAAGCCAGCAAATCGTTTTTTTCTGCGGTGGTCAAAGTAAATCCTTTGATAAACTGACTTTTTAATGGGTTTTTTCGACCATCTCCTTGATGTTTTCCTGTTGTAATATTTCTTCCACCTGCCGCATAAAAATCAATAACGTCGGATAAATTCGCCATACTGCCATCATGCATATAGGGAGCACTGACTTCAATATTACGTAAAGTGGGCGCTCTAAACCGACCATCGTCCCTTGCTAAGGTTGAAATTTCTGCTAAACCTGTATCATTTTTTGGGTAACCTGATTTGTGACTATTACTTACATTATACAAACCCGTATTATGAAAAGGTCTGCGATCAATTAGCTGTTTTTCATGGCTGGTAGACTGCGTAAAATTAAATCCACCATGACAATGATGACACTCGAGCCTTTCTGAGAAAAACAGATTCATCCCTCGTAAAGCTTCTGCGGATATAGCATTGTCGTTAGCCAAATATGCGTAGCTATCAAAAGGCGAATCTAAAGAAATTAAACTGCGTACGTAACTCGCTAATGCTTTAACAATTAAATCGAAACTTATGGTTTTTTCTGGGAAGGCTTCAGTGAATAAACGCTGATAACTCTTGGTATTAAATCGCGCTAAAACCTGATCTTCATGGCCAGTTATACCTAATTCAACCGGTGATTCACCAAACATAGGTAATAGTATTTGCTGTTCAATAGAGGTTAAACCGTCATGGGCCCACGTTAATGTTTTGTTGTACGCTATGTTAACTAAAGCAGAGGCATTACGTCGATGTGGTTGTGCGGTGCTACCAAATGAGTGTGGGATATTTTCACCAAAAGAAAATTCTTGATGATGACAACTGGCGCAAGCTTGTTGTTGATTGGCAGATAAACTTTTATCAAAAAAGAGTTGTTTACCTAAATTAACTTTTGCTTGGGTCATCGGGTTATCTTGCGGCACTTGTGGTTTAGGGAATCCCGCGATAATTGGCCACTGATAATCACTTTCTAGCTTCTTATTCTCACTACATGATTGCAAAACCAAAAAAATGCCAAAAGTGAATAAGCACTGAAGTGTTAATTTAACCCGATGTAGAAGCCCATTATTCATTATTTTTTGTCTTAAATAACAACGATTCATTACTAGTATTCGCTCCCAAACCTAAATTTTTAAATAACATTTTACAGCTTTCTTCGTCGGCTGCCGATTGACAACTATTTTTGCGTGCTAACCTAACATCTCGCACTAACAACGCTAAATTAAATTCAATGGTAGAATTTTCCAAGGTAAAAGGTAAAGAAACAGACACGCGATTAGGATACAAACATTCATTTTTTGGTGCACGTACAGGGCTTAATGCTTTACAACCGGTAGAGCCTAGGTGAAATAGCCAGTCATCGTTTTGAGAGACTAACTCGGCCCGCATAAATTTATGCCCCCCTTGCCATCCCCAAAACATTGAAGCCTCATTTAATGGACTAGGTTGGGTTAATGGATTCAGGTGATTAAGTGCAAATGGTACACCTAAAGTAAAACGAATATCAGTAACAACAACCGCTTCATCTAAGGGTATTAATTCGAGTTGCCAATAACCTTTGCTATTTTTTCTATCACATACCTCTCCCAATAAAGCGACATTGTCTGCTTGATTTGCATTTGTTGTCATCAGCCAAGGCTGCCAACCATTACTGCTGGTATTCACCTCAACGCCATGGATAAAAAACTGTAACTGCTGATATTGCCACTGTTGTGGTTCGCTACTTTTTAATTCATGAACATCAGAAAAACTACTCGCACAGTTGATGGCAGTATTTTTATAAAAAGCTTGAAAGGTAATTTTTGTGGGGTTCGCCTTTTGAAAACATCCTGAAAGTAAGGTTATACTTAACCCAAAAATAGGTGTGATAGATAAAAAAAATTTTAATATATAACGGTTCATTTGAATAAGGCTTAATCGTTGAATGCAAAGTAATATTTACATGAAGTTAAGGTAATGTTAACGAGTCAGTTTTAAATTGTACGTTAACTTGCTATGGTAAAGCCATCAAATATTGAACAGCTAAATAAAAAACGAGCACATTATGGCTAAAATATCATTACCTCTTAGCATTGCAATTATTTCAATATCCTATTTTTTACTCTCTTCAAATACATTAGCTCATTCAGAGCATGATAAGTCGAGATTTGTTGCTATTAATGGCGTAGATAAAGACCGCTGTGATAATGTTCTTAGACCCTGCAAAACAATTGCTTATGCTGTTAGCCAGGCAAACAAGGGTGACAACGTACTTGTTGCTTCAGGCGACTTTACAATCACTTCAAGCGAAGAACTATTTTATTTAAAAAGTGCTCTTGTGTCAGTCGTTGGAGGCTATAATCAATTTGATCATTACCAATCACAAAGCCCTCAGTCAAATGTGACCACTTTACATAATATTCCAATTGAAATGGTTGATGAGCTTCGTAGTAACGGTTTTCGCGTTATTGCTGATGGTAAAGCCTTTGCTAATGATAAAGATTTAAAACAAAAACTTGCAAGTTATTATCAACTCAGTGAAAGCCAAGCAAATGAACCTTGTGTTAATGGCAAAGCTGATATTTTTGACTGTAATAACATTGATTTGCTCGCTCATCTCCCATTAACTGCAATGTCGAGTGATCCTGTTGAAGGCAACGACATTTGGGGACATGTCGATTTAAATACGGGTAATGAATTTGCTATTATGGGCGTAACCAATGGTGTCGTTGTAGTTGATGTAACCGCCCCCATGACTCCTGTAGAAGTAGGAACTATTGCAGGTGTAACATCTCAATGGAGAGATGTAAAAGTTTACCAATACTTTGATGAAACTATCAATTTATGGCAAGCCTATGCTTATGTTACAACCGAAGGTGTTCGTAATGGTCCAACAGACTATGTGACTATTATTGACCTTAACACTCTTCCTCATTCAATAACCTTAGTTGAAAAGAATAAAGTGGTCAGTAGAGCCCATAATGTTTATATCACTAATGTTGATCATACCCTTAATATAACGCTTCCAGATCAAACCGCTTCACTACAGCTTATTGGCACAAACAGTAGAGGTGGGGCTTTCCAAAGCTATTCATTAGAAAACCCAAAAACATTAGTCAACGTTGCTGCTAACAATTTTGGTATTGGCTACACCCATGATGGGGCCTCTCTCGTTATAGATGACCAACGTGCACTTAATGATTGTGGTTTAACATCTGGTAGTTGTACTATTTTCATTGATTTTAATGAAGATGTTATGAAGTTATGGAATATAACCGATCCAAACAACTCAGCCCAGTTAGGTACAGCTGAATATAACGATGTAGCTTTGAACAATAAATATGTACATTCTGGCTGGGGCACTGAAGATAAGCAGTTCATTTTATTACATGACGAGTTTGATGAATTTCGTGGTGGATTAAACACCACCGTTAGAATATTTTCAATTGGGGATCTAACGAACCCAACACAGGTTGGCCAATGGACCGGCCCCACACAAGCGATTGATCACAATGGTTTTGTTCGAGGTAATAGATACTATATGTCTAACTACGAACGTGGCTTAACCATTTTAGACATTACAGATCCAACAACGCCTACTGAAGTTGGGTTCTTTGATACTTTCACACCGAGTAACTCAGCGAGCTTTAATGGTGCATGGGGCGTGTATCCATTTTTACCGTCAGGAAATATTCTTGTTAGCGATATTAACAGTGGTCTGTATGTACTAAAAGATAACGCTAAAGCTTCAACGAAAGGAATGTTCAGCTTTACCAGTAAAAGCACGAAAATTGCTCAAGGAACAACACTGAACCTCATTGTGCAACGTAATGGTTCAAACATTACAGAAAGTACTGCGGTAAGTTACCAAGTTATTCAAGGTAGCGCTAAAAAAGGTACCGACTTTGATGTAGAAAACAACACACTCACTTGGGCTGCAAACGACAATGCGAATAAGACAATAAGTATTGATATTGCAGATGACCTAACAAATACCGAATTGTCAGAGTCTTTCTTTATACGTTTATATAATCCAACTAATGGTGCAACACTTGGCTCAAACAGTTACAACACCATCAATATTAATGGGTTAATAGATAAAGGAACGGGAAGCTTTGAATTCGACGAACAAACAATCGCAGAGAATGTTGGTGAATACGCCGTAAACATTAACCGAATGGGTAGCACATCGGGCAGTATCTCATTCCAATATCAACTGACTTCAGGACAAGCGATTATTGGTAGCGATATCATTGATGTATCGGGGCAAGTATCTTGGGGCGAAGGTGAAAGTGATACTAAAAAAATTATATTAACCATTATTGATGATATGGAAGAAGAAGATGATGAAACGTTCACCTTAACCTTATCAAGCATAGATAATAGTCGATTAGGTGGCAATGCAGAAATCATATTCACGATTGCTGATGATGATAAAAATACAGCACCTGTAGTTACTCTAAGAGAGAATTTTGAAGTAAATACTAATCAAGGTGTAACGTTAACGGCTCAAGCCGTAGATGCAGAAAGCGACAGTATGACCTACTTATGGGAGCAAACAGCAGGCTCAGCCGTATCGATAACTAACGCTGATATGTTATCAGCAAGCTTTACGGCCCCAAATACTTCTACTGCGTTAACATTTAAACTCACCGCCACTGATTTCAGAGGTGCATCAAGTACAGGAAGTGTTATTGTTTCAGTAGTCGCCCCCGTTGTAATAACACCAACCCCCAATACAAAAAGTAGTGGCGGCACAATATTATGGTTAACAATCCTTTCATTATCTTTATTAACCAAGAGAAAAGTCATTATCAATAAATAGTAGCTAGGCAATGGTGATATAAAATCACCCATATCGCCTAATAATTAAGCGAACGATGTAAAATTTAGCATTTTTTAAAAATACGCTAGTGACAACAAAATAAAAAATGCTTATACTTCACGCCGCTTTAAGTTGAAGTCTCAATTTAAAGCGGATAAAAAGATGGCCCCTTAGCTCAGTTGGTTAGAGCATTCGACTCATAATCGACAGGTCCCCTGTTCAAGTCAGGGAGGGGCCACCACTTTTTGTTTTCAACGAATTACTTTCAAGTTAAAAATTCAAAGTACACTTAGTCCCTCCTCCGCTGGTCCATGGCTGGGGAAAACAAAACAATCAGTACTCCCCAAGAAAAAGACACCGTAAAAAATAGCTACCAAAGCGATAAATTTTGCCTACTTCCATAGTTTTCCCAACTACTTAAGCGAAAATTAAAGAGCTGAAGAGACCAAACTACTCACGTCAAAAAAAGTATGTTTTTACATATGGTCCTAAATTAACTCCATAAGCCTATTTATTAAATAAACATCTAATCACTATAATAAATTTTATTTAATTAACATCCATGAAATTCACTTAAATGTAAAAATTCACTACGTTATTAAAGTAATATTTAAACCTTATTAATAAACCTTTCTTTCATTAATATAATCAGCTCTTGTAGGCTATTTTATCTTTGTTTAATAGCGTAATAACGATGTAATAAAACCTTGATAAAATTAATCAAAATAAAGTGTTTAAAAATTGATCTGCTATTATTTTTGATACGTATACCTCATAACATTGCTATTAATAGAGCATATGTACAATAAATGTGACGTATTATTAACAAATAGCATACATATTACATAACGTTAATTTAATATTTTATGACATTGACAAACGGATAATGCAAGTGATAGGTTGAAATATAACAGAGGTGTTGGCTGAGAATTAATACAATCAACGTTATCACCCGGTAGTTATCTTCGATGATATTTTCACATACTCAGTGTTGATAGTTCGCACTTATGTTGGCATAAGCTATTTTATTTTAGATATAAGTAATGAATACTTTCGTGATTATTTATGTTTAGAACATTAAAATTTTACAGATAATAGGGGAAAAATTATTAAACGGATTTTCAGTAGTATTTTTTTAGCACTCACTTGTATCGTCCTTTTACAATTTAGTGATGGTTCCATTTTATACAAGGTAATAGCGAGTGTAATGTTATTATTACTTGCTTGGTACATTGACAAGCAAATAATAATCAAACATAAAGAAGCTATTCGTCTGTCGATTATTGAATGTAACGAGCAGCATGCCGTTCAGCAGACAATAGAATCAAACAACAGGGAAAACGCAATTCACACTCTTTGTCAAAGTGCTTTACCGCTTTGGCAAAAGCATATCAACACAGCCAGAATACACTCAGAACAAGAAATAGGAAAACTTTGTCACCAGTTTTCAAATCTGATTAGCGGAATGGAAAACGCAATGCATGTATCAACGCAAACTATTGGTTCAGAAACAAACCAAAATAAAATTTCTCTGATGCAAGTTATCCAAAATAGTCAGACGGAATTGGCAGAAGTGTTGGAGTCACAACGTAAAACCATGGAGAGCAAAGAAACTATGCTCAGTGGCATGTCTCAGCTAAAGGGCATTACCAAAGAATTAAACAGCATGGCAACAATCGTTTCCAGTTTAGCAGATCAAACGAACTTGTTAGCACTTAATGCCTCTATAGAAGCCGCACGTGCTGGTGAAGCCGGCAGAGGTTTTGCCGTAGTTGCAGAAGCAGTGCGCGAGTTAGCACAAAAATCCGGAGATGCAGGTAATAACATTCAACGACGCGTTGCTCTCGTTAACGAGACAATTAATCATACGTTAGACGCTACAGATGATTACTCTAAGCAAGACGATATTGCTATGCAAGAAACAGAAATTGCAATTAAGGGAAGTATGAATCACATCGCTGATTCAGCAGAGCAGGTTGAATTAACAGCAACTCAATTAAGCATAGAACAGCAAAACATGCATAAGGAAATCAGTCGAGTATTAGTTTCCTTACAATTCCAAGATAGGGTTAGCCAAATACTCAGCCAAGTGGAACAAGATGTTGGAAGCTTAGTGGCTTCGCTTAATGAAGAGCAGTGGCATACTTTTATTGATGTCAAAGATTGGCTTCATAAAATGGAAAAAAGTTATACCATGCCTGAGCAATATGATAACCATTTAGGTGTTGATACAAGCAATAGTGAACCTGAAGAAATTACATTTTTCTAAGTAAATAAAGGCAAAAATGTAATCTTTTATATTGATATTAAATTACTTACAAAATTTTTATAAAAAAGTGAACCGTCAATATGTGTTATACGTATAAGTTATAATTATTTGATCTAACATTTGCGTGTAAGGGTTAAATCACCTTAATATTTACAATTGATAGTAAAAGGAAGTATGGGAAATGGATGATAAAAGATTTACTCACTATATAGCCATCTCGAATGGCAATACAAATAACGACAGTGCTCAATATAAGCATCGATTTTTCTCTACATTACGAAGCTTAGTCAAACAGAATTAAATCACAGCAAATCACAGCAAATCACAGCAAACCACAGCAAACCACAGCATCGTAGTAATAGTACGATTTATCCCCGTATTAATAAAAATTAATACGGGGGTAAATCAATATTTTTTAATTAGGAGTAGATCGTGGCGAAAAAAATAATGATAGTGGATGACTCAACCTCTTTAAGGCAGTTGGTCATCATGGCACTAAAAAGTCAAAATTACGATGTAATCGAAGCTTGTGATGGTATTGACGCCCTTTCTAAACTATCAGGGTCAAAAATCCATCTTATTATCAGTGATATAAATATGCCCAACATGGATGGCATTAGCTTTGTAAAAGAATTAAAGAAAAATCCATCTTACAAATTTACGCCCGTAATAATGTTGACGACTGAATCACAAGAAGGGAAAAAAAGAGAGGCACAAGCTGCTGGTGCTAAAGCTTGGATAGTTAAGCCGTTTCAACCCCAACAGATGTTGTCGGCCGTAGCCAAACTTATACTGCCATAAAAATAAAAAGGACTGATCATGTTGAAATATGAAGATAATAAAAATCTTATCAGTATATCAATCATAAATGAGATGAACATCTACAGTGCAGCCGAGCTTAAGACTTTGTTAGATAAGCTAATAGACGACAAGCGAGATATGGAAATTAACCTTGATGGGGTATCAGAAATTGATAGCGCAGGCATCCAGTTATTAATGTTGATTAAACAAGAACGTAACAATAATAATCTGCGTTTATCATTAGTACAACATAGTAATGCCGTGCTTGACGCCTTCGAATTTCTTGGCTTGGTTTCGTATTTTAACGACCCAGTTTTACTGACCAATAGAAAAGGAGATTTACATGGAGCTTGATTTGAGTGTGGTATTACCAACATTTTTAGATGAGTCACGTGAGGGACTCGATGAATTAGAAACAATATTATTACATCTTGAACACAACAATGTTGACCATGATAAGCTAAATTCTATTTTTAGAATAGCCCATACCATCAAAGGCTCTGCTGGTATGTTTGGGCTTGATGAGATCGTAAATTTCACCCATGTTGTAGAGAATTTCTTAGATAAATTACGTGAGGGTAATACAAATATTACGGCTGAACTTGTTGAGCTACTTCTAGCTTGTGGCGATCATATTCGGCTATTAGTACAAATAGCCGAAACACAAGATCCACTCGATGATTTACTCGTCAAGAATGGCAGTGCTTTGATATCAAAATTATCAATATTGAATGGCCCAGATGAAGATAGCAATGTAAAAAAAGACATGGTGCCATTGCCAGATACTGACACTGAACGCATTGATAGCGAACACGCTAAAAATGACAATTGGCATATCTCGTTACAACTTTCTATTGACACATTACGTAATGGTATGGAACCCCTGTCAATGTTGCATTATTTGGAAACACTTGGTGAAGTTATCAGTATCACTACGCTTGGTGATGCTATTCCACAAAATGCCGAGATGGATCCAGAAAGTTTATATCTACGTTTTGAAATTATCTTTAAAACAACATCAGATAAACAAACAATTGATGATGCCTTTGAATTTTTTAAAGAGGGTAGCCATATTGCGATTTTGCCACCGAACAGCAAAGTGTCAGATTATATCGCGCTTATTGACTCGAGTGATGATGATGAGCGTATTGGTGAAATATTAGTGCATGCAGGAGCAATCACACAAACTGAATTAAACGATGCACTTAGCACACAATACAGTTTACATATGACTTCGATAGAGAAACCACTGGGCGATATTCTTGTTGAGCAACGAATGTCTTATCAACCAGTAATAGATGCTGCCATTGTAAAACAAACACAGATCCGTAGTGATAAATCTAGAGATGCTGCCTCGGTAAGAGTCGACTCCGCTAAGCTCGACCTACTGATTAACTTAGTGGGAGAATTGGTCATTGCCAGTGCGGGTACCGCACTTAATGCGCAAACGACTGAAAACACAATGTTAATTGAGTCTGTATCGACATTAACCACTCTAGTTGAAGAAGTAAGAGACAGTGCCTTGTGTCTGCGAATGATACCCATTGGTGCTACTTTTACTCGCTTTAAACGAGTGGTACATGATATGTCAAAAGAACTCGGTAAAGATATTGAACTGATAATTACTGGCGCTGATACTGAGCTTGATAAAACGGTGGTCGAAAAAATTAGTGACCCATTAATGCATTTGGTACGCAACTCCATAGATCATGGCATTGAAAATATTGATACTCGACAAGCAAACGGGAAATCAGCGACGGGCTTAATCAAACTCAATGCATACCATGACTCTGGCTGCATCATTATTGAAGTCAACGACGATGGAGCTGGGCTGGATAAGCAGCGAATACTCAATAAAGCGATAGATAAGGGTTTAGTGCAGGAAGGCCAACAACTAGAAGATAGTGATATATATAACTTAATCTTTGAACCCGGTTTTTCAACCGCGAATGAAGTAACCAACATCTCTGGGCGCGGCGTGGGTATGGATGTCGTTAAACGTAATATTACTGAACTACGCGGTGCTATAGAGCTGGACAGTAAACCTGGACTAGGTACTAACTTTAGAGTGCGCTTACCGCTCACTTTAGCGATTATTGATGGTTTCCTTATTGGTGTTAGCGCAGACACCTTTGTCATTCCACTTGATTTAGTCATTGAATGTATTGAATTAAAGGAGATGAATAACTCACTAGACACGAGCAAAGATTATATTAATTTACGAGGCGAAGTATTACCACTCATCAACCTACGAACATTGTTAGCCATAGAAGGAGGCTTAGGAAAACGACAAAACATAGTTGTTGTGAAATATGGCAGTAATAAAGCAGGCATTGTTGTTGATGAGCTCATGGGCGAATTTCAAACCGTCATCAAGCCACTAGGAGATATTTTTCATAATGTTAGAGCCGTCAGCGGTTTTACGGTACTGGGCAATGGCGATGTTTCATTGATCCTCGATATTCCTGGTTTAATACAAGGAGCCATAAGCAATCAACCTCACATTTTACCTATAACGGCTTAATCTTAAATAACAATAAACAATAACTAAATTATAAATAACGGAGTATTAACATGTTTAAAGATCAAAAAATTGGCATAAAATTAATTGGAGCATTTCTGCTCGTCTCAATGATTACTGGACTGGTTGGCTTTATTGGGGTCTCCAACATGTCTGAACTCAATGACGCTGCTGACGACTTGTATCAAAAAGAATTACTGGGTTTGTCTCGTATTAAAGAGGCCAATGTCAACTTGATGGGTGTGGCACGTTCGCTTCGAAATTCAGTGTTAGCGACCACAGAAGAGGAAAGACAAAGGTATATCACGCAAACATCTATTAATGCCGATGCCGTTCAAGCGAGCTTTGATAAAGCTAGGTCGCAATTTACCACCGAAGAAGGTAAACAATTACTTAACGCTTTCTCTCGAGAGTGGGGGGAATATAAAGTTGCCCTAATAAAGGTAAAAAAAATCATTAATTCAGAAACGCTCGTGAATAATGACAGGCAGTCAATCATCTTTATTCAAACAGATTTACGCGTTATCGCTAACACAGTAGACGACTTACTGACTGAACTGTCAGAAGTGAAAGAAACCAATGCCGCAGATGCCTCACAATTCACCTCTAATCTGTATGACAATAGTCGAGTATTAATGATCAGTTTTTCTGTCGGTGGTGTCATTATTGGTATCATTTTAGGGTTCTTTATTTCACGCGCTATTACCACACCACTTGTTCAAGCTGTTGCCGTTGCAAATCTTCTTGCTGAGGGAGATCTTACCGTCGACATAGAAATTAATAGTAAAGATGAAACAGGTCAACTTTTGTCCGCGATGAAATCTATGGCTAACAGGCTAACAACAACGATCACTGATGTCAGATCTGCCACAGAAAATTTAACCTCTGCTTCAGAGCAAGTGTCGGCAACGGCACAAAGTATCAGCCAAAGCACCAGCGAACAAGCCGCCAGTGTTGAAGAAACGTCGGCTTCGGTAGAGCAAATGTCAGCGTCTATTAATCAAAATACTGAAAATGCTAAAGTAACGAATGCCATGTCAACAAAAGCAGCGAAAGAAGCTGGTGAAGGTGGCGCTTCGGTTAAAGCCACAGTAGTCGCTATGAATAGTATTGCAGGGAAAATCAGTATCATTGATGATATTGCCTATCAAACTAACCTATTGGCACTTAATGCCGCAATTGAAGCAGCTCGAGCCGGCGAACATGGCAAGGGATTTGCGGTAGTCGCAGCAGAAGTACGTAAGTTGGCAGAACGCAGTCAAATAGCCGCACAAGAAATAGGTGAGTTAGCCCAAAACAGTGTAGGTACTGCAGAAAAAGCAGGAAAATTATTGGATGATATAGTACCGTCTATCTCAAAAACATCTGACTTGGTTCAGGAAATTAGCGCGGCGTCAGAAGAGCAATCTTCTGGAGCCTCACAAATAAACAACGCCATGGAACAACTCAATAAAATAACTCAGCAAAGCGCTTCAACGTCTGAAGAGCTTGCAGCTACTGCTGAAGAAATGAGTGGTCAGGCTGAGCAGTTACAGGAAACCATGAATTTCTTTTCACTGCCTAGTGCCGGTAATTCATCAGTCACATCAATGAAAAAGACCACACCAAAAATGACGGTGGTTAAAGACAATGATGATTACTTACCTAAAGCGGTTGGCGACTCAGAATTTGTTCGATTCTAGGAGACATTATGACTTTATCAAAAATTGAAACGTTTAAAGAAAATGAGTTAACACTCAACAAAACTGAAGATGATGATCAATTTCTAACGTTCAAACTTAGTAATGAAATGTTTGCTATCGGTATTCTTAATATCAAAGAGATATTAGAATACGGCAACTTGACCACCGTGCCTATGATGCCAGCGTTCGTGCGCGGGGTTATCAACCTGCGCGGCGCCGTAGTACCCGTAATTGATTTAATTGCGCGCTTTAGCAGTAATCGGAGCGAGGTAACAAAGCGTACTTGTATCGTGATCATCGAAGTCACTACGGATGATGACTGCCATGTTATAGG
Organism: Colwellia sp. MB02u-14; assembly: GCF_014076915.1. Classification (NCBI taxonomy): domain Bacteria; kingdom Pseudomonadati; phylum Pseudomonadota; class Gammaproteobacteria; order Alteromonadales; family Colwelliaceae; genus Colwellia; species Colwellia sp. MB02u-14. The sequence goes on from NZ_JACGUX010000079.1 coordinate 414,318, forward strand.
GGTAATGGTAGATGCAGTCTCAGCTGTATTAGAAATTCCGGCTAATGAAATTGAACCCCCTCCTGCATTGGGCGCTAAAATACGCACGGATTTTATCCATGGTATGGGTAAGGTAGACGGTGACTTTGTGATTATATTAAATGTAGATAACGTTCTCTCAGTCGATGAATTAGGCATGCTAAATCAAAATACCGAATCACCGGCTTTGGAAAGATAATGACTGAACAAAGTATTGATCATATTGTCATGGATGATAGCGAATTTACGCTGTTTCAAAAAATGCTCTATGACATAGTAGGGATCAATATGACGGGGGCAAAAAAAGCTCTCGTCACTGGACGGCTTGCTAAGCGCCTAAGGCATTATGGCTTAGCAAGCTATGCAGATTACTTTCAACTCTTAAAAAAGGAGGATAATGGTGAACGGCAAATTGCGATTGATCTGTTAACCACTAATGAAACCTACTTTTTCAGAGAGTCGAAGCATTTTGATTTTTTGCGTGAGGTGATACTCCCGAAATGGAAAACAGGCGCACGACGTATATGGAGCGCAGCAAGTTCTAGTGGAGAAGAAGCATATACGTTATCTATGGTTCTGTCTGCACACTGCTTAGTCAATGAGTGGGCAATAGTGGGGACAGATATTTGTACTGAAGTGATTGACAAGGCTCGACTGGCACAATATCCCATTGAGCGAATAGACAACATCCCAAGTACTTATTTAAAAAAATATTGCCTTAAGGGTATTGGCAACCAAGATGGTACTTTTATTATTGCCAACGAACTACGTTCACGCGTAGGGTTTGTGCACGCTAACCTAAAATCTGACCTGACACGTTTGGGCAGTTTTGACGTAATATTTTTGCGTAATGTCTTGATCTATTTTGACATACCAACTAAAAAGCAAGTCGTTGATAATTTATGTAAACAATTAAAACCTGGCGGTTTTTTAATTGTTGGACATTCAGAGAGCCTTAATGGCATAACAAACGACTTAAGAGTAGTAGCGCCATCAGTATATGAAAAAATATGTTAAATAAGGACTTAATGCAGCACACGAGTTTATTACCGTTAATTTCCCCAACAAGGGATGAAAGCCCTGATGCGGGTGATAACACAGTAGAGGTCACGCTAGCACCGGGAGAATTTTATTTTGGTGATGCCAACACTACCATTTATACGTTATTAGGCTCTTGTATCGCCATAACGTTGTGGCATCCATTAAAGCTTATTGGTGGAATGTGTCACTACCTTTTACCCGTTCGTGGTGAAAACAAACAGCTCAGTTATGGACATTTTGCAGATGATGCTTTGGCACTTTTTATGGAACACCTAAAATCAACTGAAAGCTCTCCTGATGAGTATGAAGTAAAATTATTTGGTGGTGGCAATATGTTTGCCTGCTTACAACCCACAAATGTCGGCATAAATGTTGCTCAAAACAACATCGCTGCTGGCATAGACTTACTCGCTAATCATGGATTTAAAATAAAAACAACCGATGTTGGGGGCACTAATTATCGAAAGATTCATCTAGAACTTGATACGGGTGACGTATGGGTCAAACGTGGTCAAATATCGCTTGATAAAGGAGGGATGCAAGATGTCTAAGATAAACGTATTATTGGTCGATGATTCTGCAGTCGTACGTCAAGTTTTACAGGTCGTCTTGTCAAGTGATCCTAATATAAATGTTATAGGTGCTGCCTCGGACCCACTATTTGCGATGAATCGAATGGCAAAGCAGTGGCCAGACGTAATTGTGCTCGACGTTGAAATGCCACGTATGGATGGTATTTCATTTTTGAGAAAAATAATGACTGAACATCCAACGCCCGTGGTAATTTGCTCCTCTTTAACTGAACAAGGCGCTGAAACCACCATGCAGGCACTGGACGCTGGAGCCGTGTGTGTTGTCACTAAACCCCAGTCTGGTGTTAAAGCTTTTTTGGAAGAGTCCGCAAAAAATATTATTCAAGCCGTAAAATCGGCCGCACATGCTAATGTAAGTAATTTACGCACAGCCGCCATAAAGCCAAAGTTTAATGCCGATGTAATATCGAAGCGAACAGACCAAGCCATGAGTAAAACAACGGAACATGTTGTTGCTATAGGTACCTCAACAGGAGGTACACAGGCATTAGAGTTAGTACTGACAGCACTTCCTAGCACAGCACCAGGAATGGTAATAGTACAACATATGCCAGAAAAATTTACGGCACTCTTTGCACAAAGGCTTGATTCATTGTGTGATATTAATGTAAGAGAAGCAAAAAACAATGACCGTGTATTACCTGGATTAGCCCTCATTGCACCTGGTGGTAAACATATGTTACTAAAACGCAATGGTTCACAATACCATGTGCAAGTTATTGACGGGCCTCAGGTTAATCGTCATAAACCATCGGTTGATGTGTTATTTCGTTCTGTTGCTAAGTTTGCAGGGAAAAATGCTGTTGGTTTTATCATGACAGGCATGGGAGATGATGGCGCACGTGGATTAAAAGAAATGCAAGAGGTGGGTGCTGTGACTATTGCCCAAGATGAGCAATCTTGTGTGGTCTTTGGTATGCCTAAAGAGGCGATTGCTTTAGGCGCTGCAGATAAAGTCATACCGTTACAATTAATCCCTAAAGAAATAATGCGTTACACACATTAACGTCAAGATAAGATAAGTAAATGACAGGTGTTAAAGAGCATGTTGATAGAGTACACCGTGCTAACTTAATATTTACTTATAAAAACATGATGTTTATATAACGAGTTATTTTAACTTTCATTACTATTAATACACTATGGCGCATTAAAAATTAAGCACATGGAGTAGGTTGCTTTTAATTACAAAGAAATTTTATTCTGGGACTCATTCTCAAACCCTCGAATTTACGTAAATATAGGTAAATATAGGTAAGTACTAAACTTTATTTTGTTAAAAAATTATAACGTTTATTACAATCACTCTCACTCAATTTTGACAAGTTTTACTTAAAATATTAATTTACGAATCTCATCATATGTAGGTGCTAATTTTACATATATAACGAAGGGATAAGCCTAAATGAATTAGAAAGAAGGTTTGAGTTAAGCTAAAAAACTGAGGGGGAGTATTACTTGACCACTTAGCACCAAGTGAAGTAATGAAGTAATGAAGTAATGAAGTAATTATAACAACTTGATCTATGGTTAACAAAAGTGTCAAAATAATGTATATCTAACAGAGTAAAGAGCCAAAACTACAGGCGTTATAGATGTATATTTGAGCTGACGATAATAAAGTGTAAGGTTGTAAAGGGATTTAGATAATAATAAATAAACTAAACTTTTCAAATAGCATAGTCCTTCGTACATCTTCGTCTACCGTTATTTTTTACCAAATCACGGGGCGCGGTTTGAGCTATGACTAATATTAAAAATAGTGATACCAGTCGGTCTATTGGTCTAGGGGGGTAACATTACCAACAACTGGATCGCAGCACTAAAATATATTGATTTGGGAGACGGGCCTTCAACCGTCAAGGGTGATGCGCTTATGGCTGGTGAATACCACTACAGAGTCTCTCAGGTGGTGCCTATTTTAGTAGAGGGCGTAACAAGTGATGCCCATTATTATGTATTTCAGGGAGAGCCGTTTACTGCCGGTGTTTTATTGGGTGTGATCACTTGGAAAAATAATGTTACCAGCACCTGTCAAGAGCAACGTATTGTGTATGATAAAACGGGCGCTGACATTTATTGCGGTGTTGAAGCAGTGTATAAAATAAATTAATGATTAAAAATAATTATTTAAGGCCCATTATTGTATCTAAGCGGTGCCTTAGGAGGGAAGGATTATGGATGACCAAAACCAACCGTTTAACGGCAATAGTGACGGTTATTTCTATCTAAGAAGCGGCATAAAGTATCATAGACTTTATTCAAATCGGTTTACTCAAAATCTGTCACAGGTTCGTCATTATATTTACATGCCAACACCAATCCATTTTGATAGTAATCAGCTAATTCTTCATAATTAACATTAATACTTTCCGCATTTCTTTTAGTGTTATACCAACGGCCTTTTTCATAATAGCTAATCGTGCTAAGAATATATTTTAACGTAGAGGATTTTTCGCTTGTTAGTGCTGAGACTACCTCAGCAGGTAACGATAAGCTATTCACTATTTTATCAAGTAGTGCATCTAGCATTGCATCTAACAAAGAAAACAACCCAACCAGAAAAATCACCTCTGTATGTTCAGGTATCGTTTTCTCTGCGATTAATTCACAAAATCTTGCTCTAATAATAGCGAGTCGAGTTAATTATTTTGGCTTTTGTAGCTAACGACCCAGCAAATAAAAGTAGAATTAATTTCTTGGTTTGGGCTTCGCCTAAATATCTTAATGCGCTTTTTATCTCTTGGCTTATCGGTAAGATACCAGAATTAATAAATTTAAATAACTTAAAGGAAAGCCCTACATCTCGCTCAAAATAACTGGTGATACGTTTAATATTCAATGTTATTCTCAGGCATTCTTGAATCAAACTTAACAAAATGGGTTGGTGGCTATCTATTTATTACTTTCTGACATTTAAGGTCGACAAAAGTAATACCCTTGATAAAATTAAAACCTAATTTTTTTCTTGTAAAAATTATTCTTTAGGCTCGACTTTTTGGCCAGAATATTAAGATTTTTTCTCGCTTTTAGCTTCTTAATTAATGGAGATATTTTATCAAGTAGCGTAGCTTGAGTATCAACTTAATCAGTTTCATTAAATTGAAAAAACAATTCCATTCAGGCTTATAAACAAAGTCATCTCAGACTAAATGGTAACCTTGGTGATATAAATCTTTACATACTTGATAAACGTCATCAGAAGGGGAAAACGGTCTCAAGTATTTCTATCACGACTCCTTTGGCGGTAAAATTAAAGGTAACCCCTTTAAAATAGACTCTTCAGGGAAGTTAATTAAGGCGAGTTTATTATCAGTTATTAATCCTAACACTTGATTGAGATGAGTTTTCATAATTAATGTTGACGTTGCTTTATGGGGATTAATTGATGAAAAGGACTTTTCAGGTCCGCCTCGATATAGCTTGAGTATAAAAAATCGAAGATTTTAAACGTGTTGTTAATATGTCGAGCTGATCCAATTCTTCTTGTACATCAGCAAAACTTATATTTTTTTAACCAAAGCAAACGTATTTATAAATAAGTTTGCTTTCGTTAAAACGCTGATAATGAAGTAAATAAACCAAGTGTTTTAGTATAAAAAAATAGAAATCCATTTATGATTTACACGTAAATTTGAATAAACAAGAAAAGCGCATAAAAGAAAGTTAGAACGCGAGAGAAAGTCCCTCTGGGAAACGTATAGTAGAAAATAAATATACGTAATAACCTTGGTAGCCCCACTACCTAATCTGCAGTAGAATGCTAGCTTTGCGTCCTGCTCTCACGATCAGTTTGCTATTAATCTGTTATCTTTGCATTGAAGATGAAATTACAATAAATCACCAGGGAAAATAAAAGTATTAAATAACAATAGCTAACAATGAAAAAAGTTTCTACTTTTAAAAAATAGAAATTCATTACCCCAGTATTTACTGAGGCTTTATCAATGAGCATTGGAAAAAATTGTCTTTCTTCAAACTTTTATACATGAATGGTAAATGGGTCACAGTGAAATTTCACTATTTGTGTCAAATTAAGCTCATGCTCCTATGCTATTCAGTAAACTTGTAATCACTATTACTGAGTAAATAATATTTAAACTCTTTAAAGGGTAAAGCTTTTGCGTAATACCAACCTTGTCCAAGTTCAATATCCATTTTCAATAACTCATCAACTTGCAACCTATTTTCAATGCCTTCAGCAATAATAGTTGCTTCTAATTTTTCTGCTATCGAAACAATATTAGGGATTAATGTTGACCGAATAGAACCTGTTTCCACTTCATCAATAAATGACTTATCTACTTTTAATGTATCAATATCTAACAACTTTAACTGAGACAAATTAGAGTAACCTGTACCAAAGTCATCGATAGATATTTTTATATGGCTTTTTGAAAGTTTTTCTAATGTATCTCCTACCTTACTATAATGTAACTCTTCGTCTTCTGTTACCTCAAAGCAAATTTGCAAGTTAGGCGTTATATTTTTTAACAGCTCAACACCTTTAAGAATATTGCCATTATTAATATCTTTTGGAAAAACATTAATTGAGAGGTAAAATGGTTTATCAATCACTTTAATCTCTTTAAAATCATGTATTGCTTGTAAAATAAGATGTTCCGTCATAAGCCAAGACATGTCTAATTCACTCACGACAGAAATAAATTGATCAGGGTAAATGGGACCAATATGATCTTCAAATCGCGCAAGTAGCTCACACCCCATAACTCTCCCTGTTTTTAGTTCAATTATAGGCTGATAATGAGGTTTAATGCCTTTAAAAGATAAGCCTAATTTTATTCTTCTTTTCGTACTATAGATGTAACTGTAAATCGATTGATAAGCATGCAAAGTAGCAACGCCTGAGACTAAAGATATAAACATTAAAATTAATAAAACAGAACCAACTTGAAATTCTGAAAAGTTTTTCTGCTGAATAACCACACATATTATCCCTTTAGGGGCACATAATTCTAAAGAGTGTAATAACAGTCCCGTACTGAAATGAGGCTTACCCGTTTTTGCTTTTTGTTGATAAAGACCCTGTATTCCGAAAAGGTGTGTTATTTCATTACCCTTAACAGCTAATAACTCATACTCTTTAAATTTTCTGTGTTCATATAAAAGCCCTTTGAACGACGCGACTATATTGTACTTATCCTTACGTATAACAATACCTTGGAGTGTTCTATCAAAGGTAATCAATTTATGATTAAACCAAAACTTATGGCCGTCGATTATCAGATTAGGTGAGGTTTCTTTTATAGGTTTCGTTAAGAGGCCGATACCCGTTGTACAGGTTAATAAATCATTGCTAAGGAAACCAATATCTTTAATATCGTTCGATTCAAATTGATATTTTCGCATCGCCAATAAGTTTTCAGTGGAGCAGTTAGAAAAACCTTTGTTATTTAATGACGCTAAAACACTATATCCTTGCTCTGTGGTATGAACTAAATCGGCAAGTATATTCTCTCCCTGTTCAAAAAGCTGACTTTTTAAGATGTAGGAATATATGAAAAATATGATCATTAAACTAATAAGTACACCAAATAAAAATGCTAAATACTTTGTAATTGAACCCATTCGTTGCATTTAATCGACCTCAAAAAATTCCATAACATAATGATAATAAGGATTTAATATTTTATTTTATTTTATTTTTAGTTATAGATTACTTTTTATCAAAACGCGAGAGTTTAATATTATGCATGTAGCTACTCTGTAATCTCGCTGAGAAATAAACCCTTTATAGTGCAATAGTCTGCTGTGACTTGCTTAACCTTTATGACCTTTCATAAAAAAAGCCCTTAGTGCGTATTAGCGACACTAAGGGCTTTAATATATCAACGAATAAAGGTTAGTTTACTTATCGCCATTACTGTAAAGTAATAATGAACGATGGCTTAAGCACCTTTTAACGCTTCAGCGCTAATAGGAAGATCTCGCACTCTAACTCCTGTTATTTGAAAAATAGCATTGCCGATGGCAGGCGCTATCGCTATCACTCCAGGCTCACCCAAACCAACAGGAAACTCATCACTTTCTACAAATTCAATATCCAACTCAGGCATATCATTCATACGCAATGGTGAGTAAGTATGTAGATTAGTATTACTCACCTGACCATTTTCTATTGGGCTTTGCTCATGTAATGCTAAGCTCGTTCCCCAGAGCATAGAACCTTGTACTTGCGCTAATGCGCCATCGGGATGAACAATAACACCTGCATCAGCAACCATAGTGAGTTTTTTAACCGTTACTTTCCCTGAGCTTGGTTCAACATGTACCTGTGCCGCACAAGCCATCCAAGCTGGCATAGTTCTTTCTTGTCCTGCACTGATTGCAATACCAACACCTTCATTTTTTGCTAGTTTAACATTCTTTGTTTTTTGCTTAAGTATGTTCAACACATTCGCTAATCGCTTGGCACCACCTACACTTTCAGGCGCTTTACCTGCTTGTTTACCTAGACCATCGAGCATTGATAAACGAAAATCAATCGGATCAGCTTTCATTTGATGCGCAATTTCATCAATAAACGACTCCACTCCCCAGACAATCCAACCTTGACCCACTGATCTTAAAAATCCAGGTAAAATAGTTTGCTGTGCTAGATCATTATTAATCGCTCGTACACGATCATTTTCTATGCTGTACCAGTGATCAGCACCGCTTGTTGAAAAAGGGTCTACACGAATCTTTTTATCTAGACTTTCAGGCATAAACCCTGGCGCCATTGTTAAAGTTGGCCAGCCAGCAGCAAAGACATGCTCCATACCGGTCAGTTGATTCTCTTGGTCAAATGAAGCTCGAAATGAAGCAACAGAGGGTGATCTAGGTTGATCAAATCTAGAATCATCTTCTCGAGTAAAGACCATTTTCACTGGTTTACCAACCGCTTTAGAGGTCAGCACAGCAGGAATGGCATAATCGCCAAACAAACGTCGACCAAAGCCGCCCCCTAAATATTGCTGGTGCATAACGATTTTATCGTCAGCAACTTGTAGTGCTTTGGCGATCGCTGGCAAAGTTAACGATTGCCATTGATTACCTGTGTAAACGTGCCAGAGACCATCTTTCTCTTCCACTGTTGCATTAACTGGCTCTAAAGCAAAGTGTAACGCGGTATGCGTACGATAAGTCGCTTCGATAGTTTTAGCGGCTTTCGCTCTCGCTGCTGAAAAATCGCCCTCATTAACAAACAAGCCACCTTCACTCTCATCAGCAACTAAACGCTCACCTTCTTTGATAATATCTTCTTCACTGACTTTAGCGGTTTTACCCGCTTGATAACTGACCTTTAAAGCATCACCGGCTTTTATCGCGCCATAATATGTATCCGCTTGAACACTAACCCAACCCTGAATCAGGTCACTGGGGTCTTTTAAAATATGATAGCCAAGATAACCTTTTACCTTTTTGGCAGCACTATCATCAACATTTGTCACTTTACTACCGTATCGGGTAGGCGGAAGAATAGGCCGAGCATAGACCATACCAGCCAATTCAACATCAATACCATAAACGGCTGAGCCATTAGTCTTAGCAGGGATATCAAGCGCTAAACCAGGTTTTCCAACGAGCGTTCTTTTACTTGCTGGCTTAAGTGGTAATGCGTCAATTTCTTCTGGAGTAAAAGCACGGTTAAACGTACCTTTGGCAACGATATCACCAAAACTAATTGAACGGTCTTGGTAAACAACTGCTCCATTTTCAGCACGACATTGGTCAGCAGGGCAATTTAATATTTTGGCTGCGGCTTCTATTAATGCAATACGACCTGCGGCACCGGCTTGAGAAAGAGGTTTAAAGGTTTGAAATACAGACCACGACCCCCCTGTAACCATATACCCCCATTTAGGATCAGTATCTACATGAGTTATCGATACTTTCGACCAATCAGCACCTAATTCATCAGCAACAACGCGAGCAAGCGCAGTACCAATATGCTGTCCCATTTCAGCCTTAGCGATGTTTATATTAATTTCACCCATAGGATTAATTTCAAACCAGACGGTGGGTGAAAACAATTTACTTTGTAGTGTTTCTTGTGGGCTTAGCGTTAAACTCGCTGCGCTAGCCAGTGGCGCAAAAGCCATAACAAGTGAACTGCTAACGGTACCCACTAAAAAACGACGGCGAGATAAGCTGATATTATTTTTTGCATCTTTAATATTTTGCATTGTCATACACCCTATGATTGTTGTGTTGAAGAGGTGGGATCAAAATACTGCACATCAGCTGACATAACATCTGCAGCACTGCTAATCGCACTTTTAATACGAGCATATGCCATACAGCGACACAAATTACCGCTCATATGGTCAACTATTTCTTGTTCACTCGGCGATGGATTTTTTGCTAGCAATGTTGCTGCTTGCATGATTTGTCCCGATTGGCAGTAACCACATTGGGGGACCTGTTCATCAATCCATGTTTTTTGTAATGGATGATTGTTATTCAACCCCTCTATTGTGGTTATATTCTTATTCATCGCCGCTTGTAATGGAAAAGAACATGTTCTAACTGCAGCGCCGTCAATGTGTACAGTACAGGCCCCACACATGCCAATACCGCAACCAAATTTTGTTCCTTTAAAACCAAGTTCGTCACGAATAACCCATAACAACGGTGTGTCGCCCTCGGAAGTAGAGGAAACATCTTTCCCATTTAACTTGAATGCAATCATATTTGTCTCTCCAATAAGTGAGTTGAAATTAACAACTCATAAATTTATTAAGTACACCACTTATTGAAGTGGCTGTTTTTTTATTTAAGCTTGCTTGGCACTCACTAATAATCGATAAAGCGATACTCTCAGGACACTCATCACCTAAGTCAAGCCCCGCAGGACCAGACAACGTAACCGTTAACGCCTCTTCTTTAAGTTTTGCAACGTCCAACACCTGATTTTTTCGGTGGGTGGGGCCCAACAACGCCATATAACTGATTGTTTCTTGTTGTAATACCGATAAACATGCGGCATCTAAAGAAACACTATGGCTCATTAAAATGACCGCATCAACAAGCTTGTTACGCGCATACTCGCCGACTGATTCAACGCTCCCCTTAAGAATAGTATCTGCGGCTGTAAAGTAATTTTTTCTTGCATTGGCCGCTCTAGGGTCCCATAAACTTACTGTCCAACCTAAAGTAGATGCTATATCAACAACTGGCCGAGCATCAACACCGCCGCCAATAACCAATAAGTGTGGCACAGGTTTAATTGGAGTAGATAACCATTGCTGATTATTTTTTTCTACAAGTACGGGCTTAACTGATGGTGTCGTTTGTATTGTATCTGTTTGTTCGGTGAAATAAGCTTGCGTACTGCTTGCTGATATTTCTTGAAAATAAGTACCTGATTTACGTTTAGCTAATGCCTGATAAACAACTAATAATGAAAGGTAATCGTTTTGTTGATTAATTGCTTGCAGCAATATATAAACTTTACCACCACAACCAATACCTAACTGAAATGATAAATCATCTTCATCGCTGCCGTCATAAGTTAACAGACTGGGCTTATTACTGCTCATACACGCTTTAGCATGAATCAGTATGTCTCCTTCAATACAGCCACCACTTAACATACCAAATTGTTGACCTAGGCTGTTAAACAACATCATCGCACCGGTTTTTCTATAACTAGAGCCTTCTGTTTTGTATACAACTCCCAGAACCCATTCATAGTTGTCTTTATTTTCTTGCCACTTTTCCAACAAATGAAATAGCTGACTAGCCATACATTGACACCTTTCTACTGTGTATATTTACATTAATTGCTCTTTAGCATGGACTACAAAACAATTGTAGTACAAAATAAACCCAGTTCACTGTTTTAATTTGTGAACATTACCGCTAAAGAACCTCTGATAAACCAAGTATTACCAAACGGTTTATCTAAGGCTAAATCACTAAAAAAAATCATCTATTTAAATTTTAGATGATTGGTGTATTTAGCCCTGTTGTATAATTAAGTCTGCTTAAAGTTCAAACAAAACATCACTGCGAATTATATATTTAATACCTTCCGTAATTGGCACTGAACTGTGTATACAATGCAACGGGTGCATGCCATGAGGAAAGCACAATATACCACCAGCGGGGGTGCGAATATCAACGTTTTTAACTTTGTCGTTCCTCATTGCTGGTTTAGTTGCATCATCAGCATTCACTAAGAAACGTGTTTCTCCCCCTTGAAAATTTTCACTTAAGAAGATTAAACAAGTCATTTGACTATAAAGTTCAGGGTAAGCATTAGTAATCAACTGGTCGTTAATAACACGGCTTCCTGGCCAAGAGCCATCAGAATGAGGCTTGAAATAATCATCAGGGTTATATCGATAAAAGCGAAAACGCGCATTAATACCTAACGCTTTACTGCCAGCAAAAATAGCCTGTCGGTCATCCATAAAATGCGCCATACGCTGCCAAATAATACCATCTGTTTGCTCATCAACTATCCAAGTTAAACTGTCATTGTGGCGAACACTTCGTGGCAAAGAAACAGCCGCATCAGGCAAGAACGTTAACTGTTCACTAATACTGATCAGCGCTTCACATTCCTCTTTGCTCAATACATTCAATAACTGAAATGCACCAGGCACCTGCGCCAAATCATGTCGTTTAATATGACTGGTATCAAATTTATCATTCAATTTCGCTGGGTTTGATTGACGGTTACCCCATGCAGGTAAAGCAGGGTGTTCTGCGCCAGGCTCTAAAGCCGCGACAAAAAAATCAGCGACTGTGTCTATTTTTACATTCATATTTTACTCTATCAGTAACAGTTGTTAGGTATTGCTGCATATCTTTTGTTAAGCAATCGACAATTAAACTTATTGAGTTAAAACACTTATTTGCTAATAATTCTCAATTGCGAAAATTGTCGATGACCAGCAGCTGTGCCATGAAAGCCAAAGCCACTTTGCTTGGCGCCAACCCATGGTCCTGGACCACCTGCACCTTGATTAATTGCCACCATGCCTGCTTCCATTTGCTCAGCAACGTTATTTGCGTCTGAGCCACCAAAGACCACCGCACCTAAACCATATGGGCTGGCATTGGCACGATCAATCGCCTCAGATAAAACGTTAAAACGACTTATAGCTACAATTGGACCAAAGGTTTCATCTTGCTCTAAAAGCATATCTGGCGTTATACCGGTCACGACAGTTGGCTGTATAAAGGGCAGTTCATAATGATGGCTTCCCAACAAAAACGCCGCGCCTTTGGCATGGGCATCTTTTAATTGAGACAGCACTTTCGCATGCTGTTTAGGGTTAACAATTGGACCAATATTGACATTTCCTTCATCCCAAGCTCCGGCTTGATAGCGAGATGCAAAGGCAACGACTTTATGCTCAAACTCATCAGCTATACGTTCGTCAACATAAATACGCTCTGTAGAAGTACACATTTGTCCAGTATTTTCAAAAGAGCTCGCTACGGCAAATTGTACTGCCTTGTCAATATCAGCACTTGCCATCACAATGAGTGGGTCGTTGCCACCCAATTCCATCACTAAACGTTTAAGCCCTGAAGCAGCGCTTGCCATAATATGCTTACCTGCACCAAGGGAACCGGTGAAAGCAACCATATTGATATCGGCATTAACTAAAGCTTTGCCCGTTTCTGCATCGCCATGCACCACTTGTAATACGTTTTCAGGTAGTAGCTGGTTCAATGTTTTAATAAAAAGATCAGCAACTAACGGTGTTTCTTCCGACGGTTTTAGCACAACACTATTACCCGCGATTAGTGCGGGCAACAACAAGTTGTTTGCCATAGCCAATGGATAGTTCCAAGGTGAAATAACAGCAACAACACCTAAAGGTCGGTATTGCATTTTAGTCTCGTGTCCGATTGACTCACTCGTTAGCGCTTGAGCGATTTCTTGTGTAAAATATTTCACATTCTGAATAGTGCCCGCTACTTCATACTTTGCTCTGCGGTGGTCTTTACCCATTTCTTTGCTGATCAATAATGCAAGCTGATCTTCAACTGAAATAAGACGTTCATAAGCCTGAACGACTTTTTGTTGACGTACTTCAAGAGGAAGTGCCGACCAATATTTTTGCGCTTTTTTTGCTCGCAAAACAACCGCTTGCATCTGCAAAGGTTCAGTAAGAGGAACATCACCCAATGGCGATCTGTTAATGGCATCATAAGAGGTGAGTGTTGGCATAAAATTTTTCCTAAAATGGCATTAATATTAATGCCTCTTGATAAGTAGCTCTATGGAGCAGTATTATGCTAGTGTGGTTAATAAAATCAACTAGTATACTTTTAGTAACCACTAAGATTATAAGTGAAATATAATGAAAAATACTATAAAAACAAAGGACAACGTAAATAAAATAAATCCTAAAAGCTGTGAGCAACCTTGTCTTATTGAGCGGGGTATGAGAGTACTAGGGGGTAAATGGAAAGCGTCTATTCTTTGGCATCTAAAAGATGGCCCGGTACGTTTTAACGAATTATCGCGGATGTTAGGTGGGGCAAGCAAGAAAATGGTTGATCAACGTCTAAAAGAGTTAGAAGTCCAAGGCTTAGTTACGCGAGAAGTCATTAGCGATCGTCCTATTGCTGTTGCTTATGAAATAACTGATTTTGGCCGCACAGCATTGGATATTCTAGAAAGACTCAAAGATTGGACCGAAGAAAATAATATTTAGCGATGCAGAGCGCTCAGTCATTAAGCCCTATCTTGTGCTGGCTAATAATAAATAAAGTCCCTCAAGTAAATTCATTGAGAACCTATAAATTTACTGGACAATCACTTCCCATTAAACGATTTTTTTCTTTTTTAATGCCAATTGAACAAAGTAATATCTCCCCAGAATAACCATCAAAATACCACCAAGAACCAACGCAGATGACTCAATTAACCGATGTGTAATAAGTTCGTTGGTAAAAATAACACCTCCTACGGCAGCAATAACTGGTACGAACAACTGAACAACAGCCGCTTGCGTGACAGAGAGTCCTCTAAGTGCGATATACCAGACAAAATAACCTATTCCAGAGGCTATAGCCCCAGACAAAATGGCAAATAAAATCCCTATTGAAGTTATATGAACATTATCAAGGCCAAAAATCACCAGTATTAAAATAAAAGGAGAGGTACGCAAAAAATTATAGGCCGTGTCGCTCAGAGGGTTTTTCGAGGTTCTGCCTACCAGAGTATAAAGCCCCCAGGCAATACCTGAAATGGCCATGAGAATAAACCCAACAAATGATGGCGTCACTAAGCTTGGAATAATTAAATAAACAAAGCCTGTGAAGGCAATAACTAGGCCTGTCCATTCAGTAAAGTGAAGTTTATTTCCTGAAATAACATTCACCATAATCATCGTTATTTGAACGGCGCCAAAGAGAATAAGTGCTCCTGTTCCTGTATCTAATGACACATAGCCAAATGAAAAAGCAATAGCATAAATAAAGAGCATACTTGCCGCTAACCAACTTCCCTTCGTTGTCGGTTTTTTCTCATTTGATTTACTTGTTAGTTGCATTACGAGGATCAAAATAACAATGCCAGAAAGCAATCTTATAACGGTAAAACTCGTTGCATCAATCGCATTCTCGCCCAATGCTAATCTACATAGCACTGAGTTGGCTGCGAATGCCAAAAGCGCAAAGAGCGTACTCGCCAGAGTTTTCATATAATGTTTTTCAAAAGAGAAGGTCCTACTGTTTAGAACAACAACGTATGTAGCCAAAATTAAACGGGTGTATATATGTTTAATTGTTTATCAATGTTCAATAAAAGAGCAATAACAGGTGTTGTAAACACCATACTATTTTGACTTTTTCAAAAAAAACTGTTTTTTATCGACTTTATAATGAATGAAATCTATAACGACCCCACGTTAACACTTTTATCGGCGTTACAAACATTAATTTTATCAATTTTATAACGCTTGGTGCTAACATTTATGACTACGGCTATTGAGGGGTGTGCCTATATTGCCTACAATAGCGCCCTATCTATTTACTACAGGTCATGAACATGAACGACACTAAATCGCTACCTGATTTACCAGATCACCTTTCGGGTAATCCCCGCAGCCCGCATCATGTGGAAGAAATTTTTGAACACGATATTGGTATTCGTCTTAACGGTAAAGAGCGTTTTGATGTTGAAGAATATTGCATCAGTGAAGGTTGGGTAAAAGTTCCGATGAACAAAGCGTTAGACCGTCGTGGCCAACCACTTTTGGTAAAGATAAAAGGAACTGTTGAAGCATTTTATCGTTAATACCTATCAATGAAAACTGCACACTTGGTTAGCCTGGTATAAACAACTTAAAAGGGGTCAGTTAAGCTCTATGCTGACCCTATTTAACTTTAAAAATCAGCCAAACTTTATTTACAGGTTGAACTTACATATCTGCGGTTAAGTAAAAGAGGAGTAAACCTTTACAGGTATCATTAGTACCTGCACTTTTTAAAAATGGCCAATAACCAATCACTCTCTTTGTAATCTTTTTTTATTCATCTTTCAAACCCATTCTTTTTAGCAAAAAAATAATAGGACACCATTTGGTGAATGCCGATCGTATTAAGTTACCGCCAATAAAAGCGGTAAACCATAACCAATTAATTGATAATGAAACCGCTAGTCAGCGTTCCTGTGTTCAGTCGCAATGCATCGTTTATAGTCATGTTAACACCTTACAATATGATGAAAACAAACAACTCAGTATTATTACCTCGAATTTACTCACACCAAATCGCAATGCAAATAAATTAATACCGTTGATTAAACAGCGTAAAATGCCCACTGTTACCTCTATGGTATGCATATTTTTTCGCGATTGCCTTTAGTGGAGCAAGAGATTTGCTATTTAATTGAAAAAGAGGTGCCATCGATACATACAACAGTATAGTTACCCATAGGAGACAAAGTTCGTGTATATTTTCTACACCCTGCTCCACCAAGCCCAACCGATAACACTAAATCGGCACAGCGAGATGCTAAGTTGCTTGTTGTCGCGATGAGCGATGAGCATCGCTGACAGTAATCAACCCGTTATCGTGACTGGCGACCATAATCATGTTGCTTGATCAGCCACAACTGAATGTTTGGTAAAGTTAGTGGTTTACTTGACCCACGCGTTGGGCGATGAGTGTTCAACACTTTTCATGTCGATTACCCACTAGTTCGATGGCCTTTAGATCATTTATTTCACAGCAAAAATTTTACGCTACAAAAAAGTAAGCGTTTACCGTCAATGGGTTCAGATCATTTTCCTTTGCTCACTCGATTATCATTTACTGCGTTAAAGTGTAATAACCAAACAGGTATAAAAGCGAATAAGTCCAAGCATGAATGGGCGAAAGATAGATCAAAAGAAAACAATGTTAGGAAGAGTGATATGTCAAAGCCCAGCCAAGCTGACTAAAAATCATCACTCTTTTTACTTTCCCCGCACTTTGAATATCATCTTACAGCGCTAATTTCTTACGAATTTGATCAGTACATTCAGCTAAGACAATAGCGCCAGCAGTTGAAACATTCAAAGAGTTACCCATGCCAAACATAGAAATGTGTATTTGATGATGACTGAGCGTTAATGCTGCTTCGCTGACGCCCTTGCGTTCATTACCTAATACTAATGCACAAGAAGATGGATACGTAATATCTTTATAGTCAACCGACTGCTGGCAGAGTTCAACACCAAAAACAGTATAACCATCGTCTATTAATGTTTGTAAGCTTTCCGTTGTGCTATTGCTGTATTCAATATCTACCCATTTAGCTTCATTTCTAGAAGCTTTTTTTAATTTTTTATCTGAAATAGTTAACTCGCCACAGATAATGATTTTTTCAATAGCAAAAGCATCCGCTAAACGAATGAATGCACCGATATTGTAGCTATTGGTGACATTGTCTAAAACCAATACTAAGGGAATTTTTGCCTGCTTTATGTATTCATCGCGGGTCGGTTTATTTTGTCTGATGTCTTCTTTACTTAACTGAATTTTTGAATGCATGTACATGGCTCTTATTGAATACACTAGACTGACGCAGTCGCGTTGATCAATCCATTAAGGTAATATTTTTTGGTACGGTAAATTATTACTAGGTAAACCCGCTATTTCAGCGAGTTATTAGTGATGATTTCAAGGACGATTAAGCGCTAAATATTTTGTCGTGAAGGAATAACCATCCCCCCCCATTTTACCTACTGAGTCGATAAGTTCTTGGTTTATACCTTCATCAGTGTATATATCATCTCTCACAAAAACAGACTTCACATCTAATAGCACAAGAGTGCCTCCTGCGGGTAAATCACCTAAACTGATAATTTCCCTCAAAGTGCACTCGTAACGAATAGGTGACCCTTTAACAGAAGGCGGAGCGACTGTGCGACTGGTACTTTGCTCAATACCGGCAAGATCAAACTCACTTTCATTAATGCTAATACTCGCACTGGTCTGGTTCATTTGTTCCAGTAAGTGGCTATTCACTATATTGATCACACATTCACCCGTTTCTCTTAAGTTCTGTAAGGTATCTTTATCAACGCCAGTTCTTTGATTTACTTGTGTATAAAGAAGCACAGGAGGATTACAACTTGCCACGGTGAAGAAGGAATAAGGAGCAAGGTTATCAACCCCCTCTTTTGAGCGTGTACTGATCCAAGCAATTGGTCTGGGGGTAACTCCACCATTTAGTAGACGATATTTTTCCTGAACACCAAGCTCTGTAATATCAAAGTTCATTAAACGCCTCCAGCCATTCGGTAAAAGAATTAGCGACTTTTTTAACGGTTGAAGCGCCATGGTCATAGAACCAAACGGCACTGTCAACTTGCCTAGCTAAACAATCACTAAGCTTGAAGCAAAACATGCTGCCCTTACAGTCAGAGGCGAATAATATATGACCTTTCGGCATACCACTCATTTCATACAGCTTTGAAAGTGAGAAGACATCATCTAAGCTTAAAAAGTCTTGTACCTCAGTAATATCAACACCTAAATCGCAGATTTTAGTAAGAACATTAGGCGTGTGAACTAAACCGTAATTTGATATTAAGTACTTATATGAATCAGGTAAATAAGCCGCCAACTTGACTTCAAGCTCATTAATATCTTCAATGGCTATTGGCACCATAGCGTTTTTACTGCCCCAATTTTTTACAAAAAGATCAATGCTATTCATCTGAATACTCTCATTCTGTTGCGGTGTTATTTGTGTTGAACGCTTTATAATTTGCCAATATATTGTGCTTTAACCAAACTTGTCGACAAATAAATATAAAAATTTATACATGCTCAATATCTCGTATTCTAACAGTTTACGTAAATAGGATGTGATTAATTAATGGGCTAAATAGTTTTGCTTGTTTAATAATTTCAGCTAAAAATAACACCGATAATCTGCAGCCAAGCCATTCATTTTATGAAGTGATAAAAAAAGCACCTAAAAAGGTGCTTTGATAAAACGTATATTTTATTTAACTAAAGACTAACTTGCTTTTATACGCGTAATATTAGCGCCAAGTGCTTGCAGTTTATCTTCAATATTTTGATAACCGCGATCGATATGATAAATACGATCAACCTGTGTCTCTGAGGTCGCCACTAACCCAGCAATAACTAAACTTGCTGAAGCACGTAAGTCTGTTGCCATCACTTGTGCGCCATTTAACGATTCAACACCACAAGAAGTAGCCGTATTACCTTCAAGGCTGATATCAGCGCCCATGCGTTGTAATTCAGGAACATGCATGAAACGATTTTCAAAAATAGTCTCTGTTGTGGTTGCTTTGCCTTCAGCAATCACATTCAAGGTAACAAACTGTGCTTGCATATCAGTAGGAAAAGCAGGATGAGGAGCTGTACGAATATTGACCGCCCTTGGTCGTTGATTCATCGTTAACTCTATCCAATCATCACCTGTGGTAATTTCAGCACCTGATTCTTGCAGTTTACTTATTACTGCTTCCAATGCTTTAGGATCAGTATTTAGACATTTAACCTTGCCTTGAGTAACCGCAGCAGCAACTAAAAAAGTGCCCGTTTCGATACGGTCTGGCATAACTCGATACTCAACACCTGATAACTCAGCAACGCCATCAATCGTTAGTGTATCTGAACCTGCACCTGAAACTTTTGCGCCCATCGCGTTTAAGCAATTAGCTAAATCAACAATTTCAGGTTCACGTGCAGCATTTTCAATCGTGGTAATACCTTCTGCTAACGCTGCCGCCATCATTAAGTTCTCAGTACCCGTAACGCTGACCGTATCCATAAAGATAGTGGCACCTTGCAATCGCCCTTTATTACGAGCGATGATATAACCATTTTCAACGTCGATATCTGCACCCATTAGTTTCAAACCGTGAATATGTAAATTCACCGGTCTTGCACCAATAGCACAACCGCCGGGTAATGAAACTTCCGCATGGCCAAAACGCGCTAGTAGTGGCCCTAGAACCAAAATAGATGCACGCATCGTTTTAACTAATTCGTACGAGGCACGGCATTGATCAATAGTACTGCCATCAATCACTAATTGATTATCACCCGACCAATGCACTTTAGCGCCTAATTGGCTTAATAGTTTAATGGTGGTTTCAATATCATTTAACTTAGGTACGTTACTAAAAGTAATAGGTGTTTTAGAGAGAATGGCTGACATTAATATAGGTAAAGCAGCGTTTTTAGCGCCTGAAATGGTCACTTCACCGTTAAGAGCCGTACCACCTGTTATTTTGAATGCGTCCAATAGAATATTCTTATCTAGTTATGAAAATTTAAAGCGGGAGATTAAACATTTTTTCACGTTGCCAAACTGACGTTGTGAACGTTTTAATCGATACCGCATGAATTGCACCCGCTTTAATTGTTTCGGCTAAAGGCGCATATATTGCTTGTTGTTTCTTTACTCGGCTTAATTCGCCAAGAAAGTCGGCAACTGCGATCACTCTACATTGTGATCCATCAAATGCAACATGTAACTCATCAAGTTCAAGGGCATCATTAAGTAATCTTTCTATATCTGAAACTTCCACATTTATCTCCGGTTACTGACTAGACTAACGATCAGTTTTTGGTAAAAACATATCAACACAACTTAACTGGGCTAATTTTATTAAATCTTTTGGTAAGTTATCAAAAGTTAATTGGCAGTTAGTCTTATTACTTAATTCTAGCATGGCCAGTAGCCAGGCCAAACAAGCCGTGTCAACTTTTGAAACATTTGATAAATCAAAGATCAAGTTCCCTGATTTAATCAACTGCTTCGATTTTTTTTCAAATGAATTATCAATAGTTAATAAGGTTAATTCACCACTAAAAATAACCCGTGAATCTTTTTCAATAAAACTAATTTGCTTCACTTCAATTCCTAATTTTCACAGAAATAGCATAATAACGCTACTTAAAAACGATTTTTTGATCACTTTTTGTTTTTAACATTTCAGTAACGTACGGCAAACCTTTTTGACGGATCAAGCCACTCAGTTCTACTTCTTTACTGTCAAGTAAGCTAACGCCTTCTGCAACCATATCGTAAGCTTTCCATTCGTTCGTTGTGGTATTTCTTCTCACTCGAAACGAGATATCAATAGGAGGTCTACCTGGGTCTAAGACTGATGTTCTAACAGCAACTACTTTTGCTTCATCAAAATCTCTTTCAGGCTCAAATTCAACTGCTTGTTGCTTATACAAGGTAAAAACTTGTGCGTATGAGGTAACCAAATACTCTCTAAATACATCAACAAAATCAGCTCGACTTTGTGTAGTAGTTTGTTTAAAGTTTTTATAACCAATAACTTTCAATGCAGCATACCGGTAATTTATATAAGGCATCAGTTCTTCACGAACAATAACCTTTAGTATTTCTGGGTTCTTGCGAATCTCAGTTTGTTCATCAGAAAAACGTTTAAAAGTTACTTTTGCCACAGTTTCGATCATGGCGTATGGGTTTTTCTTGTCAACGTTATTTGCTGTCACGCTAAAACTACTAAATAAAGCGACCGCTATTATTGCTGTCAATAATTTTTTCATGATATTAATACTCTCCATATGTAAACTTACTAGTCACTTCCCTGACTAAATAAAAATTGTCCAATTAACTCTTCTAGCACGAGTGCCGGTTTAGTATCTTCAATAAAGTCACCTGCCACTAGGGTACCTACCGATTCATCAACGAAACCAGGGCGTAATCCAACATATTGCTCACCCAACAAACCCGCCGTTAAAATAGATACTGACGTTGCTTCTGAAAAATTAATATACTGTGTATAAATATCTAAAGTGACTACCGGCGTATAATCTTTTGCGTCAATGGTAATGTGACTAACACGACCAATAACAACACCACCCACTTTTATCGCTGAACGTACTTTTAAGCCACCGATATTATCAAACTTAGCATAAAGTTGATATGTTTCACTGTTTCCAGAAATACCACTATCCGCAACCTTTAGCGCTAGTACCAGTAAAGCTGCGATACCTATAGCAGCAAATAAACCAACCATTAATTCAATTTTCTTCGACACCATGTCTTTCACCAAACCTAAAAATAAAAATTATTATAAAATTAACCAACAACAAAAATTAATTTGTAAACATTAATGCTGTTAATACAAAATCTAAACCTAAAACTAATAACGATGATTGAACAACTGTTGACGTTGTCGCACGACTGATGCCTTCTGACGTTGGAATACAATCATAGCCTTTATAAACCGCTATCCAAGTTACAACAAAAGCGAAAACAACAGACTTTATCACCCCATTAAGAATATCTTTTTGAAAATCTACTTGGGACTGCATGACTGACCAGAATGTTCCACTATCAACACCTAACCATTCGACACCGACGAGATGCCCCCCAAATATGCCTACCGCAGAGAAAATGGCAGCAAGCAAAGGCAAACTAATAAATCCGGCCCAAAATCGTGGTGCAATTACGCGACGTAATGGATCAATCGCCATCATTTCTAAACTCGACAATTGCTCGGTCGCTTTCATTAAACCAATTTCAGCCGTTAATGCAGAGCCTGCACGACCCGCAAACAGTAATGCAGCAACAACGGGGCCTAATTCACGGAGTAACGATAACGCGACCATGGGTCCTAGACTACCCTCAGCGCCATAACCCACTAAAATAGTATAACCTTGTAACGAAATAACCATGCCAATAAATAAGCCTGACACGACGACTATTAAGAGTGAAAGTACACCAACAGAATATAACTGCTGAACCAGTAGTGGGAAGCCTTTACGAATATTGGGGACATGTAACAGTGCAGAAAGTAACAAGATTATCGCTCGCCCTAGGCCTGCAATAGTAGCAATAATATTATGCCCTAAACTTTGTAAACTATTCATTATATCGGTTCCTTACCCAGTAACTCATCTTGATAAGATGCCGCAGGGAAATGAAAGGGTACGGGACCATCCGCTTCACCTTGGATAAATTGCTGAACCAACGGTGATGTTTGTTTGCTGATTTGTGATGGTGTGCCATGGCCGATAATTTTCTTTTCAGCGATGATATAAATGTAATCAGCGATACTCATTACTTCGGTAACATCATGTGAAACAACAACTGATGTTAAACCTAACGCTTCATTTAAATCTTTTATTAAGCGAACAATAACGCCCATTGAAATAGGGTCTTGTCCCGCAAAAGGCTCGTCGTATAAAATCAGTTCTGGGTCTAAAGCGATTGCACGGGCAAGAGCAACTCTGCGCGCCATGCCGCCAGAAAGCTCCCCCGGCGCTAAATTGCGAGCGCCACGCAACCCCACCACTTCAAGTTTCATCAATACCATTTTTTCAATTAACGACTCTGACAACGTGCTATGTTCGCGCATCGGAAAAGCGATATTGTCATAAACACTCATATCGGTAAATAATGCACCACTTTGAAACAGCATGCTCATTCGTTTGCGTGCTTCATAAAGTGCGCTACGAGATAATGTCGGAATATTTTGTCCGTCGAAAAGTATTTTTCCAGCGTTAGGTCTGAGTTGCCCACCAATTAAACGTAGTAAGGTAGTTTTACCAATACCACTAGGGCCCATTATCGCGGTCACTTTTCCTTTCGGGATCGACAAACTAATATCATCATAGATCACTCGTTCATCACGTTTAAACGTAAGGTTCTGGATATCGACCAAGTTTTCAAGCATAAGATTCTTATAACATCACTGTTTGTTATTATTAAAGTCAGATGAATTTTACCTGAGCAATCAAAAAACGTCATTAAAATTGCGTTAGAAATGTAAATAAAAATCGTAATAAAGCGTGTAAAAATGTAATAAAGTGTAAAATCCTCATCCCAGCTGATATTTTTTGCTTTAATGAAATATTAACTTTCGCTGCTTTTTTAACAACTCAATACAAAAAAACAGCCTTTTATGCACTTTTTTACTTATTTTTCCTTAGATCCGATTATTTCTCTTTGTTTTTCTTTCACAACCAGCGACAATTTACCCTCTCAATATAGGAGCCCTTAATGTTAATACAGATTCTAATTTTGCTTATTTCCCTTGTTACCTTAGTATGGAGTGCAGATAAGTTCGTTTTTGGAGCCTCATCACTCGCGAGAAATTTTGGTATTTCTCCTATGATTATCGGTTTGACTATTGTCGCTATGGGTTCTTCAGCCCCAGAAATGATGGTTGCTGCAACCTCATCTTTAGATGGAAAACCGAATTTCGCTATAGGTAATGCAATAGGCTCAAACATTACCAACATTGCTTTAGTTTTAGGTATCACGGCGCTATTTCAACCATTAAGCGTTTCTTCTTCAACAGTAAGACGAGAAATCCCGTTAATTTTAATCATTACAGCGCTCGCTTATTGGATGTTGTCTGACAGTTATTTTGGTTTTAACGAAGGTTTATCTCTCTTTATTGGCTTTTTTGTTTATATCATTGCTTTACTATTAATTACACTAAGAGCATCTAAAAGTAGACCTGTTGATGATCCTCTTATCATTGAAGCAGAGAAAGAAGTAGCCGATGCGGTAAGTAAGCCCGAATCAATACTTTGGTTAGCAGTTGGTATGATTCTCTTACCAATGAGTGCAATTTATTTAGTAGAGTCTTCTGTTTTTATAGCACAAGCTTTTGGTATTAGTGATCTTGTCATAGGCTTAACCGTTGTTGCCATTGGTACGAGCTTACCAGAACTTGCTGCAAGCATTATGAGTATCATTAAAAAAGAAGATGATTTAGCGTTAGGGAGTATTATTGGCTCTAATATTTTTAATATTTTAGCGGTACTCTCCCTTGCTGGTCTTATTGCACCAGGCGAAGTAGACTCAGATGCTGCAACACGCGATGCGCCGTATATGTTAGGTGTTACCGTCTTACTATTTATTTTGTGTTTCACTCGCCGAGCTGGCAGTTTTCGTATAACCCGCATGAAAGGCTTATTATTGATTGGCGCTTTTGTTGCTTATCAAATCTTACTTTTTAGCCAAATATAACAAAAAACGCGCTATAAATAATGATTAATATAAAATAGAAATGGGCTAATAATGAACAATTTTAAACAACTGGCGTTAGACGTTATTCATATAGAACAACAGGCTATTGCAGAGTTAACCCAGTACGTTGATCAAAAGTTTGAAGAAGCTTGTCAGTTAATGTTCAACTGTAAAGGTAGAGTGATCATTGTTGGTATGGGGAAGTCAGGCCATATCGGTGGAAAGATTGCTGCGACCTTAGCTAGCACCGGCACGCCTTCATTTTTTGTACACCCTGGCGAAGCAAGTCACGGTGACTTAGGCATGATCACTGGCGATGATGTCGTACTGACTATTTCTTACTCTGGTGAAACTGGTGAAGTTTTAGCCATAGTGCCGGTGATAAAACGCATTGGCGCTAAACTTATTTCGATGACGGGCAACCCTGCATCAACTCTAGCAAAACTTGGCGATATTCATTTATGTGTCGCCGTTTCACAAGAAGCCTGTCCACTTGGCTTAGCGCCGACATCAAGCACTACAGCAACCTTAGTGATGGGTGATGCTCTCGCTGTCGCCCTGTTAAATGCTCGTGGCTTTACCGCCGATGACTTTGCACTTTCTCACCCTGGTGGTAGCCTAGGAAAACGCCTATTACTGCGATTAGGTGACATTATGCACAGTGGTGAACGTTTACCTACAGTAAATGCTCAAGCCAAAATTAAAGACGCCTTAGTGGAAATGTCATTAAAAGGTTTAGGGATGACTGCAGTTATTGACAAAACAGGTTGCTTACAAGGGTTATTCACCGATGGCGATTTACGCCGCATCCTTGATGAACGTCTTGATATTCATCAAGACACGATTGAGTCTGTGATGACAAAAAATCCGACGGTTGCTCATCAAGACATGCTTGCTGCTGAAGGTTTGAAGATTATGGAAGACAAAAAAATTAATGGCTTAATCATTGTTGATAGCAATAACATGCCAATTGGCGCAATGAATATGCACGATTTACTTAAATCAGGTCTTATCTAATATGCACACATACTATGGCGAAATTACTGACCCTGCATTTAATGCGATGAAAAAAATCAAGCTGCTGATTTGTGATATCGATGGTGTTTTTTCTGATGGTCGTATTTATTTAGGTAACCATGGTGAAGAATTAAAAGCTTTTCATACTAAAGATGGTTATGGCGTAAAAGCATTAGGCGCTAGCGGTGTCGATGTTGCTGTGATCACGGGTCGAACGTCAAATATTGTTGCGACACGTATGTCCGCCTTGAATGTTAAATACATAGTACAAGGTGAGGAAAACAAATTACCCGCTTTGAAAAAGATGGTCCAGCAATTAAATTTAGCGCTCGATGAAATTGCCTATATTGGTGATGATATGCCTGATTATGAGTGTATCGACTATGTCGGCTTTGGTATTTCCGTACAAGATGCTCATCCAAGCATTTTATCAATAGCGAATTACACAACCTTTAATCGTGGCGGTTTTGGCGCTGTTAGAGAAATTTGCGACTTAATCATGCTTAGCCAAAATACTTTAGAAAATGCTAGTGGCGCGAGTATATGATATGAATCGACTGTATAGTTTAACGTTAGTATTTTTTATTTTGGCGGGCGCTATTTATGGGATTATTGAATGGAGAAATGCCTCAATACCACAGTTACAAGCGATTGACAAAACACTCACGCCTGACTTTATTGCTGAAAATTTACACAGTAATGTCTACAAGAATGAAGGAAGTTTAGCTTATGTTGTTGATGCACAGCGTATGGAACATTATCCTGAGTTAAACATTACCAATTTTGAGTTTCCTCAATACACCCTTCATCCAAAAAATAATGCGCCCACATGGAAGGTATCTGCCAATGAAGGCATATTATATAACAACAACCGAGTGAAGTTAGAAAAGCATGTGCGCTTGGTAGCAACCGATCAAAATAGCTTATTACAAGAAGTTCAAGGAAAATACTTTGAACTTGATTTAAAAACTAACATCATAAGTTCAGAACAAGAAATTAAAATTATTGGTAAAGGATTTACCATCGATGGTAAGGGTTTAATTGTCGACTTAAACACCAACCAAATGACACTAACTAAACATGTGAAATCCATTTATGAAATTGTTAAAAAATAGCCTACTGTGCTTAATATTATCAGGCGCCTTGCTTTCATCAGCTTTCGCTGAAAAATTTGATATATCACAAAAAATTGAAATTGATGCATCAAGACAAGCAGCAGATCTTAAAAATAAAATTTTCAGCTATATCGACAACGTAGTTATCACCCAAGGTTCATTAATTATTCGTGCCGACTTGGTTCAAGTGCTAACGCAATCAGGTAGCGAAGAAAAAACCTATATTGCGAAAGGGAAACCAGCAACATTTGAACAAACGTTAACCGATGGTACTCTGCTTAATTTGCAAGCAGATGAAATACGATACGAGCCTGGAAACAATTTAGTGATCATTTCAGGAAATGCATTATTACAACAAGAAGACAGTGAAGTCAGTGGTAGTAAAATCACTTACAATATTGATACTCAGTA
Organism: Colwellia sp. MB02u-14; assembly: GCF_014076915.1. NCBI lineage: Bacteria > Pseudomonadati > Pseudomonadota > Gammaproteobacteria > Alteromonadales > Colwelliaceae > Colwellia > Colwellia sp. MB02u-14. Next base: position 441,986 of record NZ_JACGUX010000079.1, read on the forward strand.
TGTAAATGCTGAGAGTAAAACTAATGAACGAACGAAGACAATTTTTCAGCCTAAAGAAAAAGTACAAGCGAAAAAAAATGACACTAATACTCTGGAAAAAGGTAACTTATGAGTACGAGCACGCTAATGGCGAAAGGTCTTGCTAAGGCTTATAAAGGCAGAAAAGTTGTTAAGAATGTCAGTATGCAAGTCTCAGCAGGACAAATAGTGGGTTTACTCGGCCCTAATGGCGCAGGAAAAACCACCTCTTTCTATATGATTGTTGGTTTGGTTGAAAGTGATAGTGGCGATATTATTCTCAATGATGAAAACCTCACGTTAGCACCTATGCATGAACGCGCAAGAAAAGGGATAGGGTACTTGCCACAAGAAGCCTCTATCTTTCGAAAACTGAGTGTTTACGATAATATTATGGCCATTTTGCAAACACGAAAAGAATTATCTAATGCAGAACGTGAAGAAAAGCTAGAACATTTAGTTGAAGAATTTAACATAGGTCATATTAAAGATAATTTAGGCATGAGCTTATCAGGTGGTGAACGTCGCCGAGTAGAGATTGCTCGAGCTTTAGCCGCAGAGCCCAAATTTATTTTATTAGATGAACCTTTTGCGGGTGTTGACCCAATTTCAGTAGGTGATATCAAAAAAATTATTCTACACTTAAAAGAACGTGGTATTGGTGTTTTGATCACCGACCATAATGTAAGAGAAACCCTTGATGTGTGTGAACATGCTTATATTGTTAGTCATGGTGAACTTATTGCAGAAGGTAATGCAGATCAAATTCTTGCAAATCAACATGTAAGAGATGTATACCTTGGTGAACAATTCACGCTATAGTAGCTAATAAGTTAATAATATTTTCGTATATCGACAATATTCAATTAAAAATAATAGGAAGTTAATGACCTAAATGCGCCCTACTCTACAACTCCGCATAGGACAACAATTAACCATGACGCCTCAATTGCAGCAAGCAATCAAATTGCTGCAATTGTCAACGTTAGAGCTTCAGCAAGAAATTCAAGAGGCCTTAGAAAATAATCCATTACTAGAAATGGATGAATCGTCAAACAATGCTGAAGATAAAAGTACTGACAATCTTGAAGAAGCTCACACAGCTGGTGCAGGTGATATTAAAGAGAAAGCCGTTTCTGATGGCAGCGAAGACTCTACACCCACCATCGATGAGATCACCACCACTGAAGCAATGGATAAAAATGATATCCCTGAAGAATTAAACATGGATACGACCTGGGATGACAACTACACCGCAGGTGCAGCGAGTTCTAATTCGGGACCCGCTTCAGAAGATTATACTTACCAAGGCGAAACTCAAGATTCTATTCAAGACCACTTACGCTGGCAAATGGAATTAAGCCCTTTCACCGAAACCGACCGTGCTATAGCTACCGCAATCATAGATGCCGTTGACGATGCTGGCTATTTGACCGTTTCCAGTGAAGACATTCTAGACAGTGTTGCCATTGAAGGTGTTGAACTTGATGAAATAGAGGTGGTACTAAAACGTATTAACCTCTTTGACCCTGTTGGCGTTGCTGCACGTTCTATTTCAGAATGTTTAATTATTCAACTTAACCAATTTGACCCCGCAACGCCGTGGTTAGCAGAAAGTAAGTTGGTGTTACGTGACCATATTAATCTGCTGGGTAGCCGAGATTATCGTACGTTAATGCGTAAAACTCGACTAAAAGAAGAGCAACTTCGCGAAGTCGTCCGCCTGATTCAATCACTTGATCCTAGACCTGGCGACAGTGTTATCAAAAGTGATGATCAATACGTTATTCCTGATGTTTCTGTTGAAAAGAAAAATGGGCGTTGGGTTGTTGAACTAAATCCTGATACAGCACCAAAGCTGTCTGTCAATCAGCAATATGCTTCGATGTCTCGTTCGATGAAGTCAACGGCAGACACACAGTTTATTCGCTCAAATTTACAAGAAGCTAAATGGTTTATTAAAAGTTTAGAAAGTCGTAACGATACCTTATTGAAAGTGTCAAACTGTATTGTTCAACGACAAATTGGTTTTTTCGAACATGGTAATGAAGCCATGCGTCCTATGGTTCTAAATGATATTGCCGAAGCTGTCGATATGCATGAATCAACCATTTCTCGGGTAACAACACAAAAGTATATGCATACGCCACGAGGAATTTTTGAACTGAAATTTTTCTTTTCAAGTCATGTAGGGACAGAAAGTGGTGGCGAATGTTCATCAACCGCTATTCGTGCATTAATCAAAAAATTTGTCGCGGCTGAAATACCCGCAAAGCCATTAAGTGATAGTAAAATGGCTGACTTATTAGCCACTCAAGGAATAAATGTTGCTCGGCGTACTATTGCAAAATATCGCGAGTCACTTTCTATTCCCCCTTCTAACCAACGAAAAAGTTTACTTTAACGAAAAGATGAGGAATTAAGCTTATGCAAATTAATCTTTCTGGTCACCATGTTGAAATTACCGAAGCTTTACGAGAAAATGTCAATATAAAAATGGCAAAGTTGACCCGACATTTTGACCATATCAATAATGTTCATGTTGTTCTCACCGTTGAGAAATCAAACCAAATTGCAGAAGCGACGATTCATCTTAGTGGCACTGATTTACATGCTAAAGCTGAAAATCCAGATATGTACGCCTCTATTGACAGTCTTGTTGATAAACTTGATCGGCAAATATTAAAGTACAAAGGCAAAACGAATCAGCATTAATGCTGTTTTTTATCTTTTCTCTAATCAAAGAATGTAAGTAGTGTAATGAAGTTGCAAGATATCCTAACCCTTGACTGCACACTCTGTGCCGTTAAGGGGACTAGCAAAAAAAAACTCCTTGAAATAATTAGCGCCACTGCGGCAAAAAAAATTGAGAACCTTGATACACATCAGCTATTTGAAAGTTTAATGGCGCGTGAAAAAGTGGGTTCTACCGGCATCGGTAACGGTATAGCTATCCCTCATGGGCGTTTGTCAAATACCTCACAAGTCATTGCCGTTTTACTGACCAGTGAACAAGCGGTGGAATTTGACTCTATAGATAATCGCGGGGTAGATATTATTATTGCGCTGTTTGTGCCCGAAGAGAACTGCCAACAACATTTAGAAACGCTACAAAGTATTGCACAAGTATTTAGTACCAAACAAATCGCAAAACAAGTAAGAAAGTGTCAAAATTCGCAAGAGCTTTTTAATTTAATAAAGCAAGCTGCACGTTAATAAATACAATAAAAAGTCAGGAAAATTCAAATGAAACTCATGATAGTCAGTGGTCGTTCAGGGTCAGGTAAAAGTGTTGCATTGCGTGTGCTCGAAGATTTAGGCTACTACTGCGTAGATAATATTCCTGTTAACTTGTTGCCTGCGTTAGCCCATACCGTCATCAATGACTATGATAAAGTAGCCGTTAGTTTAGATGTCCGTAATTTGCCCAATGACCCTAATGATGTCTCAGAAATATTAGATTATCTACCTAAAACAGTAAAGCTCGATATACTTTATTTAGACGCCGATGATTCTGATCTTATTCGCCGTTTTAGTGAAACGCGTCGTTTACATCCGTTAATAAAACAAAATATTCCACTCGACCAAGCGATTTCTTTAGAGAAAAAACTGCTTGAACCTATTTCTACACGTGCGGGATTGTATATAAATACCAGCCAGTTATCACCTCATCAATTATCTGACTTAGTGCGCGAGCGAATTTTGGGTAAAACGTCTGCCTCAATGGTTGTGGTATTTGAATCTTTTGGCTTTAAGCATGGTGTACCTCAAGATGCAGACTATGTATTTGATGCCCGCTTTCTTCCTAACCCTTTTTGGGAAAAAGACTTAAAAGGTTTTACTGGCTTAGACCAACCTGTTCAAGACTTCCTTGCGAGCCAGCCGATAGTCACTAAATTTATCTGGCAAATTAACAGTTTTATGATGACGTGGTTGCCCCACTTAGAAAGGAATAACCGTAGCTATATTACTATCGCTATTGGTTGTACTGGCGGAAAACACCGTTCGGTTTATATTGCAGAAATATTAGCGAACAATCTACGTAAAGAGCGTGAAGATGTTCAATCTCATCATCGCGATATTAAAATACAAAGTACCTAAGAATAGTTATCGCATGCCAAAATTTAATAAATTATTAACCATTAGCAATAAGTTGGGTTTACATGCGCGTGCTGCCACTAAACTCGCCCAGTTAAGTCAAAAGCTTAATGCTAATGTAACGGTTTGCTTAGACGGTAAAGAAGCTGATGCCAATAGTATTATGGGCTTAATGTTACTGGCGGGGGGGTATGGAAAAACTGTTGAAATAATCACCCAAGGAGAAGATGCCCAGCAAGCCCTCTTTGATGTTTGTCAGTTATTTTCTGATAAGTTTGATGAAGATGAATAATAAAAATACTGAATAAAAAATAAAGTTAAGTTATCATTCATTACAACATCTTAGCCAACACATCCTAACTAAGATGAAAAATATAATTTTCGTATTACTGCGGCACAGGAAAATTTTATGCCGGAAATTTCAGAGCAACAACAAAACCACCAACGCCTGCAACAAGTCAATAAAGCACTTGGTAGCGGCATGTTTGTGCATGTTCGAAAATTACTACAGAACATGCCAGCTTATGATATTGCTTTAATATTAGAGTCATCTCACCCTAAAAGTCGTGCCGTTTTATGGCAACTCATTGACGTAGACAACCACGGTGAAGTCCTTGAAGAACTCAACGAAGAAGTTCGTAAAGGTATTTTAAAAACCATTCGCCCTGAAAAATTAGCAGAAGTTGCTGAAGGGATGGATGTCGATGATTTAGCTGAAGTTTTACGTACTTTACCTGATAGTGTTTATCAAGAAGTATTAAGTGCTATGGACTCGCAAGACCGAGGTCGTGTAGAAGCGGCTTTATCATTCGAGGAAGATACCGCAGGCGGTATCATGAATACCGATACCATAACAATCCGCCCTGATGTGACGGTTGACGTGGTATTACGTTATCTGCGATTACGCGGTGACTTACCAGAAGCTACCGATTCGTTTTATGTGGTTGATGATAACAATCATTTTATTGGCGCCGTTTCTTTAGCCGCGATAATTACCGCTAAACCTGAAATTATAATTTCAACGTTAATTGATAAAGATATTGAAGCCATTCAAGCCCATTTATCTGATAGTGACGTTGCACAGATTTTTGAAAAATTTGATTGGTTTTCTGCCCCTGTCATTGATGATAAAGGCCGGTTACTTGGACGTATCACTATTGATGATGTTATCGATATTATTCGTGAAGATGCTGAGCACTCTATGATGAGTATGGCCGGTTTAGATGATGAAGCTGATACCTTTGCTCCAGTATTAAAAAGTACCCAGCAACGCTCTATTTGGCTGGGAGTTAACCTTATCACCGCGTTATTAGCGGTTGCTGTATCGAGTATGTTCGAAGGTGTTTTAAGCCAACTGGCGATTTTAGCCATTTTAAATTCTTTAGTACCCAGCATGGGCGGTGTTGCTGGTAACCAAACATTAACACTGGTTATTCGCGCCATTGCCTTAGGTCATGTTGGAGACTCGAATGCCAGAATATTACTGCAAAAAGAACTGGCTGTTGGTTTTCTTAATGGCATTATTTGGGCAGTATTAATTGCGGGTGTCGTGGCTATTTGGCAACAAAATTTAATGCTTGGTGGTGTCATCGCTTTTGCGATGTTGATGAATTTAACCGCTGCGGGAGTTGCGGGAGTTGCCATTCCTCTGTTTTTAAAACGAATGAACATTGACCCAGCATTAGCTGGCAGTGTGATATTAACAACAATTACTGATGTCGTGGGGATATTTGCTTTCTTAGGAACAGCAACGTTATTACTGACTTAACACTTACCTAAATATTGATGTATTGAGATCTTGCACTTCCTCAAGATCTCATCAATGCTTAGTTTTTATCTTATCTTTAAGATGAAAATTGCTAATTAGTTTCCTGCAACCTGCATCTCTTCAATGAGCAATGAACCCGTTAAAATACTGCCTCGTAAATCGACATCACTACCAACAGCGACTAAGCCTTTAAAAATATCAGATAAATTACCCGCAATGGTAACTTCTGATACCGGGTAAGCAATTTCGCCGTTCTCAACCCAGAAACCGGCAGCGCCTCGTGAGTAGTCGCCATTAACCACATTAACGCCTTGTCCCATTAATTCAGTGACCAAAAATCCGGTACCGAGCTTTTTCAACATAGCATCAAAGTCACCACCATTGGCAGAGCCTTTGGCATTAATTTGCCAATTATGAATACCGCCGGCATGGCCAGTAGATTTAAGTCCTAATTTACGTGCTGAATAACTGGTTAGTAGATAGGTTTCTAAACAACCATCAACAATAATTTCACGGTCAACAGTTTTAATTCCTTCACTGTCGAAAGCACTACTCGCTAACCCCTTTAAAATATGAGGACGTTCGCTGATATTTAAAAAGTCAGGAAAAACTTGTTTACCGATTGAGTCCATGAGAAATGATGACTTACGGTATAAATTACCACCGCTGATCGCCGCAATAAAATGTCCAAAAATTGAATTGGCAATATCAGCACGAAACATCACTGGCACTTTTCCTGTGGGTAGTTTCTGCGCATTTAATCTCGATAGCGCTTCTTTTGATGCTTGCACACCAATATCAATGCCGTTGTCCATTAAATTAAAATCACGATTTACAGTATAAGCGTAATCGCGTTGCATATCATCTCCCTCAGAGGCGATCATTACACAACTCAAACTATGTCGAGAGCTTGGATAACCAACAATTTGTCCATTACTATTACCATAGACTTTATAACCCTCAAAACTATCGAGAGATGCCCCATCTGAATTAGTAATACGAGGATCAAATGCTAACGCACTGTCTTCACATTCTTTGGCTAATTGAATCGCTTGGTCTGTTGATAATACTTTTGGATGATATAAGTCTAAATCTGCAGGCGACATTTCGAGCATATTCTTATCGGCTAAACCTGAACAGTCGTCAACAGAAGTATATTTAGCGATATTAACGGCCGCTTGTACCGTTTGTTTTAATGCAGCTTCAGATAAATCAGCGGTTGAAGCACTCCCTTTTCGACCTTGCTGATAAACCGTAATACCCAACGCACCGTCATTCGTAAACTCAACGGTTTCTACTTCACCAAAACGTGTGCCAACACTTAACCCCTGTTGACGGCTTATAGAAGCTTCTGCCGCGTCTGCTCCTAGCGATTTTGCTAAGTCGAGCACTTGTGCTACACGTTGCTCAACTTCTCTTAATTGTTCTTTCATCGATTCTTTAGCGTTCATCGTTTGAGTCATAATTTATTGTTTTCTTCTATAAATGCAGGAAATTAGAAAATATGCGCTGTATACCATAAGCACTTACGAGTATAATAGCGATAATTATCACTTTAATAACGAATATTATGCCCGACTCTGCTAACGATATCGATGAATTAGATGAAGAATTAAAAAGTAAATCAGAAGTAAAGCGTGAAATGATCCAGTTACAAATCTTTGGACAGTCGCTCATTGATTTATCTAAACATCAGCGCAGTAAAATTCCTTTTACTGAAGATATTAAAGACGCCTTAATTTTGGCGGATAAAATTAAAAATAAACATGAAGCTTTACGTCGTCATGTTAGACACTTAGCTAGAATGTTATCTGAAGCTGATTTAGAACCCATTAAGCATGCGCTTGATGTTATGGCTAATAAACATCAACAAGAGACAGCCAAATTTATTAAACTTGAAAAAATGCGTGATGACGTTATTGATCAAGGAAGTGATTTTGTAGAAGGTTTACTAAGCGAGCATGAGTCAATGGAAAGACAAAAACTCCGTCAATTAGTGCGCCAAGCGGCAAAAGAGAAAAAAGCAGAAAAGTTGGGTAAGTATCATAAAGAGTTATTTGATTATTTAAAACTGCATACTAGACAAATAAACTAGTCGTTTATCTATAAAAAAACCTGCAAAAGCAGGTTTTTTAATATAAATTTTTGGGTGTTATCAAATAATGATAAATATGAGTCACTAAATAACGCTAGCTACTCATGAAAACACTTATTTAAATCAGTAAAATAGTTAAAAACGTTTATTTGCTTGCGCGTGATACATATTCACCGGTACGAGTATCTACTTTTACTGTTTCACCAATTTGAATAAATAAAGGTACGCGAATAACAGCACCAGTGTTTAATGTGGCTGGTTTCCCCCCTGTACCGGCAGTATCACCTTTTAATCCTGGATCTGTTTCTGTAACATCTAGATCAACAAAGTTAGGTGTTGTTACAGTGATCGGTGAACCATTCCATAAAGTAATGGTGCAGATATCGCCTTCTTTTAACCACTTAATACAATCCGTAACTGCTTTTTCATCAGCTGCAATTTGCTCAAAGGTCTCATTATTCATAAAATGCCAGAATTCACCATCAGCATATAAATAAGCTAGTTCGGTTTCCATTACATCAGCGCCTTCACAAGACTCGCCTGATTTAAAGGTTTTTTCTAAGACTTTATTAGAAATAAGTTTACGAATTTTTACACGACTAAAGGCTTGACCTTTACCCGGTTTTACTAATTCGTTTTCTAAAATGTTACAAGGTTCGCCGTCAATCATTAATTTAAGGCCAGCCTTAAATTGGTTTGTACTAAAATTAGCCATATTAATGTTCTCTTATACTCAGACAGATAACGCAGAGATTTAAATTGAAATTACAAATGCCGCAGATAATAACCCAAATAAGCGAACAATTGCACACTTCTTGGCAAAAAGAGTTAAGTAATGTAGTGACTGATCCAAAAAAACTTTTACAAATGCTAGAAATTAACAGCCAAGATTACTTACAACACTTTTCAGCACGAAAATTATTTCCTGTGCGCGTCCCACAGCCTTTCATCTCTAGAATGAAAAAAGGTGACTTTAACGATCCGTTACTTAAACAAGTGATGCCACTGTCTGATGAGTTTATTAACACAGAAGGCTACTCGACCGACCCCCTTGAAGAGCACGATACCGTTGCTGAAGGCTTATTACATAAATATAAGCATAGAGTATTAATGATTATAAAGTCAGGTTGTGCGGTTAATTGTCGTTATTGTTTTCGCCGCCACTTTCCTTATAGTGAAAATAGTCCCAATAAAGTTCGTTGGCAACCCGCACTAAAATATATTGCAGACAACCCTGAAGTTAATGAAGTTATTTTTAGTGGCGGTGACCCTTTAATGGCCAATGATGAACACTTAGAATGGCTTATCGAACAACTAGAGCCTATTAAGCATGTTACACGCCTACGAATACATACACGCTTACCTGTTGTTATTCCACAGCGTATAACAACATCGTTAGTAGACATGTTGTCTCGAACTCGCTTAAAAGCAACGATGGTTTTGCATGTCAATCATCCCAATGAAATAGATGCTAATGTCAAACAGGCACTTGAAAAATTACGTGTTGCGAGAATTCCTTTATTCAATCAAAGTGTCTTACTAAAAGGTGTAAATGATGATGCCAAGCTATTATGCCAACTCAGTGAAACATTATTTGATAGTGGTATTCAGCCGTATTACTTGCATATGTTTGACCCCGTGCAAGGCGTCGCGCACTTTGATGTTTCTGAAAACCAGGCGAAAATAATTGTACAAGAAATGATGGCAACCCTACCCGGTTTTCTCATGCCAAAATTAGTGAGAGAAATTGCTGGAGAGGCTAACAAAACCCCAATCAATTTGGCATAATAGTGTAATATCAAAACAATATTTTATATAGAGACACCATGAGCGCAACTGTCAGTAAGCAACTCGTTGATAATATTTCAATTATTTTAAAAAAATCGTTAACCGCTGATGCGACTTTAGCTGATTTAAGAAAAAACAAGCAAGCAAGCTTTGAAGCTATATTTAAAAAGGACGCCGGCTTCAAGTGTTCGGCAAATACTTTTCAGCCTTATGTTGAAGAAGTCGCGAACGATTTGATCTTTTGGCAAAAAACCTCAGATCAACAAACATTAATAGATACGGTAAAAAAAATAGAGAAACTCTTTACGGTACTCGCTAATTTTGAAGAAAGTGCAACCGTTACTCATTAAGCCATTTATTTAAAGCACCTCTAAAAAAGCCACCTTTAGTAGATGATAAAGGTGGCTTTTTTTGGGTTACTTTTAAAAGTTGAGTCTTACTTTTCCACATTATTTTTGAACGTGTCTTTAAACCACTCATCAAGCAATTGCTTTTCATAACCTAACGCTTGATTCCTATACCTTAAGCTACCCCCCGCCATAAAATTCATATCTTTTAAATTAACAATATCGCTATGAATTATGGCTTTATTGGCATTGATTAATTTAAATGAAAATTTTATTCTTGGAAAATAAAGATCTTTAATAATTCTTATTTGATTCATACCACTCGCATGGACATCCCCCGCTAAATCAACATCGGTCACTTCTATGTCAAGTGTCTCATCTTCAGGTAATGCTTTAGCAAGTTTTGAAAAGTGTTTTTCAAATTCGCTAAACAGATTTTCTTGAAAGCGCTTTCGACCCTCCGTTCCCGCATCAATATCTCGGTATTTACTAGGATCGCTCCAAATTACATTTACCTTAGCAGCGTGCGCTGAAGGTAGCGCTATAAACATGCTGCCCAGTACTAAAATAGTCAATAAAGTAAGTAGTTGTTTAATCATCATTTATCCTTAACCATAAAGTTTTTAATGCCGATAAGTTTATGTATATTTACCATAAATAAAAATCAACCTTAGAATTATCTTAATTATAGTTCAATAAACGTTGTTCACTTTACGCTTTTAATATCTGTTATAAAACGCTATTACCTTTTTATTACGTATTTTTACTGCGGAAAACTTTAAATGACAAATATCAGCTATTTGACTGTTAAAGAAAAGATGATTAAATAAGGCTGAGTCATTTTATCTACGTTATTTAAAAGGGGGAGTATGTTTATACCCCCCTTTCTTGTTTAGTCTTTGCAGCATTTTAGGAAAATTAATTTAATTGATCGGACTTCCCAAATAACGTCGTGTAACGAAAAACTCTGCGTTATCCTTAACTACATGATCGATTTTTATGCACAACTTATCAGGACTATGGCAACATTTTAACAGAAAACTGAAAAAGCATTTCTTCAGTAACCGGTTTGCTCATATGATAACCTTGGCCAATATGGCAACCTTGCTTAGTAAGTAACGCCATTATACTCTCAGATTCAATGCCTTCAGCAACAACCTTAAAGCCAAGGTTAATACCTACATCGATAATACTTTTAACAATCGCTTTAGATTTTTCATCCTTATGCATACCAAGTACAAAGCTCTTATCTATTTTTAAAAAATCTAACTCCATATCACGTAAATAAGCAAATGAAGAGAATCCCGTACCAAAGTCGTCAATGGCTAACTTAATCTTTTTTGACTTTAATTTATCAATTTTTTCCTGCACTGACTTTATATCATTAAAAAAAGTTGATTCTGTTAACTCAAGCTCTATCAATGCTGGGTTGATTTTATACTGATCAATAAATTGAAACACTTGTTCAACGAAAAGCGGATCAGCAAAATCTATTGCTGAAATATTTAATGACATTGGAATGTTAGCTAACGCAGTGTTTTCCCAACTTTTTAATGTTTGGCAAGCTTGGTTTAGTAGCCAATGGGTAATGTCTCGTATTAAACCGTTTTTCTCTGCTATATGTATAAAACAGTCAGGATAAACAAGTTCATTAGGTGTTTTTTGCCAACGAATAAGCGCTTCGACACCACACAAAGAATTATCTTTTAAACACATTTTGGGTTGATAATGCAGTACAAAATTTTCTTCTTTGATCGCTTCACGTAATTGGCCGTCAATCATTACGCTATTAAGGGCAATTTTCTCTAATTTTTTATCAAAAAAGTGGTACGTATTCTTCCCTGATTCTTTGGCTTGGTACATTGCCATATCAGCCTTACGAATAAGTTCTTCCGAGCTAACTGAATCATCAGGCGATAAACTCACCCCGATACTGCACGACATATAGTATTTTTTATCTTTAATATAAAAAGGAACTTTACATAACGCTAAAATGCGTTCATTAATTTGAACGACATGTGAAATATTATTTATGTCTTCTAGGATCACGACAAATTCATCCCCTCCTAAACGACCTAAAATATCACCCGTCTTTAATGCTGATTTTATACGATTTGCAAATTCTATAAGGTACCGATCGCCTTCTTGATGCCCTGCAGTATCATTAATTTTTTTAAAGTCATCTAAATCAATAAATAATAAACCTACCTTTAGGTTATGTCGTTGCCCCATGGCGATGGCATGGTTTAACACATCTAAAATTAATGAACGATTGGGTAAGTCAGTTAATGCGTCATGGTTAGCTCGATACTTTAACAGTGCTTCATTTTTTCTAACATCAGTGATGTCACGACAACACCAAACTCGACCAAAAAAATCACCATCTACAACTTCGGGAACAGAGTAAAACTCGTAAGAACGGTGATCTATGGTCTCAAAGAAGCCATGCACTACCGCTAATTCATTGTCTCTTATTGGCTGAATATCATTAGAAAAACTATCATGATTTACTAATCTTGCCAGAAATAAATCACAGGTAAGTACTTCGCCGTTATTTAAGCGATCAACATCTAAATCCAAAAAATCAATGGCTGCTTGGTTAAGTTTTTCGATGATATTATCAGGACTAAAGCTAAAAATAGCTTCTGTACTTGCATTAAATAAAGCATCTTGCTTAGCAATAAGCTTTTCTGAATGGCGCTGAATGTTTTCATTTTTTGCGAGATTTTCTTTTAAACTGACATTAATTTCATTGAGTTCAATAGAAGACAGCGTTAGTGTTCGCTCCATAAATTCACGTTCGTCTTGCTGTTGGGCAAAAATATCGTCAATACCACTAATAAAGTCTTTAATACTTTTATGATCATCATATTCATGTAAATGTCTTTTTATCAGACGCTTTAGTAACCTATTCATCTGTTTCGCATAGAGTAGTAATGGTCATCGTTTGATTGTGTAATGCACAAGCCTCACTGTTTAACATTGGAGAAAGCTCTCCATAAGAGTAGAAGCCTGTATATGCCCATTTTTCACCCAGAATATCTTTAACAACCTCAACTTCTTCTTCACAGTAATTACCCAAGACTATTCTTCTACCTACGCAACTGATCAGTATGGCTAAGCCATTACTGTAATTAGTGGGTATTCTACTTAACGCATGCTCTGCAGCGATTTCAGCACCATCAATTAAGCTACTAGTATTAGCACGCATTAATTGTACTGTTGCGCCTTCAGGCACATCACCTGCAAACGTCATCGAACCATCTTCTTCATTAATACTCAAAATGGTTCTTGTCATTCTTTTATTATCAATTTTCAAGACTAGAGGGAATAATAAAGCTGAGGCGGGTAAATCATCTGCGTGTGGACCCAAATATCTTTTATATAAAGCTAGAGCAGGAAGGTTATCTAATTCATAAAGCACATTACTTTTTGATTTAGTGATAGTTCTGTCAGGGCCAAACGCATCCCATCCACCTATGCAACCATAGCCCAACGACAACCTCTCACCATAAAAACCCACTAAAACAATTTGGCCTAATTCAGTCGCACTATTATGCCAGACAAGTGTTTCATTAAAGTTGGTGCCATCACCTGCTAAGCCTCCTGTAATCAATATATCTTCAGGTAAAGAAGCCTGTAAAGCATTGACCAGTTCAGTACCATTTATTTGATGCCCATCTGACAATACCATTACATAGCGAAGCCCTTCTTTATCAAGACCATCAGCAAGATTTTTTACCACTTCAAGTACAGAGCTATTAGTAATTGATGCGCTTTGAACGGAGATAAAAGAATGGTCAAATTCGATAGCTGTTAAACATAAGCTGTCGTCATAGATTTTTATTCCTTGAATTTCACCTGCTGTTGTACAACCGATAATATCTGCTTTGGGGTAGTGGCAGCGTATATCTGCCATTATCGCTTCATTTTTAACAAGGTCTCGGTTCCCAAAAAGTAAAACAAGATTCGCTTTTTCAATACTCTCGATGGGACTTTCCCATCTGCCTGAAAGATAAGTGTTTTGATGAAACTTCATGCTACGCCTACTAATTAACTATAAAAACGGGTGATATCACAGTACTACAAACACCGATTAAATGTTTCATACTGACGCGTTAGATGTTGCGCCTAATCATTTGTATAAACTGATATTATTTCATATGACTCCTTTTAACTATAGCAAACAAACTTAATAGGATAATTTTTTATTTTCAGTAAAATTTATTGATACGTTCACCGATATTAAAGGCCTATATAACTTTGGGCGAGTGATTTACTTTTACTGGACTGCAATATGCTTAATATTTAGTTGGTTTTCATTAAATGTTCATGAGGAATTTTTATAAGTTTTAGGGGGTTTATCAGCTTGTAATAGGAAAATATGGATTCTATTCTTGTGACCATCACCATATCATTGGCCATTGCTGATAATAAAGAAGATTTATCATTAGGGATTCCCTATTAAGTGAGCAATGCAGTTTCTTTTAATCTTTTTCATTGCCTATTTATTACTTATTTATGCACCTAAAGATCTCATGGTTTGGTGTGAACTAAACCATTATATTGTTCCATTTTGATCTCCCCCCTGTGAAATAAGTTAGTGTTTTTATAACCACTATTTTAAACTGACACGAAGGGAGAGTCCTATATGATTTCCCGTGGCACTTGAGAATAGAATTCATTTAATTTCTACTTACTTTTTTCTCGAAGGATATTACCGTTAACTACATGAGTGATACCCACTTTATACCCCTGCCAACTCACGACTAAAGTTAACCAACTGAATATTAAATAATTTACTGGCTTATTTAGTATTCATAACGCTTTATCAGTTTTCAAAGCAATCCTAGTTCAGAAGTATATTTTTCCAAAGAGTAAATATAGAGCAGAGCTATCGCCCAATGAAGCTAAACAAGAAAAGCAGAAGGTGCACGAAAATAGGATGACGCTACCAAAAAATACCCGTCAATAACTTGGGCGCAAAAATTCAAATGAGCTTTTAACATCAATATTGAAACCTTTCAGCAATCTGTATGGCGGTTAAAGTTATAGCGAGTAGCGAGGATTCTTTGGCAATCAAAAAGATCCTCTGTTACCTAAATACAAAACATAATGAATTACCCAAATTATTGCCCACACAAAGTAGAACAACGCCTCAGATAAGTCTGTTTGAATAAAAATAATAAACCATCATAAGCAAAAGCAATATTCAAAACTATGTTACACATAGTAGGAGGCGCTTGTTTTAAATTCTAAATAATGTAAAAACAGTTTAATAAGCGATAAATCGCCAATTTACACTCCCCCAAGGATATAAAAGATATATCAATATGGAAAATAGATATCGTCATTTTATTTTTCATTATATTAAGTACTTAGAAAATTAATATAAGAACAATAATCAATAAAATTGCTGATAATGATAGATAAAACTATTGATTGATGAGGTTGGAACGCTCTATAGTTAAAATGTGTAAATATTCTTTTAACCTTAACACAACTGAATTAATGTCTTTATCTAAAGAGCAGGCGAGGCAGCTAATAACACTTATCAATTTGGCGAGCTGGTTTAAAAAATATATTATTGCTTGTCTATTACTGAGCACTTATTCGTTTTGGTCACAGACCTCTATGAATGTTGACTTCAGGCGTTTAACATCCATAGGCTCTTGCCCCATTGCATCCAGTGTTACGTTGTGCAACGCATTGGAAATCAAACGATTAACGATATTCCAATTTCCTTGTAATCCACACGTATCTGCCAATTCACAATCACCGCCATCCGACTTAACACACTCTGTTAATGCAATAGGCCCATCGATGGCTTCAATCACTTCTGCAATCGATATTTGATCAGATTGACTACTGAGTTTATAACCCCCATGAGATCCCCTAACTGATTCCACTAAATTGTTATGGATGAGTGACCGCATCAATTTACGCACGGTAGGTAGAGATAATGTCGTTAACTGACACAATCTGTCTAGTGTAATTAGCTCATCGCGACCACACATTTTTAATACCACCAACAGCGCATAATCGGCCATGCGGCTAATTCTTATCATAAGTATTCTCTTGAAAATTTACTCACCTCATCTGGTCAGTAATTATATTTACTAGTATACCTCAATAGTATTCCTTTTTATTCCTTAAACCACTCAGTAAATTAGATAAACGCTAAGATACTTCTGAAATAAAACTAAAAAATGGACGTTGCAACATTTTCTATAATATATAAAACAAAGGTTAAGCGTTATCTCACCAAGTAAACATCCCACTCTCCCAAACAACAATAAATACTAATTTAGTATTGTATTAAATTTACGTGTAATATAAACTGACATACATTACTAAATCAGTATTCTTTATGGTGTTAGCGTTTCACAAAATACAATCGAGATCATCTACGCGTCTAAATAACCGTTAAAGATAGATCCATGCCAAATTAGTGTTTTTTAGGATTTGGTCTGTAACACCGTACTTTGCAAACCTATAGAAAGAGAGTTAATCATTATGAGCGAAAGCAATGTTATTGATGAGCGTATTAATTCCAGCTATGACGCGGGTTTTATCACCGATGTTGAAATGCAAACATTTGATCCTGGGTTAAATGAAAATGTCATACGAAAAATATCAGCCAAAAAAAATGAACCAGAATACATGTTGGAATGGCGTTTAAAGGCCTACAAACAGTGGCTAGAGATGGAACGTCCAGAATGGGCGCAAGTCAATTACCCTGAAATTGACTTTGAAGCTATTGCCTACTATTCCAGTCCCAAAAGTCAGGACGATGCACCTAAAAGTTTGGCAGAAGTTGACCCTGAACTGCTTCGCACCTACGAAAAATTAGGCATTCCATTGCATGAACAAGAAATGCTGGCTGGTGTCGCCGTTGATATAGTATTTGATAGTGTTTCTATTATTACCACCTTTAAAGAAAAGCTTGCTGAGTCTGGCGTGATTTTCTGTTCACTGTCAGAAGCAATCATCGAACATCCTGAATTAATTAAAAAATACCTGGGCTCTGTGGTGCCCGTTAAAGATAATTATTATGCCGCTTTAAACTGTTCGGTATTTAGTGACGGTTCGTTTGTTTATATACCTAAGGGGGTTAGGTGTCCGATGGAGTTGTCGACCTACTTCCGGATTAATGAGATGAACACGGGTCAGTTTGAACGTACCTTGATTATTGCTGATGAAGGTAGCTATGTGAGCTATCTTGAAGGTTGTACAGCCCCATCACGAGACGAAAATCAGCTGCACGGAGCAGTGGTTGAGTTAGTCGCACTAGAAGGCGCGCAAATTAAATATTCTACTGTTCAAAACTGGTATCCCGGGGATGAAAACGGTAAAGGAGGTATCTATAATTTTGTCACCAAACGCGGTATCTGCCATACCAACGCAAAAATATCATGGACTCAAGTAGAAACAGGCTCCGCCATCACATGGAAGTACCCGAGCGTAATATTAATGGGCGATAACAGTGTGGGTGAGTTTTATTCTGTGGCCTTAACCCGAAACGCACAACAAGCGGATACTGGGACCAAGATGATCCATCTAGGTCGTAATACTCGCAGTACTATTATTTCAAAAGGCATTTCAGCGGGCAAAGGATCTAATACCTATCGAGGATTAGTCAATATATCACCAAAAGCAGAAGGTGCACGTAATTTCACCCAATGTGATTCACTCTTAATCGGTGATAAATGTGCTGCACATACCTTCCCCTATATTGTTAGCAAAAATCCAAGTGCGATTGTCGAACATGAAGCGACAACATCAAAAGTCAGTGAGGATCAGTTATTCCTATGCCAACAACGCGGTATCGATCCTGAAAAAGCGGTATCCATGATTGTTAATGGTTTTTGTAAATCAGTTTTCAAAGAGTTGCCAATGGAGTTTGCTGTTGAAGCGGGGAAACTATTAGAGATCAGCTTAGAAGGTGCCGTTGGATAATGCGCGTCGAAGGATCAAAAAATTCATGAAACAGACATCAGTCGTATTACCACACTGATAAAACTTGATTAAAAGATAATAAGGTCAATAGATGCTAAACGTTAAAAATTTAAAAGCCAAGATTGATGGAAAAGAGATCCTCAAAGGGTTAAATATTGAGGTTAAACCTGGTGAAGTTCACGCCATTATGGGACCTAATGGGAGCGGAAAAAGCACGCTATCCAATGTACTAGCAGGTCGTGATAACTATGATGCGACCGATGGCACCGTCATGTTTGAAGGCAAAGACTTATTAACACTTTTGCCTGAAGACCGTGCACGGGAAGGTATTTTCCTTGCCTTTCAGTACCCGGTTGAAATCCCGGGAGTCAGTAACCTTGAGTTTTTAAAAACATCCCTTGAGTGTCTCCATACATATCAAAAAAAGCCTCTTTTGAGTGCGGTAGAGTTTATGAAGCTGGCGCGTGAGAAATGTCGACTGGTTGATTTAGATACTGGCTTTTTAAAGCGTGGTGTGAATGAAGGTTTTTCAGGTGGTGAGAAAAAACGCAATGAAATTATGCAGATGCTGATGTTAGAGCCAAAGTTATGCCTACTTGATGAAACCGATTCAGGTTTAGATATCGATGCACTTAAAGTAGTGGCTGATGGGATCAATCAGTTACGCAGTCCCGATCGTTCCTTTATCTTGATCACTCATTACCAACGATTATTAGATTACGTGCAACCTGATTTTGTACATGTATTGGCCGACGGAAAAATCATTAAATCTGGTGGAAGTGAGCTGGCGTTAGAGTTAGAAGAAAAAGGCTACAGTTGGTTAGAAAGTGGAACTGAGCAATCAGCAAATCCACTTAAGGTTTAACCATGAATAATCTACAGCAAATAACGACTGACTTTAGCAACGAGCATACCTCTCAAAAAAATCTGTGGTTACAAGGTATTCGTGATGCGGCAAGTGAACGCTTAAAAGCGCTGCAATTACCAACCCAAAAAACCGAAGATTGGAAATATCTTAAACTTGAAGAATTGTTAGCTGATGAGCAACTTGACGTACAAAGTATGCAAGTACGCAATTCAAAAAGTGACGACGACATTGATGAATTACTTTCGCAGTCTTTAATAAAGGACCTTAATGCGTATCGTTTAGTTTTTGTCAACGGTGTGTTTGTGAATGGATTATCACACCTTGATAGTAACCCTTACAGCACTTTATTCTCTGAGGCTAATACTGCTCAGCAGCAACTCATTGTTGATCATTTAGATACCAGTCATAACTACTACCACGACTATTTTTCTAGCCTGAACAGTGCGCAACTTGAAGATGGTTTACTTATCCATATCCCAGAGCATTGTGAGGTCGACAAGCCCTTTTACATCGTAAATCTGACACAAGGTGATCAGCCAAAAACAAACATGATGCGATTATTAATTATTGCTGAAACCGGCAGTAAAGCGACAATAATCGAGCATGAAGACGCACCACTCAAACACACGTCAATGGTTAATACTGTGATTGAATGTTTTGTAAATGACAAGGCGCATATCACCCATAGCCGACTGCAACTTGATGAGAGTGTCACGAGCATATGCAATCATCGTGTAAAACAAGGGCATCATAGCACTTATCAACAACATCAAATTAGCCTTGCCTCTAAATTGAAACGTAATGATCTTACGGTGTCCTTGCAGGGAGAGTATGCGAGTAATGATATTCGAGGCAGTTTTTACGGTCGCCATCAACAAACCATTGATAACCATATTTGTATGCAACATATCGCGCCAAATTGTAGCAGCAATGAAGTATTTCGAGGTTTAGTGGATGACCAAGCTAATGCTGTCTTCAATGGCCGCATTCATATTCATCCAAACGCTCAAAAAACATTGGCCGAGCTCAGTAACAAAAACTTATTACTTTCAAGCACTGCCACCATCAATACTAAACCTGAACTAGAGATTTATGCTGATGATGTGAGATGTTCACACGGTGCCACAGTGGGTCAAATCAATAGTGAAGCATTATTTTATTTACAATCTAGGGGTATTCCAAGGGTCGAAGCTAAACGTCTATTGAGCCTGGCTTTTATTGCCGAAATAGTCGAACAACTACCACACAATAGTGTGCGAGAGTTTGTTACACAGCGTTCATCTAGCTTACTTTCCTCATTACACCACGAAGGAGAAAGATAACGATGTCTTCTATAGATGCCGTTGAGCAAGACAATACGTTTAATATTGCAAAAGTTCGGCAAGATTTCCCCATATTAGATCAAAAAATTAAAGGTAAACCTTTAATCTATTTGGATAACGCGGCAACCACTCAAAAGCCACAGATTGTCATCGATGCTATTAATCAATTTTATAATACGAATAACGCCAATGTGCATCGAGGTGCCCACACGCTAAGTGATAATGCCACTGAGCTGTTTGAAAATGCACGCAGTAGCGTGCAAGGCTTTATTCATGCAAAGCATGCTCATGAAATAGTGTGGACAAGGGGTACAACTGAAGCGATCAATACAATTGCCAGTGGATTAGCGCAAAGCTTTTTAAAGCCGGGTGATGAAATTATTATTTCAGCAATGGAGCACCATGCCAACATTGTGCCTTGGCAAGTGGCAGCACAGCAAAGCGGTGCCAAACTTGTGGTGGCGCCGATAAATGAGAAAGGCGAGCTGAATTTTTCAATTTATAAGACGTTACTCAATAAAAATACTGCGGTTGTTGCGATGACACATGTCTCCAACACGCTTGGTACGATAAATCAGGTTAAAGAAATCGTGCAATCTGCACAGCAAGTTAATGCCATAACAGTGATAGATGGCGCTCAAGCCATTGGTCATGGTTTTGTTGATGTCCAGGACCTGAATTGTGATTTTTACGTCTTCTCAGGGCATAAGTTATTTGGCCCTACGGGTATTGGTGTTTTGTATGGTAAAGAAGCTTATTTAGAGCAATTACCCCCGTTTCAAACCGGCGGAGAGATGATAAAAACGGTCACATTTCAACAGTCAACTTGGAATGAATTACCCTATAAATTTGAAGCTGGCACACCGAATATTGCGGGTGCAATAGGACTCGCAGCAGCTATCGATTACGTAAACAGCATTGACCGAGTTGGCGCTATAGCACACGAACAGCGGTTGACTAATTATTGCTCAGCGTTAGCCAATAGTATGGATGATATTCGTATTTATGGCACGGCAGAAAATAAAACGGCTATTTTTTCTTTTCTCATAGGAGATACGCATCCAAGTGATGTAGGTACTTTACTCAATCAACAAGGTATTGCTGTTCGAACAGGTCATCACTGTACGATGCCGTTAATGAATGAACTGGGCATTTCGGGTACGGTACGCGCATCATTTTCTATGTATAACACCGAAGAAGAAGTGGCAAAGTTATTTGCTGCATTGACTAAATTGAGAACATTCCTTTAACGAAAGATTGACATTAACAAGGGTAATATTATGACTGTAATGACGTTTGAACCAAATAAGCCACGTGTGTCTTTAAGTGATAGTGCTCGTGTTTTTTTGTCTCAAAAAATAAAAAAAAAGCAGGCAGTTGGATTGTGTTTTTCAGTAACGAAAAGTGGCTGCAATGGTTTTAAATATGTGTTGGATTTTATTGACAAACCCAGCACGGAAGAACATTTAGTCACCATTAATGACGATGAACTAAAACTCTACATCACTCAAGAAGCCTTACCCTTTGTTAATGGTACTGAAATTGATTGTGTTACTGAGGGATTGAACAAAGTGATTAAGTTTATTAATCCGAACAGCTCAGCAGAATGTGGTTGTGGTGAAAGCTTTTCAGTCTAATTATTCACTCAAAAAAATTGAAGAATACTGATAAGTCGTTAATAAATAATGGGGCATACAGAAGCATATTATGGAAAGAAAAATAATTTTAGTGAACAGAGAATGTCCCGCACGATTAGTGCCCGACGGAACGCCTATCACCATTAAAAAAGATACCTTTGTCACCCTAACTCAATCATTAGGTGGAGCATATACCGTGCTGATTAACGGTAATATGGCACGCGTTGACGGTACTGATGGTGATGCGCTCGGCTTTGAACCTATTGTCTTGGTCTTTGAGTTGTCAGAAGAGAAATCAGGCGATGACTCGGATGATCAATCAGGGAATAACTCTGATAATAACACCGTGCTGGAAAGCAATGTCTGGAAGGCAATATCTGCTGTTTACGATCCAGAAATGCCAGTCAATATTGTTGATTTAGGTTTGATCTATGACTGTAAAATAGATGGTCATACCGTCGTCATTACCATGACATTAACCGCGCCAGCTTGTGGTATGGGACCCGTATTGGTTGAGGATGTAAAATACAAAGTTGGGCTAGTGCCTAATGTCGATACAGTAAACGTGATTCTAGTGCTTGACCCACCATGGAGTCGTGAAATGATGACGGAAGAGGCTCAATTAGAGCTAGGGTTATTCTGATGACTAAATTATCTATTGCTCGCTTATCAGAAAGTCCTTTTGGTAGTAAAATCAAGTCGGGAGATATCAAAGACACGCTAAGTTTCTTTGATGATTGGGAAGATCGTTACCGTTATATCATCGACCTTGGCAAAGAGCTTCCTACCGTACCCGTATCCTATCGAACAGACGAAAATCTTATCGTTGGTTGTCAAAGTCAGGTATGGCTAATATGCGAATATGATGAAATAAATAATATGTTGTTGATGGCTGTCGATAGCGAAGCTCAAATTGTTAAAGGATTAGCGGCAATTGTCCTCAGTGCCTTTAATAAAAGCACCCCTCAAGCAGTAACCGATTTTAATATCGACGCCTTCTTTACTGACATTGATTTATTCAGTCATTTAAGTTCGATGCGTGGTAATGGTTTACGTGCAATGGTAAAAAAAATATTACACATCGCCAAGCAATATAGTTGAAGCACATTTCAATTAAAACTCAATTAACAAATATATCAATAAGTTAATAATAAAGGTTACGAGGAGTGAGACATCGATATCATGAAAGAAATTGAAGAACATATCGATAATCATGCCGTTGTCATTTTTATGAAGGGTACGTCAGAACAACCCCTATGCGGGTTTTCTGCTATCGCTGTAAAAGCCTTAATTGCTTGCAATGAAAATTTTGTTTCTGTGGATATATTAGCTAATCAAGAAATTCGAGCGGCATTACCCGTCTACGGAGATTGGCCTATTTTCCCTCAAGTTTGGGCTAATGGTCAGTTGATTGGCGACGGCGATATTATCAGCAAACTCAATCAGAATGGCGAGTTAAAAGTCATTATTTCAGCAGCCGTGAAAAGTGCTGCTACAAAGCAGACTAAAGCGAGCACTATACCCGTTCCACTTGAAGATGCAGTTTCAGCCTTTGTGTCGTCACAGCAGAATTTGAGGGAAAAAGCATGTTAGCTAAACATAAGTTGGTACTCTCAGCCATTGCACCTTTAATGTCTGAGAATAATACGCCTTTCCACGCAATTGATAACTTAGAAACACAGCTGCCAACAACATAATCAATAGCGTATATTATAAACGTAGGAGGTCACTTTTTGGCCTCAAGGTCAATCACTATCATGAGTAACATTAAACAATCACTATTGGTCGCTGGCGAAAAACTTCGTGATGCGGATAAGTTGGCTTTTATTCCAGTAAAAATTATTGCGAGTAAAAAAGCAACTACCTTAAAAAAACCTAGTTGGTTAAAAATAAAGATACCGAGTAACACCGCTAAGGTAACAGAAATTAAACAAGCGATGCGTAAGCATAATTTAAACTCAGTGTGTGAAGAAGCGTCATGTCCTAATTTACATGAATGTTTTAACCACGGCACAGCAACTTTTATGATCTTGGGTGCTATTTGTACTCGCCGCTGTCCATTTTGCGATGTCGCGCATGGTAGACCCTTACCAGTGAGTGCAGAAGAGCCAGAAAAGTTAGCCGCAACAATACGTGACATGAAATTAAAGTATGTGGTAATCACTTCGGTCGACAGGGATGATCTTCGCGATGGCGGTGCTCAGCATTTTGTTGACTGTATTAAAGCCATACGTAAAGAAGTACCTCATATAAAAATTGAAATTTTGGTGCCTGACTTTAAAGGTCGAGTAGAACGAGCACTCAACATTTTAAGTCAGGCACCGCCCGATGTGTTTAACCATAACTTAGAGACTGCACCACATATGTATCGTGAAGTTCGTCCGGGGGCAAGTTATAAAAATTCATTGGAATTGTTAAGTCGTTTTAAAGCCATGCATCCACAGGTCGCAACAAAATCAGGATTGATGATGGGGCTTGGCGAGACAAATGATGAAATTTCCGCCGTATTAAACGACTTGCGTAAACATAATGTAGAGATGCTAACGTTAGGGCAATACATGCAACCGAGTAAGCATCATCTTGCGGTTAAACGCTATGTACCTCCAGAAGAGTTTGATGAGCTGGGTATTATCGCTAAAAGGCTTGGTTTTACTCATGCTGCCTGTGGTCCTTTGGTACGTTCAAGTTACCATGCAGATCTTCAAGCCTCGGGTAAAGAAATAAAATAATAAAACTGTATAGGATAAAACATGAATAAGAAATTTAATCCCGAAAAAGTCATCGATGTTGTTCACTGGAATGATAGCCTGTTTTCTTTTAAGACCACACGCAGCCAAGGACTCCGCTTTAGGAATGGGGAATATATCATTATTGGCTTAGCGCAAGATGATGCTAGGCCGATCTTACGTGCTTATAGCATCGCTAGTGCAAACCATGAAGATTATTTGGAATTTTTCAGCATTAAAGTTGAAGGCGGTGCTTTCACCTCTAAATTACAACATTTAACGATTGGTGATGAAGTTATTATCGGCAGTAAACCAACCGGAACTGTGGTTATTGATGATTTACGCGATGGTCGAAATTTATTGTTAATCGGCACTGGCACAGGGCTAGCTCCCTTTTTAAGTATTATCAAAGATCCCGAAACTTATGAACGTTTTGAAAAGGTTATATTGTTCCATGGCGTAAGATATGCCAATGAATTGGCATATAAAAACATACTCACTGAAGATCTGCCTAATCACGAATATCTGGGTGAAATGATTACTGAGCAGCTCATTTATTATCCATGTGTCACACGAGAGCCTTATAAAAATCAAGGACGAATAACGGATTTGTTGCGAACAGGAAAGTTATCTCTTGACCTTGGTATAGCTAAACTTGACCCAGAGTTTGATCGTGTGATGTTGTGCGGTAGTCCTTCAATGTTAAAAGATACCTGTGCCATTCTAGATGAAAGAGGCTTCAAAGAAAGTCCTAAAAAAGGAATACAAGGCGACTACGTTGTTGAAAGAGCTTTTGTTGAAAAATAACAGCTTTATTCCATTAAAAAATAAGTAGCAAGGGTCTAAATATTATAGGTTGTATTTATCAAATCATCTAAATTTGGTCATATAAAAATGAATAAAAATCAACCAGTAACAGATGTTTTTTATGTCTGTAAAAAGAGTAGTGGTCCATTGCATATTCTCATGCGTCACAATGGAAGTTGAAGTTGAACATCGAACTAACCGATAAAACGATCGAAAATATTATTTGAGTGATGTACTAAACCTAATTCGCAGACCACCACTATCTATTACATAGGGCATAAAAAATCAGGAAAACATGCAGGAAAAAATACAATGAAACCTACGCGCGATAGCTTGTTAGAATGTTTAACTCAGGCCTTTCCCGAAGCTATTATCGAGATTGAGGACGAGAGTGAGTGGCATACTTATCATCTAGATTCTGATCATTATCGAGTAAGAGTGCACGACGCCAAATTTAATGGATTACATCGTATCGCTCGGCATTGGCTTATTTATAACACAGTATCTAACTGGAAGTCAGATCACGTGTATGCACTTAATATTATTCCTATGACGCTAAAGGAAGCCGCACAGGCAAAGGATAATCCGCTCATAGCCGCGCGGCTTGATATCGAGTATGTCACCAATGTGTTTTATATCGATTACTAACCAGTGTGCTCGATTAACTTAATTTTCGCAATAGATGACCTGCCCATTGACCACTGCAGATAATCAAATGTAACTCACACATGATTTGCACACCATTATCGGTAGGAAAGGGGATATTTTAGACAAACCACAGAATTTGGAACACTGAAGAAGCTACTCAGGTAAATCATTACTAAGAGGAATCGTTATGACAACCAAAATTAATTTTTATACGGCTGAACATACGCATGATGGGAGAGATTTTGACAATACCTAATAGGTACAGAAATTGGAATTGGTTATTTTTCTGGCGGAAGAGCTCCCCATTATATACCCCACCATTAGTTGAAAATAGCAGGAATTCAGTCATGGACACTCCTGACCATAATCAACACCAAATATCGAGTGGGTCATCCCTGACTTCCAAAAAACTGCCTGGGATACGTCACATCATTGCTGTCGGTAGCGGTAAGGGTGGCGTTGGAAAATCTACAGTAAGCGTTAATCTGGCGCTCGCGCTAAAACAACTAGGGGCGCGTGTAGGACTCGTAGATGCACATATCCTTGGACCCACTATTCCAGATATGCTGGGTATAAAAACGAATAAACAGCAGCTGATGACACCGGACGGTAAAATGATCCCTGCACAAGCGTACGGTCTGAAAGTGCTGCCAATGGCCATGTTTACTGGAGATGACAACCCGACCGTTTTACGCGGGCCGATGGTAGGAAAATATCTAAAGATGTTCATCAGTGGTGTGCAATGGGGACAACTGGATTATTTGATCCTTGACCTCCCACCGGGCACAGGCGACACTCAATTGACGCTAGCACAGAGTATTCCGTTGTCCGGGGTGGTTATAGTGACAACACCACAGGCGTTGAGCCTCAAGATCGCACGCTTAGGCTTGCAGATGTTCGAGAAGGTTAAGGTCAATATCCTTGGTATTGTAGAGAACATGCACACCTTCACCTCTCCTCACTGCGTCGAAAATACGGGTATCTTCCGTTACGGTGGTGGTGAGCAAATGAGCCAAGAGCTTGGCGTGCCATTTCTGGGTGCCTTACCTATTGATGTTATCACCTGCGCTAATGAAGGTCGCCCAATCGTGGCTGACCAGCCAATGTCTGTTAGCGGCAAGATGTATTCTGCTATCGCCACTACGCTTGTTGATCAGGTTGAAACGGAGATCACAATACCGAATCCCTTTGTATGGCATTGGGACAGTAACGAGGGGACGCCTGGTTGGATTGAAAATGCAGCAAAACCGGTAGGATCGCAAACGAATCCCATTGGTTTTCTCCGTCACGATCTGCGTACTTTATCAATTCTATGGGAGGACGGTCATCGTGATAATTTTGACGTGCGAGATCTGCGTTTAGCCTGTGAGTGTGCCCTCTGTGTCGAGGAGATAAGTGGACGTAAACTGCTTAATCCAAAAAATATTCAATTTGATGTGAGCCCACGAAAAATAACGAGCGTAGGCAACTATGCGATCCAGTTCGATTGGAGCGATGACCATAACAGTGGGATATATACGTTTAAAAATTTACGTACATTAGGTGCGTACACTACAAAAGAGAATATTGAAAATGTCTAATGTGATAATTGCGGAGCAGCCAATCATTATTCGCGCGGAGAAATCACTCACCGATCCAGATATGTGTAAATTTTTTGTTAACCACTCAGTACATACCGGTGGCGTTTTCTTTTTTAGTAGCGCAGAGCGAGCAGCTAAATTACCGCTAGCCAAGCGATTGTTTACACTGCCCGGTGTGAACAACGTGCTTATTGCACAAAGCGTGGTGACGATCTGCAAGAACCCAAACGCCTATTGGTCAGAACTAAAAGCTTCCATCGGCACAACCATCTGCACTCAGTTGTTGACTGGCGTGCCAGCTATCTTGGGGATGTATATTCATACTCGCACACAAGCTAGTATACTAAACGGCACACAAAGAAGATCAGATACAGAGCTGATGACCGTTATTCAGGTACTACTGGACAAGGAAATAAACCGTTCCATTGCTAATCACGCCAGCAAGATATTGATAGGAAAAATCTGTCAAGGAACACTTTACATCAGTATGAGCGATGGTTACCAGGGATGTGCATCTTCTCAAGTAAGACTACGGCAGGAATTCGAAGTCATGCTTAAAAAGATCGCTCCGGAAATCGAGGAGGTTGTCGATACGACCAACCCCTCAGCGGGAAAACAGCCATTATACCCATGTCATGAGGAGGCCCTATGACCAATCAACTGCCCCTGCAAACTACTCCGACCATAGTTACGCTAGGCGATCTCGCCAAGCTGGCAGACTACTCGCTCATGGATACGCTCAACTGTGATCCTGATGCGAGAGAAAATGGCGTAGACCATAGTCCACGACAAGTATTTACCGGGCACTATGTTCCCGTCAAGCCCACACCTATCCAAGACCCTGAGTACGTTACTCATAGTAAAACCTTTTTCCGTGAACTGGGTTTTTCCGACAGCATGGCGCAGTCGGCTGACTTCGTTCGACTGTTCTCTGGCGACCTAACAGAGGTTCCAGCGCCGCTGCGCAAGGTTGGTTGGGCTACAGGCTATGCATTGTCTATTTACGGTAGCGAATACTATCAACAGTGCCCTTTCCAAACGGGTAACGGCTACGGAGACGGTCGCGCAATGTCTGTGCTTGAGGCTGTCATTAACGGTCAACGCTGGGAAATGCAACTAAAAGGCGGAGGACGTACACCTTACTGCCGTGGCGCTGATGGTCGCGCCGTGCTGCGCTCAAGTGTGCGCGAGTTTTTAGCACAAGAGCACATGCACGCGCTTGGAGTAGCCTCGTCGCGGTCGCTTAGCTTATACGTGTCGAAAACAGAGCAGGTTAATCGACCGTGGTACGCTGAAGGCTCACGTTCACAGGATCCCGATAGGCTTATATCTGAGGCGGTCGCCATTTCTACGCGCGTCGCACCATCATTTATTCGGGTGGGTCAGCTAGAACTGTTCAGTCGCCGTGTTCACAAGCAGGAACACCCTCAAGCAATGGCAGAGCTTGAGGTGATTGTACTGCACTTGATCGATCGTGAGTACAGCGACATCATTGACAATATACTTTCCATGGCTGAAAAAGTGGTGCTGCTCGCGCGCGCGTTCCGCAACCGTTTGACTTCACTGGTAGCCAACTGGATCCGTGTCGGTTATTGTCAAGGCAACTTCAACAGTGACAACTGCGCGGCTGGAGGCTTTACACTCGATTATGGCCCCTTCGGGTTTTGCGATGTATTCAACCCGCAATATCAACCATGGACAGGAGGCGGTCATCACTTTTCGTTTATGAATCAGCCTGTGGCAGCAGAACGAAATTTCAACATGTTTTGTAAAGCGTTGCAGCCACTAGTGGCATCACATCAGGATGCTATAAAAAATCTCGACGAGATTCGAACGGGTTTTACAACCGTAATGCAAGAAAAAATGGAAAAAATGTGGGCTGAAAAACTTGGGCTGCATACATTTAATGCGGAATTATTGCGCGAACTCGAAACACTGATGGCGCAAACTGCAGTTGATTACACCATTTTCTTCCGAGAACTATCAACGGTGCCTAGCGATATTGGCCCACTCAAAAAAAGCTTCTACAAAAACGCGACGTATAATGCAGATCCCGAAGGGATGGACAATCGTTGGTCAGCGTGGCTCACAACATGGAAATCTCTTAACGCCAATTCGACCAACCCTAGCACTACCGAAGTAAATAGTGCCCGTTCTCCAGTTGAGCTCTCTAGGCAGATGAAACTCGTGAATCCAAAATATAATTTGAGAGAGTGGTTCGTTGTGCCTGCGTATCAGCAAGCGAGCATAGGGAATTACTCTCTAGTGCGAGAATTGCAGGAAGTCATGACGCAGCCATATGCCGAGCAATCAATTGATATGGAAGAAAAATACTATCGGCTTAAGCCACTTGAATTCTTCGAAACCGGTGGGTTATCCCATTATAGCTGCTCGTCATGACTTATCGCTTAATGATCAATTTATCTATATCGAGTGCCCCATGAGCATAAACATAATCCCTACTATTGACCTGCTTTACGCTGGCCAAGTACCGCTAATTCCCGCGTACGCGCCTGCCCCCAATGGTCAGATGTCAGATACACGCGGAAGGCTCTTGGGCGATCTACGCATTTCAGTAACCGACCGATGTAACTTCCGCTGCACTTATTGTATGCCCAAGGAAGTCTTTGGAAAAGGCTACCAATACCTGCCACAATCCGAACTATTGAGTTTCGATGAGATCACGCGCATGGCGCGACTGTTTGTTGCACACGGTGTTACAAAAATTCGTCTTACAGGTGGCGAACCCCTACTACGTAAAAACCTCGAGGTGTTGGTTAAAATGCTGGCCGCCTTAAAAACACCAGACGACAAGCCACTTGATATCGCGCTTACTACCAATGCCACGTTATTACCCAAGAAAGTAAAAGCGCTTAAAGCCGCAGGCCTTAATCGGATTACCGTTTCGCTCGACTCTCTTGATGAGGTGACATTCCGGGCTATGAACGACGTTAACTTCCCTGTAGCCGATGTATTAAAGGGGATCGATGCGGCACATGGCGCTGGTTTTAGCGCCATTAAAATTAACATGGTGGTTAAGAAGGGTGTTAATGATCAAGATGTCGTTGCTATGGCGCGGCATTTCAAAGGCAGCGGACATATTGTCCGCTTTATCGAATTCATGGATGTGGGTTCTTCTAATGGTTGGCGCATGAAGGATGTTATTTCTTCGGCTGAGATTGTACGCATGGTCAATGCTGATATGCCGCTTGTCCAAGCACAGTCCAACTACAGCGGTGAAGTTGCCAAACGTTGGAATTATGCCGATGGTAGCGGCGAAATTGGGGTTATATCCAGTGTAACGCAAGCCTTCTGTTCTACCTGCACACGCACCCGACTTTCAACTGATGGCAAATTGTACACTTGCCTATTCGCGCAGTCTGGTCATGATCTACGAGCACTTATGCGTTCAGGTAAAAGCGATATGCAAATTACCCGTGCCATAGGGTTAATTTGGAATCAGCGTGAGGATCGCTATTCACAACTTCGAACAGAAGAAACGACAGGCAGAAAAAAAGTGGAGATGTCGTATATCGGTGGCTGATATTTTCAGCCATAACGACACTTTAAAACCATGTAAATTTTTTAAAAGTAATATAAAAAACCCAAACAGAAAATACTGTGCTGAGCTTTTTATGCACTAACAAAGATTATGCTTAGAAGTCGTCGAGTACTGCACCTTTACTGGCACTGGAGGCGTTAAAAGCAAACTTGGCTTGCACTCCACGGTTATAACGTGGCGTTGGCGCTTGCCAGCCTTTTTTACGCTCAGCAAGCTCATCATCGCTGATATTCAGTTGCAGTAGTAACTGTTTAGCATCAATGGTGATGGAGTCGTCTTCTTCAATGAAGGCGATGTTACCACCTGCAGCGGCTTCAGGCGCGACATGTCCGACGACCATCCCCCAAGTACCACCAGAAAAACGGCCATCAGTAATTAAGCCAACGCTTTCTCCCAAACCTGCGCCAACAAGAGCGCCTGTCGGTGCTAGCATTTCTGGCATACCTGGGCCACCTTTAGGACCTAAATAGCGCAGTACCATGACATCACCCGCTTTAATTTTACCCGCCAATATGGCCGCGAGAGCAGTTTGTTCGTCGTTGAAGACACGAGCTGGGCCGGTCATTACGGGGGTTTTTAAACCGGTGATCTTAGCCACACAACCTTCCGGTGACAAATTACCCTTAAGAATGGCCAAGTGACCCTGCTGATACATAGGGTTGCTGATAGGACGAATCACATCCTGATCTGCTCGTGGCACCTCAGGCACGTATGTCAGTACTTCTGCAATGGTCTGTCCTGTTATAGTCAAACAGTCGCCATGCAGTAGACCGGCCGTCAATAATATTTTCATGACTTGTGGGATGCCACCAGCTTGATGCAAATCGACAGCCAAGTATTCTCCGCTCGGTTTGAGGTTGCACAGTACGGGGGTCTTTTGGCGGACTCGTTCAAAATCGTCAATAGTCCATTCCACTTCAGCCGCATGGGCGATGGCTAAGAAGTGAAGCACGGCATTAGTCGAGCCACCAGTGGCCATGATGACCGCCACAGCGTTTTCAATTGATTTACGGGTCACAATATCACGCGGTTTGATATTCTGGCGGATCGCTTCAATCAGTACCTTGGCAGACTCTGTCGCGGAATCTACTTTCTCATCATGCGGGTTAGCCATGGTTGATGAGTAGGGCAGAGAAATACCCAGTGCTTCAAATGAGCTCGACATAGTATTCGCTGTGTACATACCACCGCAACTACCGGTGCTTGGAACAGCTCGGCGTTCGATTTGCAACAAGTCTTCATCGCTCATTTGTCCAGCAGCATGTTCGCCCACGGCTTCGAAAACACTGACAATATTAAGTGCTTTCCCCTGATACTTTCCGGGCAGTACGGTACCGCCATAAACATAAATAGAAGGCACGTTGGCACGCAGCATACCCATTAGGCCGCCAGGCATATTCTTATCACAACCTCCAATGACTAATACGCCATCCATCCACTGACCCTGTACGCAGGTTTCAATACAGTCAGAGATCACTTCGCGGCTGATTAATGAATACTTCATGCCCTCGGTACCCATGGCCATACCATCAGAAATAGTCGGGGTACCAAAAACTTGAGCATTCCCCCCCGCTTCTTTGATCCCCGCTATTGCGGCATCAGCCAACTTTTGCAGGCCACTGTTACATGGAGTAATAGTGCTGTGCCCATTGGCGACACCGACCATAGGTTTATTGAAGTCTTCTGCCTTATAACCCATAGCATAATACATCGATCGGTTCGGTGCGCGTGAAGGCCCTTCTGTAATATTTTTACTACGACGATTGATTTGGTCGCTGGTATTTTTGCTGTTTTGCGTCATGATGTTTCTCGTCGGAAATAAATGTGGGTAGACATAAAGTATGCACTAGGGAATAAAGCTATTCCAGATATTTAGCATGACTCAATCCCTCCAAAAGCCAAGTTAATATATAAAATATGGTATTTACATTATTACTCTCTAAATGAAATACCCCACCTTTGCATTGCCCTCAACTTTCGTAGGCCATCATTAATGCTTGCATCGTTAACCCCCTATCAGCGATCAATTTAGCAAGTAATTCAATATGCTCATTTCTTTCGGTAATCACAATGACTAAGCTGCCATGGTTTACGGATTTTTTGATGCTGTTAACAATCATTTCATTTCTAGCTTGGTCACAAACTAAGTGTTCGGCTCTGTTATAGGTTAGCTTCACCAGATAGCAAAAGTACTTTTCTCTATAACACCCTATCAAAAACAGATAGTTCATCGACCCATCTATTAGGTAATTCCTTTTACATATAGCGTCCAGTTAATGAATACAAAATTTTGAAAAAAATAGTGACAAAAAAGCAGAAACCAACGATTTTTTCCTGAAGGCTAATTGCGCCATATAACACAATTGCGTCCCTCTTCTTTTGCTTGATACAGCATATCGTCAGCCAACTTAAACGTCGCTTCAGAACACATTTGCTGCGTTGGAAAGCAATTGACCCCACCAATACTGATTGTCAGGTATTTATTACTGGTATTTTTTTTGTGCTCTATTTTCAGGTTTTCCAAAGCTTGGCAACAAGATTCCATTATACTAAAGGCATCTTGAGCTGGCGTGTTTGGCAGCAATACCACAAATTCCTCGCCTCCATAGCGAGCAACAAAATCAAAAGGTCTTTTTAATTGCTTAAAAATGACTTGTGCCACCTTTTTTAAAGCTTGATCTCCTGCCAAATGCCCGTATTGGTCGTTATATTGTTTGAAATAATCTATATCAATCATAATCAGAGATAAAGATGTATTTTTTCTGACGGACATTCGCCACTCAAGAGCAAATATTTCGTAGAACTTTCGACGATTAGCGACACAGGTTAACGAATCTACATTTGCTAACTACTCAAGTTGTATGCGCTGCGCTGCCAATTTCAAATGTAAATTAACACGCGCAAGTACGATATCAATATGAAAAGGTTTTTGAATATAATCGCAGGCACCTAATGCCAAGCCTTGACTTTCATCGACTACATCTGTCAGACCGGTAATAAAAATGACAGGGATAGCAGAAGTTTCCTTATTCTTTTTCAGTTGCTTGATAACTTCAAACCCACTCATACCCGGCATGATAATATCCAATAAAATAAGATCAGGCTTAAATTTTATTATTTTTTCAATGCCCTGCGTACCATTTTTTGCCAAAATAATATTAACCTTTGACTTAAAAAGTTCACTTAAGATTTTAAGATTAGCTTTTTCATCATCAATGACTACGATAGTTTGTCGCTCAGGAATTGAATTTTTCATAATATTTTCTCCAGCGATACTCAGATATTAGACAAAGATAAATTCTACATGGCTAATGGCTAATTTGAGCATACAGTTTATCGGCATATTCCGATGCTTCTTCATATTCAATACTATCCACAAGTTCAATTATTTTGTTAATAACAAATGAATACTCACTATCCTTACACATTGCTTGTATTCCGGGTAAATATTTTTCCACTGAAAAATCAGAAGCTTTCAGCAACGGTCTTATTTTATCCAAATCGTTGATGAGATTTTTAATTGAAAATGAAACTGTCAGCTCAGTTTGAGTAGCATTAACTATACAAGAAAGTTCTGTAAGTAGTGTATCCAATTCCTTTAATGTTATATCGAATAAAGCCCTGTTTGGCGATCCTTCGAGTAAGTTGTATTCCAGCTCATCACATAATGTCGATAATTCAACAGCTCCTATGTAGGCAGCATTCGACTTTAGCGAGTGTATAATACGATGGAGAGTCTCCCAATATCCCTTTTGATACAAATGTTCAAGAACTTCTTTTCCTTCTTGAACATTCATAAAATCATTTACTAAACCTAAGTAAAGCTCAACATTGCCTTTTAAATTACCTAAGGCTAAATCAAATTTAATGCCTTTTACCTGCTGAATTAAGGATAATTGATCTTGAATATTTTTAGGGATATCAGCGAGTAAAACAGCCGTATTATCAATATTGAGTTCTGCCTCTACAGATGTGCTTACATGTGTTTCAATCTTCACATTCAAAAAACTGACCAATGTTTTATACAAAATATCAAGATCAATCGGCTTAATTAGATGTGTATTCATGCCAACCTCTCTGCTTTTTTCTACATCACTTTGCATCGCATGGGCTGTCATCGCGACTATAGGTAAGTTAACCAATTTCAATGTCTGGCGGATTTCTCTAGCGGCCGTTAAACCGTCCATTTCCGGCATCTGAACATCCATCAGAACTAAGTCGTAAGTCGATTGTTGTAACTTTTCCAATGCAATCAAACCGTTTACTGCAATATCCACTTGAACATTCGTATCCTTCAAAAACCCTAACATTACTTTACGATTAAGAAGATTATCCTCCACTAATAAAATATGAAACGAAGCTAAATTCGGCGCAGTAACTTCGGTTTTAACCGCACGCGGATTTACTTCCATATGAGGTGAGATAACTTTAATAATAGCATCTATTAATATTGATTGATTAACCGGTTTTTCAATGAATCCTTGAATAGGTGTGTCACAGATGAGTGGTTGAGCCACGTATTTGTCATAAGCTGAAACCATTAAAATATGTGGTGATTTTTTGATACTCAACTTACTAATATGACGCGCAGTTTCAATACCATCCATATTGGGCATTCGCCAGTCCATAAAAATAACATCATAGTAAATATCATCGTTTTCAGAGCGCTTAATAAACTCAAGTGCCTCTCTACCTGATCCAGCTTCATCAGCATGAATACCGAGGTCATTTAGAAGAGACTGTAATACAGTTCTAGCCAGGGGTGTATCGTCTACTATAAGTACTTTCAGGCCTGATAACTTATTTTTATCAACCAATATTTTCCAATTGAAATCGACTTTTTCTACTATTACTGTAAAGTGAAACGCTGTACCTTTACCCACTTCACTTTCCAACCAGATTTCTCCATCCATTAATTCACTCAGCTGTTTTGATATCGCTAAGCCAAGACCTGTTCCCCCATATTTTCGTGTCACAGAATCATCGGCTTGAGAAAAAGACTGAAATAATCTAGATTGCTGCTGCTCAGTCATGCCAATACCGGTATCAATAACAGAAAATTGCAACAGTAACTGTTGTTTCCTGTCTTCTTTAATCTGTAATTTGATACAGATGGTGCCTATTTCAGTAAATTTAACGGCATTACTAATTAAATTAACAAGGATTTGCTGGAGCCTATAAGAATCTCCTACAAGCTTGGGAGGTATGTTTTTATCTACATGCAGAATTAACTCAAGGCCTTTATCATGGGCCTTTAAAGCACTAAGATTGATTGCTTTACTTAATAACTTTTCTAATGAGAATGAACTTTTTTCAAGGGTTAGCTTACCCGCTTCTATCTTCGAAAAATCGAGAATTTCATTAATTAATATTAAGAGATCTTCACCTGACTCCAAAATACTTTTAATATTATCTTCTTGTTCATTATCCAATTCTGTTTTAAGTGTTAAGCGGCTTAAACCAATCACCGCATTCATCGGTGTACGTATTTCATGACTCATTTTTGCTAAAAAGTCAGACTTAGCTTCACTGGCTGCTTTTAACTTTAAGTTAGAGACTGCAAGCTGTGAAGTTCTTCGATCAACCTTAACCTCTAAGCTTTTATTTAATTCTATATTTTCTTCATTAATCAAACTAAATTTATTGGCCATCGCAAAAGCAAGTAATATAGATTCCAAGGCAAAACCAATTAGCCCCAAAAGATATCCCGTAATACTTATAGGAGGTAATAGATCAAACGTAATCAAATTATTAAGCATATTCGGCACGGATAGCGTTATATATGCCAATACAAAATATCTTGCCGGCCTAAAACCAAGTCGCCAAGAATAGATACCCGCATAAAAAGCTAAAAACACATAAATACTACTTACTATTGTCATTAACCAAAAGCCTGTACCGGGATCTGCCATAACAACAGGTATGCAACAAATAACAAAGCGAGCAAAGTAAATGGAAAGTTTATTTAGTTTTGGATGAAATTCTTTCAACTTCAAAAAATGTGAATAAAAATAAATACCAAAAACTATCATCAGAGCAACACCTAACCAATGTAGGTGTGGATACGAGTCGCCTGATATTCGAGGAAAAATCAATTGAAAATGAGTCCAATAGAAAACCCATGATCCTGTAAATAATGAATAGTAAAGATGACTGAGATCTTTAAAAGCCATGTATATCAAAAAATTATAGATGCACAACGAGAGTCCGATCCCCAAACACAGTACAACAATTAAATTTTCAAGTGTCACTTGATCTTTAAACGCTTCAACCGGTGTGACACGTATATTAAGTGATAAGTAAAAATAGCTACTTTCAATAAAACCAATAATATAGTGTGGTTCACCTCTATTTAGCGTGATGTTATTACCGTAATGAAAATCGTATTCAGTTGGATAGTTTTCTCCTGAGAATACCTGCTGTACTCCGTTTTGAGAATAAATGGAGAAGCGCATTTCCTCAATTAACGTATTATAGGGGTACAAAACAAAGTCACTGTATTCAGACTGGTTATAAATTTTTATCACAAACCAGAATTTATCTCCACTGGCGCTGATTGCTGTAGGAGGTAATACTTTTTTATCTTCAAGCCACCCAGGTATGTCATCTAAACCGGCAGGAAACTCTACGTCGTCTGCTTGGTAATATGTGACAAGATCGCTAAAGTCTCGATCAACGGTAGAAGAATTTAATATTAGCGGCTCTACCTTTGTAGCACTTACACTAAATGACACGACACACAACAGAGCGACACACAACAAAGCATTAGCATATATGAATGTTTTTCTTAACATAAAGTCAATCAACCTAATAAGACTAGAAGCGCTAAACAGCAATAGTTAAATAGCAGAGGTTTTTAAAATCGCCAATTTACATCAAGACCAAAATGCCGAGGCATTGGCATAATATAATAATCAAACATAAACGTTTGCTGTGCATTAATGGCATAAACGGGCTCATTGTTTTCTTCAATATTTTTAATCCACAGTGATACATCATAACTTTCATTTGCAGACGACCAAGTAAACCTAGCATTTGACTGCATATAACCGTCTGCTTTAATGCCCTCATACCCATAGTCATCATTGTAAGCAGAGAACCACTGTTTACTCACATATTGACTATTAAAGTGTATTGATACCTCTCCCCAGCTCCCCCTAGCCGCAATGTAATCCACAGAAATGTTCATATTTACACTGGGCGCCGAAGGTAATTGGTTACCAGAAAGGTCAACGGGTAAACTTGTAGCCGGGTTTGTTAAGCTAAGTTCATCATACTCTGTATCGAGTAAACCAAGACCTATATTAATTGATAAGTCTTCGGACAGTAGCGCACGAAACTCTAATTCTGCACCATCAATGTACGAGCTACCTGCATTTTCCAGAAATCGTACAGCACCAACAATATTAACCAGTTGTTGATTCTTATAATTATTGTGAAATAGCGCACCATTAAACTGTAAGCGGTTATCCCACCAACGAGACTTTATCCCAATTTCGTAAGCCTCTACCGTTTCAGGCTCAGCTATTGTCAATTCAGTTGTGCTGAAGGTTGCACCACCATTGAAAGCACTACTGCGATACCCCTGACTATAACTACCATAAAGCATAAACTCATCGGATAATTGATATTTCAACCCCATACTACCGCTTACTTTGTCATCGTTGTAACGCTTAGATGGCTGATCTACAATTAAGTCATAGGCGTGATTAGCATCATAATCGCCCACCCATGAATGTACATTAGAAAGTCTTCCTTTATCCTTGGTATAACGCACGCCCAAAAAACCTTCTAAAAACTCATTAATGTCGTAGGTTAAATGCGTATAAATAGCCTGAGAATCACGCTGTTGTTGATAGCGTTGACCCACTGTAAAACCACTGGTCGCTAGAGAAGGATCAAAAGGCACTCCTAAAGACTCAGTGAATAACAAAAAGCTCAGGTCATTTTGAATTTTCATTTTATCGTGACTAACAAACACACCAACAATAGCATTAAGATCGCCCTCAAAATTGGTCGTTAAACGTAGATCTTGTGACCACTGTTCAATCTTACTACTCCAATCTATTTCAAGAATTGAGACAGGTGAACCATCGCCGTTTTCATTTAACGCTTTACCCTTCGACCATGCTGTCACGGAGGTATAATCAATATCTTTTGTCAATGCACCTTTTACGGTTAAATTAAGACTATCTGTTTCTGTGTTATAGGTACCCACTTTATCTTCAGAGCCTTCAAAGTCATCATAGTTCTGTTCAATACGTTGTTCTATTACGCCACCACTAAAAAAGCCCGCCACATCATAACCATTTGGGCCTCGCCCTTTAGCAATAATACCCGCCGTATTACCAAGCGTTTTACCCGACTGTAAACGTAATATTGCATCAATCGACTCTGTTTTATAACGTAACGAGGTTCGAAGCGCCCAATTGTTAATTTCTCGCAAATCTTCAGCGCCTTCATAGTTATTTTCATAAAACCCATCACTGTCGCTGTAGGTAAAAGCGGTTCTTAGTCCCAAAGTATCATCAAGAAATACGGTTTCACCTGCGCCTGAAACGCGAAGGTTATTATTATTGCCGTAGGATAAATACCAGCGTGCATTTCGCTCAAATTCAGGGACTCTACTCGTAAAATTGATAGCGCCAGCGGTCGTGTTTCTACCATATAACGTTCCTTGAGGACCACGTAAAACTTCGGCACGCTCAATATCAAACAACTGTGAAGCTTGCATAAAAGATGCCTCAACTGGTGACTCATCAACATAAATACCAACAGGGCTAGATTGATTGGTATTAAAATCCGTCATACTAATGCCACGTAATGTGAAAATAGGCTGCGCATCTCCATAAGGTTGTGATACCTGTAGATTTGGCGTTTGTTGAGCAATGTCTGATGGCAAGAGAATACCCAAGCTCGACAATGATTGGCTATCAAAAGCCGATATTGAAACCGGCACCCTTTGAATATTTTCAGTGCGTTTATGTGCCGTTACCACGATGACTTCCAACATCGGATGTGGCTTTGGGATTATATTTGATGGTTCTGATAATACTAAAACTACGTTTGACGCCGATTCGCTCTGTTCATTTACAACTAGTACGTCCTGCATCTGGGCAGAAGAGAAAAAAGATAATAGAAAGAAAGGAGCTACAAACGTTAAAGAAAAGCGTGAAGGAAACACCTGCATATTATATTGAAGTCCACAAAAAACCTTAGCATTAACTATAAGCATGCAATAGATTAATTTCAATGAACAATACCTCTATTCAACGGTATAGGCTCTTACATTACGCTCTTTCTTATGAATAACATGAAAAATTATAATGTTTTTATTTTTAATATATTATCAAAGACCTATTTCATAAATATTTTATCATTACCCATAAATATAATTTTCTGAATCTTGATACTTAATACGACTATAAAAAAGCCTAGTTGTTACTGATTGTAGGTCTACATCTAGCAGAAATATTAACTAATAACAGAAAAAATATAGTATAGATCTTATTTATATTTTCCAAAAAGTTAAGAGTCAGTAAGGATCCACATGGATGATATTTATCTCTACCAAAAAATTTGTTTTTACAAAATATAACCTTTAGAGTTTATGACGTATCAACTTGATATTTTTTCATTTGATATCATAAAGTTATATTAAGGACATAAGTATGAATAATCCCCCTCCCTATATTAATTACTCAGGCAACATAATTATACATCCACCTGCAATATGGATAATGCCGATATGTATGGTTTTTTGTAAAAGGAAAACTTGATTAGTTGATAAAAATAGAAGATCCCTTTTCGAAATCAATAACGTAGCATAAACGTTTATAAACCAAGCCCACAGTGAGCACCTGGGTAGTTTATACTTTTCATTTTCTCCTTCTTTAGAGAATGATCATTTGACAATATATGCTTTTACCAGAAAACTAGATAGGGTTGAAAAAAACAGAATATCGCTATTCGGGCTTTCATCTAAATGATTAGAGCTGTATAGATTTAGAGTTTAGACCTTACTTTACATCATGCCGTCCATTAGGCTATAGAACATTGAAAATGGCACCCCACTTTATCCCCTTTGAATCATGCAACCCTATGCAATGCATATAGATGATTTCATAGTTCGATGAATAGAGAAAGTGATACTAAGGATATTTTATGTAAAGTATGTATGTTCAAGTTAGTCTGTATTTTGCGCTCTCACAATAGGAATAAGCGCTCTGATGGTTTTTTTGAATGGTTTGAAACATATTAATACTCATGCTTATTTTAATAAACCTGTTTTTAATCGCAAGTTAATGCTTAGAACTTGATGAAAAGCTGATAATTATTAGCATATAAGGAATAAACACTAGTTAACTGGGAATATAGTTAACTAAAAGGAAACACTAATTTCGTAAACGCCTTGGAGGTAATATGGGACAGCTTGAAGATATACATATTTTTCTGCGTATTGTTGAAACGGGCGTCATTACAAAGCTGCTGAGCAAATGAATATTGCTAAATCAGCGGTGAGCACACGTTTAGCCTCACTAGAACACAAACTTGGTATCAAGTTAATAAATCGCACCACCCGCATGGCTAGTATTACCTAAGCTGGCCAACATTATTATCAACGCAGTAAATTAATTCTTGATGACGTTGAAGAGTTAAATAGCCAAACTTATAAAAGAACAAGAGCATTACAAGAAACGCTAAATATTGCCGTACCTTTATCATTTGGGCTTAGTCACTTGGCTCCGGCACTTGATCTTTTTCTGAAAGAGCATGCTGATTTAAAATTGAAGATTAATTTTTCTGATCAAAAAATAGATATTATTGAGCAGGGCGTAGACTTGGCATTTCGTATTGGTCAATTAGATAATTTTTCCATGCAGGCCAGAAAAGTAGCCCTATTAAATATGTATTATGTGCTAGCCCCAAATATTTAAAATTACATGGCGAGCCAAAGAGCCCTGAAGATCTCAGGCGACATAAAATACTTAAATATGGCAGCCCCAATCAAAATGGCCTTATATCCTTAACTCAGGACGGTAAAGAACAAGTTGTGTATCTTGAGCCGCATTTTATCGCTAATAATGGAGACTTTCTTAAATCTTTAGCTGAATCCAATCACGGGACCAGTTACTTACCCAACTTTATCGTCTGGTAGTCGCTGGCAACGCAAACTTTAGTCCCTGTGTTAAAACAGTATCAACTGCAAACCATACATGCTTATGCCGTTTACCCACCCAATAGGCATTTACCGCTTAAAGTACGTAGTTTGATCGACTTCCTAATTGAAAAATTTGGTGACAAGCCTTATTAAGATAAGTCTTAGTCAAAAATATGTTTACCACCGCACCAAAATATTATTCTCAAAATGGAAACAATGATTTCTTTTATCTTATGTTTATCCACTTTTAGTTTACTAATAAGATTACCTCATCAACACAACAAGTCGTTTTGAGCAAGACCTAAAACGGCCGCAATAAAAAAACTTTAGTAAACTAAATTTGGAGATTTATCATGAATACATTACAAACTTTTGCAGCACCAACAGGTCGTTTTTTCTTAGCCATCATGTTCTTTATGTCAGGACTAACAAAGATATCACAGTATGCAGGCACTCAAGGTTACATGGAGGCAATGGGCGTTCCAGGCTTTTTACTACCACTGGTTATTTTAACTGAGGCACTTGGCGGCTTAGCGATTATTTTAGGTTGGAAAACAAAATATGTCGCCCTTGCATTAGCTGGTTTCACTGTGTTGTCTGCAATACTTTTTCATGCCGATTTTAGCAATCAAGCAGAGATGACTAACTTCATGAAAAATATCGCTATTGCAGGTGGTTTCTTAACGTTATTTGTTCATGGTGCAGGTGATTATTCACTTGATAATCGTGCTAACAAAAAGTCTGCTTAATTGATGAACTACGAAGGGTGGTAATTTCTATTGCCCTTGATATAGCTAATTTTATATTCGAAGAATTTTAGGAGTAGACAATGGGACTTTTAGTTGAAGGCAAGTGGCAAAATGAATGGTACGACACAAAATCAACCGGTGGCCGCTTTGAGCGCAAAGCCCCCAGTTTTCGTAACTGGATAACAAAAGATGGCAGTGCTGGCCCATCAGGTATTAGCGGTTTTAAAGCTGAGCCCAGCCGCTACCATCTATATGTATCATTAGCCTGCCCTTGGGCACATCGCACCATTATCTATCGCAAACTTAAAGGCTTGGAAGGCATGATTTCAATGTCGGTAGTGAATGCTTTTATGGGCGATGAAGGTTGGACATTCGCACCCGGTGAAGGCGTAGTAGCTGATCCAATTCATAATGCCTTGAACGTCCATGAAATCTATACGGCGGCTCAAGCGGATTATACGGGTCGTGTAACGGTTCCCATTTTATGGGATAAGAAAACCAATACTATTGTCAGTAATGAGTCTCCTGAAATTATTCGCATGTTTAATTCAGCATTTGATGAAGTGGGCGCATTACCTGGAGATTTTTCACCGCCAGCATTATTAGCTGAAATCGACGAATTAAATGACTTCATTTATCCAACCATTAATAACGGTGTTTATCGCGCTGGCTTTGCTACCACTCAAGAAGCGTATAACGAAGCGGTGGTTGAGGTCTTTGATGCCCTTGATACCTTAGAAGCACGTCTAGAAAACCATCGTTACTTAACCGGAAATACTATCACTGAAGCCGATTGGCGACTATTTACGACATTAGTGCGTTTTGATGCGGTTTATGTGGGTCATTTTAAATGTAATTTACGCCGTATTGTTGATTACCCAAATGTTTGGGGTTATCTACGAGATTTGTACCAAGTACCGGGCATTGCTGACACTGTGGCAATGGATTATATCAAAGCGCATTACTACGCAAGCCATGAAACGATTAATCCTACGCGCATCATACCTTCAGGGCCATTAATTGACTTTAATACAGCGCATGGTCGTGAGCATTTTTCTGCCGAAAAAAAACATACAGAGCGTAAATCATGGGTCAATTAGTTGATGGTAAGTGGTTAAATGACGAACAGCTGCTGGCGTTTGAGCAACAGCAATATAAAACTGCCAAGGGTCGATTTCAACGAGGCACGGC
The DNA here is from genome assembly GCF_014076915.1 of Colwellia sp. MB02u-14. Lineage (NCBI taxonomy): Bacteria > Pseudomonadati > Pseudomonadota > Gammaproteobacteria > Alteromonadales > Colwelliaceae > Colwellia > Colwellia sp. MB02u-14. Next base: position 486,310 of record NZ_JACGUX010000079.1, read on the forward strand.
AAAATGTCGAAACTGGATCACCGCTGATGGCAGTGCCGGAATTTCAGGAGAAAGTGGTTTCAAGGCAGAGGCCGATCGTTATCACCTTTTTGCTGCACTTAACTGTCCGTGGGCGCATCGCACTTTAATTTATCGAAGTGTTAAGCAACTTGAAAACGTTATTTCGCTTTCACTGGTTAAGCCGTTACGCACCGAAAATGGTTGGGTATTTACTAGTGATGATACAAGTGCTAACCCTCGCTTTACAGATACCCTGCTGGGATTATCGGCCCTACATGAATTGTACGTAAAAGCTGTCCCTGATTATAGTGGTCGTGTGACCGTACCGGTGCTTTGGGATAAACAGCAGAATAAGATTGTTAGTACGGAATCATCGGAAATCATTCGCATGTTTAATCGTGTTTTTGATGAAATTACTGGTGACGCTCAGGACTTTTATCCAGACGCATTAGCCCAGGAAATTGATGAGCTTAATGACTACATTTATCAAAATATTAATAATGGGGTTTATCAAACAGGTTTTGCCAGAACACAAGGTGCTTATGATGAGTCTGTTGTCAAAGTCTTTACCGCCCTTGATAAACTTGAGCAGCGTTTATCGACTAACAAATACCTTTTAGGTGACAATATTACCGAAGCTGATTGGCGTTTATTACCCACCCTGGTACGTTTTGATGTTGGGTATTTCACTGCGTTCAAATGTAATTTGCGAGCGTTAAGGGATTACCCTCATTTATCTCGATACCTTCAGGATGTAGTTAACTTACCCAATGTTGGCAAAACCATTGAACTTGATGTGTATCGTAAAGGCTATAACTCGGCCAGCCCATTACGCAATCCACACGGTATTGTGCCCATTGGATTAAAGCCCGCTTTTTCTTATTAAAATACTTAGAGGCATAGTAAAGGTCGATAATAAATACGTTATTAATACTGAGCGTTAACTATGAATATGCTTAAACCGGATAAACAAAATAGCGTTGTCACTGAGACTCGTAGCTTGTGTGGCTATTAATACTTGGGCATGCAATGGCAGCGCTATATCATCATTTTGTTAAAAAAGACCGAACGTTAAAGAAAATAACCTTTGATAAGCAAAGCTAAAATTAAGTAGATATAGACAACAACTAGAAAAGGAAACAACAATGACTAACCCTATAATTGCAGCGATAGTGCCCAAAAAAGTGAGCCTTAATAAAGGGGAAGAATATTACTTTTGTAGCTGTGGCCAATCAAATAACCAACCTTTTTGCGACGGCTCTCATGCGGGAACTGACTTTACACCCAAACCTTTTACCGCCCAAGAAAGCGGAGATGCCTATTTATGCCAATGTAAACATACGGGTAATAGCCCTTTTTGTGATGGTAGTCATAAAAAGTTTGATAAAGAGCAAGTGGGCAAAGAGGGGCCCGGTGTTCAAATTCAAACGAGCAACGTAAGTAGTATGCCGACAGCTAGCGTAACGAAGGAAGAGCCAACTGTTGAATTGATTCATCAACTGGCTCGAGAAGGTTTATCTAAGATGGGACATCATGGTCCTATGACATCAATGGGGGTACCACGTTATCAACTGCCACACTGGGATGACCTACAAATAATGGTAGCACAAATGGCCAACAAACCATTGATGGAAAATGTGCCTGTGAATACCGAGTTAGTCATCGGTCCTATGGCTAAAAGACCACTTAAACTCGATATCCCATTGTTTGTATCGGACATGAGTTTTGGCGCACTCTCTGAAGAAGCTAAAATTGCTCTGGCAACCGGGGCGGAACTCGCAGGAACAGGTATTTGCTCAGGAGAAGGTGGAATGTTACCTGAAGAGCAGGCAGCGAACTCAAAATATTTTTACGAGCTGGCAAGTGCAGGATTTGGCTATGATGAGTCTACACTCAAAAATGTTCAGGCATTTCATTTTAAAGGCGGACAAGGTGCAAAAACGGGAACAGGTGGTCATTTACCCGGTAACAAAAATACAGGTAAAATTGCCGAAGTGCGCGGTATTGAGGAAGGTACCCCCGCCATTTCTCCACCAACGTTTAAAGATTTACATACGGCCGCAGACTTTAAAAATTTTGCCAACCGTGTGCGTGAAGTCACCGGCGGTATTCCCATTGGATTTAAACTCAGTGCCAATCATATCGAAGAAGATATTCAATTCGCATTAGATGCCAGTGCTGATTACATTATTTTGGATGGCAGAGGTGGCGGTACAGGTGCTGCACCTGAAATGTTTAGGGATCACATTAGTGTACCAACAATTCCAGCCCTTGCTCGTGCTAGAAAGTATTTAGACGAACAAGACGCGAGTGGACGAGTCACGCTAATTATTACTGGTGGTTTAAGAGTTCCTATCGACTTTGTTAAAGCGTTAGCTTTAGGTGCAGATGGTGTCGCCGTATCAAACAGTGCTATGCAGGCTATAGGCTGTGTAGCCGCAAGAATATGTAATACCAATAATTGTCCTGCGGGTATTGCTACGCAGAAAAAAGATTTGCGCCAGCGCTTAAATGTTGAAAAATCCGCAGTTCAGCTGAAAAACTTTTTCGAAGCCTCCACCGAACTAATGTCAGTCATGGCAAGGGCATGTGGCCACGATTCTTTTGAAAAATTCAATAGCCATGACTTAGCTACTTGGCACAGGGAAATGGCACTACTTGCTGGCGTAAAGTATTCAGGGATGGGTAGTTAAAGATGAACTAGTCAAGGTGGAATTAAACAAATCATTAGCAATGAAAAATCATCAAAAAAGCCCGCAGATTATAAAACCTGCAGGCTTTAAAAGTGTCACATCGCAAGCTTATGCAATGCTACGCATTTACATCATGCCGCCCATTCCACCCATACCGCCCATATCAGGCATTGCAGATGCGCCGGCATCTTTAACTGGTGAATCAGTGATCATAGCTTCAGTTGTTAACATTAAACCGGCTACAGAAGCAGCAAATTGTAATGCACTACGTGTTACTTTAGTTGGGTCAAGAATGCCCATTTCTAGCATATCACCGTAAGTAGAGTTGCCAGCATTGTAACCGAAGTTACCTGTGCCGTTACGCACTTCGTTTAATACGACTGAAGCTTCATCACCACAGTTAGCAACGATTTGACGTAATGGCGCTTCCATTGCACGAATCGCAACGTTAATACCATGTGTTTGATCTTCGTTAGCACCTTCAAGGTCTTTAATAAGGTCAGCAGCGCGAACTAAAGCAACACCACCACCAGCAACAACACCTTCTTCTACCGCAGCGCGAGTTGCATGCAATGCATCTTCAACACGGGCTTTTTTCTCTTTCATTTCAATCTCTGTTGCTGCGCCAATTTTAATAACCGCAACACCGCCAGCTAATTTAGCTAAGCGTTCTTGTAATTTTTCTTTGTCGTAGTCAGAAGATGAGTCTTCGATTTGACCACGAATTTGCATTACGCGACCTTGAATATCAGCTTCGTTACCAATACCGTCAATAATCGTTGTATTATCTTTGGTGATAACAACACGCTTAGCTTGACCTAAATCTTCTAATGTTGCTTTTTCAAGCTCCATACCGATTTCTTCAGAAATAACCGTACCACCCGTTAATGTCGCAATATCTTGTAACATTGCTTTACGACGGTCACCAAAACCAGGTGCTTTAACCGCGGCTACTTTAACGATACCGCGCATGTTGTTTACGACTAATGTTGCTAAGGCTTCGCCCTCAACATCTTCAGCAATAATTAATAATGGCTTACCTGCTTTTGCAACACCTTCTAAAGTAGAAAGTAATTCGCGAATGCTGCCTACTTTTTTGTCTACTAATAAAATGAACGGGCTTTCTAATTCAACAGTGCCACTTTCTTGGTTATTAATAAAGTAAGGAGATAAATAGCCACGGTCAAATTGCATACCTTCAACAACGTCTAATTCGTCAGTTAATGCCTGACCTTCTTCAACAGTAATTACGCCTTCAGTACCGACTTTTTCCATCGCTGTTGCAATAATTTTACCCACTGTTTCGTCAGAGTTAGCAGAGATAGTACCTACTTGTTCAATCGCTTTGTTATCACTACATTCTTGTGACAAACCTTTTAACGCTTCAACAGCAGCAATAACAGCTTGGTCAATACCACGTTTTAAATCCATTGGGTTCATACCCGCAGCGATCGATTTCAAACCTTCGTTAACGATAGCTTGCGCTAAAACAGTTGCAGTAGTTGTTCCGTCACCGGCTTCATCATTGGCTTTAGAAGCAACTTCTTTCACCATCTGTGCGCCCATGTTTTCAAATTTGTCTTCTAATTCAATTTCTTTTGCAACAGTAACACCATCTTTGGTGATAATTGGACCACCAAAAGATTTGTCTAATACAACATTACGACCTTTAGGGCCTAATGTTACTTTTACCGCGTCAGCTAAAACATTTACACCACGTAGCATTTTTGCTCGTGCGTCATTACCAAATAATACGTCTTTTGCAGCCATGTTGTTTCTTCCTATATTTTGTTAGTTTGTCGAACATCGTTCGACTACAATAATTTATGCACTGTAAGTTGAGGCTTAGCCTAACGAATTCCTACAGTTTATATAAAGTCAGTAGCGTTACTATGACTCAACAATCGCTAGAATGTCTGATTCAGAAAGGATCAAAACTTCTTCGCCATCAATTTTTTCAGTTTTAACGCCGTAACCTTCACTAAAAATAACTTGGTCACCTACTTTTACGTCTAAAGCACGTACTTCGCCATTTTCTAAAATGCGACCGTTACCCACAGCAATAACTTCACCGCGCGTTGATTTTTCTGCAGCACTTCCTGTTAAAACAATACCACCTGCTGATTTTGATTCTATTTCTTTACGTTTAATTATTACGCGGTCATGTAATGGACGAATGCTCATTAATTTTCTCCTGAGAGTTTGTTCGCTCTCAATAAATTTAAAATAAAAGGTTATAAAACTTTGTTGCAATTAAAGATGGGGCTAATTTAATACTTCACAAGCCCCGTTAAAACATTTTTTATTCTTTGCGCTCATACTCACCTTCAAGCGTTTCACCTTGGTGGTGTTCAATCGGCTTCTTAGTGCCTAAACCCTGTTCAAATGGATCAGACGTAACTGGCTGTTCTTGCTGAGTATGCACTGAACTTTGATAAGTAAAACCAGCCGCGCTTTGATTCATGACTAAATGTGACTGCACTGACTTGATCAACATACTTCTCACACTAGGGATCAGCAGTGATAATCCAAAAATGTCAGTAACAAACCCTGGGGTCACCAAAAGTATGCCAGCAACCAGTAACAGTAATCCGGCAACGATTTCATCTGACGGCATGTCGCCTTGTGCCATTTTGGTTTGTACTGAGTTTAAGGTGGCAATCCCCTGCTGCTTAACATTTTTTGCGCCCAACCATGCGGTAATAATAACAATAGCAATCGTTGGCCATGCACCAAGCCAAGCGCCAACATTAATCAGCACCATAATTTCGATAATAGGCACGGCAATAAAAAGGATAAATAAAAATCGAAACATTTAAAATCTCTTCATTAAAAAAATGGATATAAGATGAAACATATATGGGGTTGAGCAGGTCTTTTTCAAGCATCAGGTAATAACAAAGGATTTCGAATAATGACGAGTTACTCATTTAAATTAAAAGCACTTAAGCTTTTGTTAAGGAAAGTTAGTTAATGTTTCAAGTAATAATGTGTACTTGCCCTGATATAAACAATGCAAAACTTATTGCACAACACTTAATAAAAGAAAGGCTTGCCGCTTGTGTCAATATTGTTCCTAACGTTATCTCTATTTATCGCTGGCAAGATGCGATTGAATGTGACAAAGAAATACAGTTAATCATAAAAACACAAAGCGACAAATTTAACGAGGTAGCTAATGAAATAAAACGCTTACATCGTTATGATACCCCTGAAATTATCGCCATGAACATCCAGCAAGGCGACAATAGTTATTTAAACTGGATCAATGAGTCTTTAAAATAGTTGTTATGAAAAAAATTGTCTTACTTTTTTGGTTGGTCTTAACCAGTATCTTTTTACAATTACCGCATACTCAAGCTCAGGAATCAATTTTTGACACTTCATCTTCGTCTTTATTTAGTAACGATGATGAGTTCCTTAGTGTTGAGGAAGCCTTTGAATTTAATTTCCATCAAAAAGAGGATCAACTAGAGGTCACCTTTACAATAGCTGAAGGCTATTATTTATATCGTCATCAGTTTAAGTTCAGCATTGAAAACGCAGAGATAACCCCCTTTGAACTGCCTAAAGGTGAAGACCATGAAGATGAGTTTTTTGGTGTTCAACAAATATTTACTGAGCAACTTAACTTTACGATTAAGCTGGTTAATGTTGAAAATGACGCCAGTATAAAAATACGTTATCAAGGTTGTGCAGCAAAAGGCTTATGCTTTCCACCAAAAAGTAAAGTGGTCGAGTTATCAAAATTTAGTCATCAAAAGGCCAGTGATGCTAACAATGTTTTAGCGGCTATCTCGGCTAATAATGAAGCTGAAACAACATCGTTAACTGTTGAAAGTGCTAGCGAGCAGCATCAACTAGCTGATATGTTAAAAAGTGATAATATTTGGCTAACGCTATTAGCTTTCTTTGTAGGTGGTTTACTGCTCTCCTTTACCCCTTGTGTCTTTCCTATGTACCCTATTTTGACCGGTATTATTGTTGGTCAAGGCGACAAACTTTCTACAGCAAAAGCCTTTCGTTTATCGTTTGCTTATGTGCAAGGTATGGCAATAACGTACACATTATTAGGTATTGTAGTTGCATTAGCTGGCGCACAATTTCAAGCAATGTTTCAGCACCCTGCTGTATTAATTGTGCTAAGTGTTTTATTTATATTTTTAGCACTCTCTATGTTTGGCATTTTTAACCTTGCACTACCAAGTAGCTGGCAAAATAAATTAAATAACATCAGTAACAGCCAAAAAGGAGGTTCATATTTTGGTGTTGTTGTTATGGGCGCAATTTCTGGCTTAGTGGCATCACCTTGCACTACAGCTCCTTTAACAGGTGCTTTATTATATATATCGCAGTCTGGTGATATTTGGCTAGGTGCTTCAGCGTTATACGCGTTAAGTTTAGGTATGGGTATTCCGTTACTTGTCTTAGGAAGTTCTGGTGGTAAGTTACTACCAAAAGCAGGAACTTGGATGACCGTAATTAAGAATGTTTTTGGTTTATTACTATTAGCTGTACCTATCTTTTTAATGGAAAGATTTTTACCAGAAGTTGTGACACAAACCATGTGGGCAATATTAGTCTTATCAAGCGCAGGTTATTTTTATACGGTTAATCAACAGACAAAAAATAATTTTTGGTTTGGTGTTAGAAGCATTGTGATATTTGTAATGATATTTTTTGGCGCTAATCAAGCTTATCAATTAATCAATCCTAGCCAACAAGTTGCCGCAATCAATCAACAAGTGTTACAAAAACACTTTACGAAGGTAGTAACACTGACTGAATTATTAACGGAAGTAGAGCAAGCGAATAAACAAGGAAAAACCGTGATGGTAGATTTATATGCTGACTGGTGCATCGCTTGTAAAGAATTTGAAGAATATACGTTCAATGCACCTTCAGTACAGGAAGTGCTCAACAATACCCTGTTACTGCAAGTTGATATGACTGAGTTTGATTCTGTTAATAATGCGGCGTTCGCTAAAAAGTACCAAGTCTTAGGTTTACCTTCTATTTTATTTTTTAATCAACAAGGTAAAGAGTTAACTCAGCAGAGGGTAACGGGCTTTATGGGCGCTGAAGAATTTACTGAACACTTACAGAAAATTCTCTAACCCCTCGCCTTCAATAAACAAGCACACTTTAACTCGCACAGCTCTGCGGGTTAAAGTGCTGATACTTTCCAATAACCGTTGACAATTTTTGTGTCAATAAATTCCATCAGTTGTATTTCAGGAATAGGTTTAGAAAAGTAGTAACCTTGAATAATATCACAGTCGTTTTCCGTTAAACTGCGTAACTGGGCACTCGTTTCAACACCTTCTGCGATGACCTGCAACCCTAAGTTTTTCACCATAGCAATGGTTGACATAATAATTTGATAATCAGCTCGATTTTCTAACATGCCAAAAACAAAGCTTTTATCTATTTTAATAACGTCGACTGGCATTTTTTTCAAATAAGCTAAGGACGAATAACCGGTGCCAAAATCATCAATAGCGAAGCTAAAACCGACATCCCTCAAGCCATTCATCATTTCAATTGCACTATCAATATTTTTTACTAAAGTTTGCTCGGTCAGCTCTAGCTCGAAGTGACTTGCTTCGAGCGAAAACTCAGCAAGTAAATCGATTAAATAAGGGGTTAGATGAGGATCGGCAAATTGCCCTGCCGACAAGTTTATCGCAATACGAACATCTGTTAAGCCCTTATCGATAAATGTTTGGCAGAGCTCAAAACAACGCCTGATCACCCAATAACCCAGTTCAACCATATGCTGAGAATTTTCAAGAAGAGGAATAAAATCTTCTGGCGAAACCATACCTCGCTCAGGATGCTGCCAACGAAGTAACGCTTCAAAGCCGTATAGTTTTTTTGTTTTTGCATCTAACTGAGGTTGTAAACTTAAACTAAATTGATTTTTGGCTAATGCCTGTCTGACTTCACTTTCCATCATCACCCGAAGCGCAACTTTTTTATACATTTCCTCATGGTAAATATGATATTTGGCGCCACCGTCATCTTTAGCTTCGTACATAGCAATATCTGCATAGCTAATGAGATCTTCTGACTTAGTCATTTCTTCAGGAGCAAAAGCGATTCCAATGCTTGTACTCACATAAAAAAGGCTATTTTGTATTTTTATCGGTGCTTTAAACGCCTCTAAAATTTCTTCTGCAACAAGCACTGCGTCATTTTCATGGTCTATATGCCCAAGAACGACAACAAACTCGTCGCCACCAAAACGACAAGCCATATCAACTTCCCTAATACTCGAGCGCAAACGATTAGCCGCTTGAATTAACAACTTGTCGCCATCGGTATGACCATGGCTATCATTTACTTTTTTGAAGTCATCGAGATCTAAAAATAAAACGGCAATTTGTCCATCACTGCGTGATACATTGAGAAACGCTTTACGAAGTTGGTAGTTCAACATATTACGGTTAGGTAACCCCGTTAATAAATCATACATGGCAATATTTTCGAGTTCCTTCGTTTTTTGATCAACTTCAATGTTTAATTGTTCAAGTTCAAAACTTAACTCGGTGGCCGCATTTGCCAAAATATCTAGTTCATCAATATATTTACCATTTCTTTGAAGGTCTGTTTGACGAAATCGATCAAATTCTTTTTTTGCCAGTAAAGGTAGAACATCTGATAACACCAGTAAACGGCGTGTAAAGGGACTCGCAACAAAGTGGACAACAATAGCTAATGCAATAAGAATAACGAGCGTAAAAATCAAAAATTGCTGGCGATTATGTTGAAATTTTCGAGTAAAGGCGGTGACATCATCAATAAGAGCAAGGTAGTAGTATCGTTCATTAACATTAGCGATTGGAATTAAATTAATAAGATAACTGTTATCATCTACAGAGGCTTCTATCCCTTGGGTTTTAATGGTTTCGCTGTTAAAATTTTTCTGGTTAGCAACAAACAATTCGCTCACAAGTAAGGTATTTGTAGAGGTGATAAACTGAGCGTCTGCAAGTTTAAGCGTCACCGCACTATCTGTTGCTGATAAAAGGTTATCAACACGAGAAAAGCTGACAATTGCCAACTCATTTTCAAGCGCTTGATTAATATCAAAAATCATATCAACAAGTGAAACTGTCATCGCGACAACGGCCATATCACCTTTGCCATTTAATACCGGTACGGTTATTAACTGCACGCATTGCGCTTGGCAAAATAATGAATGTTCCGGTTGTTGAAGTTCGAGTACATTTTCGATACTCGCCTGAACAAACCTAGGGATCGGATTAGACAGATATAGTTGTTCATTATTGTCAGAAACTAACCAAACATTTTCAACATTTTGATTCATTTGTAACGTATCAAATTGTGCATAAAATTCTTGGGTTAACACATCAAAATTTTGTTGCTCTTTTAAACGGACAATGTCTGAAAAAGATTCCAGCCATATACGTCGTTGCTGCCGCAAAACGTTATTTTGTACGGTAAATTGTGCATGCCCTTTTCTTAAGGTGTCACTTTGATATTGTGTAAATTCTTGATTTAATCTTGATAAAGACTGATAAGAAAAAATAGCGCTCAATAGTATTAAAGCACCAATGACTAACACTAATAATTTAATAGGAACACTAATAAATATTTTTTTCATCATTTAAAACCAATACATTAATTGTACAGCCCACATTTTCCAGTGTTCACTGTTTGCTTGAGGATTGGGTAAAACAATAGGGTTAAGTCGAGCAGTGCCTTTTACCCAGTGGTATTCAGCATTAACTCTAAAGTTATCAGAAAAGTTGTATGAAAATCCTATCATGGCGTCATCTTGATAACCAAAATAGCTCGGCACTAATCCAGCACTTTGTTCTTGTAACTTATTACCTCTTTTATCATCTTTATCTGTATAAAATTTTTCGTAGCGACCAATCAGTGTGAGTTGTTGATCAGCTTTGTAGCGAGCTTGAAAGTAGCCCCCTTGACCCATACTGTCTTGATTAAATGGTTGAGCATAAAAGCCTTCCGTTAAAAACCTTGTTTGCAAAATCTCTGAAGTAAATCTCCATTGCTCCCCTTCAAAAACAGCATTTATAGTATAGTTTTGAAATCGAAATCGACCATCAACAAAAAAATCAAAAGTTGCACTTTTATAGTTAAACTCTGAATCTAATAAAGTTAAACCAAACTTCCATTGTGAAAATCCTGGCCGCCAATAAACACTTGCTTGTGTATCAAGCTCATGTTTGATATTACCCTGAGAAAATTCACTAAGCATAACTTCTGCATCCTTGCTTTTAATAGGACTTTTACCACGACTAAAATTAAAATCGAATTCACCATATTCATCATTGCTATAGGCTACCTTTAATGCGGCGCCATCACCTCCAACGGCGATGTCACGAAAACCGTCAAAATAAAGGCCTTGTGGTAAAATAATTGAAGGTCGTTCAAAAGGAATATCACGCGTACTTGAATGAAGCCAGTGAGCGTTTTTAAAGCGCCCTACAAAAAAATTAACCTGTAACTGCTCTGAACTATAGGCGTTCCAATCTACTAAAAAATAATCAACACGCAAACCTTCGTTGTAGCGATTACCACCATTTAAATAGACAGCTTGTGCAGCAAAGCGAAAGTCATCAGACAATTGATAAGAGGTGTTAAGTCCAATTTCAGTTAACTTTAGCGAAAGTTCACCATCGTCATTTACAAAATTACTGCCATCAACATCGATAACACCTTGAGCAACAAAACCATGTATTTTTAAAGGCTCCGCTGAATGGTCATCTTCAGCAATGACATTGAATGTCAGTAATACTAATAAACATATTAATTTATAATTCACTTTATTCATCAATTTCAAGCCGATTGACATCACTTACCTCATTAATATTTTCAATATAACCAATAGCACCTGTTGTTGACTTAACAGCCTGTATTAATTCTTGTTCACTCGAAACAATGGTGGGTGCAATGCCCATACCTGAGAAAGTTAACTTGTTCCAAATACGGTCAAGTTGATAAGGGAATAAACGCAGGGTTTCTTTACAAAATTGTTGGTGAATTTTAGTTGTGCTCGATAAAACAAAAATGGTAATTGGAACACCGTTTGCCCATTTGACTTGACGCATAGAATATATACGGCGCAGCTGAGTTGTTTTTATTGACGCAATATCAGCGCTGTTATTGGTAATAACTTCAACAGCAGAGATTGTAGGACTGCCAAAAAGCATGACAAGCACCATTAACCTATAGATAATTTGGTTGATAACTAAATCCTTGTTAATGGAAGCGGATAGTTTTTTACCTAGCCAAGTACACAGTAGTAACTATTTATAATAAGTGACTTAATACATAACAGCATACTTCCTGTTACTTTTTATATAAAAACTCTAAGCCAATGAATTAACTAATAAATATAGACAGTTATAGTGTAGTAAATTTTTACTAAAATACAAAACTTTATTGTTGGCTTATCAATAAAAAATGTCCTCTAAGTGATCAGACCAGTATTTTGCTGCTATATTCTGCGAAAACACTATAATAATCGCCTAACAGCAGAAATGTTCGATTTTGTTATTATCTATTCCATCACTGTAGTTTTTATGTGATGATATTTGTTAATTTGCTATTTAATAGGTTTTTCTCAGAACATGACCACAAAGTTTAAAGTTTTAGTGATAAATGGCCCTAACTTAAATATGTTAGGAAAACGTGAGCCTGAAATTTATGGTGCGCAATCATTAACCCATATTATTGATAATTTAACGTTACAAGCTTTACCACTGGGAATTGAGTTAAGCCATTTGCAATCAAATGCCGAACACCTGCTTATAGAAAAAATACATAATGCTCATAATGAAATTGACTTTATTGTGATCAACCCAGCCGCATTCACCCATACGAGTATAGCGATACGTGACGCTCTTCTTTGTGTAGACATTCCATTTATTGAAGTTCACCTTTCAAATGTCCATGCCAGAGAGTCATTTAGACATCATTCGTATCTATCAGACAAAGCTATAGGTGTTATTTGTGGTTTAGGCGCAGATGGCTATAAATATGCATTAGGGTCTGCGTATGCATGGTTAACTCAACATAAAAGTTAACGCATAAACAACAGAGAATGGCTGATATTCAGTGGTTCTATTGACAATAAACATTACACATTGATAAAAAGGTATTCAAATGGATATTCGTAAAATAAAAAAATTAATTGAATTAGTAGAAGAATCAGGTATTAACGAGTTAGAAATCTCTGAAGGTGAAGAGTCAGTACGTATTTGCCGTGGTGGTACCTTAGTACAAGCCGCGCCAATGATGCATTCAGCTCCTGCTCCAGTTGCTGTTCCAGTTAGCAATGATACGCCACCTGCACCTGCTGTTATTTCAGGTCATGTAGTGCGCTCTCCAATGGTAGGTACCTTCTACGCTTCAGCCTCTCCTGATTCGCCCTCTTTTGTAGAAGTGGGTAAACATGTAAATGCGGGTGATACTTTATGTATTCTCGAGGCAATGAAAATGATGAACCAAATTGAAGCTGACAAATCGGGGGTTATTAAAGAAATTCTAGCGAGTAACGAAGACGCTATAGAATTTGACCAGCCGCTATTCATCATTGAATAATCCTATATATATCAAAACAAAAGGGTCATTCCATGTTAGATAAAGTTGTTATCGCCAATCGAGGCGAAATTGCACTAAGAATATTACGTGCATGTAAAGAATTAGGTATAAAAACTGTTGCAGTACACTCTACGGCTGACAGAAACTTAAAACACGTTTTATTAGCTGATGAAACTATCTGCATTGGTAAAGCACCAGCACCTGACAGTTACCTTAATATTCCTGCCATCATAACGGCAGCAGAAGTAACAAATGCGGTAGCTATTCACCCTGGTTATGGTTTTTTAGCAGAAAATGCTGATTTTGCTGAACAGGTTGAAAAATCAGGCTTTGCCTTTATCGGTCCAAAAGCAGAGAGCATCCGTATTATGGGTGATAAAGTTGCGGCAATTAAAGCGATGAAGATAGCCGGTGTTCCTTGTGTTCCGGGTTCAGATGGCCCACTTAATGACAATGAAGCCGCAAATAAAGCCCATGCTAAACGTATCGGTTACCCGATTATCGTTAAAGCTGCCGGTGGTGGTGGCGGTCGTGGTATGCGTGTTGTGCGCAGCGAAGAAGACTTAGTAGAATCGATTGCTTTAACGAAAAGAGAAGCAGGTACTATTTTCAAAAATGACATGGTTTATATGGAAAAATTCCTTGAAAACCCTCGTCATGTTGAAATTCAAATAATGGCTGATGGTCAAGGTGGCGCAATTCACTTAGGCGAGCGCGATTGTTCAATGCAACGTCGTCATCAGAAAGTTGTTGAAGAAGCTCCAGCACCGGGAATCACCCCTGAAATGCGTGCTAAAATTGGTGAGCGTTGTTGTAAAGCTTGTCTTGATATTAATTATCGTGGCGCTGGTACTTTTGAATTTTTATACGAAAACGGTGAATTCTACTTCATTGAAATGAATACCCGTATTCAAGTTGAGCATCCAGTCACTGAAATGATCACCGGTGTAGATTTGATTAAAGAGCAATTACGTGTTGCTGCTGGTCAACCGTTATCTTATACCCAAGATGATATTAAAATCGCTGGTCATTCAATAGAATGTCGTATTAATGCTGAAGACCCACGTACTTTTGTTCCTTCACCGGGAAAAATCACTCGTTTCCATCCTCCTGGGGGTTTAGGTGTACGTTGGGATTCTCATATTTACGCTGAGTACTCAGTTCCACCAAATTATGACTCTATGATTGGGAAATTGATTACTTGGGGTGATAACAGAGATGTGGCAATCGCACGTATGCGTAATGCCTTAGCCGAATTAGTGATTGACGGTATTAAAACCAACATTGCCTTACATCAAGATATTTTAAATGATAAAGGTTTTGTTAATGGCGGTGCAAACATCCATTATTTAGAGAAAAAATTAGCTGAATCTGAATAACTTTCAGTAGATTTAATGATAAGCCCTGCATCGCAGGGCTTTTTTATGTCAGGGATGAGCGTTCAGATCTTAACCTGATAACAAAAGTGAAGTCCCGACATCCAAATAAGCGATGTCGTGGTATCATGGCTGACAATGAACAACCTATATCTTACTCACTGAATTTTAAAATATGACTGAATTACTTGAAAAACCTTTACCACCTGCCGATGGTGAATGTTGCGACAGCGCTTGTACACCATGTGTTTGGGATAATTTTTATGCGAAACGCAAAGCATGGCGCCTGCAACAAGTTGCCTTAAAAGAAAAACAGGTTCAAAAAAGCGAGTCGAATTAATATTAATCGATTTTGTAAGCGACATTTCTTATGAGTGAATTACTTAAAAAACCTTCAGTCCCTGCCGATGATGATTGTTGCGGTGGTGGCGCTTGTTGCCCTTGTGTATGGGACCATTATTATAGCGAACACGAAAAGTGGCGTTTACAGCAAGCTGAATTACACGCTAAAGAGCAAGCAGTAAACGCTGAACAACCTTAGCTCAAGGCAATCACTTTTTTCACCAGTTTATTAATGCCACTGGCCGCTTCAACAAGCGACGTGGCCAGCATATAGGCCGGTGTTGAGACAAGTTTGTGTTTTCCATCAACAATAATATCACCCACTTCGCAATCAACGTGCGCTAAACCACGATTCATTAATGATTCTGCAATATCACGATCTTTACCAATGGTCCCTTGCGTATCTTCACCATAAATAAGGGGGATCATTGCGGGTGCAATACACATAAAACCGAGGGGTTTATCTGCTTTAATAAAACATTGTGCCACAGCAAGCACTTCAGCATTGATTTGATAATTTTCTGCATCAAGGGCAAAGTCACATAAATTTTTTGCTGCACCAAATCCACCTGGAAAAATTAATGCATCAAATTCGTCTTGATAGAGCTCGGTAATATCTTCAATATCACCACGAGCAATACGTGCAGACTCGACTAAAACATTACGTGTTTCATCTTCACTAACAACGCCCGTTAAATGATTAATCACGTGATGCTGATTAATATTAGGTGCAAAACACCGGTAAGTTGCGCCTTGCTGCTCAATAGCGAGAAATGTCAAAACACTTTCATGAATTTCGCTGCCGTCGTAAACGCCACAGCCAGATAAAATAATCGCTACTCTTTTCATGTTAATCCTTAATTACTATACTTTTTGTCATATTCGGTAATTGACATAATAAAACGACTATTATCGAACACCACATTAATAATGCAAACGGTAAAGCACTACCATCGTAAAAATACGCTAATATGGGTCCCGCCAAGGCGCCAATACCAAAACGTAGTGTACCAATTACAGCGCTTGCTGTACCTGACTCACGGGTAAATTCTTGCATAATAAGTGCATCAGCATTTACCGCTATCATCGATAAACTCCCCATTAATGGCAACACAGCAATCGCTGTATAAACGAGCGAAAGTTGTAAAAAGTTAACCACAACTAATAAAGACGAAAAGCATAGAGCAACCATTAAACCGTAGGCCAGCATTTTTGTTGAGCCTTTACGGCTTACTAAACGCGTATTAATAAAATGTGCCATCATCAACGCGACCACATTAACCGCAAAAAGCAGACTGAATTCAAACTCAGAGACCTTAAAGACGGTCAGATAAACAAAAGGGATTGCGGTGATATAAGCAAAAAAAGCCAGCGATATAACCATTGAACTCACAATATTTAATTGTGATTTTTTGTTGGACAGCACAGTTTTATAGCGTTGAATAAAACTAACTGCCGCTAAATTCTGTTCTCGTTTAACTTCCGGTAAAAAGCGATAGACCAACAGTAAAATAATAAAGCTATAAGCAGCCAAACTTAAAAATATAAGTTCCCAACTGTGTAGTAACAACACCGAGCCAATACTGGGCGCTATCATAGGTGCAATCATCATGATCATTGATACGTAAGAAAACCCTTTCGCTGTATCTTTGCCATAACGCTCTTTTATCGTACCGGGCACAACGACCGTTGCAGCACTACTAATAAATGCCTGCAAAAACCTGAATGACAAAAACTGCTCAATACTGGTCACAAAAGCGATGGCAATGCTCATGACAATAAAGCCGGATATACCAAGCATAACGAGTTTTCTTCTGCTGCGCTTATCCGCTTGAGGGCCAAAAAACAATAAACCTAGGGCATAACCTAACAAATAAATACTTAGGCTATTCTGCACCGTTGGCATATCTGTAGACAGTTGCTCAGCCAATATAGGCATTGCTGGTAAATACATATCAATTGCCAGAGGAGAAATAGCAATAATTGCTGCTAATAATGGCAAGAGTAGCTTTAAGGACAGCTCTGCTTGTTCGCTAATTTTTAAGTTACTCATGATTTTTCCGGATAATCGTGAACAAGTTTACCAAGGTCGGCAATAGCTTTATCTATTTTTTCACACCATTTTACACCATAGCTGATGCGCATAAAGTTTTTGTATTGCCCGGTCGGTGAAAATATTTCACCGGGAGCAAAGCTAACGCCTTTCGCAATCGCTTGGCTAAAAAATTGACTAGTATCTACATGAGAACGACAACGGATCCATAGGACACTGCCTCCTTGAGGTTGTGAAATGCATACTTCATTTGGAAAATGGTTGGCGATTAAAGCGCGCATCCGTTCACAGTTATAGCGTAAGGTTTTTCTTAACACTTGTAAGTGGCGATCGTACTCCCCGCTCATCAAATAATCTGTTAGTGTCCATTGTTGTAACATTGGGGTTGAACAAGACTGAGCGCGCTTAATACGCTTTGCTGCTTCTTCAAATTTCCCCGGTAATAGCCAGCCAACACGATAACCAGGCGCCGCTGTTTTTGAAAAAGACGAACAAGTAAGTACTAAGCCTTTTTCCGAATAAAGCTGGGCTGGCACAGGACGATTTTCACTGAAATATAAATCGCTATAAACTTCATCTTCAATAAGAGGAATATCATGCGCTTCTAACAAGCTGACCATGTTCTGGCGCTGTTGGTCGGTCATCATAGAGCCAAGAGGGTTAGAGATAGCAGTAGAAAACAAACACGCTTTAACGGGATGCTGCTTAATAACCTTAGCGAGTTCGTCAACACAAACGCCCTCTTCAGTACAGGTGTAAACTTCTAAGGCTTTCATGCCAAGGCTTTCAATTAATTCAATTAACCCAAAGAAACAAGGCGATTCTACCGCGATAATATCACCGCGTTCCGCGACGCATTGTAAGGCAATTGACAACGCCTCTTGAGCACCACTGGTAATAATTATGTCGTCATGATTAATGGCAACACCCTGTTCCTGATAACGAAAAGCAAGGTTTAAACGTAATTTTGGATCGCCATTTACAGGGCCATAGCTCACCGCTTTCTCAGCATGTTTACTTAACACCGTTCGCATTAAGCGTGCTAACGCTTTATCTGGTGGGTGCGCATTAACCGGATTAGAAATTCCCAACGCAACCGAGTCCGGTAGATGAACAGCATCGTACACTTGCTCGATTAAACTTCGACAAGAAATTTCAACAGGCTCGCAACTTGCCCATATAGCGCGCATCGGCTTTAAAGTACGTGCTTTTTTTGCTTTTAAATAATAACCAGACTGTGGCCTTGCAGAAATAGTACCTTGGCGTTCTAATTCAATATAGGCTTGCTTCACGGTTGGAATACTAATCTCAAACTGTCTACTGAGCTTTCGTAAACTAGGCAGTTTATCTCCAGCTCTTATGGCACCACTTTTTTCTTGGAACTCAACAAAGTCGATAACTTGCTGATAGAGGAACTCTGAGGAAGATTTGTCTAAAAGACGCATTTTATCTAACCATTGCAAACTGTACAGGTTGCATTTTACATTTTCTGTATCTGTTACACAACAGTGTGTACTATAAACTATCTACAGTAGAGTCATTCAGTTAAACATTCAAACAGTGTGAAAAAGAACACCATGACTTTACTTTACATTGTAAGAAATCATTAGTAGCTAGACAAACATTTGATTAAATAATTATCGAATATAAAGCCCTGTTGTTATTGAATACACAATATATAAATGTGTCTAAACTGAGTAAAATAACGAAGTAATAAAACGTCAACAAAAATGATGTTAACGTTATTAAGTTAAATGCCGTGTAAAAAAATGATCGTCTAAATTTTCAGGAAAGAATAATGAACAACACACTATTATATGTGATCACCGTGCTTATCTGGGGAACAACTTGGATCGCCATTAATTACCAATTGGGTGACGTTCCACCTGAAGCTTCAATTGTTTATCGTTTTGGTTTAGCGGCAATACTTTTGTTTGCCTATTGCCGTTTTAAAAAGCTCTCACTTGCCTTTAATAGAAAGCAGCACTTACAGTTTTTATTTTTTGGCTTAATGCTATTTGGCTGTAATTACTATTTTTTATATTCCGCACAGCAACATATAAACTCTGCCCTTACCTCAATCGCTTTTTCAATGATCATGTTTTTTAATATCATAAACGCACGAATTTGGTTCAAAACTAAAATTACTCAGCAGACTTACCTCGGTGCTTTTCTGGGTTTAATGGGTATTGTTGTTTTATTTTGGCCACAAATTAACGATACAGAATTAGGCACAGAAACGTTACTTGGTTTATCACTTTGCTTTGTCGGTACTTTATTTGCTTCAACCGGCAATATGGTTTCAATGAAAAATAAACTCATGAACTTACCGATGATGCAAGCCAATGCTTGGGGTATGTTGTATGGCTCGATTTTTATGACAATACTGTTATTAGCACAAGGTAAATCGTTTACGTTTTCATATACTTTACCTTATATCAGCTCACTCATTTACTTATCTATTTTCGGTTCGATTATCGCCTTTGCAAGTTACTTAACACTACTAAATAACATCGGTGCTCATAAAGCTTCATACGCCAGTGTGATGTTTCCTGCTGTCGCTGTCGTCATATCAACAATTTTTGAAGGCTTTAGCTGGAATGTTTATACCGTAATTGGCTTATTAATTATTGTTGCTGGTAATGTTGTGGTGTTAACAAAACCGAGAAAAGAAAAGATAAATATACCAACAACACCCTAAAAATAGGTGGTGTTAACAAGAGACAAGCGGCATCAATCTATTTAACCGCGATTAAACTTTAGTGCACCATTTTTAGAAAAAACAGTAGCACAACAGCGTACACCTTCCGGTTTACGCTGTTTTTTTTAGCATAAATTTATTTAAAATAAAGACATATTTTTATTCAAATGCTACTATTTTTAAAAGATCATTAATTAGGGACAGCATGTTTAATAATTCATTGTGTCAATTTTTAATCTTAGCGTTATCGTTACTTCCTTTGAAGAGCGTAGCATGCCAACAAGCTGATGTTGCTTGTAATTCGCCTATCCCAACGTTAAAGTTTGACCCTTCGGGTTCCAGTGCTTGGTACCCTTATTATATTAACACGGGCGAAAAACGTGGCATCGTAACTGATGTGGTTGACGTTATACTCGTCAATGCCAATATCAACGGCCAAGAAGTTATTTTACCGCCAATGCGCACTAATTTATCGCTTGAAAATGCGGTGGTTGATTTTGATTTAATTAATCCTGATTGGTTATCTGAAGAGAAAAAGTCTAGCCGCTATGTTTTTAGTGATACGGTTATTCCAATCAAAGAGCATATTATTTATTTGGCAGGTACTCCTATCCCCAAAGATCTAGGAAAAGATGAACAATTAAAAGGTCAAAGTTTAGGTACTGTTAGAGGTTATTACTATCACAACGATCATTTATTTAATCGGCTAGATTACCCTTCAGAAAAAGAATTGGTGAAAGCACTTTTTAGAAAACGAATTACCTTTGCCATTAGTGGCGACAAGCCTGCACAGTATTGGGCAAAAGCGTTATCGGTACCTATTATTTTAGGCCCAATACATTCTGATGGTTTTTTAAGAGTAAGACTTCGAAAAGAACTAGAGTACCTACTACCTCAAATCAATCAT
This sequence comes from Colwellia sp. MB02u-14, assembly GCF_014076915.1. NCBI lineage: Bacteria > Pseudomonadati > Pseudomonadota > Gammaproteobacteria > Alteromonadales > Colwelliaceae > Colwellia > Colwellia sp. MB02u-14. Next base: position 506,981 of record NZ_JACGUX010000079.1, read on the forward strand.
GCGATTCAAACTTTAAAAGTGAATGGAAGTATTACCCGTATTATTGACTCTTATATATAAAGGTTATTATTGGCGCCTAATATTAATTGACGTTCTTTATGGTGATTAATTTTTTTCATTCTCTGTTATTGTTAATAATAAGTAACTCTATTATTCTATCACCATAAAATAATCAGCCCTTTTTCGTCCTCCCCTTAAGGATAAACATGAAATATTTCCACCCTTTGGCGTTACCTTGTTTCCTGACCAGTTCGCTATTACTCGTCACTCCTTGTTCTTTAGCAGCAAATCAAACCAATACAGATATTAATGAAAAACGAGCCTATACCTATCTTAAACAACTCGCTTCACCTACCGAAGGTATTGGCGCTCGCGAAGCTGGAACTGAAAAAGAACAGCAAACAGCAAGTTATATTAAAACCATGTTTGAAAAATTTGGTTACCAAGTTACTGAACAAAAATTTTCATTTCAAAGTGGAGAAATGGAAGGTGAGTCAAACAACATTATTGCCCAATGGGGTGATTCTACTAAACCTACTATAATTTTGGGTGCTCATTATGATTCGACCGCGATGAAAACAGGTTCAATGGGAGCAACCGATAACGGTGCTGGGGTAGCAGCAATGCTGGCAATAGCCGAAGCACTCACCACTCAGCTTCCTAAAAATTATAATATTCGTTTCGTCGCGTTTGGCGCAGAAGAAATAGGTTTAAAAGGCTCTAATCACTACGTTAGCGATTTATCCGCACGTAACGAAATTGGTAATATTGCTGCCATGATAAACTTTGACACCATTGCCGGTGGCGATAAAGTTTATGTACACAGCGCACATTCAACCCCTTATAAGCGTTGTAAAAGTGATGAGTACAACAGCGACACATCAATGCGCAATGCTTTACTCAGTGCATCAATTAACGTTTTAGGTGAAGACAATAAGTATGTTATTCATCCTGATTATGCGGGCTACCCTGAAGGTGTAACAGGTTCTTGGTCTGATCATGCGAGCTTTGCCTGTGCTGGCGTGCCCATTGCTTATGTTGAGTCAACAAACTTTTCGATTAACGGTAAGGATGGCTTTGATGGTTATTCTCAATCGACCAAAGAAAAGCTGTGGACTTGCTATGATCAAAAGAACGTTACCGCTTGTGATAAAAAGACCGAAAAAAACTGGGGAAATATTTGGCACACGCAATTTGACCGTTTAGATAAACTAAACGAAATATTTCCTGGCCGTGTAAAACAACAACTTGATAATAATGTTGAGGTGTTAATTGAATTGTTAACTGATCCTGATAAATACTTATCTTTAAAATAAAATTTCAACATAATACCTGAGGTTTGTGAGTGACTTTATAAAGACTAAAGCCACTCACGTCATTTGACCCGCAGCAGTCAACTTCCTTTGATTAGAGTCAAAAAGACTAATAGCTTTGCGTTCCCCAACCATACTGTATTTTCGATACAACCCAATAGCATGAACACTTTTGTCTCCTCGAATGATCAAAATATGGTATCGGGCATCTTGTACCAATACTTTTTTTGCTATTTCTCTTGAAGATGTAACCCCATAATTTTTTTACTTCCTGCGTTATTAATAAATAAATCATTTTCCTTCAAAATATTACGACCATAGCGACTAATTGGTCAAAGAACCTCAACTGCTACAAACTGAGATTAATTCTGTCTCTTCCTTCTGCTTTAGCGCGGTACAAAGCGGTATCTGCTGAACAAATAAGGGCTTCTGGGGTACGGTATTGACCACTATGTTCGCATGATATACCTTGGCTAACACTCACTCGTAGAGTTGAAGGCAGACCCAGATCGCTAAAATTAATGATGTTTATCTGTTGCTGAATTTGTTTGGCAATTAACTCTGCATCTGCTGTATGGTTGCGGGGTAGAATGACGGCAAATTCTTCGCCACCATAGCGTGCCGCTAAGCTATCATTCGAAGGTAAACAAGTATCGATAACCTTCGCTATTTTTTGCAAACATTTATCGCCATAAACATGGCCAAATTGATCGTTAAAGTGCTTGAAATAATCCACGTCTATAAGGATTAAACTAATGGGTTGTCCATTCACAATGCTATCAGTCCAACTTTTATTCAGCGTTTTTTCAAGATGATACCGATTCGCCAAACCCGTTAAATGGTCGATACTGGCTTGTTTGCGAAGTTCGCTATATTCAGCCTTATGTTCTGTTAAATTATGTAACACGCCAACAAACATCGGGCTACCTTGTGTTAGTGATTCTGGCAAGCGAGAAATCGATAAGTCCGCCTCCAACCAAGTGCTATCCGCACGGGTTAATAATACCTCTTTGGGACCATGACTTAATGGTTGCTTTTTGTTTTTTTTCCAATTTAGGAAGATATACTCATATTGTTCGCGATGGCGATCATGTAGAAAGTGAAACCAACGCTGCCCCACTAAAGCGTCTTGAGAATTGCCCAAAAATTTCGCAGCCATTGGGTTAATGAATTCGATGACACCATCAGCATTGACTACAAAAATACCTTCCGCAATAACATTTATCATCTCAATAAAGGCACCTATTTTTTCGTTGGAAAGGGAAATAGAGAATTTCTCAATCACTGAACATAAGTCCAGATTATGGCTGTTAGCCTCTCTTGAATTGTTAGCTGGAGTCATTAATAAATCCTTCGTGTGTTTACGGCATCAACCTGATGTCAAACACTCTAAAGAAAAAACTCATTCGCTACCTTCTGGTAACCTTCTTATTTTAACTCATTGTTTTAATTTGATTTATTGTCATCTTCAGACTTAAACTCAAGGTTTTTATATAACGGATTTTAAACCTGCAAGATAAAGTATCAACATTCAAGTCTCTGATAGGTATGAAAAAACTCGTTTTAGTTGGAAAAATCAATTAATGACACGGAGTATTTATTCTAAATTATTTAAACTTTTCGGAGTAAGGGACATATACTATTTACCGTTTAAGATCTCAAGCCATGCCTACACCCCCATGTATTACCACATACACATAGTTACTCATCACTGCGTAAGCACAAATTTCAGTGGCAAAGGCACCGGCCAAAATTAAACGACCGTCACACAATGATAATAAGGTGTATCAATCAAACTTACTTGGCTTTTTCGAGACCGAGGCATAATAACGCGCGCTATCGTCATTACCCAAACGACGATAAATATCGTGCATAACCCATTGACGTTGCGGTTTTTATCTACGTTCCCATAATGTGCCCGTTCGCCAATACGTTTTGTTGATATATTGTACATAACGCCGACCTACCGATTGCATTACTTTGGGCATAGACATTAGTTCACTGGGTGTCATGAGTAGGTGAACATGGTTTGTCATCAGCACATAAGCATGTACTGAAACTGCATACTTTACACAGGCATCACTTAGGCATTCGAGATAAAATAAATAATCATCGTCGGCAAAAAAACACACATTATGATTATTGCCGCGACTAATGATATGGCAAGCAACGTTTGCTAAAAAATGGCGTGGCTTACGGGGCATTATCGACTCCTTTCGTCCCTAAATACGCCATCAAGTATAGCTAATTTTTAAAAAATTCAAATGAGAATAGTTATCAAGTGTTACCGATCCCTTTATTTCTTTTCAAGTAACAATCAACTCAATTTGGTTTTTAAGGCTTATAATGCCGTTGAGTAAGTCGAAATAATTGCCTTCACTTCCTCTTGGTACACAACACTCATGAGCATCCGAATTCATACGAACCAAATGCTTGAGAAATTCTAATTTTTGATTTTCACTTATATTGTTTCCGTACAAACTATTTTCTATTTCTAGAAGTTCTTTATAATACGATTGTAGTTTAATATCAAAACGTCTTGTTCTGACGTTAATATTCAGTTTTGATAATGGGTAATAAATTGAAATCAAACCCAAAGCAAAGAGCCAAATTCTATCAATAAAACCAGCGATCAAAAAAGGGAAAAAACGTGCAGCCTTTGTAGGGCCATAATTATAAAATTTCTGCGCAATGGGACTTATCGGTATTAAAGTATCAATATATTTTGGAAATTCATTGCGTTTAGCAAAAGATGTAAGTGGACTGCTGTGAATCAAATTTTTTATCTCCATCAGCAAGGCTAACTGAAGATCTGGATGCATATCTCTGCTAACTATCAAACTAGTTGATGTAGATATCAATGAAACATCCTTTGTGGGAATATGCTTTAGTAAATCAATCGAACCAGCCGGTAAAGTCATAGCTTCAAAATAACTAAAATGCTTTTTATAAGCTAATGCATTTGTGAAACTATATAGAGCCATATTGGGATCGTCAAACAAGGGGCGAATTAAAGGATCATTAATATTGGTCACAATAATCACAGCATCTACATTTCCCTTCAATAAACGTTTCCTTATCTTTAAAAACTCTCCCAAACTGAAGTTCTGATTCTCATTCACATTGACATCTAAAGCCATGAATAAATCTTTAGCGATAACAAAAGAACCACTATTGGCTGGTCCTAGAGCAACCTTATAATTAGCCAAATCTTTCAAGTTTTTTAAAACCGGAATTTTATTTTTATTATAAAAAACAAATAAAGTTTCATACGCAATGCTGCCTAGTGAATAAATCCCATCAATCTGACTCTCGTCCAAAGCTGCACCATAAGTTAAACCAGCGTTAATTTTAGATGTTGGATTGTTAATTAGAGTCGCATTTTCGACAGCACCGCCTGTATTAAAAATGGTCATATTAATTCCTGAATTTTGTAGTTTTAACCTAGTATCTTTAGCAAATGAATACCATTGCGACTGATTAGTATCACTACTAAAATTAATAACTCTATTAGGAACAGGGTCTAGATAAAATATTAAGCTAATAATGGAAATAAAAATTACGCTCATTAAAATCTTTGACTGTCTAAATTCATCTCGAATAGCATGTAATTCATCTATAATATTGGTAGCAACATACTTAAATGTATTCATAAAGTACCGCCATATGAGACGTGTACGAAATGCTGTGCTCAACCCCACAATAATTAATATAGCTGGCGGGATTAACTTGGAGTGTACACTTCCAAAACTTTGCTTTTGTAACAATACTATCGTTCATAAAAAAACCTAGGGTACGATTGTGTAGTCTTTTCAGTAAACACAAAACTCAAGAAAATAATCAGAAAGATAACCATTATAATAAATAAAAACTATTTTTGGAATTGCTCATTATCATGGGTTGTTAACTTTATTAATTTGCATAACGCCGACCTGCCGATTGCATTACTTTGGTAATAGACATTAACTCACTGGTTGACATGAGCAGGTGAACATGGCTTGTCATCAGTACATAAGCATGTACTGATGCTGCATTTTTTAGACAGGAAATCAACGTTGACGTTGATTTATACTATGCCTCTAAAACACTTGGATTTTCTATCCCCACCTCTGGCTAGTGGCACTGCTCTTCTTCCCGTTTGTTGCTCAACTTGTTGTTTGAATCGATTTTCACCCAATACCCACGCTTTATTTGTCGCATCCCGTATTTCCTGTAACGTAAGTTCAGGTATGTGGTGTTCAAACAGGTATTTATAAGCCTGTTTGCGTTCCTCTTTGTTCGTGCCAAGTGATTGATAACAGTAATGGGCTGACAGTAGTGCTACATCTTTATCCAGTGCATTGCCGTGGTAACTTGACCAAGGATATTCCGCAGGGTGCACCACCATATGAGCTCTCACCGGATTAAGTTCGATGTAACGACTTACCAACAAAAAGTAGTTATCACTATCGACTAAGGTAGATTTATATCGACCTTCCCATAACGTACCTGTACGTTGATAGGTTTTGTTGATGTACCTAACATAATACCGCTCCACAAGTTGAGGTGGGTGTTCAGGTAATTATAGGTAATTAACGAGTCGATAACCTCGTTCTACCAAGCGTAGCGCAACTTCCAATACTCCCTGTTCAACACCTCCAGCAGCATCATAGCTAGGAAAGCCTTCAGATCCGGGAATGGCGACAGATTTTGGTCGATTTAAATGACTTTTTGAAGCCTTAATATTATTGACCTGTACCTGTAGCTACTTCGGAACATAGAAAATCTGTAAATTCATAACTGCCAACGAGTGGATATATGAGGTTTTCTGGCCGATATATGGAATCTGGCTCGCGTTCGTGGGGTTCGGGCAAATCTAGAATGTTATAGCGACACAAGACACTACCATGCATGATATCCCCTAGGTCAGGTGTACGCCAGTGGATACCAAACCGGCCAAATGTATTGTTGTTATCGAGAAATGCGTCATGAAGCTGACCCGCTTCACACAAACCCCTTTGGTCTTCACATCCAAGGCCTTGAGCGACGTCCACAAACAGGCCATATTGGCTGAAGTTTTCCAACATCCAGTCCCGACTTAGCTTTTGCAGACCGTAGTCAGAATCTGGATACCCTCCACCAACGTCAGAATGAGCCCCAGCAAACCATATCTGGGACAATGCCTGTTCCTTGATGTTAAATTTATCAAACATAAGGGGACGAAAATCATTCCTTTGTTCATCTATGGCTAATGCATGGTAACCATAACTGGCATAGAGGCCAGTGCGATGGTTGTCTGGATTATCATCACGCCCAATACCAAGAGCAGGTACTGTGTCAAACACGCCTATAGCCTCAACATTAACCTTTTCCAAACCACGATAAACAGGTATATCCCCTACTTTATTTTCTATCATCCCATAGAGCCTCTGTTCAAATTGAGGCATTCCATCATTGAGGTGATGATAAGCAGTAAAAAGACGGGTAGTTTGCTCACGAATATCGCTCTCTTGAATATTTTCCCTATCCACTTTTAACAGGCCGGCGAATTCGATCATACCATTGAGTGATCGGGCAATATAAGCGCCGCGGCTGAACCCGAAAATAAAGATCTTGTCGCCTGGCTTGTAAGTTTGCGCAATCACCTGATAATTTCTTTGAATGTAGTTATCTACACCATCTCCAAACACACCCCCAAGCAGTTTATTACCGAATCTAGTACCAACACCCTGTTGGTAAAAAGGGATGACTGCATTTGTGCAACCCTGCTCTACCGCAAGCGAGTAAAGCTTCCATATATTGGTCTTACTAAGTTCCGTATTTCCCGTACCATCAATAAAAATGACAATACTTCGGTTTTGCTCATCTTGATGGCGCGCACGAAAACTACGCCAAAGATCGTCGAGTCCTGATTCCTTTAAATGATCCCAGGAGGGTATCGAATTATCTTCAAACGCCATACAAACCGAATCCAGCGCCTGTATCGACTCTGCTGTTGCAGTTGTTGTCAGTGAGTTTGCACAACTGGTCAGTAGTAAGGCAATAATTGGCGTTATGAGTATTTTAATTTTTGTCATTTTTATTAGACCTTTGTGATGCTGACAGCCCTTGTATTACTAAGCCACAATCCAAAAAAGTGCTACCTTTCTAAAAATTCTCTATCGTCTATTAATCAATATTTTTTACATGATTAAGGATTCAAAACAGGCGATATAGTTAATTCATCGTGGGTTTCTTAGTACATTCTGGTAAATTGAACACACCTCAATTAGATTATTTTAAAATTGAAGTGTCTGTATTTATTTAACAATTGTTATTGAGCTTTCTTACATAAATTACTCGGCCAATCTGAGCCACTTTTTATTTCTGTGAATCCATTTCCTGTTGTTGAAGGATCATAAGTAAACACTTTTAGTGTCAAAGAGTTATCTTCGTTACATTCAAAAATGTAGATAACTTGTCCTTTATACGGACTATGTTTAGATATCAGGTGATGATTTTCAACTTTATGATCTCCAGATCCGCAATGCCCCAGTTGACCTAATAGTGAGTCTTCTTGAAAACCACCATCGCTATGGCGCCACATGCCCTTTGCCTCCCAACTTACAATAGTTGAATACTGGCCTTTACCATCTTGCAATAAAGCATCAACGGAAAACACTTTTGGGTCTTTGTATGAATCGTTGTCATAGAGGTCCAGACTTAAGTTTTTATTGGTCAAATGCTTAAAACTAGCGGCAAGTTTTTTGGCTGCATATAGGATCGTGTATAGTGGGTTTGGTGTACCGTCATGCCCATCGCCAGGTCCTTCAGTGATGATCCGACTGACCGGGCAGTAAGCACCCAATAAATCTGGTAATGCATCACCTAAACCATGTGCTTGTTTAAGACCTAAGTCGCCCAACCAGTTGGTAACAATGGTTACTTTGTTATCTTTTACTTTTCCGCGAGACGAGTGATTGGTTACTGTGATGTCAGGATTAAAATCAATTTCTTCTTTGGCCCCATCCCCCCCATCACATCCATGTCGTAATACAACAATTACAGATTTACTCATTTTTAATTTACCTTTAATTAAAGTATAAATCCCACTAACGTGAACCAGTAGCTACTTTCATTATTAATTTATGTTCTTCAAATGGATCGGTGTAAGTGCTGCTTTAAAGTGCACTTTGTTTGATTTTTTCAAATTCTTTCATCGCATTATCTGCAACTTGGTAAATCAGAAGGAAATAAAAAAGTCAACCATAGTAATAAATTAAAAAAATTTTTCTTTGCTGCTCGCTACCATGGGTGTTTTTAATTCACTACTTTATAAAACCAATATACAACCCTAGAAATTAATAAACCTTTGCCTAATCCCCTAATTCCTTTGTAAGGAAATTAGAAAGACATCCAGTGCGCCGAGATAAATCGGTAGAAGAGCGCAGGGGTATAAATAGGCGGGTATAAATAGGCCACCCGGGTATAAATAGGCCACTCATAATTATTTGACTGTTTTTTGTACTGCACTAAGCTTTGATAACACTCATTGAAATAGCAACAATTGAAAGGAGTCACTTATGCCCAAGCCTCGTTCATCTCAGGTCAGTCTCATCGATACCCCCTATTACCACTGCGTATCACGGTGTGTCAGACGTGCCTTTTTATGCGGTACTGATAAATATTCAGGTACGAGTTACGAGCACAGACGGGCCTGGGTAGAAGATAAGGTATTGTGGTTATCGTCAGTATTTTCCATTGGTATATGTGCTTATGCGGTAATGAGCAATCATGTGCATTTGGTGTTGTGTGTGGATAAAGACAAAGCCATGTCTTGGTAAGATAAACAAGTGGTAGGCCGTTGGCATCGTTTACATAGAGGTACGTTACTGAGCCAGAAATTCATGCGTAATGAGTTGTTAAGTGAGAGCGGCGTTTTTCAAGCTAGTTGTCGCCTAAAGTTTAAATTTATGCCGCCTTGTTCTCTACTACCTCTGATTTCCCTTTTTCAGGGTTAAGGTAAACTTCTTCAATATGATCCCAGTTTTTAATTTCACCTGACCATCTATTGGGATTTTCTAACTTAGCCTTTTTATACACCAACGTTCGAGCCACTAATATTTCAATATCTTTACCTGTATGGCGCTCAACGGGGGTAGTAAATTTAATACCGCTATGGCGGTGCTCATGGTTATACCACTGCACAAAACACTTAACCCAATCTCTTGCTACGCCTATATCTGCAAAAGGTTTTTCAGGATATTCAGGTCGATATTTTAACGTGCGAAATACGGATTCTGAATAGGGGTTGTCATTACTTACTGATGGTCTACTAAACGAAGGAACCACCCCTAACTCGTGTAAAGTAGCTAACATGGTCGCTCCTTTCATAGGGCTACCGTTATCCGAGTGCAAGGTCACTTGGTTTTTTTCTACTTTTTCTCTATTACATATATCGGTCATTAAATCAGCCGCTAATACGCTGAGTTCTTCATGGTGAATTTGCCAGCCAACAATTTTACGACTGTAAATATCGAGCACCAAATATAGGTATAAAAAGATACCTTTAACTTGTGTTGGCAAATAGGTGATATCCCAGGTATAAATTTGATTAGGCGCTGTTGCGGTTAAGGCTCTTGGCTTATTAATCTTTCGGTTAGGTTTGCTTTTATCTCGATGTTTTAACTGTTTACACTCGTTCAATACACGATAGAAACTGGCTTCTGAAGCAATATAAATACCCATATCCGCTAACCTTGGTACTATTTGGCAAGGGGGTAACTTGGCGTATTCTGGCTGGTTAGCTACTTTGATAATACGTTGGCGTTCTAGCGCTGAAACGTTTTAGTACTGATACCAATGATGTTACAAGCCTTTTCTTGCTTGGCTCCTGTGTTACAAGCGTCAGTGACTAAACCGATAATATCTTCTCGCTCTACGTTCATAGTGAGCTGTCCTCGTCGCTTCCCCAAATCTCGTGGACTTTTTTTTGGAGAACGAGCAAAGCAGCAGTTTCGGCGAGAGCTTTTTCTTTGCGATTTAATTCTTTTTTTAACACTTTATTTTCATGTTTAAGATTTTTGATTTCAGTACGAGAAATAGGTTTATTAAGCTCAGTATTTCCACTAACAAAATCTAACTTCCATTGAGTTATATGATGAGGATAAATACCATGCTCGCGACAATACTCACTTAATGCTTCACCATCTAATGAGTTACAACTTAACACCATGTTAAATCGTTCTTCTAAAGTCCAATCTTGTGGGCGTTTTCTTGAGTCAAAAGAGTTTTCTCGTTTGTTGACGTTGTATTAAGTTTTTGCTGTTTAGCTTCAACTCTCCATCGATTTAAAGATGAAAGATTAACACTTAAAGAATCAGCAACTTCTTTGATTGTCACATTATCTGCTTTAAGTAATGTCTTTTCTACTGCTTGTATTTTAAATGCTTGTGAGTAATTTCGACTCATATTTATTACCTCTAACTAAAAAATTAGAGGCGACAACTAGTCTGACACAGGGGGACAACGACTCTATATTACGAGTCATAGAAATAAGGATGCCGACTTTATTGCCAATGCCATACGTAGTCACTGGTTTGTTGAGAATAAGCTCCACTGGTAGTTGGACGTGAGTTTCAATGAAGATCAAAATCGTTTGAGAAGTGGATATGCCGCAGAAAATTTTTCAATGATGAATAAAATAGCACTTAACTTATTGAAAAATGAGAAGAGCGTAAAGGTTGGCGTTAAAACAAAACGGCTAAAAGCAGGGTGGGATGAAGATTATATGATGAAAGTATTAACTGTTGGCTTTACATCTGTATAATTTAAATCCGCTTGCCCTACCCTTAACGCAGCAAGTTGCGTGTCATTCACCCTAAGAGATTAAAGCATTAGGCTATTGATTGGTAACAAGTCAACAGAGTCTACGAGATTGACAAAAGTGTCTGTTCGAATTTTATGACGAACACGAGATTGGGTCACTACTTCAAATAATTGAAACCCAAGGTAACACTTGTACTGACTATAATCGAAGCCGTATTTGAGATGTTAATTGCCCCCTAGAAGCAACGACATTGCTCGTAATGATCGAGTGTCGCTCGATTGCCCGAGGTTGTTTTCTCAAGCAAATGAAGGTTGGTAGAAATATAGTTTACTTTCAATGGTTATTGATTATAATCAATATTCTCTCTATTTTAATCATGAACGGTTGAGTATAAATATGTTTGATTTTTCTAATAAAAACATCTTCATTGACGATAAAGGCTACGAGTGGGAGTATTTTGGAGACACTAGCAACCACAGTCTTTTTTATATTGCGCCTCATCCTACTATTTTTGCTGAAAATAAAGTTCCGCATATCGATCTGATTGAATATCAAACCAATGATTCAAATAATGGCAGCGGCTATCTGCATCTGGATATCGAGCTTGTTGTGCCTGAAGAGATCAAGAGATCTATTGCCCTCAAGATTGAAAATGATCTTAATCTAAACCCAAGCATAGAACCAATACCTTTTGAACAGGGAGGTACGGTCGACATTGATTATCAGGTAGAAAACAAATCTTTTATTCTCACGGCACCTGTTATCGCGGTTAATGGCAATTTCATTGCCTCTTTTGTTGAACGGTTGGATGGCCAAAGCATGCTGGTCTTTATTTCAGCGCTGAGCGATAGTCAATCTCATGACCTTAAGGTTGACTACCACGTTAAGGTCAATACTCTGCTGCAAGGCGTAGATTGCACGCTTACGCTTAATAGTGCCCAAACGTTTGTCAGTCAAATTGGGGCCGATATAACAAAATCCATTGCCACTTGTGACATTCTTGCGATTGTCGATGAACACCTTGATGCCCCCTCCAGCCCGGCCTGCTCAGTTAATATAATTTCCGCTGACCAAACGGTTGCGCCGCAAAGGCTAAAACAGCTGCAAGAGTGGGGTAAAATGGTGATTCGAGAACGGGTAAAGCATGACATTTCTGCCCTGGAGGTGGAAAAAAGACAGCTTGGCTGCCACTTTATAGATCATAATCAATCCGACTATTTGGGGCAGGAACTATTAAAAAAATTCAATTTGCCCCAGGATGTCCTGCAAGCATCGAATAGGTGGATGCAAAACGAATTGGGTGACAAATACCAGGTTCCCGTGCAAAAACTGGTCGCGGCGGTCGAAGAACAAGTCGACTGCTTGGTTCCTGCCAAAATAGAGAATATTAATTCGTTTCAGTTGAAGTTCCTCGCCCAAAACACTGTCCCGTGGTTTTTGGATAATAGCAATCCGCTGTCGCTTGTCAGCAGTGGATGCTCCTGGCCTTCGTGCTTCAAAATATTGAATCAAAAACAGTTTCTTTTGCACGTCATCGCTGCGGTGGATTTCTCAGTGATCTCAAAAATTGATGCTTGGGTCGACTACGCCAACTTGCCTGCTAATAAAAATACATACGAGTTTAGCCGCAACTCTGTTGCCCATCTTTTTTCCTGTGCTTATGACAACAAGGCTGGTGACAGCTGCCGTTTTTCTTATATAGTTCACTATATCGATCAACAGAAACCACCCTTACTGATCATTTGGCCTAACGTAAAAGATCAAGCGCCCATTGTTATCAATCCCACAGATTCAGGCCATATTAAAACCACGTTTGATGCCGGGGTTGTTAATTTTGACACACAAGTAGAGTCGATTTCGGTATCCTTTTTCTATCAAAATTCAAGCGCCAATACGGCGCCGTTAACACGCCAGTTTGAATTGAACAATGATACCAGGGCGATCACTGTGCAAAGTATCGTAGAGCGGCCAATCAATAACCCCTACGTTTACACTGTCACTTATCAGTTGAAAAATGGTGAGCAATACGCGGCTCCCTGCCAAACATCCAATGCCGAGACCATCTACCTCCTGGGACCTGTACTGCCCTATCAACAAGGTTTTTTACTGGCCGACCATGCCCACGATGCAGTCGCTGAGGTGCAACTGAATGTCTACTACATAAATGCACAAAATAATAAAGTTGAGCAAGCCATCACATTAACACCGGATAAACCTATAGCTACTATGGATGTTTACTCAGCCGATGGCATAACGCTGCCGATCCACTATCAGGGGGTCATCAGCCACAAAGAAACAAGGCCCGATACCCTAGTGTCACCAACCACCATAGTTTCTTCAATTGTTGTCATTGATCCTGACTATCGTTATATCAGTTTGAAGTTGGACGCCTCACAAATAAAGTGGGAACAAAGCCTGGTCCAATTTCAGTTCAATGTTTCGGCGCATAACTCGACGAGCAACGCAATGTTGACCCGTTCATTTTTATTTACCAAGTTCCACAAAAGTGTTAGATATTGGGGGTATTATACCCAAAGGCAGCTGCCACCTGCTTATCAATGGAATGGGGTCTATTCTTTTAATGGCTGGTTTTCAATTTATATCCCTGCGGTACCCGGTAGCAGCGCAGGTGAATTTCTATTGCCCGATACTCCCTCTGCCGATAAAATGCGGGACTTTATCAATATGGCCCACCAGGCACCTGGTGAACTTGATGCTCAGGCAATGGCCAGTGCCCTAAGTGCATCACCCTATTTACCTATTCAAGTTTCACCTGTGATCAAGGCTCATTATGGTGAACTTGATATGGTTGCTATTATTAGCCAAGCTTTTGGTTTTACCCTAGCTTCACGTAACAATATAGCCTCATTGGCCGTTGCCCTAAAGGTCGCAGATTGCCAACTAGATACTGCTATCTCCTTAATTAAAAGCCATTATCAGAACGAATGTCCAGAAGGGGCGGGCGATGTCATCACGCAAGCCTATAGCAATACAAACTGGGGACATGCGCAATCATTGGCCAGTGACCGGGTATCGCCACTGCTGGCGGCGCCCCAGCTGATGGAAACATATTCCATGACAACTGGGAATTTGCTTATCTCGATTGCCTCTGCCTATGACTTAGCCAGCGCTTCTGCCAATGGCATGACCATCGCCAGGGCGATGAAAAATGCCGGCAGCTCTTTAGATGAAACCAGTGCGGCAATGAATTTGCAATGCTCTCCGGCCTGGACTCCTGTCGATTATGGACAGGTGTTAGATGCCTACAATTGGTATTAAACAAAAAAAAGGAATCTTCAAAATGTTATCCATGTTAAACAGCCTTGTCGAAACCAGCTTTAGAGACCAAAAAACGCTACAGCAGGCAGCGGAAGGCGCAAAAGCCGGTGGCTTTGACGTGGTGCAAAGTGCCCCTATCTTGTATCTTAGGTATTCAGATACCGCGGCCCAGGATATGGCAACAGTACTTGCTAATATCTGGTCTGCGAGCATAACCCCCAAAATATTAACGACAGCACTGCAAAGCTGTTTAATCTTGGCCAATTCCCGTGCTTATGATAACGTCGTCATATTAAGTAGCGTGCAGCAGATATTTCCCACACCTGCTGCGAACTTTGCCAGTCCAACGATAGAGACCAGTCACTGCAATGTCAATACAGGTCCGCGAACCCTTTACAAAGGTAGATACTGGATATTGCACGGAAATAATCAAAGTTACTTCAATATCACATTTAACAATAGCTTTGGGGGGTTTCCTGCACTGACAAAATCGACAATGAAATTGACCCACCTGTCTTCGGCACCTGGCCCTTCTAATATAACCATCATAATTAACGGCAGAGCCTACAAAAAAAGTTATAACCCACCGTCACACAATTGGGTTTATGACAGTTTTGATATTAGCGATTTTATAACCCAAGGCAGCAATACAATAGAGCTTAAATTGCTCAACAGTGCTGCCACCAATTATTGGCTAAACCATTTTAGTCTCGATTATTCGTAGGTATGTGAGCCTTTACCAAGGCGCTTGCTTGCCAATCATATAGCCGGTTCATCCGCTGAACCGACTGTTTATTACGCCTGTGCGATATTGGCTAACTCAAGCAGATTACTGTCGCCGATAGCGTCTTGCAGGGTGATGGTTTTACTGGTTCCATCCCTAAACCAATACTTGGCGCCCCAACTATATTGCGGTTTATCTGCTCTCATATGTGAAAATCCCCAAGATGCAGATGGCATGTCCGGCAGTAATGTCACCGTCTCTATCTTTTGCTTGTCTGTGACGCTGCCCTGGTTTAAGTCGACCTCTATCATGGAGACTTTTTTCCAGTCGACTTGGCTGGATTTGATTTGGGCTGAGAACCACCATGGCACATCCAAACCGATTTCAATCGTATCAGCGACCGGCCTGATGGTCTCCTTGATAGCGATAGCGTCGCTGCTTGTAATGATAGTTCCCTTGTATACAATATTCTTGGTGCCGGGTCCACAGGCATAATAGGCTTCAATATTGGGCTTGCCTGCGTTTAAAAACACCGCTGAATCATCGCCGACGGTCAGCGAAATGCCGCGAATATCGGCCGCTTCAAGCCCTTTGGCGACAAAATTGACGGTGCCAAATTGTAGCTCGTTATGCACCAACTGCTGTGGTTTGGTACTGTACATCAGCTCGGAGGTATAGACAGGGTCAGTTTTACCTTCTTGATAATATGACAGGGTATAAGAATAGGTATTGAGCACCGACACATTATAGCTACTGGAAGCCAATCCGGTCTTATTGTCTGCAAACAAGGTGAGTTGTTTGGTTGGTGCGTCCTTTTTAAGCCCAGAGAAATAGACATTGGCGACGACCCGTTTGATTTGTGTCTTTCCACTCCCAAAATTGATGCTCGAAGCATCAAAAATTACGCTTTGAACGCCCATTTCAGGGGCTGCAATGGTCACATCGCTATCGCTTTGGCTGATCGCTTCAGAGCTGAAAGGATGTGAACCATCTTTAAAATTGACTTTGTATTGAATGGTATACGTATCGCCCTGGGTTTCATTCCAATCAGCACTGAAAATATGCTGCATCTGGCTAGCCGTAAACTGATAGCTGTTGGCCTGTAACCCGGGATATTGCAGTGTCACGGTGACATCACTGACCAGCTGTTCAAAGTCAACATGTACTTTTACCAAGGTCTGGAATAAACGTGCCTTGGTTAGCTTTCTATAATACGTATTGTCAAAGTCTTTCAGTACCGGTAACTGCGACTGCGGCCTTTCGATCCAGTCGATGACCTGGCTTTGCGAGTATCGCATATTGAAAGAATTGACGTACTTCATGACATAACTATAGGCATCGGTCGGCGCTATCTTGCCTGCCTTCATTTTATTTGCCTGAATGGATGCGATGATGTACTGATGAACTTGCTCTTGTTGAATTCGCTTGGCCCAGTCGGTCACTTGCTCAATGATTTCCTGGCTGGGCGGAACCGGACCCAGTTGAACGTCCAGCGCTGCCGCTTGGGACTGGTGCAGCATAACCGCAATCACGATTTTTTCCCTGCCGCCATGACCACAGGCTGACTGGACAAAATCTTTGACACCGTTAAAGGCATCTTCTAGTACCTTGGCAACATCCTTAACTCCCTCAATAATGCCTTCACCAATGAGTTTGGCCCAGCGCCATAGTTCCTTAAACAGGTTGATCAAGAATTCTTTTACCTTTTCCCAAATCAAAGCAACCAGGTTTTTAAACGCCTCGGTGTTTATATCCAGACCGATTGACCCCAAGCTGTAGGATTCTCCGGCCAATTTAAAGCGTGCCGCTAACTTGGCAAAGAAACTCTGCTCCATGACACCGATAGATTGAGTGCCTTCAACGCCGGTACCAATAGATATTGTGCCCAATGGCCCCAGGTCGATATCATCAACGCCGATACCCAAAGTGCCGTCAATGGCCATGTTGTCAATCGCACTGTAATGTCCCTTTAAGTCAAAATAAATAGCGGGCAACAGACTACCTTTAACCTCAAAATACGCACCCTTCTCAGTAATATTGGCGTATATCGACTTACTCAACCCCAGTACTTCAAGGGCCCCATTGATATAAAAGTGAGGGGGTATGAATTCTGGTATTTTTTCTTGTTCCCGGGTATAGGTCGATATCGATACTACCGGACCACCGTCCCCGACAGCGGCTCTAATACTGAACAGACTTGGTGTACCTATCACAATTTTGCTCATGGCGGCATTGGCGCTGAAGCCTTTGGCGGTATCTATTTCTATTTCTGCCTGAGCATAGAAGCCAAAAATATCAATTTTTCCGTTAATAAGAAAGCCTTGATTGAATACCAGATCGCCAATACTGGTGTTTTGCGGCGCACAATAAAACTGGGCATTGAGGCTAACTTCTACATTATTGCCCTTAACTTCAAAGGCATAATGCTTCATTTTGTCGCTGAGATCCGTTAGATACCAAATATCTCCCGTTTGTGCTTTAGCCAACAACACCTGAGACATCTGAGACGGGATATTATAACCTTTCGCTGACATGGCGGTGGCAATGGCGCTCAGGTCACGGTTATCCAAATCGGTTTCTACTGCAATAGGCAGGTTGAAGCGGTTAGTACCTTCCAGAGCAATCCCGTTCAGCACAGAGATAATAGACGAAGGCAAAATGTTGCCTGTAAAGGTACTTAGCACATCACCCAGATGTAAATCGCTCACCGAGCCGGCCACCATGGAATTTTTCGGGTTGGTCGAATCAAAAAATACAGCGATGGAGGAAGTAAATTGTTCAACATAGATAGTGCCAGCTATACCAAAGCTAGGTACACCTGCCCAATCACATCCGACCATAACGGCCAAGTTGCCTAGTTTGAATACGCTAAAATCAATCGGTTTTGGACCTATCATTGACCCCGCTATATAAACACCACCGGCAGTAAAGGCACCGACAACCGAGAACTTTTGCACACTTTTCTGGATCGTCGCATCTAAGGTGAGTTTGATATAAAGCTCTAAATTGCTATTTTTCAGCCGGCCACCAAGCTGACCTGTGACCGGCATATTGGCGAGCTTTCCTTGATATCCGAGATAAAGGCTGGAGTTTTCGCTGGGATTGGGGCTGACGCTCAAAGTGATATCCAACAATCCATCCAGGTTAAAAAGGTCGCTGAGCAGTTTTTGGCTGTTGTTCTGAAGATTGATTTCCCACTGGGCATAGAAATTTAATCCGGCCTGCAAGCCGCTAGCTTGAGCTGGGATTGTGACACTGCTGGTGCGGATTGTGGGCGCGTTGAAAGCGGCCATATCCGGGAAACTAAATTGCGGGTTATCAAAAGAGGATACGACCAGCATCAGTTTTTTCAAGGAAAAAACATCTTGAAAAACAGATAGCACGCCCAGCCCGTTTAAGCTGGCAATGGCACCTTGGTCAAGATTCAGGCCTGCGGCAAAGCCCCATTCATTGCCGTTTTTTTGGATCTGAAAAGCTAAAGCTCCAAAATTTTCGACTGTCGTTGCTAAAAGAAACGTGTAGTTGTTTTCGGCTTTTTGGATCAATACGTAGTTGTTTTTGAAATCTAAATCAAAACCTGATGGCAAAGATAGGCTCTGATTACTCAATCCGTTAATCAAGCCATTTAATGTCGTTTCGGGCAGCGCCGCCCTCATCTCGAAATTATTGCTTGGCACTTCATAGCTCATCCGCAAGGAGGCAATATCGGCCAACGCCAGGGTACCGCCAAAACTCCCGGTTACTGGGGTATTAGCTTTTTTAGTGAAATTCAATGAAACATCACTGATGATAAGCGGTTTGGGGCCTAGGTCAATGGTCCAGGGATTCGGTTGGTCTGCCATGGCCAGGGCCATGCTGTAGTATTTCTTCGGTGCAACGGCTACCCGCAGCGTATTGATAGTCAGATCGCTAGGGGTAGGCAAAACAGGTGCGTAGGTTTCGACGAGTTGTTTAAGTGGAATGGTTTCTTCTTTTGCAAGCGAGGCATAAACGGTGAAGCCATCGCTGCTTTGTGCCGCAATGTTGACAGGTATCCCTTCAATCTCAAAGGTACCACCAACCCTGACCGAAAATTCACGCTTTTTGCTGTCCAAGGGGTTACTCACCGAGAAAGTGGCTGACAGTGCGGTAATAGCAAAATGATCGGGCCACACTTTCCAGTCGATGTCAGGCAGACCAAGGGTAAAGCTGGCCCAGCTTAGCGCCAATGCAGGACTGTCCATGCTTAATTCAATACCGGCATGGGTGAGTTCAATCTTGCCAAGCGCTGAGCCCAGCTTCTGAATTTCAGTCGGTAATTGAGCGGTCAAATCACCGCCGCCGGCAATGTCGGCCAGTGATGTCATTTTAGCCAGGGACAAACCTTTGAAGGCACCCAAGATCATTAAACTGTTGGCGCCCAAATCAATCGGAATACCGACATCCAGGGTAATATCCGCACTGGGAATATTGAATTCGCCGCTGTAGCACTGCCACGCAACGTGCGATTCGTTCTCGTCCAGCCACTCCTGGGATGTCGGTGTATATATCTTCAATAACGTCTTTGAAAAAGAAACATTGCCTACCTTAAAACCCAGACCGATATCCGCTTGCAAGCGGATGCCCGGAATTTCTTCTTTGAGCTCCCAGGGAAATGTCATTGCTGGCAGCGCCGGTGTGACTTCCGCAGATTTTGGCAGCACTATGTTGCCGTAAACTGTTAGGGCATCATCATAACCAAAAATACTTTTGACTATTGCCAAAGGTCCCTGAGGGTGAAGCTTACTAACAAAGTTAAAACCTACTTTTAGCGGTACGTTGAATTCTGCTTCTGTTTTGGCTTCACTGCTGACAACATAATAAGCATTAAAAAGTTTCAGCTGATCGAGTAAAACGCTTCCATCCTGGGAATATGTTTGGGTCCAGTCTGCGACTTTTGGTAAATCCTTAAAACTGTTTGAAAACTTCCAATCATTGGGGCCTGGCATATCGCCAAGTAATTTGTACTTGAGCTGCACCTGGGCGATGCCAGATGCATTTAAGTAAAAAGTTGCCGTTAACGCCAAATTGGCAAGGTTCAAAATATTGGATACGCCTGACACGACGATCTCTTTGCCGTTGTCCGAATCTATTGATGCTGTGGCAATCACCAAAGGTTGCGAAGCAAAATAACTGGCAATCAATCTCTTTATGTCAGTGCCCAGATTGTCGGGAGTAATAATGAAGGTGTTATTGGTGACGACAACAACTTTCTTAAGGTCTGAAAAATTCATCGGTTTGTTCTTCTTATAGTAATCGAATAGGGTTAGTGATTGGCGAGTCAGCCGAGTGACAAATGAAAACCTTATCGGTTAAATAGGTCCTGTAATCGGGTAGACGACAATACGCTGAGGGAAGATAAAAACCCCGCCATCCTTGTTTGGCACACATTCATCACCGACTAAGACTATGCTGGCGTCCGCCACCGCATCAATGGCCATTAAGGCCTTAGAATTCATGTTGCTAGGGGTTGAATCTTCAGCTCCATTTGTGTATTTGTTGATTTTTTTTTGTTGCGAGCGCGGGGCATTCGCGTAGCCATCATTTCTTAAAATATAACCATTGACAGTCGCAGCAACAGAGGTATCGTTGATGGTCATACCGCCTGCTGTCAGTAGATGTATTTGTGCATCTTGAACATTACCTTCTTGAACGGGCCAGTCATGTAAAACTTGTTTGCACACTTTCAAACGAACGGCAGCCAAATGGTCGAGACATATATCAAGACCAAAATTTATTCCGCCACTACTGAAACTACGACTCTTGCGTACCGCCCATCGTTGATAAAAAGGGACTAGGTCGGCATACCCGCCTGGCGTATAGGCACTGGGCACCCCATCAATACCGGAGGCTATTTTTTTTTCAATAATCCGGGTTGGTTGGTTTACTGCCCCCCCCCTCACGTGTAAAGCGGTATTATAAAATAGCTTGTTAACAGCATCGGGTGCCGGTCCATTCCAGAGCACTGTGCCAGGTATGATCAGCCAATTATCAAAATCATTATGTTGAAACATGGTATCAAAGGCACTGATCACTTCAGCGGCGATAGCGGTAGGATATGTGTCACTATCATAATTAGCCCCTGTTGCCGTAGGAGGGCGAAAGTAAAATTCAGGCGCCATAAATATTTTCAGCGTATTGGCATTATCTGCCCCGAGCGCCTGAACACGATCCCATGCCCGTTTTACGACGGCAGCAAAGCGCAGCAAGCGGGCCTCTACGTCGGCACTCAGTCCTGCGGGAACCGGTATTTTTGCCACGGCTGGGCAATTAGTTCCCGGCGGAAAACCGGAAACAACACCACCACTAGCCAAATGAGTCGCGGTGGGTAATTCGTAAGCTATATATCTGAAGTGTGTGTACGGCATAGTTTATTTCTCTTTATTATTGCTGTGAAAAGGGTCAGTGGTATGGTTTGGCGAGATTAAACTTTGATCACTTTCTTTTCATAACTGTATGCAACGGACGCATTAAATGTCGATTCAACGCTGATCAGCGGCAAACGTCCGGCAACGTAAAATTCATAACGGATAGTAAAAACACCCACCGAATCGTCACCGCCAAAATACCCCTTAAACAGCTTAAGCGCCGAGGCATCAAGATTGACCAAAAAAAGCGCCCGGTTCAGTTCAAACGGTGACGGGGATGTTGCTATTTCCTGATTGAGCAAACCGTCGGCGCTGATATAGGAAAATATGGCTTTGATATCAAAACGCCCTGTCATGATCTGCGGCACTGGGGTTAATTGCGGATGCGCGGTTGCCAACATGGTTTTAATTTGTGCAAGATCGCTTTCGGGCACACTGAGCCCGGTTTCAAACGTGCAAAAACCACCCGCGTTGTCCCCGGCATATTCAACCAGTGAAAAATTGTAATTGCCACTTTCCAGATTGGTCAAGGTAGCGACAGGTGAGACAAAAAAGCTATTTTCATCAACATCTGACTGATAAGTCTGCCAGCTCTGGTTGTCTTTTGTGGTGTAAGTTTTTTTTGAGTCGATTTTCAACATAGGGTTTAACTGCCATTATTAACGGTTATTATTGTGTGAATGAAGGTAAAGTCAGGAGATTGGATGAACCTTGGGCTGTTTTTAAAGCGATGGTTTTTACCGTGCCGTCCTTGAACCAATACTTGGCTCCCCAGTAGTAGCAAACCTCCTCTTGGGGTTGATACTCGTATCCCCAGTATTGGGATGCGCGGCCAGACGGCAGTATCATGATGGTTTCGCTTGATAGTGGTGCGAGCGCGGTGCCATGGCCGATTGTGACTTCAATAAAAGACAAGCCGTGCCAATGGATGAGTGACGAATCAAGCTGGACCGAAAACCACCATGGGACGTCTGCTCCTATGTCGATGAGTGGCGTCTCAGGCCTGGTGACCGACCTCATCATGACAGGTCCTCCTGCGGTCATTATTTGGGCACTATAAGTCACCAGTTTCTGCGCCGGAGAAAAAACGCAAGGTATGCGAAGGTGCTCATTGCCGGGCCTCAATGGTACGGCTTGCCCGGCATTAACCGTTAGCATAATGGCGAGGACTTTCTCCGTGTCGCTAGCATTGAAACCACTGCCGACAAAATCAACATGGCCAAAGGTCAAGGGATTAAAAATAACCTGGGCAGATTGGTTACTAACGATATTTTCTGTCGTATAAACGGCAGCGGTTTTGCCGGATTGAAAATAAGCAACCTGGTAATGATAGTCATTATCGACAGGAACTTGTTCAACACTGCTGATCCGTCCAAGACTTGTCTGTGCATTTAGCATCAGTATTTTACTTGGGCTGGGTCTGCCATTATCGCTAAAGACAAGGGATATTTCAATTCGGTCTAACTGATCTGCTGCTTGGCCAAAATTAATATTGGATGCATCGAAGTGGACGCTTTGCAGCCCAAGGTCCGGTGTGGTTATTGTTACCTCTTGATCGGATTGAATACATGGCGGGGCTACAAACTGCGGTATGTGTCCTTTATACGTGGCTGTGTATTCAATCGTGTATTTGTCCGCTTGAGTGAGATCCCAATCGCATTCAAACAGATGAAAACTTTGCTGCCCGGTTAAAGTGAAGCTGTTTATGGCCAACCCTGTATAACTGACCTTCACGACAATATTGTCGATAATATTGACAAAATCTACATCGGCCCTGACCAATAGCTCAAAACGCTTGGTTTCGGCTGTTTTGCGATATTGACTATTTGCAAAGTCACCAAAGCCAGGCCACTGTAGCGTGGTTTTTTGACACCAGTTTACTATTTGGTTTGGTTTTTCAATTTGGCTTACAGAGTGTAGTGAAGCAAAAACATCTAATCCTGTCTCACCAGATCTTTGCTTGGCAAGCCGATAGGCCTCGGCTATTTTGTCATCTAATTGCGCTATCGCCCAAGCGTTGATCCGGTCAAGCATTTTGCTGTCAATGGCCACGCCCTTTGTCGATTTAACGGTCACGGAACATGCAGCGGATAATCTCAACAGACTGCGTAAAATGAAGTCGTCATCATCGCTGTAACGCTGGATATTGGCGATTAACGCACTGGTATCATTGATAGTTTTAGTCAATGTTTCACTGTAATGGGTAAACTCCTGAGTCAGGCTTTCAAGCAAGCCCCAGGTATCGTGTAAAAGCTGTTTAACAGACAGTTGGCTGTTGGTGAACTTCTTTGCACAAGAAGCCGCTTTTACTGCATTGAAACTGGCGCTCACCTCCACGGCGGGCAGGCGTCCCGGCGCAGCAAACTCGTAGTTGACCGTGACAAAACCGGTTGTCTTGTTGCCAGAGAAGTAACGGTTGAAAAAGGCCATAGCCCGGGCATCAAGGTTCACCAGAAACACGGCGTTATTTTGTCCGTAAGACATTGCAGACGTTTCCACTTTATTTGCTACCTGACCATTATTGTCGGCGTAAATAAGCGATGCTTTGGCATCTGCAGCCTTTAGTGCGATGGCGCAGGGTTTTAGCGTTGCATAGTGTTGCTGCAAGAATACAGTGATCTGCGCCATCTCCTTTGCACAAACACCCAGGCATGTTTCAAAAAGGCAGTAACCGCCACTGTCAACGCCGGGGTACTCTACCAGTGAAAAATTATAGTCTCCTGTCGCCAAGGTCACTAATTGCACCTTAGGCACGACGAAAAAATCATTTTCATTGAGTTCTGACTGATAAATCTGCCAGATTTCACCATTGTCAGCGCGATAGCTGATCTCACTATTTATATTTAACAAATCATTGTCTCCTGGTTATTTTCGTTAATCTGTCGGCTCTGATAGCCTGAAGGACCTCGCTAGTCCAGTAGATTGTTCCATTCTGATGGCTGCAAATGGGCAAGTTATCAAGCTGCTTTTTCCTCAGGCAGGCCAGCAGCCAAGCTTGCTGACTTAGAAAATGAAATGCTGGTTGTAAATCTCCGCCCATGGCAACGGCATTTTCAAGGGCAAAATAGAGTTCAACAGCATCGGGATAATAGGGGCACAAGGAGGCAATAAACGTCTCGCATCCATCAGAGTTAACGATAGCATCATTGATCATTTGACACGTTTGCTGGTAGCCAGCAAGGTCTTTTAATCCACAGTGCGCCAGCAGGGCGATGATGTTGGTATTGACACAGCAATCGACTGGGTTAGGGGTTTCAAGGTAATCCAACCAAGTCAGAAAAACCCCTTGTTTTCGCCAGTCGTCGCGCGTCAGGTTTGAATCGAAGAAGCGATGTTGTTCGAGCACCTTTTGAGCCAAATTTGATGCCACTTCAATGTTTTGACGATGATAAAGCTGCAATTCAAGAGAAATGATCGCGCTGTCATCGGCATCTTCGGCAATGCAAAATGAACCCAACCATGAAGGGTGGTCAGCTTTGGGCCAAAAACGATACATTCCGGCAAAGCGGCTGGATTGACAGCGCGCCAAGAATGCCAGGGCTCGTTCAAATACGTCCGGTAAGGTGTGCATCAGTGACAAATGGCGACTGTGCCTGAGCACCAGGGCCGTAACAAAAGCGTTCTCGTCTTCGCAACAGCTAGCGTCGGGAAAATGTACCAAGGACCTGAATGCGCCGCTGGCAAGCTGACTATTGCGGATCAGCGCCAATAGTTCTTTGTTGGCGGGGGCGGATTTGACAGAAATTTGTGTTGTGCTCTGGCTTTTCATTGGTTGCTGGCCTGTTGTGGTTTTGGCGCAATTTTATGCGGTCGCAAGCCTGTGTAAATAGTCGTGTTGGCATTGCTATCTAGGGCAATACCGAAAAGCCCATGGTTGCTTGTTTCGCTTTTGTTCAGACCTCCTTGCGCGGTGAATTGGTCGTAGTAATCCATGTTGCAATTCATTTTGTCGCAAAGTGACAAAATGGCCTCTCGGGCATGTCGGTCCGAGCCGAACATGGATGAAGCAAATGTATACAAGGAAAACGCCTTATGCTTTGTTGCCGGTGAAAAAGCATAACTAAACCCCATCTCGCGGCTGGGTAACTTTCGGTAAATAGCGCTTTGATAAGCGCCTTGCAACTGTTCAACAAGCGAGTCCCGTTGTTGCTCCATGCCAACAGGCTTCAAAATTTCATCTATTTCCCATGGTGCCATATCGACAATACTAAAATAACACTCGATATCTTTGCTTTTCAACGAGTAACCGATAATTTCCAGTTTTATTTTATTGTGTTGTGCGATCGGCTTGCGGTAAAGGTCGATATCGAACGGCAACTGGCGGTTAAGCCACTCGACGGCCATGCTATCGCCGCCTTCTGGTACTTCAATATAAAGCTTATATTCATCGGCGTCGCTGCAATGTTGCCCGCCGACCCAACATCCATACGACAGTTTGCCGCACTGTTGCATCGTTGAAAAAAAATCCAAATCCTGCTCGGTCAACGTATCGGGTTGCAGCTGTGACAAAAGCTCCAATGCATAAGGCAACACTTGCTGTGGAACCACCTCGGCGGCAGCAACATCGACAGTATACTGAATGCCGCGTTGATTGGTTTTAAAGGTAAATTCAACCGGAAAACCACCCGCAAGCGAGCTGAATTTCCAGGCGTCTTGGTGGGCATTTTTACTGAGATTCTTTTGCAGCAGGGTGGCCAGAGAATGGCTGGCCCTGTCGATAATCCCGGGAAAATGTACTTCACTTATGTCTAGCCACCGTTTCAAAGTAGCAGGTAAATTGTTGCTTTTGTCGGCAGTATTATTCATATTGCATACCTGTTTTTTAACTAGAGCCGGTTGGGCACGGGAATGTCAATAGTGGCATTCCCGCGCCTAACCGGATAAAGCCGTGTTGTTACTGTGATACTCTTGTCAATATTTTCTAGCCAACATTTTCAGGTACTGCAGGTATAGTGAAAATGTTAACTGTTTGATCCGAATACGTCACTTTTACAGGAGGACGATTGGTATACGAATAGGTAACCTCGCAATAATATGATGGCGAATCAGTAGCATCATGGGAGTAATACCAATATTGCTTGATTGGTACGCCTGACTTGAATTGCTTTGCCCTAAGTGGGCCACTAGCGGTTTCAGCGACATCAAACTGAACCTGAGCCAGACCATCTTCTTCGAACTTCAGTAATGATGGATCTACTGTCACCGAGAAATAACGTTTACCATCATAAAGTGGCAAGAATGTATCAGAAGTGACAAATGAAGGGATCAATATGGGTCCCTTTTGAGTGACCATGTTTCCACTAACGTTATATGGCTGGTTGCTTGGATTCAATGTCGTCGTTGTGAATATGGAAGTAAGAGATTTACTATCCGTTGGTCTCATTTCCGCTTGACCGACAAACTTTTCTTGGCCATCGCCTTGGACTTCGTTTACTTTTGCGTTAAATAACAGCACTTCGCTGTCTTCGGTCGGTAAATACATCAAGGTATACTGAACCTGTGCTATCGCCGATTGTAGGTAAATAATGTTGTCGCGACTCACTGTACTGTCGGCAGCTGGGGTATCGCCCATAACGATATTGGCGTTGGAGTCTACCGGATCGGAAACAAGCTCGGTGCCGTCTGTCATACGGAATTTAGACGTGTAAATATAGCCGTTGTAGATAGGTTTTGTGGTTTTACTGACAAAATTGTAGGTCAAGTCATGTTGGTACACTGGATGGCCATCTGCATCTTTCTCTGCCGTTGGAAATCCAAATAATATGTTTTGCATCAAGGGGTTGTTTTGGCCAGAGAGATCTTTGTAGAAGAAGTCAACCTCCAGTCCATGTACCGCGGTTTCGCCGTTTGCATCTTCTTTGTTCATAAATGGAATTTGGCTGGTATTGAACTCTACATTGAGAATGCCGACATCAGGGGCACTGATAGTGATCGTCGAATCCTTTTGATTACTGCGCTCAACCTTAAGCTGTGTGTTGTCGTTGTAGGTAACTAGATATGACCAGTTATATTCAAGATTGCCTCCTTCGGCAATAGGCGACTCGAACATGTGCGAAGCGTTTGTCGGGGTCAGTACGACACTGTTGTTAGGTGCGTTGAGCGTCGGATAATCAACATTCACTGTTATTGACTTGACCTTATCGGCATTGGGTAACTTGCGATCATCAACATTCATGCTAACCAGCAGGGTAAAGTGGCGTAGATCGACAGTACTGAACAATGTACTCCAGGGAGCGCTATCGTTCACGGGTGAAGGCAATTGGGAAACCGGGTTGATATGCCACGGAATAACCTGGTTCTCCTGAAACTTGCGGTGAAATGAATAAAACCAGGTTGCTGGCGATTTATCTGCTTTTAATCGTTGCCCTTCCTCGACCATTTTGGTGATCTGCGCATCTAATTGAGCTTGGCCCCATACTTTCATCGCATCCATGACATCTTCCGACGGTGCAGGTGCACCCGGAGTAACCACCACAAAGTTTTTGCCTTTGGGCATGTTTTGGGTAAC
Organism: Colwellia sp. MB02u-14; assembly: GCF_014076915.1. Lineage (NCBI taxonomy): Bacteria > Pseudomonadati > Pseudomonadota > Gammaproteobacteria > Alteromonadales > Colwelliaceae > Colwellia > Colwellia sp. MB02u-14. The sequence goes on from NZ_JACGUX010000079.1 coordinate 534,978, forward strand.
GGTGTCGGTTATATCGTGGGTATTTTTCTTCCAGGTATTATGGGTTACCTTATCTTGGTAATCTCTGACAATAGAGGCGTCAAAATTAATTTCAACGGTGACTGCTGGGGTGACACCGTTGACTTTTTCAAAATATTGTACTGGCCAGCCTTTTTCACCTTTTTTCGAGTAGGTGGCGACAAAGTTTTTCATTTCTTCTGGTCCGAACTGGCACAGGAAAGACGCACGGTTTTCTCCCAAAGCAGAGCTAATGGCTTGTACATTCAGGTTTTTGCTTGGATCCGTGGGGCTGGGGTAGCTAAAGACAGCCGTACCGCCATCGAGGTATTGTAACTGAGATATATTCGGATTCGAACTCAGGCCTTGTTTCTTAATATCGCTAATGATTAGGTTGATAACGTTATTGGGGACTGCAAGCTCAACGGTGAATGTGCAATACCCTGAACCATTGTATGAATCCGACGTATTATACTGAACCGCTTTGAATATGGGCAGTTTGGTGTCTGGGTCGACAGAAATTATTATTTGGGGTTCAATATAAAACTGGTTTGGGTCCTGATAATCGGGATAGTAGCTGTATTGTAAATCACCGTCCCCGGTATAAGTGTACGATTTGCTTAAATCAAGCATGTTTTTCTCCAAGTTATTGTTGTTTATTAATGTGTTAAATTGCTAAGCCTATCATCGGCTCAAATGCATTGGTGTTGCTAGTTGTGGTATTGGTGCAACAGAGCGGTGCCAATGAATCAAATACGCTTCAGCTGATTAACTGATAACAAAAGTGATTTTGTCAATTTACTTTTGAGCTGTATCTCATTCGAACGATCACTCGCCCAAAATCAACAAGAAATTCTTTTCAGTAAATGATTATATAATCCTGAAAATTAATAAACCTTTGCCTTACCCCCTAAAACCTTTGTTTGGTGCATGAATACTCCTAAGATAAAACAAAAAATTAACAAGACACCTATGTTAACTAGCAGCAAAAAAATTCGACTTATTACGATGGGTATCTTTCTAATTTCTTAGAAATTCTTTTCAGTTAATGATGGTATAATCCTGAAAATTAATAAACCTTTGCCTTATCCCCTAAAACCTTTGTTGGGTGCACGAACACTCCTAAGATAAAGATTGCCTGTAATGCCTAGGCGATAATTTATACCCACGCTTGAATGCGGTTGAAAAATTATTAGAATCAGGATAATCCACGTGGTCACCCACCTAAAAAACACTCAAAACAATTGTTTTTAATGGCTTTTTGGCCAAAGTCATGCGTTTTTCATGCAGCCAGGCGAACACGGTTAAGCCATAACGGGTTTTAAAAGCATCATTGAATTGATTCCGATGAGTGCCCATTTTAACAATCAGCTCACCAAGTTTGATATCTTCACCAAGCTGAGTTTGCAGATATGCAGCGGTATTTTTGACCAAGGCCATGGTTTTTGCTTAATTAAGGGGGCCGCTTTTAAGCGATCTTTGCTTGGTAAGGTAAAGCATGCAAAGGGCTTGCGCAGCTTCAAAATAATTGATGGCATGGGCTGTCCTGAAGGTTAATTCCTGAGGGATTAACGGACAGCTAAAGTGGTCAAATACACAAAAGTACGCAAAAAGTACGCACGGCGGTGTAACCCGCATTAAAAAAGTATTGCATTGTTATCGGTATTGCTGATTTAAACCGGGATATAACACAGTTTTTGAGTGTAAAACTAAGTTATTTATCTGTCTAAAATTAACAATACACCTATGGTAACAAGTACCCTAAGAAATAGTTTTCCGACTTATTACGGTAGGTGACTTTGTAATAATCCGCCAACGAGCATATAAGACCATCAATTTAAACGTAAACTCAGCGACCTAATAAAAGAGCTGATAAAAGAGCTGATAAAATCACATGTTGAGGTCATAGCGCATCAATAGCTTTACCCTTTTTTGAATAGTTTTGATGATCAAATGACTTGACCCCTTTTTGCTTTTCTGATTTTCTGATTTTCCTAAAATGCTGCAGAATGTCGGGGCCATCTGTCGTTATTTTATGAGCAGTGGCAAAGTGACACGTATTATGATGTTTGCCTATTTAACGACTTAGACTAAAATGCGCAAAGTGCCACACCGCTGACAAAACCACCCAGTATTTGCAACCACTCAGGAACCAAGCTAACTTTGGGAGGAGCTTTTAATAAATTGATATAACTTGTATTAATGCTTTCATACATACTGAATGCTTTATAGTAACCTTCTGACCACGCTTGGGCTTTTTCTCGCTCCAAATCTAATTTTTCATTGGTTAATGTTAATATGCTGGCAGTTAACGCACTTATTTGGTCTTTTAACACCACCTCTTCATCACAGGCAACAGCATTATTTTTTGTTTGTGTCATCAATTTTGAAACATCAATGGGCATGGCTAAAAACTTATTATGAAATATACGACCACTGGAGGTTGTTTCTGGTAAAAGAATAATCTTTACATTCTTGTCAGTAAGCTCGTAGGCGTGTTTAAAATCATTCGCTATGGTTTGCTCATCTGTTTCCACTGCTATTTTTTGATTGGCGACATTTAAATCGTCCTTTAAAGTGGCAATATCTGCGACGTATTGACTTATTTCTGTCTTTTTATCAGAAATTTCTGCAGCTAATATTTCTTGTTCTTTGGTTAAAACAACCACGTTTGCCTTTAATTCAACCGTTTCAGTTTGCGCTTTATCTAACGCCTCTTGTGCTTTATTTATTTTATCTTGGGCACCGTGCCAGGCTTTATAGTAACTTACGCCACCGACTATCAGCACTAAAAGTAGTACGCCCATTACAACCGTTTTTATTGTGTCTAGCATAAGTTTTCTCAGTCTCTATGACTTGTGATATGTGCTTTTAGCCTTTAGGGACAAGTCGTAAAGTTGTTCTCAGACAAGGTCACATTTCTTAAGTCGCAGCAATCTTGTAAATTAAGGCGATTACCGCCAGCTAGTAGATTAAATGCTACGGTATTTCCACCGTCATGCTCTGGTGCTATCAAATCTACACATGTATTCGTATTCTCTTGTAAGCAACGCAGCATTGCTTGGATTTTAACGCATATTGCAGGCTCTAACTTTGCCGCAATAATAAAATTTTGTTCAAGTGTATTAGCCATAGTTAGGGCTACTTTTTACCAATTTTTGTTATGCATCTAAGGCGCGTAATGTGTCAACCATATTATTAGCACGATCTTTTACCTGTCTGGCCCACTTAGAATCTAAATGCTCGTCCGCAGCATCGTTATAGCTAAAATCACCATTTTTTTCTACGGCAGATGCCAGTTTAAGCAAGCCGCTTTTAAACTTTGAATACCCATTAGCACCAATGTTAAAACACATTTCTGTCATAAAACGCTGAACAACATAATTTCCGTCAATATTCATACCGTGAGCAGCAGCTAAATTCTTCGCTGCACTTAAATGAATGGCAATATCATCTGCAAGTTGTTTGATTACATCTTTATCGTTAACACCTGCACGGCTATTATAGGCTTCACTATTCGTTATTAAGTGGCCAATACCCACAGTCTCTAACCCTTCTGTGTCCAAATAAGCGGGCCATAAATCATTGGCTTTACATTCCACGAAATTACAGCCTTCAGCAATTTTTACTTGACCAGATTCTATATATTGATAAATAAGTTGTTTCGTACCTTCATGCTTTATTATTGATGCCAGTAGTGCATCATCATCTTTGAATATCCAACGTTCCTGTGCCATGTGTGTCCTTTTATTCGCTCTTGTTAGCGGGGAGCGGGGGAGTTATCGAGTTTTTTTTCATCCTGTGATGGATCACTGATTGATGCTGTAATATCACTTAATGGCATCACGTTCCTCAGTATATTGTTTATCGCAGCTGAAATGGCTTTGGGATCACCACTATTGACCTGCTGCTGAAGGCAGATCAAGTCTCCTACACTTTTCATCTCTTTGTCTAGCCTGTTTATCTCTTTTGTAACTTGATTATTCACCAATGTTTTTGTACTGCCACGAAACAGCGACTCGAAGGTTTCGACTAGTCGATTTAATATAGTGTAAGCAAGGTCAGCAGAAAAGCCACCGAGTATAGCGAGTAATGGCCGGACAATTCCATCTTCAAGGAATTTACCTTCGGCGTTGGCGGCATCGAATGCCTCTTCTGATATGAGTACGGCCAGTATCAGCCCCGAAATCAAACCTAGGAAAAACCGTATCCAATACGAAGCTTGGTAGGTTGGGTCAAAGGTACCATTGGTAATATAACTATTGGCTTTATAAAGTGCATTAAATGAGGCTCCCAGCCCCGCAGCCGAGAGATAAAAAAGCAAATTGAGTAGGAGTTTCGAACCATCGGATTTGAGTATATTCCCTCCTGATGAATTAACTTCAGGAAAGAGCGCCAAGCCAATAAACATTATAAGTGAGATTAAACCAGCAATCATTAATTGACGTATCAGTGATACTGGCCCAAGAAAGCTAAGCCTTACTTTATGTTTTTTCTCTTGGTCGAGCAACAATACTGTGCGAGGTTTTGCTGGTTCAATGGTTCGGGTTAATGCTTCATGGGCTTTTACCAAAGGTTCAATGGGAAGATCTAAGCGGACACCATCAACGTAACCATCATTATATTCATCTATTTGATAGCGTTCCAGTGTACTAATTGCACTGGTTGGAATGTTAGAGCCATTAGTTAGCGCATATTGAGCCATTGCGTGTGCTTCTTGATAAAGCTGTTGACGGAGCTCGACTTTAGCCATAAAACTGATGGGTCTGGTGCTGGCTGTTGGAGCACTTTCTGGTTGAATATCGGGATCACTGTCAGTACTGTTCATTCCGAATTTTCCTATTACAATCCAATATTATTGATTAAAAACTAGAATCACTCATCAGCCAGAGCGCCAATACTTTTAAAAAAATCAACAGATTACTCATTACCACCAGCCTACCCAAAGAGATTTTTCAGTTTATTACTATGGGATACTTTCTAATTTCTTACTCGTATCTAATCAAAATCACTATATAACCCTAAAAATTAATAAACCTTTGCCTCATCCCCTGATACCTTTGTTTGGTGCACAAATTATCCTAAGATAAGGATTGTCTGTAACGTCTTGGCGATAATTTATACTCACGCTTGAATGCGGTTGAGATATTATTAAAATCTGGATAACTCACTTGCCCAGCAACATGCGTTTTTTAAGCAGCCAGGTAAACACGATTAGGCCATAACTGGTTTTAAAAGCATCATTGAGTTTATTACGATTAGTGCGCATTTTAACAATCAGCTCACTGAGTTTGATATCTTCATCAAGTTTGGATTGCAGATATGCAGCGGTATTTTTGGCCAAGGCCATCGCTTTTGCTTGATTAAGGTAAAGACGTACAAAGGTGCTTGCGCAGCTTAAAAATAATTGATGGCATGGGTTATTCTGAGATTTAATTCCTGAGGGATTAACGGACAACTGATATAGTCAAATACCCCAGAGTATAAATCTCATGCTTATTACGTTTGTTAACATCAACAAGGGATAACACTGGGCGGTGTAAACTAGATTGATAAAATATCGAATTTTGCCCATCTTTGACTGACTTGAGCACCGTTTGGTCATGGCTTTTGGCATCAACAATGGTCAGGCAACTCTTACTTATCTTTTCATTGTCGATTTTTAAGATGCGGCTTTTATTGTTGCCTTCATTGCTGATTTCAATCGGTAATTAACAAAGACACCCATGATAACGAACCTCCCAAAATTAATTTTCAACTTATCACTATGGGTACCTTTCTAATTGTCAGCGAGCAGCGTTGTCTTTGTCGATATGCACGACCACATGAGTATGATTACTCATTACCGCATAGGCACTAATATCAATAGCAAACACTGAAGTCAACATGATCAGTCGGTCTTCTACCCAACTCCGGCGATGCTAGTAACTTTGATCGGAATAGGTATCCACACCATATAAAAATGAAAGACGTATACACGCGGCACGCAGTGATAATAAGGCGTATCCAGTAAACTGACTTGGCTAAGACGAGCTTGAGGCATAAAACACCCATTTGATTAAAAATAATATAGAGCTCTAAGAATGTAGTGTTGTATAAAATTTAGTCAGGGTGTCTTGGTAAATTGGGGTACGTATATTTTTGTACATAAAAAAACCTTCGATAAATCGAAGGACTTCTTATTTGGAGCGGTTAATGAGACTAGAGCTCACGACCTACAGCATGGCAAGCTGTCGCTCTAGCCAACTGAACTACAGCCGTCTGAGTGTTTTTGGGCACTTCTGGCTTAGGCGGCACATATTGCGGAGGTTTTCATATTGTCCAGTGCTCGTTTTTAAACTATTGTAAATGTCTACAGTAACTGTACCTGAGGTTCTCATATCTAGATGGCAAGCAAACCTGTAGCTATACTCATTGCCTCCTTGCCCGCCTCTTGGCCCTCCCAATAGGCTGCCTGCAATGTTCCATAGGCCTTTTCATTAAGAGCCTCTCCAGCAAAGCATATTCGTCCCAAAGGCTTGCTCAGTTGAGCACGGGCATTCAGAGCGGTGGTGCTGGCCTGACCGCCACCGATTTAGGCCGTATACGAGTAGGCGCCAGCCACAAGAGGATCTGCGTTCCAATTGGTGGCAATCTTTGTTGAGCGCAGTGCTATAGTTGTATCTTCATAGGCCTCTGTAAGCGCTGCTTTAAACGCCCGATACACATCACTATCAGGCATCGCATCAAGCTGCTCTGCAAAGTCACCGGACATGTGGGCAATTAATACATTTTTTGGATAATCGCTGTGGCGATAAAATTGCCACATTTCTTCAGGGGTATTGTTGTTGCCGTCATTATATAAATAATAATTGGTATTCTCTTGTATCTCAGGTGGCATATGAGCCAACTCAACTGCGATTTTTTTATACGACCCCATACGCAATGCCTTTAAAGCTTTTGTGTATATAGCTGGTAAAGCAGGTTTAAAAGCAATACTACCGGCTGCAAGTACGCCAACTGATACCGTGACGATACAGGCATCTACCATAGTTTTTATGCTGCCCCCCCTTCGTAATCACCTTTACTGCATCATCGGTATAATGAATACTCTCTACGGCTGTATTTAGATACTGGTGAAAGCGTGAGCCGTACTGCGTCTGAATGCGAGCACCATATGCGGCTACAACTTTACCCAGACCTTCTTTTACAAACATATACCAGAGCCCTGTTCTTCCCGTGCTCTATCTGCGGCTATATATTGCCACGGTTCGGCCGCTTCGGTAAACGGACCATAAGTAGACAGTGCCAAGCCAAACCATTCATCTTGTGACTGTAATGATGGTTTTACCATAACCCGTGCATTGGGATGTAGTGGCATAGTTAATTTGGCCACCTAACTAGAGGTGTTATTATACACCTCATCAAACCTTAGGTACACTATGACAAAAAGAACAAAACCCAATTTTACACCAGAATTCAGACTTGAATGTGCTCAATTAGTCGTTGATAAAGGCCACTCTGTACTTGAAACGGCAAAAGCAATGAATGTAGGTAAATCATCACCAGATCAACTTGAAATTCGACAGCTTAAAAAGCGTATTGCTCGTATTGAAGAAGAAAAGGAAATCCTAAAAAAGGCTGTGGTGATATCAAGTGGTCAGTGCAACATAATCAAAGCCCTTAAAGGGAGTCATGCTGTTAAACGTTGCTGTGATGTGTTTAATATTCATCGCAGCAGCTATAAATATTGGGCAAAGCAAGTGAGACGTATTAAACCTGAAAAGGTTAAAGCACTTGCCATGGTAAAAAACATTTACGCTGAAAGTAACAGCTCTGCTGGTGCTCGAACTATCTCGGTTATTGCCACAACAAGAGGCTTGGCTATGAGTCGCTATGTTGCTACTCGTTTGATGAAAGAGCAAGGCTTAGTCAGTTGTCAGCTGCCTAGTCATAAATATAAGAAAGCAACGCAGCCTCATGTAGCGATACCTAACACACTTGAACGCCAGTTTGCCGTATGTCAGCCTGATCAAGTTTGGTGTGGTGATATAACGTTTATTTGGACGGGAAATCGCTGGGCTTACCTGGCTGTTGTGATGGACTTATTTGCCCGAAAGCTAGTGGGTTGGGCAATGTCATATTCACCAGATACAAAACTAGCCGCGAAAGCTTTATCGATGGCATTTGAGTCAAGAGGACGACCAAAAGGCGTTATGTTCCATTCAGATCAAGGTAGCACCTATACGAGCAGAAACTATCGACAACTATTATGGCGCTATCAGATTGAACAAAGTATGAGTCGACGAGGAAATTGTTGGGATAATAGCCCGATGGAGCGATTCTTTAGAAGTTTAAAAACAGAGTGGATACCGACAACAGGTTATGGCTCATTTATTGAGGCTGAAAGCTCAGTTGTTAACTACATCATTGGATATTACAGCAAAGTTAGGCCTCACAGTTATAACGGAGGATTAACACCTAATGAGTCAGAGAAAAGATACTGGCTTGAATACAAATCCGTGGCCAGTTTTACTTGACCACTACAGGATAGGCTTTATTTGATTCATAGTCTTTGGTAATATCTGTATTCACTGCATTGACATCAGGATCACTGGTGGTGCAGATAGTTTCAAATCCATGTCCACGATCGACACGCATCTCATATCCATCGACATCTTCTTGTAACGTGAACCCAAGATTTTCCGCTATTGTTTTCCATGGATTATTTTCTGGATCCTGCAGGTACACCGGACCCATATCAAATGCCAAACCTTTTATACTGTAAGCATCTGTATGCGCCCTAACGCCATAGTAACTTTTTGCCTCAAAGAGGTGGACCTGAGCCTCGCTATCACTCGATAAAATCTGATAAGCCGCAGCGATACCCGCCGCACCACCACCAATAATTGCATATTTTTTCATAAGAAAGTCCTTGTTTTTATAATTATTTTAATAGAGCCTAGCGAGCAACGATAAGCGTCTGTTGCCAACCAAAGCATGCTGGAGATAGGTCACGTGACCCGCATTAATTTCTTGCACGGGGACCACTGTTAAAATCGGGTGATCACCTCAGACCTCTTCAGATCGTGTATTTACAATGTTTTTAGTGTCTCATTGGGTATACTCCACCGCTTGGTTCCCCGGAGTATTAATATTGTTTGTCACACCAAGGGACCAGAGTTCCCGCGTATATCAATGATCCAAGGCCATCATTACCGAATACTCACTTGCACCAGCTACAGGCGTTAAACTAAAAATTAACAAGACCCCATGATAACGAACATCCAAAAAAAATTTCAATTTATTACTATGGATGTCTTTCTAATTTCTTATTCATTTCTTCTTACAGAACGACTATATAACCCTCAAAATTAATAAACCTTTGCCTAATCCCCTAATACCTTGGTTGGGTGCACAAATGATCCTAAGATAAGGATTGTCTGTAATGCCTCGGCGATAATTTATACTCACGCTTGAATGCGGTTGAAAAATTATTAGAGTCTGGATAACCCACGTGGTCACCCACCTGCAAAATACTCAAAGTGGTTGTTTTTAATAATTTTTGAGCCAATGACATGCGTTTTTCATGTAGCCAGGCGAACACGGTTAAGCCATAACTGGTTTTAAAAGCATCATTAAGTTTATTGCGATTAGTGCCCATTTTAACAATCAACTCGCTGAGCTTGATATCTTCACCAAGCTTGGTTTGCAGATATGCAGCGGTATTTTTGGCCAATGCCACGGTTTTTTGCCTAATTAATGGTGAAGCCGCTTTTGGGCGACCCTTTCTGGGTAAGGCAAGGGTGTACAAAGCTGCTTGCGAAGTTTCAAAATAATTGATGGCATGGCTTATTCTGAGCGTTAATTCCTGAGGGATTAACGGACAGCTGATATAGTCAAATACTCCAAGAGTATACAGTTCATGCTTATTACATTTGTTAACATCAACAAGTGATAAAACAGGGCGGTGTAACCTAGATTGAGAAAATATCGTATTTTGTGCTTCGTTAACTGACTTGAGCACCTTTTGGTCATGACTTTCGTCATCAACAATGATCAGGCAGCTATTGCTGATTTTTAAGATGCGGCTTTCGTTGCTGTCTGCATTGGTTATTTCAACCGGGATATAACCCAGTGTTTTTAGTATGTAACTAAGTTGTTGTTTATCTGGCGAACAAATTTTAACCAGCAAAACATGTTTTTTTTCATAGCTAACTTGCTTGCTATTAGTGTGTTTATCAAAAGGTGCTGAAATATTGTCAAGGCTATGTAAAGGTTCATCCATGTGTTTTTCCTAACCAATCTGTTGTGTGTTTTTGTCATCCATTTATTGTTAAATAATTTAGTAAAAAAATCGCAAAACTACCTTCCGGTAACCTTCTGATTTTCAGGCTATTGATTTTATTGTGTTTATTTTATTTTATTTGTAGAGGTGTTGGCTATCTAAAGATTTAATTTTCAAGTATTAAGGTTAAGTGCCAAAATTAATGTCTCTTATTGGTCAACAAAGAAAGCGCAATAAACAAGCATTCAAACACCAGCGAAAAGCAGCGTAATGAGTGGAAGTTAAAGTTCATAGAACCCGTTGAAGAGTTGTTAAATTGTGTAGATTCTTAAGACGAAAGTAGCCACTAACAAAGAGTGTGTTAGCAACATCTTTAATAAAAGCTATTTAAGTAAAAATATAATTAAATTAACAAGACACTCATGACAAGAAGTAACCCAAAAAATAGTTTTGCGATGTATGACTATGGGTGTCTTTCTAATTGTTCTAATAGATGTGTGGCAGAATAAATCATTAAAAAAAACGCTGGCACTGGACGATCAGCGTTTGGATTTTGTAAACTAGAAATAGGTATCAACAGCGTGGCTGGCGCATCACAAAAAATGACCGACGAACACACCGTGATACACAATGGTAATGCGGGTATCCGTCAAACAAATTAAACTGGCTCGTTTCTGAGTCATCTAGCCTCCAAAAATCGATTGTTACCAATCGCTTAACTAAAAGCTAGTCCAATTCACTATATATTTAAATTACATTGGGTGACTCTGAAAACTCATAAACGGATCTTAGTCTGGTTTATTTACAATTCTGGGGTCTGGACTAGCGTAAGTATTTCCGTATGTATCTTGTACCACAAGTTGTACCGCAATCTCTTCTTGATCTAGATCGGTATCACTTAGTGTCAGAATTTGTTTATCTTCAGATAAATTTGCAGTAATGTCGCGAGGTGCATCTATAGGTACATAGGCAACTAGAGGTGCTGCAAATGACAACCCTGTACTGTCTGAGTCACTTAATGTAAAAACTACATCTGTTGATTCAGTAATATTAATCTTGCCGTCTGGCAAATAACTAAACGAAGCAATTCCATTCGTTATATTGACGGTAACAGTGATATTTTTGCTTGCTTTACTCATTTTCAATTTTCCTTATTTTGGGTTGAAGGTTTGGTTATTCTGAAATCGCTCACTTTTATTCTCATTTCTTCTAAATATGCTAATTCTGTCTTGACTTTATTTCGTTCCCCAATGCAGTCATGCGCTTGAATATAAGGTAATAAATATTCAACACTGCGACTTTTTTTTACTAAGGGGTCTAGAAGTTCAATGACTTGTTTGCATGTTTTAGACAGATCAAACATATTATTGTCATTAATAAGATGAGAGGCCTCTAGTAGTTTTAAATGTGAAAAGGCTAAAGTCTCTCTAGCATCGCTTATATTCGATGGATTTTTAAATTCTAAGTTTTGTAGGGAGTGTTGAATTAAATTAGAACTTGCCTTCCAGTTACCAACAGTTTGATAGTATTTGATAACTGCTACAAGGGTATTTGGATCTTGAATTTTTCTAATGTTTTTTGGACTCATTTTGGTTAAAAATTCATCATTTTCAGGTATTCCTATTTTCTTAGAAAATAATAATTTTGATAATTTTATTTTGAGTAAATCCTTATTCCATACTTCATTTCCTGGATCCTGCATCAATACTTTTTGTAAGGTTTTAAATGCTTTAGATATGTAAATATATGCTTGTGAATAAGCATTTTGATAATCTAAAAGTATAGCTTGCCTCCAATGTAAATAAGCTAAACGTTCTAACAGGTTTGCATTATTCCCTTCTAATGCTAGAGCCTCTTGTATTATCCCTTGACCTTCTTCTAGCAACAAAAGTGTTGCCTCTAAGTTACCTCTATGTTGCTCAGTGGTCGCTAGCCATAATAGAGCATCGACTTTGTCTGAATGCATTACACTATCATTGGGATATTTTATTAGGAGTTGGTTTGTTTTACTCAATGATGATTGGAATGCTGTTTTAGCTACATCATAGCGTTGTTGTCTTAAATAGAGTGTCCCTATTACGCTTAATGCATTATATAACTCAATCTTTCCATCCATATTTTCTGGCTCTAACCGATTCATTTCCATACTGTAATCACGGTACAACTCAAACGACGGCTGAGCACTATCAAAATCACTTTTGTCATACGCCAACTGCCCCAACCAAAATGCATTGGCACCTAAAGTCTTTAATAACTCTAAATTATCATCCTGTTCTATATACAGCTTATCTAGTATGATTTTCGCAGAACTAAAAGCCTGCACCGCCTCATCAGTTTTAGCTCGAGAATACGCCACCTCCCCCATAGCCCCTAAAGTTTGCGCATGTTGAAACCTTGCTTTAAAGTTAAGTGAGCTGTTAGACAATGAAAACAAACCACTATCGTCGTAATCGTCCTCTTGCTGACTAAAATACTCCAAGGCCTTATTACTAATGCCATCGAGCAAATCCATACGTTTAACACTGCGCAATTTGTCCGCAAATTCACCAACCATAAAACCCAATAGACTTTCGGCTTCTAAACGCTTTTGCAGTGCTAGGCCCTCAGCTTGTTGGCTTTTTACGCTCATAAATATAGCGGTAAAGGTTAATAAACATAATAAGGTGATGGTTGAGCGAGTTAACCAGCGTTTAGTTTTAACTTTTTGTTGTGAGGCTTTTAGCAGATCCAGTTCATCGGCATCTAAAGTAAAAACTGGCATATTTTGCAGGCTAAGAGCTTCTTCTAAGGGTTTTCCTTGTGGTAATAAGTAAGCCGAACTTTTGTCTTCCTTAAGCCAACGTTCAGTTAATTGCTGCAAGCGAATTTTAATCGTAAGACTGTCTTTGTGAGCAGAGATCCATTCACTGGCCCTGGGCCAACGTCTTAATAATGCTTCGTGCGCTAAACTAAAACAAGGTTCGTTATTTTGCAGGTGAGACACAAATAAACGGCTATTAACCATTGCTTGGACAAAAGAGGTTTCACTGGTCTGGGATAATTCTGACCAACGCGCCGTGCGACTCGTAATCGTTTCGCCGTCTGGGCTTAATGTAACAAGGCGTGATAACACTGCGGCTAATTGTGATTGATGCTCGGCGGGTAATTGTTGATAAATTTCCTCCGCTTTTTTACCAATTGCCCCTTCAATGCCCCCTAGCGTTTTATATACTGACACCTGCAATTCATCGGATTCACTACGCTGCAAATATAATTCTTGTAAGGTATATTGCAACATGGGCAAGGTGTCTGGGTTATTGGACGCTTCAGCACATAACATTTGGTCAAGGGGGGTCGCTGAATCGGCATCGACTGACCATGTTAAGTTAGCGGCTTTCGCTGGTAATCTGATCATTTGCATCAGTTCAGCGTGGGTCGGGGCAAGTAAGTCAAAATGTCCACCGTTCCCTTTATTTGCCATTAGGCTGGGGTGATTCACCACCAAAGGATAAAAATCGTTTCGACAAGCGCTGATGACAATAATGGCACCGCTGGTGGCGAGTTTTTCAATTAATATTAAAAAAGCAACTCGTTCATCATCACTAAAAACAGGTGACGACAACAGCACTTCAAGCCGGTCGATAAATAATAAAAACTGCGATTTGCTATAACGTTGCTGTGTTTTTTTAAGTGCTTGAATACATTGTTCAATTGAAGTATTGCTGTCTTTTTGCAGCTGTTGGGCCAAGTTTTCGGCACTCATACCTGCAAATACTGGCTGGTCGTTTACGTCCCAGTCGAGCATGGCAGAGGCTAAATCTATGAACAGTCGTTCAAGGCTGATGTCGGCAAAATCAATACTGGTGTGTGATATCACGCCAATACCGTTATACCCATTTTTGCTGGTTAACGCTGGCAATAAACCGGCATTCACTAAAGATGATTTGCCTGTGCCACTGGGGCCTAATATTAAGCAAAAAGTATGTTGGGCACTGATTTGGTTTGATAGTCGTTCTAAAAGGGTTGAAATCTGAGTGTTACGGCCAAAAAATACTTGAGCGTCTTTGCCTTCAAAGGCCACTAGACCCGGAAACGGTGAGGCTCCCTGCCAGTTTTTTTGTTCCGCTTTTAGCTCGTCATCAAGGGGGAAATCTAGCTTGGCAATAATGTGATAGCCGCGTTTGCGGATGGTCTCAATATAAGTCGGTGTACTGGCTTTATCACCTAGAGCTTTACGCAATTGGGTAATGGCTTTGTGTACTGGGTTGTCGCCAATATCCATCCCCCAACATTGGGTCGCGATATTATCAGCACTTAATACTTGCCCTTGCTGCGCGCATAAAAGTAGTAATACATCCATTGCCTTGGGCTCAAGCTGTTTAATAAGCTCGCCACGGCGCAAAGTATTGGTACTTGGATTAACTTGCCAATCTCCGAGAAAAAAAAGTGAAGTGTCCATCAACACACACCATTTCTCTCGTTATAACGAACATCCATCGGGTCTGTATCAGCTCGGTTATAAGTATTGAGCTGATGAAGAAAAATTTTCTTGCCCCATTTTTCAAAGCGAACTAATCGTTTATCTCCCCGTTGGCCTCGGTCAAGTCCAATATTCTGAGCACCAAGCCCTTGTGAAAAAGCACTTTGGAATAAAAAGTCTTGCTGATAATCTTTCGCTTTGACAAAGTCACTATAACTTTGAGTGCCTGCGCTAAGCGCGGCTATTGAAAACGTACTACAGATAAATATTAAAAAGACACGAAGTGTGAATTTCATCGTTTTTTCCTATTTTATTTTTAGTTCTATAAATATTTATTCAAGTCATTCCATTATTTTTGTTATCATTGGCACAAAGGTAAAGGTTAAACGATTTCATCGCTACCTTCCATAATAAAATAATAAATTAAAAATGCAGCTGCTATTATTTGCTATGTAACGGCACTAAGTAGCCAACAATTTTATGACTCAATATATCAGAGTCTTACTCTAAATCAATTAGGTAACCCGATGCAACGACTAGCACCAGCTTTACGCCAAGATAATGTTCCACTCGATTTAATTTCGCTGATTAAAACAATTTTAGCGGCAACTAAAGAAATTTCATTTCGTGTTAGCCAAGGCCATTTAAGTGACTTAATGGGGTCAACGTTGGATGAAAACATTCAAGGTGAAGTTCAAAAAGAATTAGATGTTGTTGCAAATGAACTACTAAAAGATATTTTACTGGAGTCTGGTTTTGTTAAAGCGATCTCTTCTGAAGAGGAAGATACCTCAGTTGCTGGTGAAAAAGACGGGAAATACCTTGTTTCTTTCGACCCACTTGATGGTAGCTCTAATATTGAGATTAACTCATTAATTGGGACTATTTTCTCTATCCATGAAGCGCCAAGCGATATGGATGCTAGTGATCCGGATATGTTTAAGCAAGCAGGTAATAAGCAGATTTGTGCCGGCTATGTATTGTATGGTCCATCGACGATGTTGGTAATGACAACAGGCAGCGGAACTCACTTTTACGTGCTAGATCGCACCCACGGTGGTTTCTTATTAGTTGAACGTAATGTTCAAGTGCCTACCGACACACAAGAGTTTGCCGTTAACATGTCTAATCAACGCTTTTGGCAAGCACCAATGCAGAATTACATTAGTGACTTACTCGCTGGCGATACCGGCCCGCGAGGAAAAAACTTCAACATGCGCTGGATTGCAGCAATGGTAGGCGACATTCATCGCGTATTAACACGCGGTGGGCTTTTTACTTATCCACAAGACAGTAAAAACCCGAAACAACCTCACAAGCTGCGATTAATGTATGAAGCCAACCCAATGAGTTTTCTCATTGAACAAGCCGGCGGACTAGCAATGACCAGCGAAGGCCGCATTATGGATATGCAGCCAAACAGCATACATCAGCGTGTCGAAGTTATTATGGGTTCTAAAAACGAAGTAGAAGCGTGTTTAGCTTATTACAAGTAACTAACACTTTTCGTTTACCAATATAAAAAAAAGCTCAATTCATTGAGCTTTTTTTTATTATTAAATTTAATATCCCCTTCATATTTTTACGATACAATAACTAATATAACTGGCTTGCTTTTAACGAAATTTTTATGAAAAAAACATTTGAAGTATTTTGGCGTTTTTTAGTCTTAGGTTGTATCAGTTTTGGTGGACCTGCTGCGCATATTGGCTACTTTCAAAAAATATTTGTTGAGAAGCTTAAATGGTTAGATCAAACAAGCTTTGCAAACTTGATCTCGTTAAGTCAGTTTTTACCCGGTCCTGGCTCTAGCCAATTAGGTTTTGCTATTGGCCTAAGACAAGCTGGACTATTAGGCGGTATTGCCGCATTTTTGGGCTTTACACTCCCCTCATTTACACTGCTTTATTTACTTGCTATAAATATTACTGGTGCTGAACAACCCTGGGTTGGTCACGTAATTCATGGCTTAAAATTATTAGCGGTTGTTGTTGTTGCTGATGCTTGTTTTACGATGTTTAAAAGCTTTTGTAATAATTACACGCATAAGTTAATTGCGACTATAACAGCGATTGCTTTAATTGCTTTACCGAGTTTAACGACGCAAATGTTCATACTTATCATCGCCGCAGGCTTTGGTTTTTTCGTCAATCAGTCATTAACATCGGTTAGCTCTGAAGTTGCTAAACCTGCAGTACTCACCTCAAGACAGTTTAAAATACTGCCATTGACTTTGTTCTTCGTCATTCTTTTTGCTTTACCATTATCAATCTATGCTGGGGTGACTAAAGCCCCCTCTGAACTTATTATATTATTTAATCAGTTCTACCAAGCAGGCAGTATGGTCTTTGGTGGCGGGCACGTGGTATTACCGTTATTGCAGCAAACAATTGGTGAAGCGTTATCTAACGATGTTTTTCTTAGCGGTTATGCGGCGGCACAAGCAGTGCCTGGCCCAATGTTTACCCTCGCGACTTTTCTAGGTGCTGAGCTTTTTACACAAAATCCATTATTAGGTGCTGCAGTCGCCACTTTAGCTGTTTTCTTACCCGGATTTTTATTACTGTTAACCTTTGAGAACTCTTGGCATTCCTTAGCAAAAAAACCGAGAATAGCCAGTGCAGTGATGGCCGTAAACGCCGCGGTCGTTGGGTTATTATTTTCTGCACTTTATCATCCTATTTTTAGTAGTGCTGTTAGCTCAGTGGTAGAATGTAGTTGTGTACTATTGGGATTTTATTTACTAAGAATAATCAAACTCCCTATTATTGTTTTAGTACTCACCTTTGTTGGTTTAGGTTTATTACTCGCTCAGTTAGCCCATTTGAATATAATTTAGTGCCTTAATGTAAGCTTTAACTTTTCACTCGCGGTGTTTATTTGCTAAAATATTGTCAATTTAAAACATTGCCTCAATATAACACGCTAAAACGAGAATTTTTTTATGCCTAATTACGCTGTTGGACACAAAACTCCTGATTCAGACTCGATCTGTTCAGCCATTGCCCTTTCCTATTTAAAAACAACTCTAGGTGAAGAAACCCTACCAGCCCGATTAGGAGAGCTTTCACCAGAAACAATGTTTATTTTAGACAAGTTTGGTTTTGAGCAACCTGAATTAAAAACAAGTTTTGCTGGTGAAGGTATTTACATTGTTGATCATTCAGACCGTATTCAAGGACCTGATGATATCGATGAAGCAACAATATTAGGTATTATTGACCATCACAAATTAGGTGACATTACCACTTCTACACCTCTAGAAATTTGGGTTCGCCCTGTTGGTTGTACCAATACCATCATTAAAATGATGTACGATTTTTACGATGTAGAAATTCCAAAAGATATTGCTGGTGCAATGATGTGCGCTATTTTATCAGATACCGTTATTTTTAAATCACCCACCTGTACCACTGCTGATATCAAGTGTGTTGAAGCATTAGCTGAAATTGCTGGCATCAGCGACGCTAAAGCCCTAGGTATGGAAATGTTTGAAGTTAAATCAGCCGTATTAGGCACACCAGTACGCGACTTAGTTTTACGTGATTTTAAAGATTTTAATATGCATGGTAACTTAGTGGGTATTGGTCAATTAGAAGTACTCGACTTAGCAATTTTTGATGATATGAAGCTTGAACTGTTTGCTGACATTGCAAAATTAAAAGCCGAAGGTAAGCGCCATACTGTTTTATTATTACTTACTGATATCATGAAAGAAGGCTCTGAAATGTTAGTGATCAGCGACAATGCTGACTTAACTGAAAAAGCCTATGGCAAACCACTTGTTGACGGTAAAGTTTGGTTAGATGGTGTACTAAGCCGTAAAAAACAAGTGGTACCACCACTACAAGACTCTTTAGTTTAACGATACCCCAGTCAATAAAATGAAAATTAATAACTCTGCTCGACTTAGCTACCAATTAATGACAATTGACGACGCAGAGTTATTGTATCAACTTGATCAAGACCCTGAAGTGATGCGTTTTATCAGCGATGGTAATCCATCTTCACGCGAGACTATTTATAACGTTTTAGTGCCTCGCATGCAAAAATACTTGAACTCAACAAAAGGTTGGGGAATATGGCAAGTTAATAGCACTGAAACCAATGAATACATTGGTTGGGTACTTGTTCGGCCAATGAATTTTTTCTCTACTTCACCTGAATTTGATAACCTAGAACTCGGCTGGCGATTTTTTCAAACTTCGTGGGGCAAAGGCTTTGCCAGTGAAGCGGCGCAACATATTAAAGATGTCTTAGCAGCCAAGTCTGAATACAAAAAATTTAGCGCGATTGCTGACGAAAATAATCTCGGTTCAATTGGTGTCATGAAGAATATAGGTATGTCTTACGTTAAAACATACAGACACATCGACCCATTATTTGAATTTGATGTCGCGTATTACCAGATAAAAAACGCATAAACTCAGAACAATCAATAAAGATTTAAAATATCTTACGTTTTAAAAATAATTCTCTTTTCTTGTAATAAAATTGCTAATTATCATACTAAGTTCACAATGATTAATTTTTATAGTTTTAATTAAGGAAAGAAAAACCATGGAGCTAGTTGTAACTCACGTCCAAAAAAATTATGCCAATGTAGCCGCGATCAAGAACCTGTCATTTAACGTTAGCCAAGGTGAAATTTTTGCTTTGTTAGGGCCAAATGGTGCGGGTAAATCTTCCTTAGTACGCATGTTAACGGGTTTTACTCAACCTGATAGTGGCACCATAACATTAACCATGGACGGAAATAAATACTCATCTATTCCTTCTCATACCTTAGGATATTTACCTGAAGATAGAGGTTTATACCCTGAAAAATCACTGATGAAGAATTTGATATATTTTGCACAACTTAATGGTGTTGATAAAAAGTCGGCAATAGAAGAAGCTGAATTTTGGTTAGAGCGTTTTGACATATTAGAGCGCAAAGACGATCAACTGAAAACCTTATCTAAAGGCAACCAGCAAAAAGTCCAATTAATCACTGCCGTTATTCATAAGCCAAAATGGGTTATTTTAGATGAACCATTTTCCGGTTTAGACCCCGTCAATCAAGAAAAAGTCGTTATATTTTTGTCTGAACTAAGAGCCAAAGGAATGACCGTTATATTAAGCGCTCATCAAATGGCTATGGTGGAAAAATTGGCTGATCGGATGTTATTAATGAACTTAGGCGAAGCAGTTTTATACGGCAGTTTACAAGAAATTCAGCAGAAAATTGATTCATCAACGCATTTAACCGCGCAATTTTCAGAAGAGCTTGATTCAAGTAAAGTATCAGAAATACTGGCTGATACCAAACACAGCTTAACTAACAACAAAACGCTTGAGCTGAGTTTAACACCTTTACAGTCAATCAATGAGTTACTTCAACGCTTAACCTCCATAGGTGACCTTGAAGCTATGCATAGCAAAAAAATGGATTTACATCAGCTTTATCTAAATGCTATCGCTAATCACGGAGCTATAAACAATGATTAAAAAAAATAGTAAAAAGCAGCAAGTTTGGTTAGTAACGTCTTGGGAATTCATGCATTTTTTCAAATGGAAACAAGAAATAATATCAAAGTTAATCATTGTCGCCATTGGGTTAATAATTATGTTGTGGCAATATATAAAAGATGATCAACTTACTGTTTATAAAGTTGCTGTACCTGCAACGATGTCACAACTTCAAAATAGTGATAGCTTTGAATTTATTGCCAGTAACGCCCCTCTTAAACAATTAAAAAAACAATTAGCCCAGGAAGATAGCTGGGACGCGGTATTATCAGAAACACCGTCTACAAACTCGGTAAAACAAATTACTCTTTACAGTAAAAACAAACAAAGTTGGCTCGGCGAGTTAAAACAAACGCTGAGTCAACAATATACCGTACAATACGCTAGTAGTTTAGGTTTGGCGGAAGAACAGTTAAATGTTTTAAATCAATCCTCTATCTTTGAAAATAAGTACTTAGATGAGAGTATAAAGTCTGATAATAGCCCCGCGAAGGCAACGGCAATTGCTATGATTGTTATTTTGGCTATTGGTATTTTCACTTCTTTTGGTCAACTGTTTGTCAGTGTTACGGGTGAAAAACAACAACGCGTAACCGAGCAGTTATATGCTTGTATATCAGCGCAAACTTGGATCGACGGCAAAATTTTAGGTCAAATGTTACACTCAATTAAAGCCATGATCACAATAGTGATTACTGGCATGTTGGGCTATGCCTTTGTTACCGTAATTATTAAAGGCGGTATCATTGATTTTTCCATGATAGATTGGTCATTACTGCCCTGGTTAATACCATTTGCCTTAACCGGTGTTTACCTTTGTACTGCCTTTATGGCAGCAATTGCAGCAGCGATTGACGATCCGAACCATAGCGCAAAAACAAGTATAATGCTGTTACCCTTAGTACCGATGATTCTGGCATTCATCACAATGGATGGTCCTTCTGGTTGGGCTTTAACCTTTTTGAGTTTCTTCCCTTTAACTTCCTTTGTCGCTATGCCAGTAAAAATGTCGCTTATCGATGTTCCGCTTTGGCATTCATTATTATCGCTTAGTTTATTGGTGATTTTATGTTTTTGGGTAAGGACTGCTGCTGCAAGGTTATTTAAAATGGGCATGAGTATGTACGGTAAAGAGCCAAGTTTTAAAGATATGATGCGTTGGGTGGCAAAAGAAAAGTAGTACATTTTTACTTATAAAATAATAAAGCTCACCGAAGTGAGCTTTATTTACATTAATAATACGCGGTTAAATTTTACAATTAAACGCGTTCAATTACCGTTGCAATACCTTGACCTAAACCGATACACATAGTCGCTAAACCTATGCTGACATCTTGACCTTCCATTAGGTTCAATAAAGTACCTGTGATACGCGAGCCAGAACACCCTAATGGATGACCTAAGGCGATAGCGCCACCGTTTAAGTTAATCATATCTTCAGCTCGGTCTTCTAAGCCTAAAGACTTAACACACGATAAGGCTTGAGCCGCAAAGGCTTCATTAAATTCAGCTAATTCAATATCAGCTAAAGATAAACCGGCACGTTTTAATGCTTTTTTCGTGGCTGGAACAGGACCAAAGCCCATCGTAGACGGATCACAACCTGCAACCGCCATACCACGAATACGCGCACGAGGCGTTAAACCAAGCTCTTTTGCACGATCAGCTGACATTACTAACATTGCTGATGCACCATCAGACAACGCTGAAGAAGTACCGGCCGTTACTGTCCCGTTAACTGGGTCAAACACTGGACGTAAACCGGCAAGCGTTTCAATCGTTGTTTCAGGACGAATAACTTCATCATGTTCAACAAGCGTTAACGCGCCCATTGCATCGTGTCCTTGGGTGGCAACAATTTCATTGTCCCAACGACCAGCGAGCTGTGCTTCATAAGCTTTTCTGTGTGAACGTGCTGCAAAAGCGTCTTGTTGTTCACGAGTAATACCAAACTGCTTACCAAGTAACTCTGCGGTTAACCCCATGTTGCCAGCCGCACGAGAAATATACTTACTCAAGGCCGGATCAAAATCTACGTCGTACATCATAGGAACGTGTCCCATGTGCTCAACACCACCAACGATAAAGACATCACCTTGGCCACACATAATATTGGTTGTTGCATCATGCAAAGCTTGCATTGATGAACCACATAAACGGTTAACCGTTACCGCGCCAACAGTTTTTGGAATGTCAGTTAATAACTGTGCATTACGCGCAATGTTAAAACCTTGTTCTTTAGTTTGCTTAACGTTGCCCCAAATAATATCTTCAATTAATGAAGGGTCCAAATTAGGGTTACGCACTAATAATTGCTGCATTAAATGCGCTGATAAACCTTCAGCACGAACGTTACGAAAAACGCCAGCTTTAGAGCGTCCCATTGGTGTACGAATACAATCTACAATGACTACTTCTTTCATGTTCTTCTCCTTAGCTTATGCTGTTTTTACGTCTGTGTTGAAATAAGATTTACCTGATTTAGCCATTTCGCGTAATCCGTCAGTTACCTGATAAATTTCACCTAAATGCGCATACTTATCGGCCATAGCAATAAAGTTAGTTAAACCTAACGTTTCTAAATAACGAATTGCACCACCTCTAAACGGTGGGAAGCCAATACCGTAAATTAAGCCCATATCAGCTTCAGCGGCAGTATCAACAACACCTTCTTCTAAACAACGCACCACTTCATTGACCATAGGGATCATTAAGCGAGCAATAATGTCTTCACTACTGAATTCTTTTTTGTCTGCACAGGTACTTTCAAACAATGCGTAAGCATCAGCAGAAGCTACTTTTGTTGGACGGCCGCGCTTGTCTTGACCGTAATCATAAAAGCCTTTGCCATTTTTCTGACCAAGGCGCTTGTTACTATACAAAGTGCTTACTGGGTCATTATCGATTTTTGCCATACGCGTAGGAAAACCAGATGACATGACACCCGTACAGTGATCGGCGGTATCAACACCAACAACATCAAGTAAGTATGCTGGGCCCATTGGCCAACCAAATTGTTTTTCCATAATTTTATCAACAGCTGCAAAATCAACGCCTTCAAGCATTAATTGGCTAAAGCCAGCAAAATATGGGAATAAAACACGGTTGATATAAAAGCCAGGGCAGTCGTTAACAACAATCGGTGACTTACCCATTTTAGCGGCGTAAGCAACAACAGCTGCAACAGTTTCTTCAGAAGTTGCTTTACCACGAATAACTTCAACCAATGGCATTTTGTTTACCGGATTAAAGAAATGCATACCACAGAAGTTTTCTGGACGCTTTACACTTTGCGCTAACAAATCGATAGAAATTGTTGAGGTGTTAGAAGTTAAAATCGCATCCTCAGAAAGAAAACTTTCTACTTCAGCAAGTACCATACCTTTTACTTTAGGGTTTTCTACTACGGCTTCAACCACAATATCAACATCTTTAACACTATCGTAGCTAAGTGTTGGTGTGATGTTATTTAACACGCCAGCCATAGTCTTAACATTCATGCGACCACGTTCAACTTGCTTGGTTAAAATGCCAGCAGCGGTATTTAAACCTAAATCCAGTGCCGCATCATTAATGTCTTTCATGATGATTGGCGTACCTTTATAGGCAGACTGGTAAGCAATACCTCCGCCCATAATGCCAGCACCTAATACAGCGGCTTTATTCACTTGTTTAGTTGCCATTTTAGCGGCTTTCTTTGCTTTGCCTTTAACCACTTGGTCTGCCATAAACAAGCCAATTTGCGCGGTAGCAGCATCAGTTTTAGCAAGTTTAGCAAAGTTAGCATTTTCAATAAGCATCGCTTCTGTTCTACCGAGTAAAGCTGCAGCTTCGATAGTTTTTACCATCATCATTGGTGCAGGGTAATGTTTACCGGCTTTAGCGGCGATCATACCTTTACACGTATTGAAGGTCATAATTGATTCAACAGGGCTAAGTTTTAGCGCGTCGAGTTTCTGTTGACGTTTAGCTTGCCAATTTAACTTGCCTGCCATTGCTTCTTTAAGCATGCTAATAGCCGCTTCACGCAAATACTCAGGGGCAACAACAGCATCCAATAAACCGACAGCCATAGCTTGTTCTGGTTTAAAAGCTTTACCGGTAGACATCCATTCAACCGCGTTATCAGCGCCAATAATTCTGGGTAAGCGCACTGTGCCACCAAAACCAGGAATAAGACCTAATTTAACCTCAGGTAAACCTATTGAACATGTTGTATCAGCAATACGGTAGTCACAAGCTAAGCTCATTTCACAACCGCCACCTAAAGCAAAACCATTAAGCGCAACAACTGTTGGCAAATTAATGTCTTCAAATGAGTCAAAAACGTCTGAACCACCTTTGATCCAAGGAACAAGTTCCGCTTCTGGCAGTTTAAACATTGCTAAAAATTCAGTGATATCCGCACCAACAATAAAGTTAGACTTTCCAGACGTCACTAAAACGCCTTTCGCATCGCTACAATTATTAATCGCAGCAACCACTTCAATATATTCTTTAAAAGTTTCCTGATCGAACTTATTCACTGAGCCTTGTGCGTCAAATTTAAATTCAACAATGCCGTCATTCAGTAATTCGGCAGAAAGGTTTTGACCTTGAAATAACATGCCTAGTTTCCTCGTTTAGTGGGATAAAAATAGGGTCTGATACCGATTAAATAATAATTTAATGATCAGTTTTTATAATAATAGACGATTGAGTGTGCCTTGAAAGAAAAATAAATGCAAATTATTTAAACGGGCGTTTTAATTAGGTGTATTAATCTATCGTTTTTTAGCTAAATCACTAAAAAACAGCTTAGTCGAAAGCTCATTTATCGAGTCGACAGGTCAATAGACTAAGCAGTCATTAAAGATGTGATGGACCATTTAACGAAGTAAGAAATAGACTTGACCATTTGCTCAGTGCAAACCTACCGCGTTAACGTTCCTGTGAAAAAGATAACATTAATGTATTCAAAAGCGTTTACAAGACATGTAAACGCTTTTGAAAGCCGTTAGTCACTTTGTAAGGCGTCGATAGGGTCAAGTTTTGATGCTTTGATTGCAGGGTAAACACCGAAGGTTAACCCTACAAGTGCACAAATACTAAAAGACAAAATAATTGCACTCGTTGACCATGATACGGCCCATTCAGAATAAAGCGCGATAAGCTCTGAGAGCATGATCCCAAAAAACACCCCCAAGATGCCCCCCATAATTGAAATAGTAAAACTCTCGGCAATAAACTGTAAACGAATATCTTTTTGCGTGGCACCAACCGCTCGCAACAAACCAATTTCTTTGGTTCGTTCTAATACGGTAGCAAGCATAATATTCATAATACCGATGCCCCCCACTAATAAAGAGATACCGGCAACACAAGACATCACAATATTAAATATTTGTTGTGTCTGTTTTTGCTGAGCTAATAAAGCGGCGGGAATAACCAAGTTATAATCATCGACTTCATTATGGCGACGGTCAAGTAAATGACTCACCGCTTTCGCGGCGCTAATAGGATCAACACTGTCATCAAGTTTGAGTTTAATGCTAGTGACTTCACTTGCAAGTTTCTTACTGGCAAATTTATGTATCGCTGTTTTTAAGGGAATAAACACCTGACGTTGGTCGCCACCGAGTTTTATGCCCTGAAACTCCTGCTTCTTTAAAAAAGGCGCTTGTAATACTCCGACCACTTTAAACCAAAGGTGATTGATTTTAATATTTTGGCCAATAGCATTACCTTGTGGAAAAAGCTGCTTTGCTGTCGATGAACCAAGCAGTGCCACCTGAGAAAAGTTTTGATCGTCAGTTTCGTTGAGTAAACGCCCCTGTGCTAAATTGAATTTAGATAATGCAAAAAAGCTGGCACTTACTCCTGTTGCTTCACCATCACTTTTACCCTCTCCACTAAATATACTGTAAGTATCTATTAGTTTTTGCGCACTAAATGCCGTAACAAAGGGTAATGAACTCGCACTGATTTCACCATCTCTGATACTTAGCCCTGTGGAGTGCTTACGTTGTTCTTGTAACTCTTTCTCTTCAAAAACCTTCCCTTCTATGATCAAGTTATGCAGTCCCATTGAGTCGATCATTTTCATCGCTTCAGCTTCAGCTCCCTCACCAATATTAAGCATCGCGATAACTGCGCCAACGCCGAATATCATACCGAGTAACGTTAATAAAGTACGTAGCTTATGCTGGGCAAGCTCGGAAAAAGTATCGAGAAAAATCGCTAAATATTTCATTAACTATGCTCCTTATTGGTTAATGCTATTTTCTGACCTTCTTTAAGCCCTGATAAAATTTCAACATGACTTAAACTTGACTGCCCTAATGTAACGGGGGTAGAGATGTAATCGCCATTTTTATATAAATAAACAAAAGATTGTTTCGCTTCTACAAATACGCTCTGCAGTGGAATAACCATTTTCTTACTGGTGGCGATAATTTCAATATTGGCTTCTAACTTTCTTCCAGGAACAAATAGCTCAGTGTTTTGCTCTGTTAAAACAACAATAACTTCAAAATATTTTTGCGGATCGCCCCGCTTTATCGACGTAGGAAAAGGGGCAACTGTTTCAACAGTGCCTTTAAAGGGTTTATCCGTATAGGCGTTTAAAGTAATGCTTACCGGTTTATCTATCGCTAAGTTTATTGCTTCACTTTCTAAGACGAATAGCTTCACTTTCATGTTACTGATGTCAGGTAATTCAGCGATTTTTTGCCCTGGCCATAGTGATTGCCCTTCGCGAGGTTTTTCACCACGCCAATTGGCTTTATAAGCAAGTAACCCATCGTGGGGTGCTTTAACTTCTAGCTTTGCTAAACCTTCACTCAACTGCTTTAATTTACTCTTGCTTTGCGCTTGCTTCATTTCTAACAAGCCCATGTCTCCTGCTGAACTCGCGCTAAAACTATCATTTTTCCAATAAAGATATTCTTCTTTTGATCCCAAGTATTGGGTGTTTTGTAATGAATCAAGTATCTCTAATTTTGAACGTATTTGATCATCATTGATTGAGAAATTTTCAGCAAAACTTTTCTCTTGCCCCACCATACCAATATCTTTACTTATTGAGTCAAGTGCTTGGTTGAGCATACCTGTTTTTTCAATGATTTCTTGTTTAGTGATTGATAATTCGTTACGTCTATCTTTGCTTTGAATTTCCATGGCTTCGCCGTCAAAGCGTGCAATAACATCTCCTTTTTTAACACGTGAAAACTCTGGTGCTAGCCAAGAAATATTTTGCGGTCCTTGCCTGCTTATCGGTGCACTTATAACGGTTGCTTTTGCTGCAAACAACTCTCCTTTTGCAGGTACATTAACCACAAATTCTTGCTGAGTAACCTCATATAACAAAGGATCACTTTCTTGGCCTGAACAGCCTGTTATTGCAATAAACAGTAAACTGACAATTAATGTTTTTTTCAGTATTTTTTGTTGTGAATATCTCATAAAGTCACTATATCTCCTTGTGATAAGCCACTTTTAATGACCACTTTATCTCCCACAATATGGGCAATTTTAATCCTTTGAATATGATCAGATAAAAGACCAGGAATTAACACACTCCCTTGACCATTCTCTAACTTAACCGCTTGAGAAGACAAGGTTAACGCGTTATCGATCACTTCAGTAACCACCTCTATACGTGCGGTCATCCCAGGACGTATAACAATGTCTTCAGGTTGTTCAAAAGCAATGATTGCATCGAACACGCGGCGTTTATCTTGAGAAGACTTATCACGAAAAACACGACCTAATTCAACAATTTCTCCCTGTAGAACAATTTCTTGTGTACCATCAATCATGATTTTAACTTGTTGGTTCAGCTTGATTTTGCCACTATCAGGTTCAGCAATTTGTGCCTTTAATTGCATTTGTTCAATAACGGCAAGCTCAACAACCGGCTGACCAAATTGAATACTCTCGCCAACCGCTGGTTTTTCTCCTTGAAAGTTTGCTCGATAAATAACCATACCGTCAATAGGCGCTTTCACTTTCAAACGTTCTATATCACTTTTAAACTCATCAACTTCAGCCCTTAATCGATGTACCTTCCCTTTAGCTAACTTTAAATTTAGTGCCTTATTATTCTCATGAAATTTAAGTCTTTCTTTTGCAAGAAAAAAATCATTTTCAGCAATAGTGAAATCAATAATCGATTTTTTACGATCGTTATCAGAACGACTGTAATCGATAATATCAGCCTTGCGTTCTGCTTTTTCATAGTCCATTTGCTTTTCAGCGATACTGAGAATCAGCTCTTGTTCTGTCTCTGTTGCCTTAATTTCCTTATTTTCTAATTCCTGTTGAGCACGTGCTAAATCGGCTTGTTTATCAACCAACCTATCCATGACTTTTTTACTGTCAAAAGCAACAATCAATTCACCTTTTTTAATACGCGTATTCTCTTGTGCAAGCTTTTTAATTTGATACTGCCACATACCAGAAACAGATGGAGGGGCTATCATTGCGGTTTGCTTTGACTCTAATTCACCACTGGCGGTTACAATAAGCCTTACCTTTTCTAACTTCACTGTTTCGCTGGGTACTTTTTCACATGCACACAACAATACTAGCCATATAATGGGCAGATATTTATTCACTTGGGTCTACTCCTGTAAACTCTAATTGAGCGCTCATGCCTGGTAACAACGTTAAGGCTTCGTCAACGGTAAAAGAAAAAACAGCGCGATAATAAACATCGCTTCCCCATTCTTTACGTTCTTCGGGTTGGCTAGATATTTCGGTTAATGTTGCAGCAAGGTTATATTGTGGAAAGGCGTCAAGTTTGAAATCTACCACTGACTTTAATTGCAAATTTTTATAGTCAACCTCATGGACCCAAGCTTCAACGTACAAACCATTCACCGAAGGAATTTTGGCAATTTCCCACGAAGGTTGCGCTGTCATACCGACAAACACTTTCTCTCCGTACCATGGATGAGTACCATAAAGAACAGGACCAGTGCGCTCAGCATAACCACTCATTTGCTTGAGTTTATATTCATTGTATTGCAACTTATCTTGATGTTTTATGATGGTAATTTTTTGCTTAGTCACTGCAACCGTATTAGCTAGGTTGACTTGCTTTAAATTTTCAAGGGCTTTCGCATTAGCGACAACCGTTTTTTCGAGCTCAAGTTGGTTTTTTTGGTATTCATACTGACTTAAATGCACAACAGAAATACTGGCATCGATACGTGCTTTATCAAGAAGCAGCGCGGTTCTTTTTTGCCCGTAAGTTGCTTCCAAAAGTGATTGTTCTGCCGTACTGGTAATTCGAAATAACTCTTCATTGGCAGCAATTAAACTCACTTTTTCTTGTTCTATTTGACTTTGGATTGAGCCACTATCAAATACAACAACTAAGTCGCCTTTTTTGGCAATGTCACCCTCAGGCAACAACCACTGCACTTGTACATTCCAACTATCTGTTTTAGGAGAATAAAATGTTTGATTGTCACTGGCTTTAATTTGACCTGATAATATTAAAGGGATTTGCGTTAAGGCTAAGGTACAGCAACTATAAAAAAGTGTAATGCTTGATATTATTAGTTTTTTATACATAATCGGTCCTCAATCACGTTACCATCTTTCATACGGATCATTCTGTCAGCATATGCCGCAATATCTTCTTCATGAGTTACCATCACAATAGTTTGTCCTTGAGCATGCAATTCACAAAGTAAACCCATGATTTCATAAGACGTTTTTGAATCTAGGTTACCTGTCGGTTCATCAGCAAAAATGACTTCAGGGCGATTGACTAAAGCTCGGGCAATAGCAACACGTTGGCGTTGCCCACCAGACATTTCGAAAGGTTTATGATGCCATCTTGAAGTTAAGCCCACTTTATCGAGCATTTCCATGCCGCGTTTTTTTGCATCCTCGGGATCTGCATTACTGTAACGTAAAGGTAAAATAACATTATCAAGTGCTGTTAATCGGGGTAATAAATGAAAGGTTTGGAAAATAAAGCCTATTTTTCGATTACGTATTTGCGACAAGCTTTCATCATCAATATTTTTTATCGACTCTCCCGACAATAAATATTCACCTGACGTGGGTGTATCGAGGCAACCCAAGATACTCATTAAGGTTGATTTACCTGAACCCGAGGTTCCCATTACCGCAACGAATTCATTATTTTCAATGGTTAATGAAACATTATTCAGTGCTATAACTTGTGTTTCACCTTCGCCATAAATTCGACTGATGTTATCAATCTTGATCACTATTACGCTCCATGAAAATTAATCCTTATTAATGCGATAACTTTTACCCAATAAATAAAGGTAAAATATCTAATACAACAATATATCGTTTTAAAATTTAATCACAAACGTCTGAATTGTAATAATTTATTTCAATAAAGACAAAATTTAGTAGCCAAAACTTTTAGAAAACATGTCAATGAAATATTAGAAAAATATCGAGTAGGTTAACCTTTTTTAAACATTCAATACGATAAGTTATAGATACAACAAGTTAACTATATGTATATATCACGTTAAATAAAAAGCAGTACTAGGCTATTCTCAAAGATTGACCGGCTATTTTTTAGACAGTCTTTTATGTTTTTATATACACCTATACTCATTTTAATAATCTAATAAGGATACTTATGAGAATCAAAACTATAATTTTAGCGATAGCAATCACTGCATCAACAGCATTTACTGCATTAGCAGCTACACATCAGTCTGTATCAGGCTCTAGTATTTGGGGAGATACTTATGGTGAAGCTTATGGAGGAGCATACCAAAACCTTACATCACAGTATCCTGGCGTTCATGAAATTAACGTACGATGTCTTGATATGAAAGGTGCTTGGAAATGTTATGCAGCGGAGTTATAGACATTTAAATATATATGTTTTTACTGTATCGATTACAGTTGAAGGAGTAAACATAGAAAGCCAGGATAATATATCTTGGCTTTCTTTTAATGAAACAAAAGATTAGTTAACGTTAATTATTATTACGTAAAAACGTTAAAAATTCATCAGCAGGCATGGGTTTAGCGTAAAAGAAACCTTGTACTTCGTCACACCCTTGAGCAATTAAATGGGCTTGTTGTGCTTCTTCTTCAATACCTTCAGCAATAACTTTTAAGTTCATTTGCTTACCTAAGTTTATAATGGTGTCAGCAATTAATGATTGTCCTGGCTGTGCAATATCAGTAATAAATGATCGATCCACTTTTAAACGGTCAAGTGGTAGTTTTTGTAAGTAACTCATTGAAGAATACCCTGTACCGAAATCATCAAGAGCGATACTAATACCTTCTGCTTTTAATTTAACTAATGCGTCAATAACAACTTGAGGCTCGTCCATTAAAATATTTTCGGTTATTTCTAATTCAAGCTTACTCGGTTTAACATCATGTCTAATCGTTGCTTGAATAACACTGTCAACAAAGTTATCACGTTTAAATTGAGGAATAGAAACATTCACTGAAATACCTACATGGTCAAATTTCTGCTGCTCTAATACTTTAATTTGTTTACATGCTTGGTTAATAACCCAGTCACCAATCTCAACGATTAAACCTGAGTATTCTGCAAGAGGAATAAACACGGCAGGTGAAATAAATTTACCTTCAGCGGTGCGCCAGCGCAGTAATGCTTCAGCGCCAATAACCTTGCGTGCTATTAAACTCAGTTGAGGTTGATACCAAAGTTCCAAACGATTATCAGCAAAATCAGTACGTAATTGCCTGATCATACCTAAACGCCATAGGGTTTCATCTTCCATTTCTTTTTTATAATAAACAAAATTCACATTGTCGCTTTTTTTAGCTAAATTCAATGCGATGTTTATTTGATTAAGCACTTTTACCCCTTGTTCCCCTGCACTACTTTTTGAACATAAGCCAAAACATGCCGTAACCGGTAAACGCTGTTCACCCGCGGTAAATGAACGATAAAATAATGACATTAACCTATCAGGATTTACGCTATCAGCAGGGCCAATAACACCAAACACGTCAGCACCCATACGAGCAATTTGACAACCGTTGCCTAACTCTTTCATTCTTTCTGTTACCGCAAGGAGAAGTTTATTACCTAAATCTTGTCCCAAACCATCATTGATATCACTAAAGTGATTAATATCAATTAAGGCAGCAACAAGATCTGTCTCTTCTGATTGAATAAAGCGGTCAAGTAAATTAACAAACTCTAAACGATTCGGTAATTCAGTAAGCCAGTCACGATATGCGGCATTTCTCAACTTTTGAAATAAATGAACATTTTCATAGCCGATCGCTACATTGGCTAAAAACACTTCAATTAATTGTATTTGAATTTCTGTTAATTCTTGCTCAAGCTCAAGATAAATAACAGCACGGTATCCACCACTCGCTAAATACAATGCCGCATGGTCATGATTATAACCATGTTGCTTTTGGGTAAAACAACGGCTAATGCGGTCTTGTAATACGTTGCTATCGAAGCAAGATATTTTTTGATTTATTAATTCGGTGCTATGCCCCATTTGACCTAAAACATGTAAGCTTAAATCGTCAGAGCCTTCTATTATACCTTGCCCACGGGCACAAAAAACACTGCAATGGCTCTTACTCAACTTAATTAATTGCGACAATACACCTTCTGCATATTCATGAATACTATGGAGTTCAAGCAGGTCTGCAGTGGCACTAATAATTTTTTCTAAACCAAGGCGGTTTTGGTTTACTGAGTGAATTTGTTGGTATGAACGAATAGCAGCATATACTGTTGTGACTAATTTACGGCGAGTTAATTCTGTTTTAGTTTTATAGTCGTTGATATCATAATCTTTGATGACACTCTCTTCTGGTGCGTAACCTGGCTGACCCGTTCTAAGTACGATACGTATATCTTGGCGGCAGAGCGTTTCGCGAATATGTTTAACAACATTCAAGCCAGCATCATCAGTTTCCATGACAACGTCGAGTAATACCAAAACGATATCCTCGTGCTCTTCAATAAGCAGGCATGCATCGCGTCCAGAATAAGCGTGGATATACTCTATATTTTTACCTAAGACAACTAAATCGGAGAGTGCTAACTGAGTAACAGAGTGAATTTCGGGATCATCATCAACAATCAATACTTTCCACGTTTCAGCACTACCATCATTTAGAATTTCATCTTCATCACTATCATCAATAAATAAAAAGTCGTCATTATTATTTTCAGAAGCCTGCATATCGCCCTCAATTAACCAGTGAAACATAACTGATTAAGATTTTTTTAACATCAAATTTATTATGAACTATATTCCCAATAAACTACATAATAAGAGTCAGTTAAATAATATTCAACCTAGAATTACAATTATATTCATAATTTCAATTGCTTCCTTATTTTATGTTAAGTTTAGATTAATAAAGAGAAGATTGCTGATTTTAATTTTCCAGCGTATGCTTAGAAAAAATAGTAATAAAAATAATATATTAGTTACGGTAATTTTTTATGAAAGACATAAACGAACCCTCAACTGTACCCCTTGTTATTACTGACAAGCCTGTTAACAACGAAGTCATAAAAACAACATCTACCAGTAAAAATGGTGGCAATAAAAAAAATGCAGGGGTTTCCTCGCAAATGCAGCTTTTAGCATTAGCTAAGAACTTCGTACTTGATGGCGGGTTAGCTTCACTAGAAAAACAAATGCCCTTGGAAGAAAGAACTCAAAAAAGAGCACGAATTTCTGCATTACGAAAGCAAGAAAATCTTGAAGCAATTATTAAAAGGTCAATCAATTACTGTTCTGCGACAGAGTTCGCAAATAAAGCAGACGCGGATTGGTTTAGTACCTTCACTGAACTCGCTGAAGATGTTAGTAATACGACAATGCAAAACTTGTGGGCCAAAATCCTCGCGGGTGAAATATCACAACCCGGTTCGTTCTCAACTAAAACGCTTAAAATTTTTCGTGCGATGAGTATTACCGAGGCTAAATTGTTAGCAAAGGCTTGCAGTTTGGCAGTGACAGAGCCAGCGAAAAGAAATATTCGTATTATCTCAGGAGCCTATCAGACACCAAGCTTGTTCAACTTTTTTAGTAAAAACAGAGAGCAAAACATACCCTTTAGTCAGTTTTCATTAAGCTACGCTGACTTACTCATTTTGGCTGATAATCACCTCGTTTTTATACAAGAAACAGAGTCTAACCCCATGGATAAGTCAGAAGCGTTTACTTTTAATTTTAACGGTAGGCCATTAACACTTACGGCAAAAAAGTCTTCCTGTGTACTGAAGTTTTATAAATTTACCCCGGTTGGTAGCGAGCTGGCACGTCTGATCAGCGATAATGTTGATGATGCTTATTTACAGCATTTGAAAAGTGCAATAAGTGAGAGTTTTTCGGTTGTTGAAGGTTGATGTTTGCGGGTACCAGCCCCCAAATTCCCTCTTATTGAAAGACAATTTTCTGTTCCATAAAAAATCAGTGCCTACATTTATATAGGCCAATTGAATATGACGTTAACAGTATTAAACATAAAAAGGACAAGCATCCAAGATGTTTGTCCTTAAGATTAAATCTTTAGTAAGACTTACTTTAAATACCGTCACCGTCAGTATGTAGGCCACATTCTCTCGCCATGCCAGAAAAACGGGTATCACTTTCAGTCATACCTAACGTTAACGGTCGTGTACTGTGCGTGTCGCCAACGGATACATAACCTTTGTCCCATAATGGATGATAAGGCAAATTATGCTTCGTTAGGTACTCATGTACATCTTTATTACTCCAATCAATAATTGGATGAACTTTAAAGCGACCGCGTAAAATACTGACAACAGGCAAACCTTGACGATGCTCTGATTGCTGACGCCTAACACCAGAAAACCATGTTGCCGCATGCAGTTCATCTAAACCACGCTCGAGGGGTTCAACTTTATTACGGCGATTATAGGCTTTTAAAGATGCCTCATCTTTCGCCCATTCTTCGCCATATTTTGCTTGTTGCCATGCCGCACTTTCAGCTGCACTATACACTTGTAAGTTCAAGTTCAAACGTTCGTTGAGCTTTTCAATAAACTGATAGGTTTCAGGGAATAAGTGTCCGGTATCAGTAATAAGTACTGGGATATTTGCGTCAACTTGCGTCAACATATGCAACATAACCGCCGATTGAATACCAAAACTTGATGACAAAACAAACTGCGACGGTAAATTTTCCATCGACCACTCAACACGCTCGGTGGCGGTTTGCTTTTCTAACAACTCATTCCATTGATTTAACCATGGCTTAGGCAAAGAAGCGGGGAAACGGTTATTAATCGACGCCTTTATCTCTGTAACATTCGTACTGCTGCTTATAACTTTAGTCATGAAAATCTCGCTTGCTGTTTTTCACTTCTGCGATAATACCGGTGCGGATAGTAAAGTCGCCAAACGCTTCTCTATCCGTGCGCTCTGAAGACCAACGCCCCACTAGCGCATCCATTTCATCAAGAATATCTTGTTCGCTTAAGTTTTCTTTATACATTTTTGGTACACGCGTTCCGGCTAAGTTTCCACCTAAATGCATATTGTATTTACCCGGACCTTTACCGACTAAGCCAATTTCGGCCAACATTGCACGGCCACAGCCATTTGGACAACCCGTAACCCGTAAAATAATACTTTCATCACTCATCTTGTGTTTCGCTAAAATCCCCTCAACATCGGTGACAAAACCGGGTAAATATCGCTCGGCTTCTGCCATCGCTAATGGACAGGTTGGAAATGATACACAAGCCATAGAGTCTTTACGTTGCTTTGAAACAGTGTCATTCATCAAGCCATATTCACGAGCAATCGCTTCAATTTTTGCTTTGTCTTCGCTTGCCACTCCGGCCACAATTAAGTTCTGATTGGCTGTCATACGAAAATCACCTTTATGAATTTTCGCGATTTCAGCAACACCTGATTTAAGGGGTTTACCTGGTTTATCAAGTAAGCGACCGTTCTCAATAAATAATGCTAAGTGATGTCTACCATCAAAACCTTCAACCCAACCGATACGATCGCCACGTTCTGTGAACTCGTAAGGACGTGAGGTTTCAAACGTAATACCAGCACGTTGTTCAACTTCCGATTTAAAGGTCTCTACACCGACTCGGTCAAGCGTGTATTTAGTTTTGGCATTTTTACGGTTTACTCGGTTACCCCAATCGCGTTGTGTTGTAACAACCGCGGTCGCAACAGCTAAGGTATGAGCTAAAGGCACATAACCAAAGTCGTCTGCTTTGCGAGGATACGTTGACTTATCGCCATGGGTCATTGCTAAACCACCGCCAACGAGTACGTTGAAACCGACTAACTTGCCGTTTTTAGCAATCGCGATGAAATTTAAGTCATTGGCATGAACGTCAATGTCATTTTGTGGCGGAATAACGACCGTTGTTTTGAATTTACGTGGTAAGTAGTTACTGCCTAAAATAGGCTCTTCAGTTTCTTTACCTTCAGGGCCTTCAAGCTTTTCACCGTCTAACCAAATTTCGGCATAAGCACGAGTTTTTGGTAATAAATGCTCACTAATTTTTATTGCCCATTCATACGCTTCTTGATGAAGTTCTGACTCAATAGGATTAGAAGTACATAAAACATTACGGTTAACATCGCCAGCAGTAGCAATTGAATCGATACCAATACTGTTTAATGTTTGATGCATTAATTTAATATTTGGCTTTAATACGCCATGAAACTGAAACGTTTGACGTGTTGTTAAACGTATACTGCCATATGAGGTACTTTCTTGAGCAAATTTATCAATAGCTAACCACTGCTCTGGCTTGATAATACCGCCAGGCATACGAGCACGTAACATAACGTTATGTAATGGTTCTAACTTTTGCTTGGTGCGTTCACCACGAATATCACGGTCATCTTGCTGATACATACCATGAGTTCTAATAATATGATAATTGTCGGCAGTAAAACCACCTGTTGTCTGATCTTTTAAGTCATCAACGATTGTGCCACGTAAAAAATTACTGTCTGCTTTTAAACGTTCATTATCAGCTTGCTTACCTTCAACAATTAGTGGGCCTGGACCTGTTAGTACGATATCTTTATTTGTTGTCGTCATTAGTAAACATCCTTCTGGAAACGCTTCGCGTTGCGTAATTCTTTTAAATAGTCTTGTGCTTGTTCGATGCTTAATTTGCCATGCTCAGCAATAATATCGACTAAAGCGAGTTCAACATCTTTTGCCATACGGCTCATGTCACCACAAATATATAAATGTGCGCCACGCTCTAACCAAGCAAAAACTTCGCTGGCTTTTGCACGTAAACGATCTTGCACATATATTTTTGTTGCTTGGTCACGAGAAAAAGCTAAATCAAGGTTTGTTAACAAACCTGATTTTAAATAACCTTGCCATTCAACTTGGTATAAAAAGTCTTGTGTGAACGTTTGGTCACCAAAAAACAACCAGTTATCACCACTTGCTGTCGTCGCTTCACGTTCTTGCATGAAGGCTCTAAAAGGCGCAATACCTGTCCCTGGGCCAATCATTATTACCGGAGTATCGCCATTTTCAGGTAAACGAAAATTGTCGTTGTGTTCAATGAAAACTTTAACCATACCGCCTTCTTCAAGACGTTTACCTAAGAAGCTTGAAGCCCCCCCGGTTCTTAAATGATCATTGTCATTGTATTCAACTAAGCCTACAGTTAAATGCACTTCTTCTTCGACTTCCGCTTGACTAGAAGCAATAGAATATAAACGCGGGGTGATTTTTCTCAGAGCATCAGCAAAATCTTGCGCGGTAACTTCAGCCGGAGCCGCTTTGACTACATCAACAATTTGATGGTTACCCGCATATTCACGAGCAGCATTTTTATCTTCGCTTAAGGTAAGCAAGTTTTTATCTTTTGATTTATCAGCCCAAAAACTAATAAAATTAACCGCTGTTTGGGTGATTTCTAGTTTTGATGTTAACGCTTGGGCTAACGATAAACTTTCGCCCGCCACTTCAATGTTTTCATCTGCTGACAAATTCAATACTGAAATAAGTTCTGCCACTAAGCTTTCGTCATTTTCAAACCAAACACCTAAAGCATCGCCTGCTTGATAAGTTATACCTGAATCAGCTAAATCAATTTCAATATGGCGAACATCTTTCGCTGAATCACGGCCGGTAATTTTCTGACTTAAACTTAATTCAGCAGCATAAGGTGCTTGTTTAGTATATTCACTCATTGCACCTGCTGTTGGCATAGCAACGACATTGTTGGTGTCTACTTCGCTACCAAACAATGCTTTCGCTTTATTAACGACACTGTCTGACCATGCTTTTACATCTGCGTCATAATCAACATCGCAATCTACACGTGGCGACATTTGCTTTGCACCCAACTTACTTAAGTATTCGTCAAAATCTTTACCTGTTTGACAGAAAAACTCATAGCTGGTGTCGCCAAGAGCTAAAACACTATAGTATAAGTTGTCGAGCTTAGGGGCTTTCTTCGAGGCTAAAAATTCATGTAATGCAATGGCGTCATCAGGTGCTTCACCTTCGCCATTTGTACTCGCAACAATTAGTAAGTGTGTAAGATTCTTAATACTCTTAGGCTTAAAGTCGCTCATGCTTTTTAAGTCAACGACCATACCTTGCGCATGTGCTTGTGCGGCTAACGCTTTAGCAACACCTTTAGCATTTCCTGTTTGCGAACCAAATAAAATCGTTAGCGTTGCCGCCGGGGCTGCAACAGCTGATGGGCTAACGCCTGCGGATGCACCTTCAGATTTAGCCGCTAAATAACCACTTGCCCACGCAAGTTGTAACGCAGAGTAACTGCCAATAGTGTGTTGTAATGATGAAAGTTGATTTGCATCTAGCATAGTTTTCTGTAAGTTCTGTTGGTTTGGCAACATAAGGTCAATTCGCCCATTTAAATTTAATAAAATAATAATAGACTGGCTTTGCCGATAATAAAAAGAATAGAAAAGGCTTTTTTATTCCAAAATGGAATAAAAAAACTTTCAAACTAACAATGTTTATTGGTCATAGCTTTAAGCTATTCTTTTTCTTGATCTTTATATAAGAGACGACCACACTCTTAATAAGCTAACGTGATAGATGAAGTTATGGAAAAAGTAGCGGCGATAATTATTGGTGCAGGGGTTGTCGGGTTAGCCATTGGCGCTAAATTGAGTAACGATGTAAATAATGTCCTTATTATTGATAAAAACCCCCATTTTGGCGAGGAAACTAGTAGCCGTAATAGTGAAGTTATTCATGCTGGCATTTATTATCCTCAGCACAGTTTAAAAGCCAAACTCTGCGTAAAAGGCAAAGAAAAACTTTACCAATATTGTAAAGACCGCAATATTCCCCATCAACGCTTAGGAAAACTTCTCGTTGCCCATGGCCGCGCCGAAGAAATATCCTTAAAAAACACGTTAAAGCAAGCCGCACTTAATGGTGTTAATGATCTTACTTGGCTAACGGAAAGTGAGCTTAAAGTGTCTAATCCACAGTTGCATGCCACTGCAGCTTTACTTTCCCCCTCAACAGGTATTATTGATGTTCATTGCTATATGCAAGCATTACTGGCAGACATTGAACACAATAAAGGCCAGTTTGTTGGACAAACCCAGTTTATTAACGCAGAAAAAAGTTGTGATGGATTTATTGTTACCTTAAATAGCCAAGGTGAGATCATGCAGTTACATTGTCATTATTTGATTAATGCCGGGGGATTACACAGCACCAAAGTGGCCGAAAACATTAAGGCTTTAGCAAAAACACATATTCCAAAACTTTATTATTGTCGAGGGCACTATTTTTCCTACCAAGGAAAAAGCCCTTTTACGCAACTGATTTATCCGCTACCTCAAGCATATGGTCTAGGTATTCATGCCTCATTAGATATTGGCGGACAATTAAAGTTTGGCCCAGACACGCAGTATATCGATAGTATTGACTACCAAGTATCGGCTCATTTAAAAGCTAAATTTGTTAGCGCTATTCAACGCTACTACCCAACTTTAGATGAGTCACGCTTGCAACCGGCTTATTCTGGTATACGCCCTAAACTGCAGGGTCCCTCTGATGGTTTTAAAGATTTTATTATTCAAGGCGAAAAAGAACATGGTTTAAAGGGATTAGTTAATTTATTTGGTATTGATTCGCCCGGCCTAACTTCCAGTTTAGCTATCGCTGAGTATGTTGGCGAGCAACTGGCAATATAAGATTATATCTTTGAATATCGGAGAATGACCATCCTGAACATATACGTTCCTTCCCATCCATGGCAACG
The DNA here is from genome assembly GCF_014076915.1 of Colwellia sp. MB02u-14. NCBI lineage: Bacteria > Pseudomonadati > Pseudomonadota > Gammaproteobacteria > Alteromonadales > Colwelliaceae > Colwellia > Colwellia sp. MB02u-14. The sequence goes on from NZ_JACGUX010000079.1 coordinate 575,454, forward strand.
CGTTATACCGTTCATCCTGAACATATACGCTCCTTCCCATCCATGGCAACGCGTTATACCGTTCATCCTGAACATAAAAAAGCCAATTGTTTACACAATTGGCTTTTTTGACAGAAACGTTATTACTGACTATTTAATCGCTTCTTCTGGTGTAGCTGCCTTTTTAATGTCTAATAATTCAATTTCAAACTGTAATACTGAATTACCTGGCATCCCATTTTGTGGGTTACCAGCTGGTCCGTAGGCTAAATCAGAGGGAATAGTAAAAATATACTTTGAGCCAACTGACATTAACTGTACGCCTTCCGTCCAACCTTTAATAACACGGTTTAATGGGAATACTGACGGCTTGCCGCGGTCGTGTGAACTGTCAAACTTTTCACCATCGATGAAAGTGCCAGTGTAGTGAACAGTTACCGTATCAGCGGCGCTAGGTTTTTCACCTTCACTTTCAGTTACAACAACATATTGAATACCTGATTCAGTAATTTTTACACCGTCTTTCTTAGCATTTTCTTCTAAAAACTTGGTGCCTTGTTCAATTGCTGCAGCAGATTCAGCTGTCGCTGCTTCTTGTTGTTTTGCTTTCATTTGTTCATCAAGACTCATTAATAACGCTTGAATCTCTTCTTTTTCAATAATTGACTTGCCAGCAAGACTGTCGGTAAATCCGCGGGTAATTAATGCTTGGTCAAGTGGAACACCTAATTTTTCATGTTGATCAAGGTTCTTTTGCATGTACATGCCAATTGAAGCACCTAAACTGTAAGATTGCTTTTGTATTTCAGTTTCTAAAACAGGCGCTGGTGCTGTTTGTTCTACACTTTCTTGACAGCCAAACACTGACACAAGTGCAATAGCTAACATAGTTGGCTTAAATAATTTCATTTTTTCTCCGTTAACATAACCTAGTACTCAGGTGGAGGAAGTCCCCTAAGCTATTGATTAAATATTATGTATTGTTAGACAATGCGGCTTATACTAACGATAAATTAACTAAGAAAAAAGTATTAATATTGTGAACAAGTGTAATAACAAGCTAACACTGCTTTTCGTCTGTCTCTTTTCCTTACTTAATAGCGCTTGTCAGCCTGCTGGCGACAAACCTATACAACGCTGGCAGCATGCTACAGAAGGCTCCTACGCGGCTAATCTTTCTAATGATGCTAAATATAGTGTTGTTTCTTCTATTCATCATGGTTTAAGTTTATGGGACATAGAAAAAAATGCACTAAAATACCGCTGGTCACAACAGCAAAACAGTAGCGATAACTTAGTGCTGTTAGCCGACATTTCAAACAACAATAGTCATGCGCTCACTGCAAACCGAGAAGCTTTTTCTTTGTGGAATATAACTACAGGAGAATCTGAGGGTTATTGGAAAGTACGCGAATCAACAATTCGTGATATTGCTTTGTCTAATGATGGTGATTTTATTCTCCTTGGTAAAAGCAACGGGACCGTTGTTCACATTACGATGAGTAACGGTCGTCGTTTAGAGTTTTTAGGTCACACAGAAAAAATTAATGCGGTTGACATGCTTCCCAATGGCCGTATCGCTATTTCAGGCGGTAATGATTACGTTGCTTATATATGGGACACACAAAGTGGTCAGGTTATTTATCGATTTAACCACCCAAGTAGGGTCACTATGGTGGCTATTGATCCCAAAGGTCGCTTCGCTTTTACCGCAGACAGTCAAAAATCATCGAACATTTGGGATTTAAAAACAGGTAAACGCATCAGCCAATTACAGTACTTTAATCGCCAGGAGATTTTCAGCTCTGTACGATTTTCTGACGATGGCACTAAATTATTAACCGGAGCTCCTACTCGAAAGGTTAACCTTTGGAGTATCGCGACGGGTGAAAGACTAGACAGCTGGCGAGTAACGCCAAAAGAAAGTATTCGTGCTGCGGGTGCGGTAGTGTATAGTGTCGCCTTTAAAGAAAAGAACCAAATCATCACTGAAAGTTCATCTGGATACGCTGAACTTTGGCAAAGAAAGTAGCGCTAGGTAACCCAAAATCATGACAATAGAAACCCCCAGAGACATTATCGAATTACGAGAAAGTGTGGAAGCGCTTCAATCTCGTAATGCTTTTCAAGACGATATTATTGAGCAATTAAACAATGAGCTTGCTATCCATCAATTAGAACTATCAGAGCTGAGATCTCAGCTAAAATTAATCGCTAGACGAGTGCAAGATAATACTCCAGGCCAAAGCCAATCGCAAGAAGTAGAGCCACCACCACCTCATTATTAATGTAGTTGTTCTACTTCTACTCGTGTAAATGACATCCTGAATAATTTCAGGTTGTCAAAACACCCACATTACTCTTGCTTAAAAATACCAAACACTTGCTCTTTTGGACGAATTTGTTTCACGACATGTTCTTCTGGTTGTGACATCTGGTGTCCACAGCTCACGCAGGTGACTTTTTCAATGTTGTTTTCTTTGGTTAAACCCATCGTATCCATAGCATTACATTTTGGGCAAATAGCGCCAGCAATAAATCTTTTTTTCATGTTTTTCAATCCAAATAGAATCCAGTAACATTATTTTACCTTGAATCTTATCGATAGGAAAAGGACAATAGCACTCTGAATTAAAATGAGTAATTATAAACCATGATCATAGCCACCGACTTAAGCTTAGATAGAGGCGCTAAAAACCTTATAAAGGCATCAAGCTTTACTATACATCCTAACCACAAAGTTGGCTTAGTGGGCGCTAATGGCTGTGGAAAATCGTCTTTATTTGCTGCGCTATTAGGTGATTTACAACCCGACAGAGGTGATGTAAGCATGCCTTCAGGCTGGGATGTCGCCACGGTAAAACAAGAGACACCTGCGCTTGAACAATCAGCTTTAGATTATGTTATGGACGGTGACAAAGAGTTTCGTCAGCTGGAACAAAAACTTGAACAAGCACGGTTAAATGATGACGGTAACCAAGAAGCCCTCATTATTAACCACATTGATGCCATTAATGGCTATAGTTTGCCTGCACGTGCCAGCGAATTGTTACATGGGTTAGGTTTTTTACAAGAACAACTCGGTAATGCCGTAAAAGCTTTTTCGGGTGGGTGGCGAATGCGCCTTAACTTAGCTCAGGCTCTTATTAGCCGAGCAGATCTTTTATTACTCGATGAGCCCACCAACCATCTAGATTTAGATGCGGTAATTTGGTTACAACGTTGGCTAAAACGCTTCACAGGTACTTTAGTGCTGATTTCACATGACCGCGATTTTCTTGACGATGTTATCGGACAAATTTTGCATATAGAGCACCAAGAGGCAAAGTTATATTCTGGAAATTATACCGCCTTTGAACGCCAACGCGCTGAACATTTAGCCCAACAAGATGCACAATTTCAGAAGCAGCAAAAAGAAGTTGCCCATTTAACCTCATTTGTTGATCGTTTTAGAGCAAAAGCCAGTAAAGCCAAACAAGCACAAAGTCGTTTAAAACGTCTACAAAAATTACCCGACTTAGCGCCAGCACATATCGACAGTCAATTTACCTTTAGTTTCAAAACACCCGAGACACTGCCGTATCCGTTATTGGCCTTAAAAGAGACGACCTGTGGCTATAGCCAAGAAGCCATTATTTTACGAGATGTCGGTTTAACACTTGTGCCCGGAAGTCGAATAGGTCTTCTAGGGAGAAATGGCGCAGGTAAATCGACACTGATAAAGTCGTTAGCTGGTGATATAGCGTTAATTAATGGCGAACGCTATTGTGCTCAAGATTTAACCATAGGTTACTTTTCTCAGCATCAACTTGAACAATTACATATGCCAAGCAGTGCTATTGAACATATTGTCCGTGCGAGACCTGAAACCACAGAGTTACAAGCTCGGAGTTTTTTAGGTAGCTTTGGTTTTACTGGCGACCAAGCATTATCACCGGTAGAAACCATGTCTGGTGGAGAAAAAGCACGCTTGGTATTGGCATTAATTGTTAATGAGAAACCACAATTATTATTACTCGATGAACCCACTAACCATCTTGATTTAGAAATGCGTCAAGCCTTGGTCTTCGCTTTACAAGATTTCGAAGGGGCTATTATTTTGATCGCCCATGATCGCTTTTTATTAGAATCATGTGTTGACGAATTTTTCTTGGTGGCTAATGGGCAAGTTAATGAGTTTTTAGGAGATATTGACGATTATCAACAATGGTTAAACGACGATAAAAAGCAAACACTCAAAAATACCAAGCCAGCAAAATCTGCTGAAATTGTTGATAAGAAACAATTACGAAAAGAACAGGCTGAATTACGCAAAAAAGCATCACCATTGCGTAAGCAAGCAGATAAGTACGAGAAAAAAGTACAGCTATTGCATACCGAATTAGCTGAGGTGGAAGCGATTTTAGCCGAAAGTGATATATATCAAAGTGAGCATAAATCACGCTTAGCGACACTCATTAAGCAACAAGCGAGTCTCAAAGCAAACATTGAAGACAATGAAATGTATTGGCTTGAATTAGAAGAACAAATTGAAGAAGTTATGTTACAAGTTTCAATGTAAAATTTAATCATAAATTTTACATTACTTGCTACACTTAATATCAATAACCTTAAAATAATGAGAACCTTATGAAAAAAACAGCATTCGCCCTTTTTTATCTAGCATTGCTTAGCAGTTTTTCAAGCTTTGCCTTTCAAGGTGATCTTGATAAAGGTATTTATGAATTAAACCGTGGCGCTTTTAAAGCCGCTATTGAAGAGTTTGAGCCGCTGGTTGCCCAAAAGTACTCTCCTGCACAATACCAAATGGCTATGATTTATTTAAATGGCTATGGGGTGAAAAAAGATCCTAACAGAGCATTCGAGTTGCTGTCTCTTTCTGCTGCACAAGGCTACTCTGAGGCCCTATTTAACTTGTCACTTATGTATTCTGAAGGTGTGGTTGTTAAAAAAGATTTAAAAAAAGCGTTTACACTTATGGAAAGAGCAGCGATAAAAGACTTAGTTGGCGCGCAATTTAATCTAGGTGTGATGTATTTTAACGGTTTAGGTACTTATAAAGACTATAAGCAGGCGGCCCGTTGGTATACAACAGCAGCAAAGCAAAATTACGCTTTAGCGCAATTTAATTTGGCACTTATGCATTTTGAAGGATTAGGCGTAGAAAAAAGCGTAGAAATGTCTTATGTATGGAATATTATTGCGGCAAGTAATGGTTATAAAGATGCAGAAAAAAGTAGAGATATGGACGAATTAAAACTCAGTAGTGTACAAATGAGTGAAGCAAGAGAAAAAGCCAACAGACTCTATCAACAATTTATTGAACAAGAAGAATTGAAAGCTAAGAAATAAAATTACATATCCTTTTATAAAATGTTGAAGGAGCAACCATTAAATTAAAGAATCTTTGATCTATATCACAACCATAAAGTGAGTACCGATTTATAATGGCTATGACATTAAGTTATAGCCATTTTTGTTGTAACTCATTTATTTTTATGGAGTCTGTTATGAACTTTTTCGATATGATTATTAATGATCCTGTTGTGCTTTATTCTTTTGCTGGTTTAGTCATTGTTTTAGGTATTTGTGCATTTTACATCTACTATTTTCTTAAAAATATTCATGAAAATAACTGATTAGCATTCGCTATTGTCAAAACCCATTTATTCATAATACTTTATGTACAAAAATCGTTCAAAAGGGTGGTATTGGTTATACGAAGTAACTTATTTCAATTAATGATGATGTATTACTCGCACAATTCAAGTTAAATGTTGAGGTGTGCCTCTGAATTTATCCATTAATCCACCATCCTCTTTGCTTAACTATATTGAACGTAAAACTAAAGGGTGTGAAGAAACAGATGAGAAGCTATCTTCGGGGAAATGAGAGTATGCAAAAAGCCAAGGTTTTATCCATTCAATCGGTGAGACCGCTTAGCGATCCAAGCACTATTCACGATGAGCTAGACCAACTAACCGAACAAATAAATGCTGTAGCAGAAGAAGTACTTGGTGATCCTAGTTTTATTTCAAGCCTAGATGTCAGAGATCGAATGACAACCCAACAGCACTAGAAGACGCGCCTATCCATGTTAATGAATCAGCAAGCACACTCGGGCAAAAAGTAATGCTTTTAGTAGCCAGGTTATACTTATAAAGCCATACGGGTTGACGTGAGCGAATGTCGCTCTCGTATTCAAGATACTCATTACGCGTCAGTAACTTGTGAGAACGAACGCTTAAATGTTATTTTACCAGCCGCCGTGCTTAATAAAAAGGATGAGGAGTCTCGCAAAGGTATGCGCATTAATCAAAGAGTCTAGCATGCACAATTTATGATCAAGCTTAACAAGCTGAGCTTTATTTTGGGCTGACAATATCTATTTATTTTCAATTCACTTACAATCATATTATCCAAAAATCAGCACAGACCTCTATTACTTTAAAATGTTTACTCAAAGTCAATTCATTCCCGCTTGGTGGCTGCACAATGCTCATTGCCAAACTATTCTTGCCAAATTTCTAAGATCTAAAAAACATCTAGAAACTTGCAATGAAACGCTAGAGTTACCTGATGGAGATTTTATTGATTTAGCATGGACCGATAAACCTGAACAAGATGAAACTCGTCCTTTAGTTGTCGTTCTACATGGCTTAGAAGGCTCGGTTAACAGCCACTATGCCAAAGGTATGTTGTCGGCTATAAAAGAGAAGAAATGGCTAGGCGTACTTATGCATTTTAGAGGCTGTAGTGGACGAGTTAATAGAAAAGCCCGTTCATATCACAGTGGTGATACAGATGATATTAGCTATTTGACACAATTTTTAAAACAAAAATATCCGCAGCTACCGATGACAATTATTGGTTTTTCTCTTGGTGGAAATGTATTGGCGCGTTATTTAGCAAAAGAACCCAATAACCCTTATCAAGCGGCGGCAATAATTTGTGCACCATTACATTTAGCCAGCTGCAGTAAGCGGATCAACCAAGGTTTTTCAAGAATCTACCAAAAATACTTAGTTGGCATGCTTAAAGACAGTATTAAAGATAAAATGGCGCGTAATCTCCTTTCGGATCCGTTATCACAAAAACTGTCACAGAAATTAGACAAAATTAAAACCATTTGGCAATTTGATCAACAGGTTACGGCGCCTATTAATGGGTTTGATAGCGCTGAAGATTATTATCATCAAGCCAGTGGACGCTTTATTTTGGATAAAATCAATCAGCCCTGTTTGATTATTCATTCAAATGACGATCCCTTTTTATGTGATGAAAATACGCGTGATATTAGCAGTATTCCAAGTAACATATGTTTTGAGGTCAGTAAAAATGGCGGTCATGTTGGGTTTATTAATGGCAATAACCCTCTAAGACCTAAGTTTTGGCTAGAACACCGTGTTCCAAATTTTTTAGAGAGTTACTTATGATTATCCCTTATAAAGACCTAGAACCAGATACATTAAACAGTATTATTAGAGAATTTGTTTTGCGAGAAGGAACCGAGTACGGTGAGGCCGATGTGCCGTTATCAAAAAAAGTGGCAGACGTAAAAGTACAGTTGGCTAATGGTAGTGCATTCTTAGTTTATTCAGAACTTCATGATACGGTAAATATTTTGCCCATTGACCAGTTTAACCAACAAGAGAATGAGCAAGAAGCTGCACAGTAATATGTAAACAGAAACGAACACTCACTTGTGTTCGTTTCTCATGACTATTGGCTAAAAGTTAACACAAAACTCACGGGTACAGCATAAGCAATGCTTGGTAAACTTGCCAATGACTTTAATTTATTTATACCTGCCACTAAAGCAAAGTCTTCTGCTTTAATAATAAGAGGTTGCAAGGTTGTTACTATCATATTTTTTTCTGATAGCTTCGCCACCATTACCTTCAACATAAGCTCTTGCTCTTGACCATGTAAATTAAGACTCCCTTTCAGTGACATTTGTTCGCTTGAACCAATAGCGATCGCGTCAATATCTGTGGTACTGAGCTGAGCACTAAAGCTCGCTTGTGCAAAACTTTCTGTCTCAAATAGAAACTCAGCCATCCGCGCATCTCGTATAGCAATATTGGTGTCAACACTGCTCAAGTCAATGGTGATATTTGCTAAGCCACTATCGTTGATAAGACCAGAAAATGTTTTAAAGTGGTGATTTTCGGCAATAGTGCCTTTTTTAATAGAAACAAAGGTTAACGATGAGTTTTTTGAATCAAGTTGCCAAGCACTGTAAGCTGGAGTGGCAATGAATAAAGAAAAACTTAATATAAAAATAGATAAAACACGCATAGTGGGTCCTTTTAAAAAATATAAAATTTAAGAGCGTTTTGCTCGGTGAGGTTTAACAATTTGTTGCCAAGGGATATTACTCGCGCCTAAGGTCATAAAATCAGGATTCATTAAACCTTCTCGTTGGTTATAAGTTAACGGTAAAAACTCACTATCAATTATTGAACCACCGGCTTGTTCAATAATACAATGACTTGCACCGGCATCCCACTCACCTGTTGGGCCAATACGTAAATAGCAATCGGCCCCCCCCTCAGCAATTAAACAGTTTTTAAGTGAACAACTGCCCAGTGATACATATTCAAAGGTAAAGTCTTTATTATTGAGGTATTGCCCCATAAGACTGACCTCTTGGCGGCGACTAATCGCGACTTTAATTTTTCGCTTACCATCGTATTGGGCGACATGAATTTGCTTGCTGCCAAGGTTGTTCTCTTTAAAAGCACCCAGTTTATTTTGTCCATAATAGGTTAATTGATGATCAGGCGCATGAATAACACCAATACTCGGCCAACCATTCTCCACCAGCGCAACATTCACCGCGAAGTCTCCGCTGCCCATAATAAACTCACCGGTACCATCAATGGGGTCAAGTAACCAATAACGTGACCAATTTTTTCGCTCGCAAAGTGACAATACACCCACTTCTTCAGAAATAATAGGAATGCCGGGTGCTAAGCGTGAAAGCTCTTGCATTAAGACATCGTTAGCCGCAAAATCGGCACTGGTTACAGGGCTGTTATCGTCTTTCACTTCTGCCGTATAATCGCCAGTTTTATAATGTTTAGCGACTTCAATACCTGCTTTTTTCGCACTTTCTATCGCGATGGCGAGTAACGTTTCATTATTCATTAACATTCACTTAATTTTTATTTTGAGGTTTTATTCACTAAATCTTTTACTAGCATTAAAGCGGCAATGCTTCTTGCTTCATTAAAATCAGGTTGCGCCAACAAAGCTTGATAGTCTGCAATTTTCCAAACAACGATCTCTAATTCTTCAGGCTCATCACCCAGTAATTTTTCACCATATAAATTTTCAGCGAGAAATATTTCCATTGATGCTGCGAAAAAAGCCGGAGCGGTTGCGACTCGATGAACATGTGTGAGTTTCTTTGCTCCATAACCAACTTCTTCTTTTAATTCACGGTTAGCAGCCTGCTCGGGAATTTCGCCTTCATCGATAAGCCCTTTTGGAAAACCAAGTTCATAAGTATGGGTGCCCGCACAATATTCACGTACTAATAATAATGTTTCATTATCAAGCATAGGTACAATCAACACGGCGCCACGACCATACCCTTGCATACGTTCATATTCTCGTTTTTCGCCATTACTAAAGGTGAGATCTATTTGTTCAATTGCAAATAAGCGGCTTTTGGCAACTTGCTTGCGCTGGGTTATTTCGGGGAGTGTTAGAATATTGCTCATGGGGTCTAAAACCTAAGAGTTAAATATTAATAATATAGTCTTAGAATAGCACGTTAACTTTAGATATAATTAATAAATAATAGCTCAAAGGAAAAATAAAATGCTTAATTGGTCAAAAATTTCCACTGTCCTTTTAGATATGGATGGCACTATCCTCGATTTACATTTTGACAATTATTTTTGGCTACATCATTTACCTTTACGCTACAGCGAAAGCGCAAAGATATCACTTGAACAAGCAAAAGAAAACTTGGCAATCCATTATGAAAAAGTGGTGGGGACAATTGACTGGTACTGTTTAGATTATTGGGCTGAACAAACAAAATTACCCATTCAAGCATTGAAGCGTGAAGTACAACACTTAATTAGTTTACGCTGTGATGCGCATGATTTTATGGTGGCGTTACGCGAAAGTGGTCGAGAGATTATTCTTGTTACAAATGCTCATCCAGATAGTTTGTTACTTAAAATTGAGTTGACTCAACTCGATAAGTATTTTGATGTTTTATATTCAACGCATGACTTTGGGGTAACGAAAGAATCACAATTGTTATGGGAACGTTTACAGGGAAAACAAGGCTTTGACCTAGGTAATACCTTGTTTGTTGATGACAGTATTAATATTTTAGAGTCAGCCCAGCAGTATGGTTTTGAACATTTATTAGCGGTTGAAAATCCTGATAGTCAAAAAGCGACACGTACTATAAATAGCTTTCCATCAACATCAGATTTTAGAACATTAATTGATGAAATCAGAAAAAACCCCATTAAATAGTTAATGAACGTGAGTCATCCTAACCAGAGTCGGGATGACTATACCGTGAATTAACCTTTCTAGTATCAGGCCTATTGGTTGATTAAAAGTTCAAGCGGTAACGTCCTTGGTTATCAGCCTTGCCAATAAAAGATAAAGCGGGTTTAAGCTTTTCCGGAAAATTAGCACTGGGCATTAAATAGCCATTTCCAGAAGCTCTTTTCATATTATGTACATAAGCGGAAAACGTTAAACCAAGATCATTTTCAGGTGAAATAATAAGGGCTAAAGCACCTTTTTCACAAGCTAAGGCAGCCGATAAAGCCCCTAATTTTACTTTTTCTGATAATGCCGTTATTGATGCTTTCTTCCAGTCTATAGCCCCAGTCATTTGCTGACATATTGGTTTGCCAACAATAAATTCATCGACCTTTATATCAATAAGGTTATGCGCTTGCAACGGTATAGGTAAATTGAGTTTTTCAGCAATTTGATTAGCCGCTAGACTGATCTCTGCATCGGTGATCTTGATTTTTTCAAGCAATTGGCTCGCGGTGAGTTTCCCTTCTGGACCACTAAATAATGCCCCGCCAAACGTTAACTTAACTTTGGGATCAAGCATTAATAATGAAAAGAAACTTAACTCACTACTGACATTATTAATATCGACATTATCAATACGCACTTGTTTTGCATAGCTTCGCCACACCGTACCTGAAAGCTCAGATACTTGGGCATTATTGGGTAAGTTAATAAAACTAATAACCCAAGCAGCAGGCATCGTAGAGATTAAAAAGACAATATAAACACTAAAAAAAATTGCTCCATAAGCAAACCACTTTTTCATTAACCTTTTCCTAATTGTAAACGACGCACTCTCACGACACCGTTGCGTTCAGCTTTACTTAAATCAATACTTTTCACAACTAAACCTTCATTGTTAGCTAAAAACTCAAGCCAACTGAGTAATTGTATAAACGGTACTTCATCGATCCAAACTTGCAAGTCTTCACCTTGAGGCTGTAAACGTGCGATAGAAATATTATTGCGACCTGCACTGCCATTTACAATACTAGAAAGGCTGCCATTACTCACGGCTGATGCAGCTCTTTTTTGAGATTGTTGATAGCGTTGTGTACTTTCTTGTACCCAGGTAAAAAGTGCTTGCTGACGCACTAACTTTTGTTGAGTTTTTTGGGTGTTATTAACCAATGGCTGCCAAATGATACTGTAAAATAAAAACAGCACCACCACCAAACTCATGATCGCAACGAGTCGTTGCTCAGAGCTTTTTAATTGTTGCCACCAGACTTTCATTATCGCCCCTTACTTGTATTCGTTGATTGCTGATTATTAATATCACTGCTAATACTAAATGAACCAGAAATTTGATCACCTTGATTATTTTGTGCGCCCAATGAAACTGTTAAGTTGCTTTTTTCAAGGGCTATTTTTAACTGATCAAAATATTGATAATCACTGGCCGTTGCCTGCATACGAATTTCATTTCGCTTGCCATCAAACTTCAAGGTATGAGGTTTTATTTCTGGCACTAGGGCTAATGCTGGCTGAACTTGGGTTAATATTGCTAAAAAGCCACTTTCACCACTAGAGTCGCCTACCTCTTTGAGCTTTTGTTTAAGCTGAGACCGAATAGTTGTCACTCGAACACGCTTCGTTTTAGGAAAGGTCTTTTTGTAGGTACTAATAATCTGCTGTTCTAATTGTGCCTGCTGACTATTGAGTTGCATTAATTCGGCGCCTTTAATTCCTACATTTAGCAATAAAGCAAACGTTGCAATACCTGCGGCCCATAACCAGCCTGTTAACGCCGGTGAACGTTGTTCTTTGGTTTTAAATTCACCTTGCAACAAGTTAAATTTATCTGCTTTATCATGGCTATATGTTGCAGCCAATAACGCCAAAGGTAACTCTTCTGGCATCACATTAATGATAAGTTCAGCGGTCGATTCTGGCAAGACTGAATAAGCATTTAAAGAGAACGAAGTAGGCTCTTCGTGATGGCTATCATCATCCACTGACTTTGCTTGCGCGCTTTTACCTTCGACAACGACTTCGGTGTTACTCAGCGACTGACTCATAATTGGCCAAGTATTGTTGTCTATCGTGGCTCCTTGCCACTTTCCTTGTCGTATCAGTATTTGCTCACCTAAGACAATCGCACTACCGACATTAGCCTTACTCAATGGCATAGCGAGTACGTCAGGTATTATTTTTTTACAGGTAATATCAGCGTTTTCTAACCACGCTTGCCATAGCTTAAGCTGAGCATACTCAACGACTGCAACAAAACAGTTATACTTGCTATTGGCAATTTTTATCCCGCTGTAAGCGAAGAACAAATCTTCCACGTCTTGCGCTAATTCATCTTCAAGCATATACGGTACTGCTAAGCGCATCGCTTTCGCAGACTTACTCGGCACCGTTAAACTTTTCAGACTAATGTCACTCGCTGGAATAAAGGCAATAACTTCACGCTGCTTTGCCTTTTCAGCGAGTTGCTCTAGTGCATTTGCATCGGGGAGTTCCCCACTTGCAATGATGCCTTCTTGATCGTCACTAAATATTAGCCAATGCACCGCATCTTTCGCGCTACTGCCTAATCGGATGTATAACTTTTCGGCCATTACTCTCGTCCTATGGTACGACTCACTACAGAGATATTATTATTACTTTCAACTTTCATTAAAGTACTTAACGCAAAGAAACTGTTGTTAAAACTGGCAATACTTTTAAGTTTAAAATATTGGCTGTCAACAACAAATTGCTTCTTTTGCTCATTAGTTATTTTTTTATTTTTAACTATTGCTTGCAGACTAAAAAAGTCATTAACTGTTTTAAAACCATCACCTTTTCGGTCAGCTAATGCTTGCTCAACATCAGCGAGAGGAATATCTAGCAAGACCTGTAAAAGTTCTGCTTGTTCGATGCGAACAGTATTTAGGTTTATTTCATGCAAATTACTATTGGGTAGTACGCAAACATACGCTTTTAATTTATTGATAACGGGCACAGTAAAGTGTTCGATTAGGCGCAGCTCGGTAATACTTGCTAAATAGTGATTAGCCGGTAAATAAGGAAACTCTTTTGCTGAGTAGTCATTATCTTCTGCTCCACCAGCACTCGCTATAGCACTGTCTTGATCAAGCCAATCAATTAACGCATCGGTCATATACTCAGCTTCAAACTGACTAACACCTTCGACGCCTAGTGAAATAATTAATTCTTTAAAGGCCTCTTGTATTGGCGGTTTTTTAAGTCCTGAAGGGGTGATACTTGAATTGGTTCTTAACGCATTCAAGTTCAAACAAGCTTGCATATCAAAGATTTCACCGGTGATTTGTCCAAAATCTACGGGATAGCTTGTTTCTCCTTGCGCCCATATTTGCTCTAAATGCGTGATCTCTTTTTCATCTTCAAAAGCATTAATTAATATTGTTTTTGCAAACGCTTCAGCTCCCATCGCATACCAATAAGCTTGCTGATTTAGCGTTATGTTATTCGTTCGTTGCATTTGTAACTGTAAACGAGCTGTCATTTGTGTTGCAAGGACGGCGGCTAAAGCGACAATCAGCAAAACGGTGATCAGAGCAACACCCCGATTATTTTGATAGGGTTTTGTTTTTATCGCCCGAGGTAACTGATAATCAAACATTACGGTTTCCCTGACAAAGCAGCTGAATTACCAAGGTTGTCACCTGCGACTAAAAACTCTCTGCGGATCAGTCCGTAATCTTTCGTTAGCAGCTCTATCGCAATAGCTTGCGGTAAACTTTTGCTAATAATTTCTTTTTGCCATTTTTTATTATAGTAAAATTCAAAATTTAGCGCTTCAATTTCTGTGATTAGCTTCCTTACTTTAGGCTCTTGTCCTTGAATAGCATCAACAAAATTAAAATGAAGTCGCTCAAACGTTTCATCGTTTAATTGGTAGGCAACTGATTGCATTGTACTGCGCGGTAAGAGTAAACCCGGGTTTGTCCATCCGTGTCGAACAAAGGCTAATGTACTCTCACTATTTGAGAAACTGTTATTGTCGGTATATAAAAAGTCCACCTGCGGCTCTTCACCATTTAGCCGCATACTACGCTTGGCAATTTGCAGTAAATCTCGTTCAATTAATAAAAAACCACGCTGTAGTTCATTGACTCGTTCTGTGTGAATTTTAGAAGACTCATTACTTTTTAAGACCGTATTAAAAATCGTAAAACTACTCAAGCTGATCATCGAAAAAATTGCGATGGCTATTAATACTTCTAAGAGGGTAAAGCCTTTAATTTTTGGCTTCTTAATATGAACACTCATCAAAGCTGACTCTTTGACAGATAGGTTACCATGCTGGTAATCGCTAATTTTTGATCTTCTTTATTGCGCACTTCAATGACAACGGAGCGCATATTTTTATTTTCTGTTTTAATCACTTTTTGTTGCCAAAACCATTCTTGGCCAGCCATTTCAACTTTGCCTTTTTTATTATTTTTAGGTGGCCACTCTTCTGCTAAAGTTACGGCAACTAATTGATTAGAAGCAACCCAATTGGCTAATACTTTACTTTCCAAGTGACTTAAATTTTTGAAGTTATTGTCAGCCGCACTTAATAAGGCAATACCCGCAATTGAAAAGATGGCCATCGCTAACATGACTTCAATTAAGGTGAAGCCTAATGATAATTTATGCATTGATTTCTGCACCTGATTAGTCATCAAAGAGTGGTCCTTCGACGTTTAATGGGGTGGTATATAGACCGGTTACTTTAAAGTAAAGTTTTGCTTCAGTATAACCATTTTCAATAAATTGAAAGCGTAAGCTAAACGGTGTAATTTCGCCGCCAGAGAGCATATAAATTTGTGGGATGAGTTTTTTCTTCTTTTTCGTGTTTTCTAAGTCATCTTCTTCTTTTAGCTCATCCTCTGTGTTTTCTGCTTGCAGCTCATTAAATGACTCAGTATCAAATAATTGTGGTTCTTCTATGGGTAAATCATCAAGTTGTAAAACTAACTCAACACCCTCGGGTAATTTATAACGACTGAACAGTTCATTTTCAGAAACATCAGACCAACTTACACCATCGTAGCCTAGGAATTGATAGCCATTTTTATCAATCATTAACCCAAGTTCAATGTTGTTCAACATACCGTATTCAGCAGCAATACTGAAAACACCCGCAAAACGTTTACTTGACTGCTCAAGGGTTTCTTCGGTTTTGTTACCTGAGGCCGTAAACTGCACAACAGAAACCATTAATCCAACAAGCACAATCACCAGCATCACTTCAATTAAAGTGAAGCCGTTTGGTCGATTATTACGGTTAAAATAATGGTTCATGTTAAATTTTTTCACAAGACCTACTGG
The DNA here is from genome assembly GCF_014076915.1 of Colwellia sp. MB02u-14. Classification (NCBI taxonomy): domain Bacteria; kingdom Pseudomonadati; phylum Pseudomonadota; class Gammaproteobacteria; order Alteromonadales; family Colwelliaceae; genus Colwellia; species Colwellia sp. MB02u-14. The sequence goes on from NZ_JACGUX010000079.1 coordinate 591,291, forward strand.
TAGTCGCCAAGGTTCCAATTACCAATATCATCTTCGGTACCTGGTTCACCGTCGGGTCCCATGGTAAAGATATCAATATCTCCATTTTCTCCTGGGTTTAATAATTGATATTCGTTACCCCAAGGGTCATCCGGTAAACGTTTAACGTAACCACCATTTGGAAAGCGACGCGGTAAAGGCTCAACATCAGTTTCTTCAACTAAAGCCTCCAAACCTTGCTCTGTACTGGGATATTTATAATTATCCATTTTGTACATACTCAACGAGGTTTCTAAGGCATTAATATCTTGTACCGCTTTTTGAACCTTTGCTGTATCCATATTACCCATTAAGTTTTGAACAACGACACTGCCTAATAAACCGATAATCACGATAACAACCATGACTTCTAATAAGGTAAAACCTCGTTGTTTATTTTTCGCTTTCATTGGTTGAGTTTTTTCGTACACATTAACCTCCTACTAAGGTATTTAACTGAAGAATAGGCTGTAATATAGCCATTACTATAAAAAGAACGATACCGGCCATAACAATCATCAAGGCGGGTTCAAAAGCTTTTAGCGATATATTCATCAACGCTTCAAACTCTCTATCTTGGTTGTCTGCTGAGCGACCCAACATGTGTTCAAGCTTGCCACTTTTTTCACCACTGGCAATCATATGAAGCATCATCGGGGGAAATAATTTCGTTTGCTCTAAAGAAACCCGAAGACTTGCACCTTCACGCACTTTGTCTGCTGATTCTTTTACACATTTTTTAATGTATAAATTTTCTAAAACTTCACCTGATATTTTCATACTTTCCAGTAAAGGCACAGCACTAGCGGTAAGGATACTTAAGGTACGTGCAAAACGAGCGGTGTTAATACCTCGAATTATTTTTCCTATGCCAGGCAGGCTGATCACTTTTTGATGAAAAGCAAATTTGAACGTGGCCTTTTTCATTAAATGAGTAAACCCAGCAATAAGCAGGGTAATTAGTATAAGAATATACAAACCGTTATCTCTGAGAAAATCACTGGCGCTGATTAAAAACTGTGTTGACGCCGGTAAGCTTGCTCCCATGTGATCAAACTGACCAACAATTTTCGGCACTACCGCAGTGAGCAGTATAGCAATAACGCCGATGGCTACTACGGTCATAATAACAGGGTAAATAAGCGCTTGAATTATTTGTGAACGTAATAGCTCGCGCTGCTCTGTGTAGTCAGCCAAACGGTTTAATACGGTGTCTAAAAAGCCCGACTTTTCACCGGCTGCTACCATTGCACGATATAAACCACTAAATACATAAGGAAATTCTGACATGCTTTCTGCTAAACCATAGCCCTCAGTTACTTTAGTACGCACAGCCATGATCATACTTTTCATGCTGTTTTTTTCACATTGCTCGCCAACAGCAAGCAATGACTCTTCAATTGGTAAACCTGACTCTACTAAGGTTGCTAACTGCCGTGTGATTAATGCAAGCTCGGCAACGGACACTTTTGTTCGACCCGCAAAGCGCGACTTATTTGCTGCTTGCTTGGTTTTTTGTAAGCTTGGTGTTACCTCTGTTGGCATCAAACCTTTGTCACGTAATAAGCCACGTACATGTCTGGGTGTATCGCCTTCGATAACGCCCTTTACCGCTTTACCACGGCTATTTACTGCTTGATAATCAAAAGCTGCCATAATAAAACTCTAGTTAATCTTCTCTTGTAACACGCAAAACTTCTTCAAGTGTTGTTTGTCCTGTGATGACTTTATCAAAACCATCACGACGAATGCTTGGCGTACTTTGGCGAATAAACTTTTCGATAGCTTGCTCACCTTTGCCGTTATGAATGAGTTCACGTACTTTATCGTCAACAACAATGAGCTCATGAATACCCATGCGTCCTTTATAGCCCTTTTGACTACATTCACTACAACCAATAGCACGATATATTTTTTGCGTATTATCTTTAGGTAGTTCCAGTAATTTAAGTTCCGGCTCATCAGGTAAATGGCTTTCTTTACAATGTGGGCACAACGTTCTAACGAGTCGCTGGGCTAGCACACCCAACAAGCTTGATGATAACAAAAATGACTCGACACCCATATCTTCCATGCGGGTTATTGCGCCAGCGGCACTGTTAGTATGCAATGTTGACATCACTAAGTGCCCGGTCAAACTTGCTTGTACACCAATCTGGGCTGTTTCTAAATCGCGAATTTCACCCACCATAACCACATCGGGATCTTGACGAAGAATCGCGCGCAAGCCACGAGCAAAGGTCATATCCACTTTGGTGTTAACTTGAGTTTGCCCAATACCTTCAATAGCATACTCGATGGGGTCTTCAACGGTTAATACATTGCGCTCTTTTGAGTCAATCTGGCTTAACCCCGCATAAAGCGTGGTACTTTTACCCGACCCCGTTGGACCGGTAACTAAAATAATACCGTGTGGTTTATCAATAAGTTTTGAAAACTTTTTACGATTAGCAAGTGTCATGCCTAAATCTTCAAGATCAAGACGTACTGAGTTTTTATCAAGTAAACGTAACACGACACGCTCGCCATGACCGGTTGGCATTGTTGAAACACGCACATCAACAGCTCGACCGGCAATGCGCAAAGAAATCCGGCCATCTTGAGGAATACGTTTTTCAGCGATATCAAGTTTTGCCATGACCTTAATACGAGAAACGAGTAATGAAGCAAGTTTGCGATTAGGCTTCAACACTTCCCTTAAAACACCATCGACTCGAAAACGAATTTGTAATGTAGATTCAAACGTTTCAATGTGTATATCTGAAGCATTTTCCTTTATTGCTTCACTCAACATCGCGTTAATCAATTTAATGATAGGGGCATCGTCTTCATTCTCAAGAAGATCTTCAGTTTCAGTCATCTCATCCGCAAGGGAATATAAATCAACTTCGTTACCAATATCTTCCATCATTTGCTGAGCTTCAGATGAATCTCGTTGATACGAAATAGTCAGCAACTGTTCAAATTCATCTAATGAATGAAACTCAATGGCAAAAGTGGTCTTTAATACCCTACGCACTTCTAATACGGCCGCACTGCTAACATTCGCCAAGCAGTGTAATGTGTATTGGTCATTATTTTTGCTAATAAGTACACTATGGCGCTTTGCAAAATTAAAAGGTAGGCGGGTTATCAGCACGGTTTCTTCCACTATATTTTGCACATGACTTGTGACATTTAAGGTGGAAATGCTTTCAATGGCTTCGCTCGTGTCAAGATCAGCCATATTATTGTTCTTTTACATCTGAAGTTGATGAATTGTCATCTTTGGCATCAACAGCAGGTGGTAATAAACTAGGCGCTTTTAATTGACTTCCTTTCATGTATTCATCGAATGAAGGAGGTAACGCCAACTTGTCATTCCACTCAGGTAATAACGGCATTTTTTCATCACTCATTAATGACAAGCCTTCTTCTTGTTTACGTATTTCAGTAGCACGAATATAGTTATATTTATCTTTACTGATTTCATTCATCATTTTGCCATCACGAATAATGGTTGGGCGAATGAAAACCATGAGATTACGTTTACGTGTTGAAGTTGTTGTCGATTTAAATAAGTGACCAATAAAAGGAATGTCTCCGAGTAACGGGACTTTTTGCACACTTTCTTGTACATCTTCATCTATTAAGCCACCAAGAACTACTGTCGCGCCAGAATCAGCCATGACCACTGTTTTTATTTCACGTTTATTAATAGAAATATCAACACCTGTAGCACCGCTGACGGAAGAAACCTCTTGCTCAATCGTTAATTGCACGCCACTGCCTTCATTAACTTGTGGCGTAACGGTTAGCTTTATTCCTACTTCTTGGCGTTCTACGGTTTGAAAAGGATTACCATTATTACTGCCTGTAGACGAGCCAGTAAGAATTGGAATTTCTTGACCCACTAAGAAATGGGCCTCTTCATTATCAAGTGTGGTAATACTTGGCGTTGCAAGAATATTAGAGTTAGTGTCGTTACTCACCGCTTGTATAATAGCGCCCCAGCCATTTTTCATGATACCAAACATGCCACCGCTAACTGAACCGAGTAAGGTTGCAGCTAATGAATAGTCTCCTTTGATATCGTTACCTGCTGGATTTTGCCCTATAATTTCACCTAAAGAGTTAGTGATAAATGATCCAGGATCTCCGGCAGTAGTTTGTGCAGACTCAGCTGCTGCTGCAACAGCACTAATTGGCGCAGGGCCATTGTTAAATTGTGTAAAACCACCCTCTTCACTAAACCATTGCACCCCTAAACTAACACCGTCACTTTCAAAAACTTCAACAATAATTGCTTCAACTAAGACTTGTGCACGTCGTACATCTAATTTACGAATAACATCTTCAAGAGAACGGAGCATGTCTTGCTGAGCGGTAATAACTAAGGTATTCGTGTCTTCATGGGCATCAATACTAACATTACGTTTTTTACTACTTTGTTTACCGCCTTGTGATGAGCTATTTTCTGCTTCTATTGATTTGCTGACACCTTCTAAAACTTTAACTAAATCTTCAGCTTTTGAATATTTTAAATAATAAACACGGGTGTTGCCGTTAGTTTCTAATTCGCTGTCTAAACGAGAAATCAATTTAGCGACACGAGCTCGCGCTTGAGATTCGCCACTCACTATCACACTATTAGTCCGCTCATCTGCCACTATTTTAGGAATAAGGAAGGTTGATGTACCCGACTTCCCTTGTGTTGATTTATTCATCGCTTCAATGATACGCACCATTTCTGCGGCAGATGCATATTGCAATTTAATGATTTGTACATCTTGGTCGCCCGCTTTATCGACACGTTCAATAATATTGACTAAGCGATTAACAACGGCAGCAGTACCCGTAAGCATGATGACATTAGCAGGGCTATAATCAACCACATTGCCGCCACCAGCTTGGTCAGAAAGCTGACGAAGCAAGGGTGTTAATTCACGCACGGTTACATTTTTAACTTCAACAACACGGGTAACCATTTCATCACCTATGCCAGGGTTTTCGTCACCAACAACGGGAATAGATGAGGTCTTCGCATCTTTATTACGAATAACTTTGACCACATTATTGTCCATTTCAACAGCAGCGAAACCAGAAACTTCAAGCACATTTAAGAAGACTTGGTAATATTGTTGTTCGGTTAACTCGTCTTGGGTGCGTAAATTAACTTTGCCACGAACGTTGGGGTCAACGATCATGGTTTTATTGAGATTTTTACCGACTATATTAATAAATTCGGCAATTTCAGTGTCCTTGAAATTTGGAGAGTATTTAGCTGCACTTGTATATGCACTAAATAATACGGTGTTCATCATCACAACAGTTAAGCCTGCTGTTAATACACGTTTATACCAAGGAGCGCTAAAATGTTGGCGCATAGATAAATTTATCATAGCTTAATTCTCAATTTTGATAAGTAAAGGGGTTAACCACCGATACTAAATATTATTTCTGTTATTTCGCCATTACGATCAATTAATAGCGAGACTTCTTTGTCTTGTTTTAATGCGGAAAGTGCTTGTGCTGCATCACTTGGCGCAGTTAAGTCATAACCATTCATTTGAATAGCCACATCGCCAGATTTCAATCCTGCGTTTTGGAAAAACTCGTTATTTTTCCCCGGCATCAACGAATAACCTACTATTCTCCCCTCTTTGCGTTCAGGTGATATTTTTAAATAGTCTGTGATTTTACTTGGGTCTTCATTAATGTCTTCTTTGAATGACTTAACGCTTTTACTGAGCATTTTATTGGTTCTTTGGTCAATGACATTAGGTGATGTTAACCGATCATCTATTGTTCTAATGTTAGCGTTCGTTTTTTTAGGACGGCTTTGAGCTTCCAGCTGAATCGTTTCACTGTAATCAAAACCATCAAGCATCAATGTTTCAAGCTTCCCCGCATGCCTTAAAAGTACTCTGTCACGAAAGACAGTATCAAGTACTGCACGTGTTCCGGTGATCGTTTCGCCTGGACTATAGGTGTCCTGCTTTCCTGAATTTTCAATAACAGCAGCAGAAGTCTCTTTATCATCACTGGCAACAGCACCTGACAACGTTAAATTCAATTGTGTTTCAGGCGCACTTTCTACTTCAAAAGTTTCAACTTTTTCTATATTGTCGGTGTACACACCAAATAAGTTCAATGTCTTTAAATCTGTTAAACTAATTGTAGTTTTTGGGGTGTTGTGTGTTGCAAGTTTTACGGTGACATTTGAAGAAGTTTTATATTGCCCACTAGGAGCAATAAGCCAAGAAATTTGGGCGAGAACGTAGGCAATATAAACTAATAAAAGCGCACTGATCACCTTAGCTATTTTTTGCTGAGGTAATTGTGAGAGAAAGTCGGCTGCATTAGAAAAGTTTGAAGGTAATTGCATGGTTATCTTTATAAAAATTCATGTGGGTTTTTATTATTGTTACCTGATAGTACTTGAGCTAGACACTATCAACAAGGATAGAATAGCGAATAAAATATTTATTAACAATTTAGTTCTATTATATGCAAACTAATATTGCCAGTTCACCTATTCACCGTTTAAAAAAACTAGACATTATAAACCATTATGATATTTTCGCCGCGGCATTTATTTAGAGGATAATGACAATTATATGAAACATAATCAGCCTAAAATTGAAAACACGTCAATTCGCTTAGACAAATGGTTATGGGCTGCTCGTTTTTATAAAACTCGCGCTATTGCTAAACAAATGATTGATGGTGGTAAGGTGTTCTATAATGGTCAACGAACCAAGTCGGGTAAAGCCGTTACTTTAGGTGACAAAGTTGTGCTTCGCCAAAGTTATGAAGAACGAGAAATTATTGTTCTTGCCCTAGCAGATACACGCCGAGATGCGAATTTTGCTCAAACGCTTTACCAAGAAACAGATAACAGTGTTGCTGTGCGTGAAAAAAATGCCTTTGCCCGTAAACAAGGTATCTTACTTAGTCCAGCAAGCGACACTAAACCTGATAAGAAACAACGTCGAAAACTAAAAGAATTTAAAGAGAGGATGTAACTGTGACGGCTAAAACTGATGTATTAAATCGCTATTTGTTTGATGGTAAACATGCTCGTGGTGAGCTTGTACAACTAACCAAGACGTATCAAGAAATAATTGCTTTGCATGAATACCCTTTGGGTGTGCAAACATTGTTAGGAGAGTTAGTTGCAGCAACTTGTTTGCTGACTGCTACTTTGAAGTTTGAAGGGGAAATCACTGTGCAGTTGCAAGGAGATGGACCTATTAGCTACATGTCAGTTAATGGCGATCATAATCAAAATATGCGCGGTATCGCTCGTTTAGCCGAGCCAACTGAAGGTGTTGGCTTGAGAGCTTTAGTCGGTAAAGGCACGATGGTGATTACCATACGTCCTGAAAAAGGCGAACCTTACCAAGGTGTTGTTGCACTTGATAAAGATAACTTAGCCGATTGTTTAGCGCATTACTTTGAGGTTTCAGAGCAAATACCCACGAAAATTTGGTTATTTAACAATAACGATAATACTCAGGTTGCCGGTAGTTTAATTCAGCTACTTCCCGACGGTGATAACAAAGAAAAGCAACTCAGTGATTTTGAACACTTGTGCCAACTGACCAATACAATTAGACCCGATGAAATATTTTCATTAGACGCAGAGAGTTTGTTGTATCGTTTGTATCATCAAGAAGAGGTTCGCTTATTTGAACCTCAAGATGTTAATTACCAATGTAGCTGCTCTGAAGAAAAGTGCTTAACCGCTATTGCTCAGGTTGCGCCAAGCGAATTGGCAAGTATTATCGAAGAGCAAGGTTGTGTATCAATGACGTGTGAATATTGCTTAACCACTTATAAGTTTGATGAAGCAAAACTAGAATTACGCTCATAGCTCTAAAAATCAGATTAACAATAAATATTTATAACTCCCTTTTAGCATAAATATTTATTGTTGCGCCTACCATACCTAAATGCCCATAAACAATATATGTAATCAGAATCTGTAGAACGTATACATAATTGTAAATAATTGTACAGAATTGTACATAATTACAAATAATTACAAATCAAAAACTACACTCTCAAAAATTTGCCTAGACAAGTTAAATA